>CAZTBH010000038.1:0-27427 GCA_964611845.1 uncultured Neisseria sp.
TCAAGTTTCTTATTTTAGTCTAACTAGTGCAAGACAGAATTTACATAACAATAAACTTATATACTTCAGTTTACCTTAAAAACCAAGCAAAGAATTAACCTGTGTAGTATTATCAGCAGGCGGCGCATAATTACTCAGCCCAATACTGATTTGCCAAGATGGACTCGACTGATTAAGATTACACACATATACCATTCCACCGATGGTTCCTGCATAAAGCTTATTGGCATAATAAGTCAAACTCCAGACTGAACTACCATTTGGAACATTGGCTTGACACAGACGTACCCAGCTAGGTGACCCCAAACTAGTATCATATTTAAACACTCCCCCATTAGAAGTACCTGAATAAAGCACACCACTT
Source organism: uncultured Neisseria sp. (assembly GCA_964611845.1). Lineage (GTDB taxonomy): Bacteria > Pseudomonadota > Gammaproteobacteria > Burkholderiales > UBA11063 > Aquella. The sequence goes on from CAZTBH010000038.1 coordinate 365, forward strand.
TCTCTAATTAAGGCATAGACTGCGCTTCCATCTGGCTGACTACTCAAATTGCTCCAAAAAGATCCAGCAGTAACCGTATTATAAGTACGAATATCTCCCGCGTATGATCCGGCATAGAGCTGATTACCTATAATAACCAAATTATAAACAGACAGACTGGCAACTGAGCCACCGCTCACAGCCTGCCAGGCAGGAGTAGCGCTACTGGTATCATATTGATAAACATAAGCCAAGGTTCCCTGCCCTAGTACTGCATAGATTTTGCTACCACTTACATTCAGAGCATAAACAATATGCCCGGAATTAAAACTGGCGCTACCAAGCATAGTCCAACTGGCACCATTTACGCTAGTATCATAGCTATATACGGTACTGTTGCCGCTACCAGCAATAATTTTGCTACCAAATACTGTCAATGAATAAATCCCATTAGCATCAACCCTTGCCCCAAGTTGCTGCCAGACTGAAAGTGGATTACTCAGATCAAAACTAAAGACATTACCATTGGCAGTAGAGGCATATATTTTTGAACCGAGCCTGGTTTGCGCCAAAACACTACTTCCATCGAGTGCCAGACTTCCTTGTTTATGCCAGCTCGGACTACTTTCAACTAAACTATAAGCGTACAGATTTTTATCAACAGAAGCAGCATAAAGATTATTATTTTGTGTGATTAATGCATTAATCGCGGAGTTACTATTAGAAGTAGGATTACCAATACTAACCCAGCCATTATTAATTGCCTGAATATTACTCCAATAAATACTGCCATTAGTACAACCAGCATATAAGTTATTAGAAACCACCGCCAGCGTAGTAACAGTACTGCAGACATTAAGTGTATTGTTTAATGCCGCCCAACTATCCCCCAAATATCCTTTGCTCATATCGTAGCGATAAATTTGTCCTCCACTAGCAACATAGGCATAATTACCTTTAACCTGCAAATTATTCATGCCACCAAGACTAGTCGGCAAAGTATTAAAATTTCCACCCAGATTCGCCCAGCTGGTTGAACTATTAAGATCATAATATTTTACTGAGGTGGTTGCTGTAGGGGCAACCAAGAGAGTATTGCCATACGCAGCCATACTACTTATACCTCCCGGATTATTACTTCCTATAGGGTTCCAAGTGAGCCCGCTATCAGCAGTATAATATACCGTGTTATTAGCTGCAGCGTAGACCTGATTATTAAGTACTAGTAAGGCAGAAACAGAAGAACTCGTGAGATTGAGCGAAAACTGATACCAACTATTGTTAGTACCACTTAGACTAATCTGCCAAACTCCCTGCGTAGTAGCAGCATATAAAGTGTTCCCCAGATTAACCAGTGCACTGATTCTTCCAGCACCAAGAGCAGCTCCCCCCACTAAGCTCCACGACGGATAGCTAGCATTGGTATTATAAGCATAAACGTTACCATTGGTAGTACCAACATAGATTACTCCATTGATATTGCTCTCAGCAGTAATCGAACTATTATCAGGACTTACCGGAACACTTCCCGGTAGAGTAGTACCCGACTCGTTAAATACGACCCCTTTTGCACTTGCTGCGTAGACCTGATTTACCTGCAAGGAAGAATAGCTGATACTCTGATAACTACTACTATAACTGATCTGTCTGCCAAAATTATCGCTATAACTAGCGCTGGGATTAAAATTAAAGCTACTTGACTGGTCGATTGTGCTGGGAGTATAAACTATGCCAATATTGCAGCTACTCTCTGCGAGCAGATTTTGACTGCTATCAGTAGCGCAAAGTGGCGAAGCCAAGCCACTCGTGGTATACTGTAATGACGAAGATATTCTTGTCAGATTTGGTAGCATAAGATTGCTTAAAGCCGCATTACCAACATTTGCAAGAGTAAGGATAGTTGTTTGTTGACTACCGACAAAAGTATTTAATAAACTATTGCTAACACTAATCTGTAAATTTGGACTGAGTAAACTAGCACTATATCCTAGACTAACCGATGTAGAATTGCTCGCACCACTACCATCATTATAGTTAATACTAATTGTATTTTGCCCATTACCAGAGCTGGTATTGCGTACATTAAAAGTACAGCTCAAGCCACTTGCCAGCTGGTTGCCACAATTATTATTGCTGATCTGCAACGGACTGGCTGCAATAAACCCCAGATCGCTTGCCGTTTGTGTACCTGTATTTACCACTGTAACCATACCAATGCTTTCAGTCGGTGTAAGCAGCGAATTTGCCACGCCAACGATTAGATTCGCGATATTATTTAAAGTAATATTCAACATAAATTTAGTATTTAGTTGAATACCATCTGAAGACAGCGAAGACAAGGTAAGCTCCTGCCTTAGTGATTGATCAGATAACCCAATCAATGCACTACACAGTTTGCCTGCTTTGACAATATTACTTCCATCTTCACAAATAATTTGGCTAGCGGAAGCACTAGATAATTGCAGATGGGATAAATTGCTAATGGAACTAAAAGGGATTACCACGCTTGCCTGCTGTTCTGGGCGCTTAACAATCTGCGTAGGTAGACTCCCTACCAGCAATGAATTAACCGCTGCTAGTTTATTGTAGCGCAATAATTGCACCACCGGATAACGGCGCTGATCAGCCGTAGTTACCATTAAACGAAGTAACTGGCTACCTGGCTCAAGGTTTTTTGGTAACGTAATAGCTAACTGACAACTGGATTTAGCCGCCAGATTATGACAGCCTGATAAATCAGCTGATAATTGCTGCTCTGGTTTGTCATTCGTGCTAACAAGTGCTATATTAGTAATGTTTTGATTATCATTATTATGTAATCTTAGATAAATTCTATGGTGATTGCTATCAATAATCGGGATAAGCCCAACCTCGCTCAAACTAATCATCCCATTTTGCAACTGTACAGAGCCCTGCTTATTAGCACCGCCATTACAGCCAACGAGAATAATGGCACTCACAATTAAGTACAATTTACATAAAAATTTATACACGATTAAATTCCATAATAATAGTCATCAATTAAACAAAGAATGATTTAATAAAAAAGGTCGGCTTTGGGACAATACTAGCCCAAAACCGACGGAGAGGCAGGCTTTTTAATTCAGACTAAAACTCAGCGTACCGCTATAGCTGGTAGTTGGATCATAGCCACTGGTTACCGTATACGGGAAAGTATAAACGCCTTGAACCGTATAATTAGGTACTGTAATACTCAGAGACCTGCATATTCCGATAAGTGGAATATTCCAGTTATTTGGATTAATATCAAGGTTTGCTGCTGGAGAGCAGTCTCCTGTCGAAGTATATGATTCAAATGCCGGACCCCAGTTGGCATAATTTAGGTTTATAATTGGATTAGACTCATTTGCGGTAATACTATAAGCTGTTGATTTAATATTTAACCACCAAGGATATGTTACGTCAACATTGGGACCACCAGCCACAGTAATTTGCCAAGTATTGCTAAAGAAAAGCCCGGCACTAACATATGTAGTGGTATCGGAAGTTGGTGCATAGCTTAAAACCATATTTTTATGTACCCCTGTATTCGGACTGGTATAACTAATAGCTGGTACACCAATATTCAATGGACCACTGATAAAGCCTGCACCTGCACCATTTGCATAAATTGCCGATTTACTATAGTCTACTGTTTTTAGTACCACATCACAACTACTCTCAATATCCAAAGTTGCAGCATTAGCGCCATATGGACAAGTAGTTTGTCCACTAACAATACCATAGGTATCAGGAATATTATTCAGGTTAACATTAAAGTTTAACGCCGATTCGTTACCATTGTTTAAATAACTATACTTCAAGTAAACTGGGTACGCCTGATAGTTAGTAAAGCTCAGCGGATTAGCACTAGCTCCTCCCACATCATTAGTAGATTCAATTGTTGTCCAAGTATTGCCATCTGTTGAATAAGCGATTGCAGCCAAATTCAGCTTGGTATCATTGGCTTCTGCTGAAATATAATAATTAACTCCAACAAGCGTACTGCTAACTGCGTTAGTTGCATTGAATTGTAAACCAACAGACTCCAACGCTTGCGGAGCTGAGACTGGTCCAAAAGTAAGTATAGTGCTACACGAGGCACCCGAGTTAAGCGTTGCCAAATTTACACACGGGTCTGCCACATTTGAACTAGCGGTAATATTTAAGCTACTTAAGCTAGGATATCCAGATATGACATCATTAAAACTGATATCAGTTGCAGGGATATTACCAGTATTGGTAAAAGTAAATACTTGAGATTTTGAATCGCTACCATTTGGCAAGATGTTAAAAGCAAACGGATTATTCTGGCTATTTGATGCTGGAGTGCTCATTACAATCGTTACCACCGGAGTAGTACTTGAGTAATTCATGCTCAGAGTTGCCTGCGAATAAGTTTTAGTAATATTATTGGCATCAGCATAATTAGCTACCGGAGTAAAAACCAAACTACCACTTTGCTCACCCGCTGCAAGAGGTGGATTATAATTAATCGTAACACTACATGATGCACTCGCTGCAAGAGTAGTCACTCCACTAGGGTTAGCTGCATTTTTACACGCATCGCCAGTACCAGTATACGCGACGTATGATAAATAGCTATTTTGAAGCGTCATGCTTGGCAGTGTTAAATTCGTTAAACTAGTTCCCGACGTACTGCTATTTGTTAGCGTGAGGGTAACCGCTTGAGACTCATAGCCTGCGATAGTATTCAATAAGCTACCACTTGGCGTAATTGTTAATGCCGGAGATGCTGATTCAGCCACATAAAAAATATTAATTGATTGGCTATCCTCTTCTGCGTCGGTTACAGTAACGGTATTTTGTCCGGAAATTTCTGACTCAGCATTCACCTTAAAGCTACAACTAGCCGAAGCAGCCAAAGAGCCACCATTCACACAGGGTGTACTAACACCACTCGTGGACACTGTTAATGGTGCTGCTGGAGTAATGTTTATACCAGTTGCATCCGAGTCACCGGCATTAAACATGGTTACTTCAATCTGATTAGCATCAGCACCATTTGCTGGATTAATGATTAGCCCAGTACCACCAATGATCAAATTGGGGCTAGGTGTAACTGTAACCAATGTATTTAAGGTAAGCTGATTTTGTTTACCATTTGACAAAGTCCCCCTTAGATTAACTGTTGCAACGTTATCAGTGATACCACCTTTAGTCTCAACCATAAGCGTACACGCAGTACCTTTACTATAGCTACCACCACAATCAATTGAACTATTAAAATTGGAACTGGTCGCAAGCTTGGTATAATCCTCTGCCAATATAATTGGAAAAGACAATATGCGAGTTTGATCAATCGCCGTTATTACACGACTATCATTGCTTTTGTAATAATAACCATTATTTGCGGTAACTGCACCATACTGAATTAATTGAGCTAATTTACCCGATTTGCCATCTGTATAATGGTAATACACCGTAAGAACAAATGATCCTGCATGGTTAGGTGGAGTAATACTCAAATAACAGCTATTATTTCCTTGTACCTGATTACCGCAACTACCGTTAGTAGCATTATTATCTGAAGCACCATCTCCAGTTATACTAATACGATCAATCAGCATCGGAAGCGCCTTATTATTGGTAATCGCAAGTTTATAGCTGCCAGAACTTATCACACTACTAGTTACAGAGCTCTTACCATTTGTGCGATTGGTCACAAGCTGATTACTGCTAAGTAGCGGAATCACTGACATTTGACCAATTGTGGCATTAACTTGTTGTGGTTGTGGTATTACATTTGTTGTGCCACCAGAGCTACCACTATTGCTGCCGTTGCCGCAAGCAGAAATTGCCGCTATTCCAATAGCAGAGCTGGCTGCTATCAACATTTTATGAAATGTTTTCATTTAAATCCTCTAAAAGCATTGCGATACAATCAAACACTTATACCCAGTTTTCGTAAATAACTGCCAAATAACTAGCAGTATTTCTTGATTAATTCACGAATTACATTACAAAAAAACCCACTCACCCATAAGTCTTAGCTTGATATAGATTAAGTCACCCTATTTACAACTTGAGCGTCATAGCATCATTAGTTAAATTGTCATCAGACGTGAAAATCAGCATTTTAATATTTAATTACACCTTTCCGGAAGTGGTATTTCAGGATAGTCCACCATGCAACAATGAATGAATAGGATATTGTCAATAATATTTTTAAATATAGTAAATTGATATTGATAAGATTTAAATTATTTGATAAAACTAGACTAAATTGAAATTGAGATATAAGATTGTCAGTTACAATATATAAATATTAATTTACAACAGTAACTAGAGATAAAAAAAGATAACGCGAATTCAATACTCTTCCATTTGGCCAAATATTATTTCGTGTTTAATTATGAGTAGTACTATTATACAGCGCTAGAATATTTCCTTTTTTAGCATATGCTTTGAAAGTATAGATTGTTTAGGGCTTTCTTCTGATTAAAATAAAAATCCAGATTATAAATAATCTGGATTTTTATTTTAATCAAGCGCTGCTTTAACTTTTTGTACTTGGCGAATTAAATCTGCAAAAGTCGCAAAGCTGATTGTTTGCTTAGCATCTGAAATTGATTTATCTGGATCAGGATGCATCTCAACCAATATCCCATGCGCCCCAGCAGCTACTGAAGCACGTGCCATTGGCAATACCAGCGAACGAACACCAGTTCCATGACTCGGATCAGCTATTACCGGTAAATGAGTTAATTGTTGCAATGCCGGAATTGCATTAAGGTCTAAAGTATTACGGGTAAAAGTTTCAATCGTGCGAATGCCGCGCTCACATAAAATAACATTTGGATTACCTGCAAGCATAATATATTCTGCCGCCATCAGTAGCTCATGGTAAGTTGAAGCAAAACCACGTTTGAGTAATACTGGAGTTTTAATTTTACCTAACTCGGTGAGCAGTGCGTAATTTTGCATATTGCGCGCACCAATTTGAATAACATCCAGATATTTAACCGCCTCAGGTAACTGACTAGCATCCATCACTTCAGAAACACTTAGCAAACCATATTTAGCACTGATTTCGGCAATCAGTTGCAATCCTGGTACGCCCATTCCCTGAAACTCATATGGTGAAGTGCGTGGTTTATATGCTCCACCACGTAGAGCCTGAGCGCCATGTTCTTTGGCAACTTTAGCACAGGCTTCAAGTTGTTCACGTGATTCAATTGAACAAGGTCCAGCAATAATAAATAAATCTTTCCCACCGATTTCCACATCTTTGATCTTAATAATCGTATCACTTGGTTTAGTCTGACGGCTGGCAAGCTTAAAATTACTGGTTAAAGGGTGAACTTTTGCCACATTGGGTAACTTAGCAAAATCTTCAGTTACTACCCATGAATCAATGCCACCGATCACTGCCAGAATATTAGCATCGCTTTCAACCACCCGAAATCCCATAGTTTCTAAGCGCTCAATCAGCACCTGTTTATCCAGATAGTTGGTATTATTTTCTAATTCAAGCAACATGGTAGAGATCCTTAGTAAGCACCGTTAATTGATCTGGAGTAATTTGATTCGCCAATTGTTTAACTAAATATGAACCAACCACACAACCGTCAGCAAGCGCTAAAATTTGCTCAACCATAGCCGAATTAGCAACTCCAAATCCAACCGCAACTGGTAATTGACTAGCCTCGCGCACCGCAGCAATTTGCGCCGGCAAATCAGCAGGTAGACCATCACGCGTTCCAGTAGTTCCCTTTTGGCAAGCATAGTAAACAAAACCTTGATCTAAACCAGCCAAAACGGTTTTCATCCGAGCTTTACTGGTTGAAGGTGCAATTACATTGATTGGTGCAAGCCCTAAGTATTTACAAACATAGCGATAATTAGCTGATTCTTCATAAGGTAAATCAACAATTAGCACCCCATCAGCACCTGCTTGTTTGGCACGAGTTAAAAAGCCAGCTAAATCATCTTGAATCGGATTATAGTACGTAAATAAAATCATCGCAACTTCGCTTTTAGCACGAATTTTAGCTACAACTTCCAAACTACTTTCAACAGTAGTATTTGCCGCCAATGCACGTTCCATTGCTGCTTGAATCACTGGACCATCAGCAACCGGGTCAGAATAAGGAATCCCAATCTCAAGTAAATTAACACCACCTTGAACCAGCGCTAAAAAATAAGCGGCACTTTGTTCTACTCCACCACCATCACCAGCAGTTAGATATGCAATTTTAGCTTTATTGGCAAAAGCATTTTTAATGCGCGACATGAATCAATCCTCTTTCTAGTAAACCCGGTAAATCTTTATCACCGCGGCCTGATAAATTAACTAATACTTTACAATCACTAGGTAAATCTTTGGCAATGCGAATCAAATACGCCAAGGCATGTGAAGATTCTAATGCCGGAATAATCCCTTCACTTGAAGTCAGCAACTGAAAGGCGTGCAATGCTTCCTGATCTGATGCTACATCATAACTAGCCCGACCTGTTGCAAATAAATCTGAATGTTGTGGTCCAACCGCAGCATAATCCAAGCCCGCTGATACCGAGTGAGTATCGGCAATTTGCCCATCTTGGGTTTGCAATACATAAGTCCGATTACCATGCAAGACACCTAAACGTCCGGATTGAAAGCGCGCTGCATTTTCACCAACGCCAGTACCGTAACCACCAGCTTCAACCCCAACTAGTTTGATTTCTTCATCAGGAATAAATGCCTGAAAAACACCAATCGCATTCGAACCTCCACCCACACAGGCAATTACTAAATCAGGTTTGCTACCTCCAGTTTGTTCAGCAAATTGAGCTTTGGCTTCATTCCCAATCACCGACTGAAAACGTGCACAAATCTGTGGAAATGGATAAGGTCCCAATGCTGTTCCTAAACAATAATGAGTAGTTTCATAACTTGATGCCCAATCACGTAAAGCTTCATTAACTGCATCTTTAAGCGTAGCACTACCATCAGTTACTGGGATAACTTCCGCACCTAATAAGCGCATTTTAGCTACATTTGGCGCTTGACGTTCAACATCGACTTGCCCCATATACACTTTACATTCCAAACCAAGCATCGCACAAGCCGTTGCCGTAGCAACTCCATGCTGCCCCGCTCCTGTTTCAGCAATAATCCTGGTCTTACCCATTTTTTTGGCGAGTAAGCATTGTCCCAGTGCATTATTAATTTTATGTGCTCCGGTATGCGTCAAATCTTCACGCTTGAGATAAACGTGCTTCAAACCAATCGCTTTACCAAAATTTTTCACATGAGTCAGCGCAGTTGGACGTCCGACATAGTTTTTAAGTAAACTAATGAACTCCGCCTGAAACTCATCGCCCAAAGCAATCTCATGATAAGCTTTGGTTAAATCATGTAGTGGCTCAATTAATAGCTCTGGTACATACATACCACCAAAAGCCCCGTAATAAGTTGGTTTTATCAATCCCAAAAATTCACGGATTTTGCCATAATCTTTTACTCCACGAGTAATCTCCACGCCAGAAGATAAATCGACTCCCGCCGGATTAGCCTCAGCAATTCGTGCCAGAACATTATCTTTATCCAAGCCACCAGCAATAAAATAACGAAATGGAATTGTGTTATCTGGTGTAATCTTTTCATAAAGAATAAAATCTTTGGCTGGATTTAAGTCTGCGGGTAGAGCTTTACCATCAGCAACATAAATAATTGGCTTATGAGTAAAATTAGCCACTGCTGCGCGGGGTGCATCACCGTGTAATTGAATAACATCCAGATTGAGAGCAGCATCAATTGCCTGAATCTGCTCCAGACTTTCGTCAAAAAATACTCCAACTACCTGAGTGTCATAATCTTTGACTACTTCACAAATCTGCTTGGCTGTCGCCAGATCAATTTGACGTGGTGAATGTTTGGTAAACAATAAACCTATATAATCCACTCCACTAGCTGCAACTTTACGTGCCATCTCTGGAGTGGTAATACCACAAATTTTAATTAACATATACTTAACCTATTTTCCATATTTAGAAATTTTTTAGCTTTTAATTATAAAAGTAAAACCTCATCTGCTATAAATTACTCTGCATCTAATAATGATAAATCCAAGCAACCATCAACAAGAGGAGGACACCATAAATAATTGGTATTTAATACTTTTGAAAAATTAAATACTCCATCAACTACACCATCTTCAGTACCCAACATACTAGTCATTTGCAAATTAAAGGCACGGAATGAATGTCCAAATGCCGAGAACATTAAGCCACCGTTAAGTTCATCGTCAGACCACGGCATAGATTTTCTTAATAACTCCGCCTCGGGAGTAAAATTTTCTTTAGCAGCTTTTTTAACATGCGCAGAATCTGGCAAATTATCCAACTGGTGCGAATCATCCATACTACGTCCAATACATGCTTCTTTTGCCGCTTGAGTATTATTATTTAGCCATGCAAAATCATGTTGCCATTGTTGCAATACCCAGAAGCTAGAACCAGTCAATTCGCCATCGGCAACTATTGCAACGGGCTGCATTGCATCGCCTTGTGGGTTTTCAATCCCATCTTCAAAATCCGATAGATCAAAATTCTTACGATAAGCATATGATGATACGGTTTTATGTAATGCAAAATCATCAGCCAATAAATTTTTTAGTTTAACTGCCTGATGAAATAGTTTACCTTTATCATCACTTTTTAGCCAAATTACCAGATCACATCCAGCTTTATCACTCATTAATGGTGAATTAAATTGGTGCTGTTTATATTCTGTAACTTGTGGAAAATATTGCATTACTTGATTACCAAAACCAACTATTGCACTAGATCCATCAACTACTGCAGCTAATACTTTTAGTGAATCTACTAGTTTAGTCGCATTCATCAGATTAAAGAACAAAAACATCTCTGATGATGCATTATCCTCAATAATTCCAGTTTGATATTTTTTCATATTTATACTACAGCCCAAAAAATTCGGCAGGACGTTCTAAGCGCGACAACGCTTCACCGACCAGAACACCATCATAACCCAAAGCTATTGCAGCCAAAGCCTGCTCACGAGTTTTAAGCCCTGATTCAGCAACTTTAACCCGATTAGCTGGTATTAACTTAATCAACTCCGCAAATTGATTAGGATGCATTGAAAAATCATTTAAATCACGTTGATTAACCCCAATTACATCCGCATCAGCTTTGAGTGCGATATCAAGCTCATTTGGATTGTGTACTTCAACCAATACCTCTAAGCCAAAACTATGCGCAATCTTCGCCATCTCAAAAGTGTTTTCCTGTAAAATATGCACGATTAACAAAATCACATCCGCACCATTAGCCGCAGCTTCAGCAATTTGTGGCGGCGTGAGCATAAAATCTTTACATAGTACCGGAACTGGTGTATCTTTTAAGCCCTCACTTACCCGACGCAGATCTTCCATTGAACCATTAAATCCAGCATCAGTCAAAACTGAAATCGCAGCAGCACCAATCTCAACATAATGCCGCGCACGCTCCACCGGATCACCGATATCAGCAATATGCCCTGCTGATGGTGATGCACGTTTAATTTCGCTGATTACCGCAAATTCTTTGGCAAGTAATCCGGCTTTCATGCTTTTACGTTTTTGCGGTGCTTGATATTTACGATGTACTATTTGCTGTAATTTATTCAGTGGAATAATATTACCCTCTGCTAAACGTTGCTGGGCTTGTTTAACTCCATCAACTAGGCTTGCAGCATTACCATAGACATACAAAGCCGCGCCAGCATTAAGAGCCAAACTATCACTAATCCCAGTCTTAGTTTTATCATTGAGAGTCTTAATCAGCATCTGCGCATTATACATCCGATCACCACCAGCTAAATCGCTAAGTTCAGCTTGTGATAAGCCTAATTCGCGTAAATCAAGCGTAATGTCACTGATTGACTCATCAGTAACTAATTTAGCTTGTAAAGTATCTAAGCAGCTAAGTTCATCGAGACCATTGCCATGAAAAACCAATGATTTAGTAGTTCCCAAACGGAATAAAGTTTCCGCAATTACGGGCACATATTTATCCTGATAAACGCCCAAAATAATATGCTCACGCCCAGCTGGATTAAGCAAAGGACCCATTAAGTTAAAAATTGTTGGGGTTGCTAGCTTTTTACGCACATCATTTAATTTACGTAAAATCGGGTAAAAATTAGGTGCGAAGCAAAAAGCAAAATTATGTTGATCAATCGTTCTGGCAATTTCACTATCAGTTAAATTTAAACTAAAGCCTAATTCAGCTAAAACATCTGCAGAACCACATTTTGATGATACCGCACGATTACCGTGTTTTACCACTGGCACACCACAAGCAGCAGCAAGTAACGATCCACCAGTTGAAATATTTAAAGTACCAGCTTTATCACCGCCAGTGCCAACGATATCGACAAAAGGCTTATCCAACAAAAGACTACGTCCACTCTCTACCAACGCTTTATGAAAACCTAATAACTCATCAGCTGTTTCACCCTTGGCATGAAGTAAGGTTAAAAATGAGCCAGCCAATACTGGATCAACATCCGCAAATAAAGCCTTAGCTGCTAAATAACTATCTTCCAAGCTCAAATTTTGTCCCGCACTTAATTTAACAATACACTTATTTAGCATGACACAGCTCCACAAAATTATTCACGATTTGTTGTCCTTCAGGCGTTAAGATTGATTCTGGGTGAAATTGCACGCCATAAATCGGATATTGACGATGACTTAACGCCATAATATTACCTTCACTATCTTCTGCTTCTATTTTTAGCTCATTAGGAAAATTATTCTTTTTAACCACTAGTGAATGATAGCGTGCCGCCGTAAATGGTAGATGAACATTTTTAAACAATGTCCCACGATTATGAAAAATTAAACTAGGTTTACCATGCATAACCTGATCTGCCAGATCAACGACACCACCAAAAGCCACACCCATTGCCTGATGACCTAAACATACGCCAAAAATCGGATATTTATGCCCCAGCTGCTGGATAACTTCAACACAGATTCCTGCTTGTTTCGGATGACCTGGTCCTGGTGATAACACAATTCCCTGCAAATTATCTAATTGCTCAATTGCAGAAAGAGTAATTGCATCATTACGTACTACTTGTACTTCAGCACCAGCAACAACCAATGCTTGGTATAGGTTATAGGTAAAACTATCATAATTATCAATTAATAAAATCATAACCCACCTCCCATTGCCAATTCGATACTTGCCATTGCTCCACGTGCTTTAAGATAAGTTTCTTCTACCTCTTTTTCTGGTACGGAGTCGTAAACAATTCCCGCGCCAACCCGTAGTTCAATTTGTTTATTTTGAATAAACATCGTGCGAATCGCAATCGCGGCAGTTAAACTTCCTGTTTCATCTAGCATCAGCACTGCACCACCATATAAACCACGCCGCGTCATTTCTAGCTCATCAATAATCCCCATCGCACGGATTTTAGGTGCTCCAGATAAAGTTCCAGCTGGTAAAACTGATTTTAAAACGTCAAATTGATTGTATTTAGGGTCAATTTGCCCTACCACATGCGATACAATATGGCTCACATGAGAATAAGTTTTAACATTTTTAAATTTAGTCACGGTAACCGTACCTGCTTTGGCAACTGCTCCAACATCGTTACGTGCTAGATCAACCAGCATAATATGCTCAGCTGTTTCTTTGGGATCAGCCAATAGCAGATTAATATCATCACCTTTTTTGCAAGTTCCTGCAATCGGTACCGTTTCAATCACACCATCTTTTACCCCCACCAGTAATTCTGGAGAGGCACCAGCTATTGCAAATTCCTCTTCTTCAAATAAATATAAATAAGGCGTAGGATTCAATTTACGCAATGCACGATAAAGCGCAAAAGGAGGTATGTCCAAATCCGCAATAAAAGTTCGTGATAATACCACCTGAAAAATATCGCCCTGACGAATGTATTCTTTAGCACGAATTACTTTTTGCATATACTCTTCGTCACTCACATCTGACACTAGCTCAACTTTAGCTTGTTTTACAAATGTCGGAGCAGAAGTTATCGTGAATAATTTTTGCACGATTTCATCAATCTCGGCATCGCTACCTTCATGATTAATAATTAATTTTTGTGCCTGATGATCAAAACAAATAACAGTTTTATACAGTCTAAAGAAAAAATCTGGCACGTTTTTAGGTGGATGGCGATCAGGTAAGCGTTCTTTAACCCTTACCCCATCATAGGTAATGAAACCAAAAGCTTTACGTCCATGGGTAAACTCGGGTAATAAACTATAGGGGTCAACCTGATGGCTGGTAGTCGTACCGTCATAGTCAATCGTGACATCGCAGGCGGTAGCGCGGAGTGTTGCCAGTGGATTAATCCCGATAAAAGAATATTTACCATATCCTTCATCGTAAGCTGATTCCATCATTGCTGCCCCAACACCACCAATCGTAGTATAGGCTAAAATCGGTGTTAAACTGTCATATGCCAACTGTCTAACCCGCGGGTTTATTTGACTAAATTTTTGTTGTAAATCTGAATTATTGAATAGACTCATTGTGTAGATTCCTTAAAGTGCGAAAATTATAACATATACTGCACGAGTACATCTAGCTGCAAAAGCTCTGTAATGCAGCTAATTAGATAACTTTAATTAGCTTCGCCACAATAAGGAATATAGATGATATAAAAACATTTTGACCTCGGTAAATTTTGTCATGACGTAATGATACATCATTACATTAATTTTGTCAAATAAAACTCCTTAACTTATAGATTCAAAAGTAAATAACTATCAAGAAAAGCTATATAAGGTCATTGCGAAAATAAATCCTGTAGTCAATAAAATAAACAATGATTTAAATATCAGATTATCCCCATATCTAATTGGTTTTAAATCTGTTTTTGCAAACAAAAATGCATTGACCGGAATCATAATTACAACAATATACATCAGAAGATAGATATATTCGATATACATAATCTCGGAAGTCAGTTTATTTCGTAAGCTTACATGGGTAAATACAATCGTAAACAAAACTCCGCTACAAGAGCTAATTATTGAAGAAAGTTTAAATTCAATAAATTTGTTCTTATGCTTACTTATCGTTAACAGTACCATAAATAAAATTAAAATAATTACGACTGGTGGCGTAATGGTTGTAATTATCGCATCACCAATAGTTGAATTTATAATCATATTAAAGGTTAATGCTGGTAAATGTACCGTAGCATAGCTATCAACTTCATCAATCATTCGTGAATCGTCATTGGTAAAGGTAAAGAAGCTTCCCTTAATCAACCATCCCGGTACAATGATATTAGGACTGACTCCATAATTAGCATTAATATCGCTTAATCCATTGTAGTAACTGAAATTAGGTGTAAAAATTACTTGTTGACTACTATTTAGTGGACTAATCGAAAGCCAAATTTTGCCATGATTAAACGGAAAATCTTTATAATCAAAATTTTCACGAATCTTTGTTTGAAACGACCAAATTAATAAATGTGAATTATTGGTATAACTATCGGAAATTAGTTTAATTTGACTATCAAATGCATTATTAAATTTAACTCCATACTGTATTCCTGATTCTATCGGATAGCTCTGCATAATCGTGCCAGTTAGTTGTAGATTATACGAGGTAAGGAACTCGGCAGTATCAACCATGATAGCAGTAGGAATTTGAGTGATTTCGCCAAGATTTTTCAAGGTTGCTTCTTTTTGATATTTTTTTATGGCTGTTTGCATAATATGATCTGATGTTATTGCTCGAGAGGAATCAACAAAATATAGATTACGTGAAACATTCCAAGTATAAATAGTTCCAGTTAAAAAACTCAAAGAAACAAATGCCGTTGCAATCCAATACTGTTTATATTGATTCCTGAATTTCATACGCCAAATTATGAGCATCAAGCCCAAGCAAATAACAATTGAAGTTGTACTTGCAATTTTAAGCATTAGATCAGAATTATCCGTCGCTCGGCTCAAGAACTCTAAATCTTGCGGATTAAATTTAGCAAGAATTAACCATGGGGCATTTTTTAAATGTTGATAAATTGCATAAGTTTCGACATCTTGTAGATTAACTACATTATGACATAATGATAAACATGGTTTAGCTTTATTATAATTGAATATTTGTCGATCAATTAGGCTATCATTGTCACGTCCTTGAGTAAAGCTGGCTCGCGTTACAATTTTTTCCGAATTAGCACTGTAAACATAGTAACCATCATCAGAAATCACAGTTGTAAATTTTTCTCCAATATTTTTGGCAATTAGATTAACTAGCCCTTTTAGATCAATATCCAAGACTATCAACCCTTCAGCTTGATGTGTTTCTGAATTATAGAACGTTGTAATATAACTAATAACATATTGTTTTAAGTTTTTATCATAATAAGGTCTGCTCCAACGCTTTGGGTGTTGCTTTGATTTAGCTAACCAGCGAACTTCATCATCACGAGTCTTATTATACCTCTTATTAACTAAAGAATAATTTTGTAACTCCCAATATAAGCGATGATGTTTAATATTTTCGTTCTGATCAAGGAAGATAACACCAACCCCTAAGATGCTGCTGTAGTTAGCTTCTAAATCATGATTAATTATTTGTCCTAAATCTTTAGCCCTGATCTCTTGAGTAGAAATTTGATTAGCATAACCGTCCATATGCTGTGTAATATTACCAATTTTTTGATCTAGCGATGAGCTAGTAATAACAAGTAATTCACTCTGTTGCTTTTTGATCTGCAACATATCATTATCACGGAAATGTTTAAGCTCAACCAATGAATAGATTAAACCCAAAATACTTATTATTAGTAATATACTAACTATTAAATATAACGGAGCCTTGGCTTTATTAACGTTAATTTATCACTCTCCAATAAATTCATTTAACTCTTTAAGTATAATCATCAATATTATACTCTCTCACAGAAGCTATATAGCATAAAAAATAGCCTCTAAATTTAATCGTATATTTAAATTCAATTAAATTAGTGGCTATGATTATTTCAAAATTAATTTAACTCTTCGTCTTTAAATCTTGTACTTTGTCGGATTTGAAAAAAGACTCCTTATGTAGTTCTAGCTACACCGCGTCGTCTTTTTTATCAATCCTTCGCGCCCAAGAATCAAATACTATGAGTATAGTTTTGTTACAAAAGCTTAGCTGTTTCCAGTTAACGTTGAATACAATTAAGCTTTCTTACGCCCCTCAAAAGGATTGTCGCTATTTTTATATTCAATTCGTAATGGTGTTCCAGTTAGTTCAAATACTTTACGGAAAGAACGCTCTAAATACTTGGTATAAGCTTGTTGTACAGATTGTAAACTATTACCGTGAATAATGACAATCGGTGGATTAGAACCACCCTGATGAGCATAACGCATTTTCGGACGGAAATTCCCCTTATGTGTTGGCGGTTGACGGTTAACCGCTTCTTTTAACACACGAGTTAATTTCGGTGTAGCTAATTTAATAAATGCAGAATGATAAGCGGCATCAATTGAATTCAGTAGCTCACTGATACCTTTTTTATATAATGCTGAGATATAAGTATATTTGGCAAAATCCAAAAAGTGTAACTTAGTCTTTAAATCGTCTTTGATCGTGGTTCTTTGTTCGTCATTCAAATGATCCCATTTATTAACTGCTACTACAATTGATTTACCGGCTTCAAGTGCATAGCCAACAATAGTTGCATCTTGTTCGGCAATATCTAAATGCGCATCCAGCACCAATACCACCACATGAGCTTCACTGATTGCCTGAATCGCTTTTAAAACGGAGAATTTTTCCAGCTTATCAGTAACTCGCCCTTTACGACGAATCCCTGCTGTATCAATAATTGTATATTTTTGCTCACCACGTTCAAAATCAATATAAATACTATCACGGGTAGTGCCTGCTTCATCAAAGGCGATAACCCGTTCTTCACCAAGAATCGTATTTACCAACGTCGATTTACCAACATTAGGACGACCAACTACGGCAAAAGTAATTTTCTCATCATGCTCTTCTTCTTCGGCAGTATTTTTAAAGCCGCGCAGAACATCGTCAATTAGTTTATGCACGCCATCACCATGAGTTGCTGATAGCGGATACATTTTCTCTAAGCCAAGCTCATAGAAATCACTAATCGCAACGATTTTATCCACGCCTTCAACTTTATTGATTGCCACAAAAATTGGCTTATCTAAAGTGCGAAGTTTATTAGCTATGATCTTGTCTTGAGGTGTTAAACCATTTCGCCCATCAACCATAAAAATTACAGCATCAGATTCAAAAATAGCTTGCTCAGCCTGACGGAGCATTTCATACATAACACCACTGTCGATTAATGGTTCAAAACCACCAGTATCAACCAAGATATATGGTTTGTGCCCGATACGTCCAACACCATAATGACGATCGCGAGTTAATCCAGAAAAATCTGCAACCAGCGCATCACGTGAGCGTGTTAGACGATTAAATAACGTTGATTTGCCGACGTTGGGTCTACCAACTAAAGCAATTGTAGGCTTCATATATTTCCTTAATAATTCTTAATTAGCGCAACATACCCACCAGCAGATTGATATACCACACCATTGTCGCGCACCATCGGATAAGATACTCCACCACTTAATGAAGTACTGATTCGCGCCATTTCCTGACCGTCATTACGATTAAACATATGAACATAGCCATCATTATCGATAACTAACACGCCATTGCCCAAAAGAGCCGGAATACTCATGCTACGGTATTGCATTGTTTTATTTTGCCAGATTTGCGCACCTGTAGCTTTATCAAATGCATAAATCACACCATCTTGTGACACTGCATAGACATTCTGCTCGTCTATCACTAAACCTTGCGCGGTACTAAATTTCTTTTGCCAGATAACATTGCTTGAAATTGCATCTAAACAGGCAATTTTGCCATTATAACTAGCAACACACATTATCTTATTATCTAAAACTGGTCGCATACCAATGTCGGTGATTTTATCTAGATCGGTTGCCCCTTCAGGTATAGCAATGTAGTTTTCCCAAATCGGCGTTCCAGTATGTAAATTTAATAAGGCTAATTTACCGCCTGGTAGCCCAATTGCAACCACTTCGTTACCAATTACCTGAAATGTATTTTGCACTCTGAGCGTCAAAGGTGGAATTGGTTTTTGATAACTCCAAACAGGAGTTCCATCATTAATATTAAATGCCAAAACTTCGGCATCATTAGTACGTACAATTACGATATCGCTAGTTGCTTGTGGCGCCTCAATAGATACTGTCGGCAACTGTGCTTGCCAACGAATTTTGCCAGTACCTTTATCAATTGCTAACAAATATGCATCTTTGGTCGTTACAAAAACAACCCCACCTGAAACACCAGTTCCGCTTGATAAATCACGACTAACATGAAATTCGCTAATAATACTACCATCAGTTGGATCTAACTTATAGATATACCCATCATTATCCGCAGTAAAAATTGCGTTATCAAATAAAGTTGGCACAAAACTACCAGCAGCGCTTAGTTTAAGTGAACTTTGTACCCAGCCTGTTTTTAAAGTCGCACTATTTTGAATCTTGGGCATTGGTTCAGGCTGTGGCGAATTATCCGTTGAGCATGAAATTAAACCAGTAGTGAGAATGCTACTGGTTACGATGAGAATAAATTTCTTCATCAAGAGACTATCCCCCAATTATATCGAGCTTCATTTGAATGGCTTGTTGTGTCGATGGATCGTTGGCTGCTTTTTGCAAACCTTCTTTATAAGCATCACGAGCTTTATTTAAATCACCCATTGCAATATACATATCACCACGACCTTCATAAAATAAGCCATCAAAAGATAAATCATGTTTAACTTTTAACATTTCACGCGCTTTATCAAATTTTTTCTCATCAATATAAACACTTGCTAAACGTAAAGCTGCCAAACTCTGCAAAGATTTATCGCTAGATTTATCCTTAGTCCAAAGTAAGTATTTTTCTGCTTGAGCATAATTTTTCTTGGTAAAAGATAATTTTGCTGCCTGCATAGCTGACATTGACGTCACTTCTGTGTTAGGTAAATCTGCAATCAACTGATCAGTAATTTTATAGACTTCAGCATCCTGACCATTATTCAACGCAGTAATTACCCCAGCATAGATTTGCGCCGCCTTGGCTGATTGTTTAGTATTATACCAATTATAGCCAGTACTACCAATATACCCTAAAATAAGAAGTATTACTACTGCAGCAATGTATTTACCCCAGTCTTTCCAGAAATATTTTACCGTTGCGATCTGTTCTTGTTCATTTAAATCAAAATGAGCCATTTCATTACCTATTTACTAATTGTTTAACTTTATCAATGAGATTTCCTAACTCAATAACTTCCTGAGTTTTGAGCGCCATTGATTTTACCACAACTTGCTGCTGTTTAACTTCGTTTTCACCAATCACCAAAGTTACCGCACAACCAGAATTGTCTGCTCGTTTAAATTGAGCCTTAAAACTACCGCCTCCAAAATTTTGAATTACACTAAAACCATGCTCACGAAGCTGAGCGGCTAATTTAAATCCTAAAGCAGTAGTTCCATCACCATCACTGACGACATAGATATCACTGACAGGCTTAGCTGGCAGTTTACCTTGTGCTTCCAGACTCAGCAATAAGCGTTCTAACCCAATTGCAAACCCAATTGCATAGTTGTCCTTAGCACCAAGTTCAGCTAAGAGTGGATCATAGCGCCCACCACCACAAACAGTCGACTGTGAACCTAAATCGCTGCTCACCCACTCAAACACAGATAGATTATAATAGTCCAAGCCTCGAACTAAACGTGGATTTTCAATATAAGCAATATTTAAAGCATCTAGACCTGCCTTCCAACCATTATAATGGCTAAGTGAACCCTCGCCAAGATAATCAATCAAACGTGGCGCAGCCGTTACTAATTCTTGCATTACTGGATTTTTAGTATCTAAAATTCGTAATGGATTGGAATAAAGACGACGTTTTGCCTCTTCATCCAGTACTTCTTGATGCTGTTCAAAATAACTAATTAATGCTTGACGATGCGCCAAACGTTCTTCTTTATTGCCTAAACAATTAATATGCAGCTCTACACCACCAAGTTCGAGAATTTGCCATAAATGACTGAGCATAAGAATGATTTCGCAATCAATATCAGGTCCAGCAAAACCAAGAGCCTCAACCCCAAGTTGGTGAAATTGACGATAACGTCCTTTTTGTGGACGCTCATGGCGGAACATTGGTCCGATATACCATAGTTTTTGGGTGGCATTATATAGCAGGCTATGTTCAACTACTGCACGAATAACTCCAGCTGTACCTTCCGGACGTAAGGTTAATTTATCACCATTTAAACTATCGACAAAACTATACATCTCTTTTTCGACGATATCAGTAACTTCACCTATTGAACGGGTAAAAAGTTGTGTTGACTCAAGAATCGGAGTACGCATATTGTTATAACCATATTGTGCTAACCACGCACTCAATTTACCTTCCAGCCATAACCATTGATATGAATTTACCGGAAGAATATCATTCATCCCTTTGACACCAGATAATTTTTCTGCCATGAGTTACTTTCTATAAGACCAAATATACTAAAATAAAAAATAAAATTGAAAATGTTGCTAATACTGAAAACATTGTTACGTCAAATGACTTAGCTGTTTCATAACCATCTTCATCAGCAAATTTAATTGAACGTAAAGTAGTAAAAAATGAACTAATAATTACAATTGCCGTAAACACAGAAATCAGATCAATTACACTAAATGCGCTAATCGGTTTGACACTTGCATTTATTTGAAAAATATTACTTGCCAGAGCGAAAACTGCACCGCTAATCAGACCAAAACGTTCTAAATATGGCCCACGCTTACGGGTATTTAGCAGTAATGAACAAATTGCCAGCCCCAGAGATAATAATATATATTGGATATTTTTAAGATAATTCAACATATTCTGATGATCATAGATCAAATACACTCGACTAAATTGATTAAAGTAACTGGTATTACTTTCCGCAAAATTAATTGGATAACTTTCAATCTGATTAACATAACCAGTTTTTACCAAAGCATAATCACCAATTTCTGGGCTGTAGTTTTGAAAATCTGTCACCTGAATATAGTAATCACTATCCATATCCGCCGCTGCAAGCCGCAAAGCAATCAGTTGTACATCCGTTGGGTAGAGGGGCATTAAATAGTAAGGCTCAATTTGAACTCGTGTAAGATATAATGCATCAAGGCTGCCATCTGAGTTATGGTGTTGTTTTACTAATTTAGTATTATTCGCAACTGCATTGACTACTTCAAAATTAGGATCATTAATAAATTGCTGTGGTTTGTAGTGCAGTGTTATCCCCAGATAAAGCATCAGTTGTTTTTCTTTAAGGTTTATATCACCAATACTAATCAACATAACTCTTGCATGAACTGGTCTCTTTTTTAAAACACCTAAAGAATCCGTAGTCAAGCTCACATGGGTTTGTGCTATTTTTTCCTGAATATAAGTTTCTTCGCTACGTTTTTCCTGCATCATCAGCAAAATAAGACCACCAATAACAACCACCATAAACAGGCAAGCCAACAACGCTGAGTATAAAATTTTACGGCGATGTACGATCGAGGCCTGTTTGTAATATGCTCGATATTGGGGATGAAAAATCAGCATTTTTAGCTGTATTTAGCCTTGATATAATCATCGACAATTACCTGAAACTCTTCAGCAATCCGATCACCTTTCAACGTCATTCTCTTTTCGCCATCAATAAACACAGGCGCTACCGGAGACTCATCACGTCCAGGTAAACTGATGCCTATATTAGCAAGTTTTGATTCACCAGGGCCATTTACTACACATCCCATTACCGCAACTTTTAACCCCTCAACCCCAGGATAAAGTGTTTTCCACACAGGCATTTGTTCACGAAGATACGTCTGAATTTTATCAGCCAGCTTTTGGAAATAATCACTGGAAGTCCGACCACAACCCGGACATGAAGTTACTTCCGGCACAAAAGCACGTAGTCCCAGTGACTGTAAAATCTCCTGTGCTACAACAACTTCTTGCGTTCTACTTTCATTTGGTTTCGGAGTTAGAGACACGCGAATCGTATCCCCAATCCCATCCTGCAAAATAATTGATAGCGCGGCGGTTGATGCTACGATTCCTTTAGCTCCCATACCAGCCTCAGTTAAACCAAGATGAAGTGGAAATTGACATTTTGAAGCCAAATCACGATAAACTAAAACCAAATCCTGAACATGGCTAACTTTACAAGAAAGAAGAATCCGATCTTCAGGCAAGCCCAGTTCTATTGCTTTTTCTGCACTCTGTAATGCAGAATCAACCAATGCACGACGCATAACCTCTTCCAAAGTTAATGGAGCGCTCAAACGAGCATTAGCATCAAGCATCTGTGCTAGAAGCTCCTGATCCAGAGACCCCCAGTTTACCCCAATCCGAATTGGTTTATCATGTTCAATAGCGCTATTAATCATGTAGGCAAATTGTTCATCACGCTTGCTACCCTTGCCTACATTACCAGGATTGATCCGATACTTATCCAGATATTTGGCACAATCACTTTCAGCTAGTATTTTATGACCGTTGTAATGAAAATCACCTACTATTGGTACATGAATATTCATATCCGCTAAACGCTGTTTAATTTCGCGAATTTTATTTCCTGCTTCAACTGTATTGACAGTTACCCGAACTATTTCTGATCCAGCACGAACCAAATCTGCAATCTGAATCGCGCTACCCAATGCATCTTCGGTATCAGTATTAGTCATCGATTGAACAACTACAGGATAATTACTACCCACCCAAATATTACCAACTTTACAATTAAAAGTCTTTCTACGTGCTAACATCTCGTACTCCTTGTCATTTATTGAGGATCCAAGTACAGTTTCATACCACTTAAAATCCCACGTGAACCAATATTATTTATTTTTTGTAGCGTTGCTACTGGAACCGAATATTTGCGACTAATGCTATAGAGCGTATCACCTGGATTAACTGTTATTGAGCGACGAGAAGCGCTGCTTGAGCTGACCACTGCTGAAGAACCTAGAGCACCTGTTGAAGCGCTCGATGCAGGAGTAGCAACATTAGTGCTATTTGATACTGCCGCTGAATTATTATTTGTCGTAACAGCTACCGTATTTGACGGAGTAGGTACTTGACTCGCTGCAGGGGCAGACTTGACCACAATCACGGCTGGAGCGTCATTAGCAGATGGATTAATTTTACGGTTGGCTTTCACAGCTTCTGAGGGTGATTCAAACAACGTCACGGATTGAGCCGCACTGTCAGACAGTACTGCACTAGTTGCTTCAGGTAAAGCTTTTTTACGCGAAGGAAGTGGTGCACCAGACGCATCATATTGTAATAAATACTGCTGCGCTTCTTTAGTATCACCATAATTTTTAATTAATAATTGACCAAGAGTTTTACGATAACTATTATATTCACGATATTTGGCAGTACTCACGCCTTGATCGATCATCGCCTGTAATATCTGAATATGCAACCACATCGTTTCCGGTGTTTGTGAGCTACTATAACGATTCAAATAATAATTTGCCAATTGGTAATTCTGATGACTAAATTGGAGCTTGGATAATGCAATATAGGTATCTTGCGGAGGTGACTTGTAATTAAGTGCTGCCAAATAGTCTCGATTAGCAGATTCAAAGCTATCTTGCTTGGCATAGCAGTTGCCTCGGCTATAGTAACCAATTTCCGGGGTATAATACAATGGATTATCTAATGCCTGATTGAAATTATATATCGCTTCTGAATAACGCTTTTGATCACAAAGGAATACGGCATAATTAACATTATCTTCAGAATATTTATTATCGAGCCACAACGCTTTTTTAAAATCCTGCTCAGCTTTATCATATTGCCCAAGCTGTTGATAAATCATTGCTCGTATCATATAGGCCTTGGGATTATCATCTTTTGTGCTTACTGCCAAATTTGCTCGTTCCAAAGCAACCTGTGGCGCATTATGCTGTTGATATTCAATAGCTAAGTCAATATAGGTATCAGATAATTTATTTTTATCAATTACCGTACTTTGCACTGAACCATCACTATTTATAGTCCTAGTTACACATGCATTCAACAGTAACGCACTGCTTATTACTACAGCTAACTTTGTCCACATATCAGACCTCATGTAATGGAATATAATTCTTCCATTTCTCCTGGCGTTTAGTTTTATCTTGAACTCGACCCACCAACTGCCCGCAAGCAGCATCAATATCATCACCACGGGTTTTGCGAACTGTGGCAATATATCCTGCATTTTGTAATATTTTTTGAAATTTTAATATCTGTTCCCAGCTTGAAGATTCAAAGCCAGAATTAGGAAAAGGATTAAATGGGATCAGATTAAATTTACACTCGATCCCACGCATTAATTTGGTCAATTCACGAGCATGCTCAATATGATCATTCACATCTTTAAGCATTACGTATTCAAAAGTAATATAATTTTTTGGCGACTTGTCCAAATAACGCTGACAAGCTGCAAGTAACTGTGAAATTGGATATTTCTTATTAAGTGGAATTATTTCATCTCGCACTTCATCATTTGATGCATGGAGGCTTATTGCTAGCGCTACTGGGCAATCATCCGCTAATGTATCAATTTTTGGCACTACCCCACTGGTTGATAGTGTTAGCTTGCGTTTAGATAAATTATAGGCATTATCATCCAACATAATCTTCATTGCATCAATTACATTATCATAATTGACCAATGGCTCGCCCATACCCATCATTACCACATTGGTGATTAATTTTTCACCCTTAGGATCTTTACCCAAACGTTTATTAGCCCACCATAATTGTCCAACTATTTCACCGCTACTTAAATTACGGTTAAATCCTTGTCTGGCAGTTGAGCAAAACTGGCATTCCAAAGCACAGCCAACCTGAGATGAAACACAAAGCGTGCCACGACCATCTTCAGGAATATAAACTGCTTCAATTTTATTACCACCACTGACTTCTAGAGCCCATTTACGAGTACCATCAGCAGATATCTGTTCTGAAACCAGTGCTGGAGCTTCAATAGTTGCAACTTCCTCAAGCTTGGCACGTAAGGTTTTCGCGATATCTGTCATTTCATCAAATGACTCAGCTCCATAAATATGCAGCCAGCGAAAAACTTGCCGTGCACGAAACTTTTTCTCACCAATTTCAAGAAAAAACTCTTCCAATTTGGCTAAGGTATAATTAAGTAAATTAACTTTCATTCTATTCCATTTTGCAAGCAAACACTAATTTCAGATCAAATCTAAGATTCAAAGCATAATTTATATGCCCAAAGTATACTCAAACAAATTGGAAACACTGGTAGGCGACAAGTAGCGAAGTCTACAGCTCGTAGGTGAGGAACTTGGCAACGCCCAGTAGTATGATGAATCTGCTTGAGTATATTATTAACGAGTACGAGGGCAAAGCTCAGTTACAGGGAAAAAATATGCAATTTCAATTGCTGCATTTTCAGCACTGTCAGAACCATGGACCGCATTCTCATCAATAGATTCAGCGAAATCAGCACGAATAGTTCCAGCATCTGCTTTTTTAGGATCCGTAGCACCCATAATTTCACGATTTTTAAGTACAGCATTTTCGCCTTCTAATACTTGAATCATTACAGGACCTGAAGTCATAAATGAAACTAAATCTTTAAAAAAAGGACGCTCTGAATGAACTGCGTAAAAACCTTCAGCTTCTTTTTGTGACAAATGCTTCATTTTAGCTGCAACAACCTTCAATCCTGCTTGTTCAAAACGCGCATAAATTTGACCAATAACATTTTTAGCCACTGCATCTGGTTTGATAATTGAGATAGTTCTTTCTAAAGCCATGATAATTCCTTTATCTAGTAATTAATATATTTAATAAGGCAGGGATTATACTATATCAGACTGATTTAGGTAGATTAAAATTCTGTCAAATTAACATATCTGCCTGAATTTAGCTGCGAAATGCAAAGAAGTAGATTAAACTATCTGACCTGTCATTTAGTAACAATATTTACTAACATCAAA
>CAZTBH010000039.1:0-27021 GCA_964611845.1 uncultured Neisseria sp.
TTAAGCCGTAAATAATCTATACTTTTAAATTGCTCTAAAAATGGGAGGGTTACCGTTAAGAAAATTAAAAACACAAACAAAATAGAATATATAGCACTTTTCTGGTAAAATCCCCATATACTTTATATAATATATTGAATATGTTAAATCAAGAAGAAAAACACGAATACCTACATAATGTAGTAATAGCCAATTTTTTACCATTAGTAAATCAGAAGATATATTCTGTTATTTATGATTATGACTGTAGAATAGCAATCTGCACTAACTACTCCGCACAATCTATTGCTATGCAATCATGGGAAGATGCTGTTGGTATCACATTTAGAGATAATCAAAGAGCAGACTTGGGAGCTAAAATCTTTGGGTCTAAATACACTGGAGTGTTTGTAGAGTTCATCCACCACTATATCCAAAAAATATACCAGCTTCAACTAAGTATATTCAGGAACAAAGAAGTAGTAAATTTTATAGACTTGTTACCCTACAATGACAAATTTATTGCTTACTTGATTACTTACGTTCCAATATTTCATCCCTCGGGCGAAGTTATTGGTATTCAGAGCTTTGCAACAAGCGTACCTTTTTTTAGTCACCACGACTATATGCAAAATATTCTTGGCTATTCCCCGTTAAAAATCAGCGATAATTGCTCAGTAAAATTAACTGAACGTGAACATGAAATTCTCTTTCTACTCGCAAATTCAATACCACACGAGCAAATGACTCAGATTTTGGGAATACGCCGAAGTACCATATCGAATATTATAGCCAAACAAATCAGCAAGAAGTTTGGTTTAACTGGCTCAAATTCAAAAGCGCTTGCTCAATTAGCAATTGAACATGGTTATCATAAAGCAATTCCTGAATCTTTATCCAAGCCATATATAATTATTCTTGATGAGCGGCTTGCAAAAGAGATAAATATTGAGATAAAATAAAAAACCCCTCATTAAAAGGGGTTTCATACTTCATTTATTGTGACAACAGATTTAATTTATTGCCATCATACTCACGTAATTATTGCTGTAGTTCTCCTCACTTGTCCACTGCCCCTCAACGTAATACAGATTACTACCATCAGTAGTAACATAATCACAAGAAAAGTAATCAGGCTGAGAAGAGTTAGTTAATACTTGCCAATTACTACTAGCTCCGGAGCCAGATGGTAGATAAAGAAAATTTGATTCAGCACAAGCATATGCAGTATTTTTCACGTAAACCAAATCATTAATGTTATTATTTGCACTACCAAACGGTGATGCCGAAGTAGAGCTACCGCTAAGTGGAGTAATATAAACCTGAGTCGTTGTTATGGTTTGAAGGTTTGATTCAGTATTCAACTGATAGCTGTAATAAAGGTTACCATTTTGATCAAAATCTTCTATCACACCAGGAGCAGGCATAAAGAAATTAGGTACGGACTCGAGTGAATTACTTGCTAAATTAATCGTATACAAGGTCGCTAAATTAGGGTCAGAAATATACAATTTATTTTGGCGATACAATAGCTTACTATATGACATTACAAAAGGTATATCAATGCTGTTTATAGTCCAAGTATTGTCTTGCGTCTTATACTTCAAAATAAAGTTATTATCTGTAGTTGCTTCACTGCCCAAAGCATAAATATTGCCCTGATTATCACTAACAACTTGTGACGCAATAAGTATATTATTTGGAGGTGTAAGATTACAGACCATATTGCCAGGTATATTCTGTGCCGCAAGCTGACATAAAGTACCACTCTGATCAACGCTATAAACACTTTTGCTGACTTGGTCATAAGTAAGCCCGCTTAAAGATGGGTTAATGGTTACAGTATTGGTCTGGCTTCCAGAGGAATTACTCGTGCCATTACATGCTGCAAGAAGAGTACTTGCTAAAATTAATCCACATAACAAACTATTATTAATTTTATTTTTCATGATGTTATTCTTTCTTTTTCTTGTTAATCTCTAATATTAAAGGGGGTTAGCAGATTTTGTAAACTGCAAATCAATATTTGTAAATAATCCATCGTTACAAGTAAATGTTCTAGTATCAGCAAATTTATTATCATTTGCAGCAGGTAAACATTTATAAGTTCTACTTCCACCAAGAACTCCTGTATACGGAATCACGAACTGATTTATATAGGAAACACCATTTTCTGTAGCAGTATATGCCTGTGCGGTTTTATTATTTGTCTTCTTATCATTAGTATAAGTTGCATAAACATTTACAAATGAAACTGGTACAAGATAAGTTAAATTATTATTCAAAGTATAATACCAACTATTATTTAATTGAGCATACTTTGCCTTATCAAAATTATAGGTAGTTTTACTATTTTTAAAGGTATTTTTTATTTGAGCTACAATCGTCGGACAAGTTTCAGCATAAGCATTAAAACAGTCAGCTGCTTTTGAGTTTATATAGCTAACCCTAGCATTTAAAGTTTTTGTCTGACTTTTAATGTATGAATTAAGATCTGGTTGAATTGGTAAAGAGTTACCCTTATAATGGCTTAGAAACTCAATTCGACTTTTACTAAGATTTAGTTCATCAAAAATCTCAGTCTGAGCATTTAAAGCTGCTGTTGACAATGGTTTCGGCGTGGGAACAGTAACGCCTACAGAAGAATAAGGGGTTATTACAGGACTAAAGTAAAATAGATTACTCAAAATCATTCCATTGGCATCTTTAACTTGTGAGCCAAGAGTAGAAGAATAGGTAATAATTGAGTCAACCAATGCCTGGCATGCTGCTGGAGATGCAACGCTACAAGCATTAACATTATAGCTTCCTTCTGGGGTTTTGCCAAAGATATCCGTTAATTTATTTGGTGTACCACCATTTTGTAATGCTGAAACAGTAATCGCCGCATCGCTAGATATTTTACTGCCCTTTGCTGATAATGCCGGCACTATATTAACCAGTCCATATCCTACTGAAGCAGAGCTAGAAAATTCAGCAGCCTGTTCCTTGGTTTTAAATGTAATACTTACATTTACAGCAACAACCGCACCAGCATCCAGATTGCTTACAAAAGAATCACCACAAGTTTGGAAAAATGCAGACTCTCCAGCCGTCAAAGCTTTTTGACCGCTACTACTTAAGTTCTCATTGCCAAAAGTTGTTGTTAGGTCAGCTTTTGTCGAATAAGTATACAGATATGTAAAATTATAAGTATAATCTGTATTTTTGGTACTTGCAGCAAATGATGCTCCAGCTCCAAGAGTAAACCCATATAAGTCAAGCCCCGTCACACTTAGTCCAAGATTTAATGAGCGACTAACTTGTTCATTGGATGCTGTAGAACTAAAATTTAATCCAGCCTGAGGTGAATTACCAATACTATAATTTTTTGTATTCATACAGATTGTTGAACTGGTTGGCATTTCAGTTGCATAAAGAGTTGGCGCACCAAGCACTGCCCAGTCATCATTAACACCGGATTGCAATCCTTTATCCTTAACTACAAATGCTGCACTTGAATTAGCAAATACCGCACTAGTTAAAATACTTAGTAACATCCCTGTTAACAATAGCTTTTTCTTTTCCATTACAGATTCCTTTTATGATTGTATTACATGCTTTTCCATGTTCTGAGAGGTATTTTATAGGATGTTAATTATTTTAACAATAGATATTTTTGTCTATTCGCGTTCATCAATGAGTATATCTAACTGTATTATAATGATATTCATCAACACAAACCCAGTACCATCGTAATTTAAGTCATGCCTCATTAAAATTACTTCGTATTATATGTTGTAATAAGTTCACAAAAATATAGCCAAACTAGCAAGAATAAAAATGAGAATTAGATGATTAATTGAGTTAACCCATTCTTTATTGACTAATACATAGTTTAAAAGCTTCAAAAAATTTATAACTTCTAAGATTAATATTATTGTAGAACAGAGGCAGCCAGTAAGCTTTAATTCTCAAGTATGTTATAATCACAACTAATTAACCTAAGATAGTAAATATTCTATGAATAAACCCAAAGAACAAGATTTAAAACACTTTGTCAGTAAAGATAAAGAGCGCTTGACCTATGATTGCAAAGGACTGCAGCAATGGTTATTGTACACACCAAGTGGACGTGAAATTCTCAGCAAAGAACGCTTATTCTTTACACAAAATGTAAATCATATTTTTGGTACTTTCTCCCTGCAAATCGGACTGAGTGACATTAACTTTTTGCATGGCAACAAGATTAACCAACATTTCACTATCAACGTTGACATGATTGCTGATTTACGTTTTTTACCAATAAAGAGTGATAGTGTTGATTTAATTGTCTGCCCTCATGTGTTGGAGTTCACCAATAATTATCACCATGTACTGCAAGAACTCTATCGTGTGCTATCACCCAATGGTAAATTAATTCTCACTTGTTTCAATAAATACAGTTGGTTTGGACTATGTAAAAACCGAATTCCACTCTTAAAACGTGCACGGTTAATTTCGCTGAATTCACTCCGCAGTCAACTTGAAGCGCTTAACTTCGCCATTGATGGTGGTAAATTCTTTGGCTATTGTCCTCCATTTAGTAAATCCCGACGGCTCAAACGTTATCATTGGATGAACTTAGTTGGTGATCGTTGGTTTCCAACCATGGCAAATAGCTTTGCACTAATTTTACGTAAAGAAATTGTTACACCTACACTGATTAAATATAAAGACTTAGAATCCTTCTCAACCTTCTCACCTGATTTCGGAACTGCACGCGTATGCAACAAACAAAATTAATTATCTACACCGATGGCGCTTGCAAAGGCAATCCTGGAATTGGTGGCTGGGGCGCAATTCTCATGTATGGCGATAAAACTAAAGAAATTTATGGCTATGCTCCCGAAACAACAAATAATCGGATGGAATTAAGCGCCGTCATTGAAGCGTTAAAGGTGATCAAGCGTAGTTGCCCGATTACTATTTTTACTGATTCGCAATACGTTAAGCGTGGCATTACTGAATGGATTGATGGCTGGATTAAAAAAAACTGGAAGAATGTTAAAAATATCGATTTATGGCAAGAATTATATCCGCTGAGCAAGCAATATGATATTGACTGGCAATGGGTGCGTGGACATAACGGAGATAAATATAATGAACGCGCTGACGAACTTGCCAACTTAGCAATCACTTTAGCTCAACAAAATGTCTAAACAACAATACTATGCACCAATTGAATGGCGCGGCAACACAGCTTATTCAACGCTTTTTAATGATATCTTCTTTTCACAAGCATCTGGAATCGAAGAAAAGCGTTATGTTTTTCATCAACATAATAATTTAGCAGATAGATTTGCCAAGCTCAGTGACAATGAGACTTTTGTAATTGGTGAAAGTGGTTTTGGATCTGGATTAAACTTTCTGACTACGCTACAGTTATGGCGAAGCATTAGGCGTGCGGAAAACTGCTCATTGCATTTTATGTCATTTGAAAAACATCCTCTAGCTCCAGATGACCTCAGGAAAATTGTGAGCCAATTTCCAGAACTGACAAATGAATTAGAGGAATTATCCACACAATACTATTTACTACTACCGGGACATCACCGACTTACTTTCGCTAACAATGTCAAACTGACATTGATTATTGGGGATATCCAAGAGCAATTACCACAATTAAGTCATAAGGTGGATGCTTGGTTTCTTGATGGGTTTAGCCCAGCTAAAAATGACGAAATGTGGAACTTGCAACTTCTAAATGAAATTGCAATCCATTGCCATAGCAATACCACTTTCGCAACTTATACTGCAAATTCTCAAGTACGTCGTAACTTAGAAGCCGCAGGATTCACGGTGCAAAAAGGTTTAGGTTTTGCCAACAAACGTAATTTACTCTTTGGTAAATTTAACCAACATAACAATCAGCCTACTACGAAAAAAATACCTCGTCCATATTATGCAATTCCAGACTTCCCCACTCACGATATAACACAAAGTATTGTCGCAGTTATCGGTGCTGGAATTAGTGGCGCAGCGACCGCACGGGCATTGGCAAACCGTGACTACTCAGTAGTGGTCTTTGAAAAAAATCCAAATGTTGCCAGTGAGGCTAGCGGTAACTATCAAGGTATGCTTTATGGCAGTTGGAGCGCCTTTGGTGGTGCAATGATGGAGTTAAGTTGTTCCGCATATCGTTTTAGTCATTACTTAATAAAAACCACGCTCCTTGAACACACTGACTTTGCTTCATGTGGTTTAATTCAGCTAGGACATAATACACAGCAGATTAAACGCAATCAACAATTAATCCAAGCAAATTTACCCAATGAATTTATTTCTGCTGTTGATAAAGCACAAATAGAACAACTCGCAGGTTTTACAAGCAACAGTGAAAAACTTAATGGAGTTTACTTTCAGCATGGGATGTGGCTCAAACCACCAAGGTTAGTCAGCGAATTACTTAAGCATCCCAACATTAAACTAATTACTAATTGCGAAATTAAGCAGATTAAACACAACACGGAGCATTGGCTACTTTATGAAGAAGCTAATCTTGCTCCGCACAAATTTACTAGTCTGGTTTTATGCAATGCTCATGCCGTAGCAGATCTAATTCCTGACCTAACACCGTTTTTGCGCAAAATTCGTGGACAAACTACCGTAGTAGAAAATACAACCAGTCAATTAAAAACCATTTTATGTGGGCATGGCTATATCACGCCAGAAAACGCTGGGAAATTTACTCTGGGTGCAACATTTCAATTTAACGATGAGCTATTAGATGTACGCGAACAAGACCATCAGGAGAATCTGGCTAATTTTAGTACCATTTTACCAGAACTAATTCAGCAAATTACACCAGAAAAATTAACTGGCAAAGCTAGCTTAAGAACTAGTAGCTATGATTACTTTCCCTTGGTTGGACCATTGGCTGACTATCCCCAATTTAATCAAGATTATGCAAAACTTTCGAAAGATAAAAATGCATGGCTTAATACTCCCTGTAATTATCTACCCAATTTATGGCTTAATCTGGCACATGGAGCAAAAGGGCTACTGACGGCACCCTTATGTGGAGAAATCATTGCGGATTATATAAGTCAATCACCACTCTCGTGTAGTGAAGATGTGCGAATAGCACTCCACCCTAATCGGGTATATGTTCGTAATTTGGTAAAACCATAGACACCTAATACACAATTGATGTTAAGCTTTAAAACGCACCATAGTTTAGCAGCAATAATCAAATGGCGATGAATACATTCTTAAAAATGCTATAATACAGAATTATTTCACTTTTACTTTTATTTTGACAATTTCATATGACAGCTATTTACTCGTTTGTATTATCTTTTGCTGCTTGCTGGCTCATTATCAAAACCAATAGCTACCACGCCAAGTTTTCTGCCGACCACGAATTAAAAGGTGCACAAAAATTTCACAAAATTCCAACTCCACGAATTGCTGGATTAGCTATCTTCGTAAGTGCATGGCTGATAGCCTTTTATGGATCTATAGAACATTATTTATGGGCAAAGTTTTTAGTTAAATTGCTCGTACCAACTTCGATGGTATTTGCCGTTGGCTTAGCCGAAGATCTGGTAAAAAAATTGACGCCAATCCAACGTTTGGTAATGGTTATATTCGCCTGTTTAATTGGAGTTTATGCAGTACATATTGTTAACATGATAACACATACTAATGTCATGATAATTGACTACTTCTTACGCTTTGAACCATTAAGTCTTGTTTTGACTATATTCATATTACTTGGTGCTACTAATGCCTTTAATATTATTGATGGTTATAATGGGTTGTGTATCACAACTTTTGCAACAATCTTAATTACTTGTCTTTTTATTGCTTATCAAGTTAACTATCATTATTTAGATCAGTCTATTCTAATTCTTCTTGGAGCAGTTGTTGGAGTCATGCTCTGGAACTATCCACAGGGGAAAATTTTTCTTGGTGATGGAGGTGCATACTTTCTTGGTTTTATCGCTACCTTAATCTTACTTGAATTATCACAGCATGTTCCGGATTATAGTCCATTTACATCCCTGCTAATCATGATCTACCCGATCAGTGAAACATTACTTTCTATTTACCGTAAGAAATTTCTTCGTGGAAAATCACCATTTCAACCTGACCGATTGCATATGCATATGGTAATCTACTATCGTCTCATTCGCCATGATCACCACAACCGGAATGCTGCGGTTGTAATTAAAATGCTCGGTTTTATCATTCCGCAACTAATCGCAGCATTTATGCTACATAAGCAACAACTTTATATAATACTAGCGATTTTTACTTATATAACAGTATACTTTTGGGTTTATTTTAGAATTATATCATTCAGAACACTCAGAATATTACCATCCTCAGTTAAAAACAAACCTTAAATAGTGATTAGATTACAGTGTTATTTTAAAATAATGTATAATTATAGTGTCGTTCTCTGTCATCATTTACTCGTATGAGCTGCGATAATATAAGCTACGTTGCTAAACTATAAAAAATAACAATAGAAGATTTAAAAAAGATTACGCATCATGAAACATGCAGGTTTTACAATTATCGAACTTATGATAGCAGTTGCCATTATTGGAATTTTAGCTGCACTTGCTATACCTGCCTACCAAAGCTACATTACTAGAGCCCGTGTAAGTGAAGGTATTTTATTTGCTTCAGATGCCAAAAGTAACGTAGCTCAGTACTATCTATCAACGGGCAACTTTCCTAATAGTAATAGTGAAGCTGGTATTCCTGTTACTATCTCATCTCCGATGGTTGCATCAGTTGATGTTTCTAATGATGGTCAGGTAATTGTTACTACTTCAATTAGTGGTATCACCAATGGAAGTATTATATTTTCACCTCAAGCTAGTTCTTCTGGTATAGAGTGGACATGTACTGGTGGTGACCTAGATGGAAATTATCGTCCGTCCAATTGCCGTCAGTGAGCAAAATAATATTTTCATGACCGTAAAGAGATATCCAAGATAAAGAATAAATAAACGTTTCGCAAATAATGATTACGTATGCCATAGGAACACAATGAATAAAAAATTACAACACATTCTTTTGATAACCATCGCCAGCTTAGGAATTTTAGGATATTTACTCAAAATCAGTTATGCATCTTTTGTTACTAAAACAAAACTATCTGAAGCTTTCTTATTAATCGAACCAATTCAAAATGACATAAATGACTATGCACAAAAAAATGGCGGTTTACCCATAAGTGTCGAGTTGGATAATAGCTCGTTTGGTTTACCACAACCTTTTGAAATTCAAGGTGCCTATATTAGTAGCGTTGTTGCACATAAAGACCCCAATAGTGAACAAGCTATTTTGTTTGCTTATATTAACCCTACAATTATCCCTAACCTAGAAGATGGTAAAGGAGAACCGTTAGAATCTCCCTATATTAGTTTCAAAGGGAGCTATTCGAATCGTAACATTAATTGGGAATGTAGCTCTAACCTAGCAAAACACTACCTTCCCAGCTCCTGCAATGGTAGCTAGATCGAACTTCTCGACTAGCTATAAAGAGTTGAGGTACAAGACATATTATCTCTGCATAAACAACTAACAATAATGCGTGCTATAATTCGATACTTATAATTTTTAGACAACTATACGCGCAACCATGAACAATATTAATAAACTATCCGACTACTTTAATCTACTACATACCAAATTTAACTTAATTATCAATGCCGAGAACACTCTCATTTATATTGCCTCAATTACTATAATCTTACTTTTAGCCTTGTTGATAACTAAAGTCATCCATAATAAATTTAAACGTTCAACAATTACTGAAAAGATAGTAAGATCAATTGTATTTCCCTTCACCGTTGTTTTTGGACTAATCATTTTAAATTTGATTGATTTCATACTTAATGAGCCTAAAAGTATCCTGATTGCATTTTTTCTAAAATTGTTTAGCTCTGCAATAATAATAAATCTAGTCAATTTATTAGTTAACTATGTTTTTGCCAAACGCCACTACACCGCTATACTAAGCAAATTTATTAAGGTACTATTATGGGTAACGGCACTAATTATGATAACTGATGCTAATGATGACATAATCAACTTGCTTGACAGTATCACCTTTCACATTGGTAAGAATACTCAGTTGTCAATTTGGGATATGTTACATGCGCTAGCTATGCTTGTAATTATTATTGTTGGTGCAAGACTACTAAATAGATATAGCGAACGGAAAATAAACCATTTTAAACAAATGGATACTAATATTCGCCAAATTATGATTCGAGTTAGTAAGATTATTATTTTTATCTTGGCTGCAATGATTACTCTACCGACTTTGGGAATTGATGTGACCGCACTGTCAGTTTTTGGTGGCGCATTAGGTGTTGGTCTTGGTTTTGGTTTACAAAAAATTGCCAGCAACTTCTTAAGTGGTTTTATCATCTTACTTGATCGTTCAATCAAAGTAGGCGATCGTTTAGTTCTCGACAACAATAGTGGTTCGGTAACAAAAATTACCACACGCTACGTCGTTTTAGAACGTTTTGATGGCACAGAGGTTTTAATCCCAAATGAAACCTTCATTACCAATAGTATACAAAATCAGTCATATTCAAGTAAGCGATTACGCTCTGAAATATTATTGACTATTAGCGATAAAATAGATATTAATCAGGCGCTTGTATTAATTAAACAAGCTATTCAAAGTGCGCCAAATACTATTGCTGATAAAGCTGCAGTGATGATTACTAAACTCGTTGACAATGGTTTAGAAGTTAAAGGTTACTATTGGGTAGAACAGCCTAGTTTTACCGTTGAAGCTGGAAATTATATCTACATTCAAATTGTAAAGCTATTTAAAGAAAATTCAATAGCAACACCGCAAACTACGCAAAAAATTGAAGTTATAAATCGTGACTAATTTAGCACTCCCATCAATACGCAGTGAGTTTCGCGCCAATATTTATGCTCAAGCAAGTGCTTTTATTGTTAATGTTGGTCTGTTTGTAATTACAAATAACTATATTTTTATTTGGATTGAGTTTGCAGCTTTAGCCTTTATTGGTATGTATAATGCCAAAAGCCCCAAATTCTTTGATCGAAATATATTAAATCATTTTATAAGCGTGATAATCTTTTATTTAATTTCGATGTTAATTGAAGATAATCATTTTTTATATATTTGCTTAATTTTCATTTTTACCTACTTCTTTTTTATTCTTAAGGATAATGGCTATCATAAAAGTGTAAATTTATGGATGTATCTACAGGCTCTGTTGATTGGAACTACTTTTACTTATTATCCATTTTATTTGAAGATTATAGCAACCGCAATTGCTTATATTGAAGCACAAGTTATATTAAATCTAGCATTTAAACTCCTTAGCACGACCGCTCAACATGATGCAGAAATGCGCTACCATCGAGTATTAAAAATTCCTCTTAGTACATGGTTTAACTTCCGCCGACCAGAGGTACGCCTTGCAATTCGTGGATCAATTACTGCCGCGATACTTTATGCACTATGCTCTAAATTCAATGACGTTAAGCCGAATTGGGCAGTAGTTAGTGCAATTGCCTGTCTACAACGCAATGATTTTATGGCAAGTTTGCGCGCTATTAAGGGAATTGCA
The DNA here is from genome assembly GCA_964611845.1 of uncultured Neisseria sp. GTDB lineage: Bacteria > Pseudomonadota > Gammaproteobacteria > Burkholderiales > UBA11063 > Aquella. The sequence goes on from CAZTBH010000039.1 coordinate 11,586, forward strand.
ATTGGTTCAATTGCCGCATGGCCAGTTGCATCGCTACTAGTTTATGGATTAAGCGGGCATCAGGATATTAGTGCTGTGTTACTATGGGTTTTTCTACTAATAAGTCTAGTTTGCAGTTTTGAGATTAGTATTAAACCTCGTCTTCACATGCAAATAATTAGTAGTGGTTTGATGATCTTAGCAATTACCTGTGTTTCGACAGCACTAGAAACGAATACTTACGCATATCTTAGCTTAAAAGTTATGAATTCTCTGACTGGAGTAAGTGTTGCATATTTGGTTTTGTTAATTTGGAATAAATCTAAACAACTATGGGAAGCATCCTAGGTTCAAGCATAAAATAGATAATTTAATTGATTTTATTGCATTAAAAACTTAAATTCAGGAAATATTGTTTATAAATAGAAGCTGAATTCTTAAAAATCATGACATTCGTTCCAAATCATCCGTTTGAACTAAATTGAGTATAGTAATATGTTACCCCTGAGTCTATGACAATGATTAGTATAAATCCTTTCCTCATGAATTTTATGGTACCAACTATTATGACATGGCACCATGAATATCTCCTCCCTTATATAAATCTCGATTATAATTTACACAATATCATAAACAAAATACGCAAGCAAGGGGGTACAAAATCAAACAGTTGATCAATAATCAATTACCCCCTCAGACAACTACATCAGATTATCACTTAGGCATTCCAACTGTTTTCCAGTTTTTAAACCCATATGTTGAGAAATAAACATTTCCACAATTTGTACCAGCAAACTGAAGATTTGTACCTGGAAAAGAAGTAACGACATCACTTACGGTGCAGCCATCAGACATTGACTCAGGAAGTATATCTCCAAAATTGCTCCACCTATCAAATGATGGGGCTAAGGAATAGTATGCTGAAAAAGTTGCTGCGCCATATTGTATTAAAGTATACACATCACTTGTAGCAGAATCAACTACAATCATACTGGTATTTCCACCAAGATCACCAAGAAGTTTACTCCAATTACCATTTACTCCTAAGGAATAATAAATCCTTCCATGATTAGTTCCTGCATAAATATTCCCAGATGTAGGATTAATACTAATAGCACTAATTTCTTCAGACTCCTGAGACACAGAAGAACTACTTACATGAAGCCAAGGTCCTGAACCCAAAGTAATAGGATTTACACTTGAAACATATATATTACCCTTAGATGAGCCAACAAAAACACTTTCTACACCGTTAGCCACTGAAGTTACATAAATTCCATATTCGGTAGTTACTAGGCCACCATCAGGTAATTTACTACTAGCAATGGCCTGCCAGTTACCACTAAGACTGGTTGCATAAATAAAGCCGTTATTAGCGCCAACAAATAAGTTTCCAGTCGCATCAATTTGTGAACCATTTGAAATTGAATTATCCGGTAACTCTCCTCCACCCAACGGTTTCCAGCTACTTGCTCCTGAAGTTGATACATAAGCATTACCACTACCAGTTATAGCGTATACATTTGCCGCTACCCAGTCATAATTCATATCTAGAATTGCTGATGAGTCAGGAATTATTGTGGAAACTTGTTCCCATGGACTGGAACTTTCTGTTACTGGATCAATTTGAGCTTTGTAAATATGTCCGCCTGTTGAAGCAGCAAAGACTTGATATGAACCAGTTGCAATTTCGAGATCTGAAAGCCCACCATAGTCGGGAAGCTGACCAGAGTTAACATCAAAGCTATTTGAATATGCAGTAGTGTAATTACTTGAAGTTGCAGAAATTTTACATGCCACACAAACTAAATTTCCGCTAATGCTGAATGATGCTACAGGACTTTCTGGTGTCAATGTTACAGTAGAAGGAGAAGTTAATACTCCATAAGGGCTTTGCAAGATAACTTCAATCGATTCTGAAAGTTTACCAGAAGCACTTACCTTAACTTGCCAGTTTTGTTCTAAATATAAATTTGGTATATTTTGAGAAATTTGTAAACTGGTAGGATTAGCCGAACTACTACTGCCACCATTACATGCGCATAAAAATACAGGAAAAAGACAAATTCCTAATAAATTATGTCCAGTTAATGTTTTTAACATATAATACCCCTATTCCGCAGTTATTATTGGGATAACTGCTATTTAAATAACCTAGAAAACATTCTGATACATAACTGGCAATGGCATCTAACATTACCAGTTTAAATATTTACATCAGATGGTTGGTTTAGCAATCTGCCTTAATCCTTCATCAGTAAAGCCAGCCATATATTTATAATACAAAGAGTCTGACCAATCAAAGCTACTAGTATCATTTTTATCAAAAATTTTTGCCTTATCTGCGCCATAGTAGCCATGACAGTCCAAAGACCCATTAGAACGATTATCACGACATTCATACACTAGTGGTGTAATATTGTCAAAAGTAATTTTATAATGCATAAGGTCATCATTCTCAACTTTATATGCCTTTACTTTAGCTTGTAAGTTATTACACATAGTTGTTTTACAATCTCCAAGATTAGTTACTGCATAATTAAATTTAGTTTCTCCGCCTGATATATATGTAGACATGGGAATGAGTTTAGCCTTAATTGCGGCTAACTCAGTACTTGAACCAAATTTCACATTAAGATTTAAGAAATTATCAGCCTGATATCTTCTAGCATAAAAGTCCAGCACATCTGGATCAATTGGAAAGGACTTATTTATTTGATTAATAATTAAAGGCAATATTTCTGATCCACACCTCGCTGGTTCGTTATAGCATAAAGGTGCCTGAGCGGATATATATTCCTCCCGATCCCCAAGTTTATTTATCACTGCTTTTCTAAGTTCATTCTGTGCTGAACCATCTAATTTGCCAATTATTTCCTGAAATGTATAATAAAGTTTTATATTATCTAAATAAATTTTATTAAGGCGAGCAATAGCTGCTTGGCCTTCCGGACTATCAACCTGATTTAATTTAACTTTATTTTCATATTTAGTAAAAGATGGATTTAAATATGAAACTTTATCAGGTTTAACATTTTTAGTAGCAGGATCCTGTACCTGATCAGCAAAAGTACTACCATATTCTAATACCTTCTTCATTGTAGCATTACAGCTATCGAAATTAGCTGCACTACATGTTAGCACATCAGTATTAACTATTTTTAATAGTCCTCCAGAATCACCACCTAACTGAGAAAGAGCAACAACAATTTCTGCTTTCTGATTAGTTTTTTTTGATGCAGCCTCAACAGCAGCAGAAAGTTCGGCAAAACTACCATATGAAGTAGCTAATGATGCACTAAATTTGGAAGCTTCATCTTGATTCTGCAATTTAATTGTTACATGCCCTTTAACCCCGGCAGTATACTCTTCTGAATAAACATACCCATCACCACAGGATTTATAAAAGCTATCATTCACACTACCTTTGGTAATATATGCTGGCTTAAAAAAATCACGAAGAGCACCACTATTACTGATATTATCATCATTTAGTTGATGTATTCCATTAATTGACATAATAACATCAAACCCAATCTCAGAATCATTGAAAGTTGAACTATTCTCTATCACAGCCGAGCCACTAACCTTAACCAAAGAAACTCCGGCTGCAAGTGATGCTGAAACCGCCTGGGATTGAGCTGCTGATTTAGTAGTGCTAACACTTGTAAATAGAACAGTATCACTCTTTGGACCTTTAGCATAATTAGAATTACTAAAAAAGTCACCCTTCGTAATAATGCATGAGTCATGTGAAAACATGGCATTCATCTTATTGTAACCTGGCATCCCAAGATTTGAGCCGTATGCACCGATACTTGCAACCCGTAATTCCTGATAAGTTTTTAGGGAAGATGGAAGAACCACCTGTTTTCCATTTTTAATTGCATCCAGAATTATCGCGTTACGTTGATTAAACAGATTTACGGCTTCACTTTGAGCAGATGCAGCCGTACTATTTTCACCACCGTTACAACCACACAATGATGCACAGGTAAGTAAAGATATTAATTTAACGCAAGAATTCCACCTATAATTTTTAGCATTAACTGGTAGTTTCATTTTTTAAATCCTTTAATATATTTTGGGTATTATCTTAATTAATCTTTAAAACAATCCAGATAGTTGCCAATTGTACTTTGGTTAGCACAAACATCTTTTGCAATCGAAATCTCATTATATGCTGGTCCATATAAATGTGTAGCAGAAAGGTCGTAAAGAATCTCGGGGGTTCTGCTAAACACCCCATCTTTGCCTACTACACCTCGAGCCAATGCTCGAGCATTGCCAGAAGAACCAATGAAATAGGTGAAGTTAATAAAATTTTTAAAATATTCACTTTTATGATCTTGTGCTGGAGCAAAAAACCCTGAATAGCCATAATAAATCTCTGGTACACTAAGAGATCCATATAAACTCATTGAACCATAAGCCTCATCGTTAAGATACTCAACCCATGGATAAGAATCATGATAAAGATCAGGATTTAATACAAATACGAGTGTATTATAGTTACTATTTCGCAACTGCTTCTCACTCATGCTGCTTAAAGTGAAATTCAACTGACTACCCGGAGTTTTACTATCTATTGACGAATTAGCTGGAATTACGATTTCTGCAGAGGGAGATAATTCGTAATAATTATTGTTATTGTTTACTACAACACCATTCTCCAGCTTAGCCAAGATAAAAGTACCACCTATAGCCGAAAAATTATTTAATTTAACGGGATGATTAAGATCATTTTTTACAATCATAACCTTCCATGTTGACCCATTTAGAGCATCTGCCGAAGTACAAACTACCGCTGCAGAAAGCAACAAGCATAACTGCTTAAACCTTGATTTTTTGTTCATTTTCAATCCCCTTTAAAGAAAAGTAGTCTTATCACATTGGTAAGCTTTAAACTACAGCCACCCCACCAAAACTACTATTTAAATCATAATCTCTTACAGCAAATCATGAAGTTGTAGTTCACCGATTGATCTACTTAGTAAGATATAATAACAAAGAGGAACTAATACTCACAATAGATAAAAACATCTATTGACAAACAAAGACCATCAATAAAACAAACATAAATCAAACTATTAATAAAATAATTAAGCCAAAAACATGATAGAATTAGCTTAACTTATCGAAAAGTAGCATACCTAACAAATACAAACGTTACAATTAGCAACATAGATAGTGCAGTATGGTAGCAGTAAAAATCAGAGGTTAGTTATGAACTCGAAGTATTGGATTTTGGACGCAAAATATTGATAAAAAAGATGAACATTCGTGTTATGGATGTATAGTGTATGACGAGCTTTTTGAAATAAGACAAATCCAAGCCCCAAAGACGATAAGTATATTCAGATGTTTATAGTAACACTTGAATAATAACAATGCCGTTATGGGGTGGTAGTCCGATCATGTAAAGTAATGACAGATTTTTGCCTAACGCGTTCTTGTATGATGAGCTTAACGCGCTCCCAATCAACATCGGTCACAGCAAAAACTAAAGAATCACGCACACGCCCACTATAAGTTATCGCATGACGCCGTAACGTGCCCTCATAGACAAAACCTAATTTTAACATTGCGGCTTTAGACTTTATATTTAGGGCATCAGTTTTCCATTGGATACGATTAAAACCTAAGGTATTTAATAAGTAATCAATCAGCAAAAATTTAGTGAGAGCATTATATTGCGTACCATGATATTTGCGGGCTAACCAGCTAGAACCCATTTCAAGACGCATATGACGGAAACTGATATCATACAAAGAGCTTGTACCAATAATATGATTAGTTTGATTATCAATAATAACCAACATTATGAGGCTACCCTTTTCATATTCTGCCATTTTTTCTTGTACAAACTCGCGGCAATTTTGATAAGCCGAAAAAAACCAAGTAAAAAACTCTTGCTCAAAAATATCTTCAAGTCCGGCAAAATCACCTTCACGGTAGCGCCGAATAGTTATCAGCTCATGCTTTATTTCTAAACTTGACAAATCATAAAACTTAGCCATTTTTGCGCTCCAAATCTCGTAAAACTAATTTCAAGGTTACATAACCGACCAAAGATGAAAAAATATACATTACCACTATAGCGGATGCAGCTCCATTCATCGAGTATTTTAACACCAGATAGTAAGTAGTAACAATATTAACTAGCAAAATTATAAAAGTAAGATAAAAACTTAATTTTGCTTTACCTAACGCCGCCAAAATATTACCATTAATCGTCCTAAATGTAGCAATAATCCAATAACCAAAGCTAATGATCTGAAATGGCAGGATACTGTCTTGGTAACTACTACCAAAAATAGTCAAGATCAACGGTTTTGCTGCAATAATTAAAATCAAACTAACCAACGCACTAAAAAGGAACATTCGTTGACTTACAAATCGCGATAATTGACGGATTTTAGCTGGATTATGGGCATTTTTGGCAAATTCAGGGTAGTAATAATTAATCGCAATGTTGGGAATAAAATTAATTGCAAAAGGTATCATCGTTGCGACTCGATAACTTGCCAAAATTTGCGGATCTTTGACTACATAGCTAATAATAACGGTGTCTAGAACAAATAGTAAACCAGAAAAAGCATTGGATAGAGTAGTAAAAAATGAATAACTAATAAACTGGCGAATTTGCAACAGTTTATAATCAATCCTGCCCCAGAGAGTCGGCAGTTTAAACTTATAACTTGAATAAGCAAACATGATTAGATAGCCCAAATAAGTAAAATATACCAAACCATAAAGCTTGAAAAAGATTACACCACAGACATTGATAATCAATAGTACGCAGTTATTAATTATTAGAAAATTAGCCTGCAGACGGTTGTGTTGCTTAGCCCGCAAATAGGCTTGAAAAATATCTATATAGAGTCGTCCAATTGGAAATAGGGCCATAGACAATAAGATTGGTTTAGCTGCAGGAATTGGTAATGGTGTAACTAATGCATAAATAATAATCAATATGCCGATTAACAGATTAAACGCACAGCCACTACGGAAAGCAAACTTGAGGTATCCTAGGCACTCTTGATCATCTTTAGCACGACTGACATATTGAAGTACCCCACTAGCAGCACCAAATCCATTTACCAGTAGAAAAAAAGAGACAATGCCAAAAGCAAAAGTATATAAACCAAATTCCATCTTACCTAATAAGCGGACATAAATTACTGAGGCACTAAAAGTGATAAAATAGGAAAAAATATTTGCCACCAGCACAATGACAAAATCGCCACGTAATTTAGCTAAAATCTTGGCAATCATTCTGAATCATACAATTCAATAAATCTAGCCATATTAACCTTAGCACTAGCTTTACGCTCAATACATTGATAATTAAAGTCATATAATGATTGATAACTCTCAATCTCCGCGCTTAGATTAATTGCCGCTAAAATTTGTTGTTGCAGCTGACTAAGCTCTGGTGCAATAAAGCCATTAATTTGATCTAACACCCACTCTAAATTGGCTGGAAGATTGGATAATACCGGAATACAGCCATATGCCATTGCTTCTAACAAGCTAGAAGCGGTACCGTCACTTTGCGGCACAGAGACAAATACTTGTGCGCAACGATAATATTCAACTAATTGCTCATAAGCTAGCATACCAGTAAACTCAACACGTGAAGCAACACCTAAGCTAGTAGTCAATGCTTGCAGATGTGGTGTTTCTTCTCCAGCAGCAGCGATTACAAGCTTATATTGACTATCAATCAGCTGGTTATTTACCAAATTAGCAAAAGCATGAACAATCTTATTGATCTGATAAAGTGGCTTGTGTAGGCGGTTAGAGAGAATAATTTTCTGTTTATTTTTTACCAAATCAATCTTAGCAGGTAGATGCTGAATACCAAAATTAAGCGTGTGAATAGGACGTGATACCTCGCCTAGCAATTGTGAAATTTTAGCAGACATAAACAGTGAATCAGCAGTAATAATATCTGCATTACATAAATTATATTCAACCATTTTACGCATTAAGCGACCACGCTCTGGCAATATCAGCACATCAGAACCCCAAGCAGTCAAGATAACTTTTGGACGTAATTTAAGTTTTGCTATCGCACGTAGGCTGTGCCATGCATAGCTATTTGCCTGATGAATATGTACTATATCTGGATTAATTATAGCTAACTCACGACGAATTTGCTTAACTGCCTTAAGGTTAGTTAACGCAAAATTTACTACAATCTGCGGTATTGATACAAACTCATTCATAGCTTGATTGGTAATTACACTTACATCAAAGCGTTTAAAGGCTAGAACTCCAGCAATATAACGCTTGCAATGGATTGAGTTAGAGCCAATTATAACTAATTTTTTCATTGTTACTCTTTTGCCCACTCATCATAATAATTTTGTAACTCTGGGTACTTAATTAACATTTTAGCATCAATATCACGAGTATCACCAACCACTTTAGCTGGATTTCCTGCAATCACCGAGAAATCAGGAAATTCGCCTTTAACCATGCTGTAAGCTGAAACAATCGAACCTTTACCTATCGTGGTACCTGGCATAATTACACTATGTGGTCCAACAAAAGTAAATTTACCAATTTTTATTGCCCCTTTGACATAACCAAGATGTTTGCCATTATGTTCAATATAGTGATGTCCATATAAGCGAATCGCCATATGTGAGGAATGAGATGCAAGTAAAACGTATGCCCCTATTTGGCAACCTTCCTCAATAGCAATACCATTACTACATTCTACAATTGAATGGTGCCAAATAAATACATTATTTGCAATTTCCAAGTTTTGTGGATAGATAATATCTACTGAATTACTTATTCGCGTTAGCGGAAGATGTTTACCAGAGAGGGTTGTATAACCAAGTACCATCCTTGGTTTAGCAATATATTGATTTAATTTATTACATATTTTCCAAAATAAAGCTTTAATTTGAAGCTCCTTAAATTTTTATCATCTGTAAATTATTTGTCAAAAATCAAGATAGTTTAGAGTTAAATGCTTTAAATTTAAATACCCCGCACAGATATGAACGAGGTATTTATTTAAAAAACTATGCCAGTTACTACATTTATGCAGTTAATGGGCTAATTTTACCCGCAACAACATCCGCATTAATAGTTACTTTTTTAACATCAGTCTGACTAGGTAGTTCGTACATGGTGTCTAGTAGCAGGTTTTCTAAAATAGAACGCAAACCACGAGCTCCAGTTTTACGCGCCAAGGCTAACTTAGCAACTTCTTTCAACGCATCTGATTCAAAATTAAGCTCAACTTCATTCTTGGCAAACAATTTTTTATATTGTTTCAGCAAGGCATTTTTAGGTTCAGTCAAAATTTGCATCAAGGCTTCTTCATCCAACTCACGTAAAATAGCATGTACTGGTAAACGCCCAATAAATTCAGGAATTAAACCAAATTTAACTAAATCACCAGGTTCAGTATCTTTAAGAAATGCATCTTTGTTGGCAACATCTGATTTACTTGAAACTTGCGCAGCGAATCCAATACCAGATTTCTCACTACGCATTTGAATGATTTTTTCCAATCCAGAGAATGCACCACCACAAATAAATAAGATATCACTGGTATCCAACTGAATCATTTCTTTACCTGGGTGTTTGCGCCCACCTTGCGGTGGAACATTAGCAACTGTACCTTCGATTAATTTTAACAATGCTTGTTGCACGCCCTCACCTGATACATCACGCGTAATTGACGGATTTTCACTGCGGCGTGAAATTTTATCAATTTCATCGATGTAAATAATCCCATGTCGAGCTTTCTCAACATCATAATCACAATTTTGCAATAAGCGTGTTAATACATTTTCAACATCATCACCGACATAACCAGCCTCAGTTAGTGTTGTTGCATCGGCAATTGCAAATGGAACATCTAAAAATCGCGCTAAAGTTTGCGCAAGCAATGTTTTACCCGAACCAGTTGGTCCGATTAGTAAAATATTACTTTTGGCTAATTCAACATCCTGATCATCCGCCAAAGTGTCACGTACACGGTGGAAGTGATTATACACTGCAACCGCTAATACCTTCTTCGCCTGTTCCTGCCCAATTACATATTTATCCAATTCAGCTGCAATTTCTTTAGGTTTTGGAATTGGTTTTTCGACTTCTTCAGCTTCTACCTGTGCAGCAACATCTCCAGCATCTGGAGCTGATTTTAGAATTTCACCACAAGCCTTAATACATTCATTACAAATATATCCCTGCTGACCAGCAATCAGGTGCTTGACCTGACTTTCAGCTTTACCACAAAACGAACATTTTTTTATTGCCATCTTGTTACTATCCTTTTATCTCACTACGTGAAGTATATACCTTATCAATCAAACCATATTCCATTGACTCTTCACTGCTCATGAAATTGTCACGATCGGTATCTTGTTCAATTTGCTCAATTGATTTACCAGTATGTAGCGCTAACATTTCATTCAACTTACGTTTCATAAATAAAATATTTTTAGCATGAATCTCAATATCTGAAGCTTGTCCACGGAACCCGCCCAAAGGTTGATGAATCATAACTCGCGAATTAGGTAAAGCAAAGCGTTTTCCTTTTGTTCCTGCAGATAATAAAAATGCCCCCATAGAGCAAGCTTGTCCAATACAAATCGTACTAACATCACACTTAATAAAGTTCATAGTATCATAAATTGACATCCCAGCCGTTACCGATCCACCTGGTGAATTGATATAGAATGAAATATCTTTATCTGGATCTTCAGCCTCAAGAAATAATAACTGAGCAACCACTAAATTAGCTGTTTGGTCATTAACTTCACCCACCAAAAACACAATTCTTTCACGCAATAAACGCGAATAAATGTCAAAAGAACGTTCACCACGAGCACTTTGCTCAACTACCATAGGAACTAGATTATTCATCTCTAACATCGTCTTATTTACCTTTACTTAAAAGCTTGCTTAACTCAGATTTATCTTCATAGTGGAATGCTTCCATTGTTTTCACGATATCAGCAAACTGTGGCGCAGTACTTAACTGCTGAATAAATTGTTGTTGATAAAACGGATACGCATGTACCAATACGTTAGCATAATAATTAGCACCTTTATCATCACCTGCCATCTTATGAACAATAATTTGCTTAAAGAGTGCACCAGGATAAGGTAAAGCATTCGCTAATTTATCAACGTATTTTAATTGATCCGCTGGCGGCATAACTGCGCTGGTAGCTTGCGAACCTGGCATAATATAATTATCAAGAACCATCATCGCAGACATAGACCAAATTGAGTTACTATCCACTATTTGCTCTAAACCAGTTACATTGCTTACAAAATCATCTGAATCAGTTGGCGTTTGCGTGTAAGCCATCAATTGATTATTCATCTGATATGAATTATATGCAAACAACATTAATAATGCAACTATGATGCTGCCAGTAGCCTTGACTCCCATACTATTTTTTAATACATATTTAGCCGGAGCAAAAGCCAAGAAAATAATCAATAACGCAATAAAATATGCATACCATAATGGATACTCAAGGAAACTATGAGTTAGTATCGGAATCATAAGTAACACAATGAATAAAGCCTGAGACGTATTCACACGGCGAAGTAACAAAAATATTGAATACCCTAAACCATAACCAATAGTAATTAATGTTCCAATAAGACCAGTCTCTGCCATCATATTAACTAGACTATTGTGGCTATGTGTGTATAACTTCATATTTTGCGGAATATACATAAAACGTTCAGTTAGCATAATATAGATACCCTCACGCGGATACTGATACCAGCCAACACCAAATAGAGGATGATTAGCAAACATTACCAATGCTTTATACCACTCGTAAAAGCGACGGTATGTACTTTGCCCAATAGCATTCTCTGACAAACGATTAAGTCCAGTAGAAACACTTGCAGGGTGAGAACTAAATATTGCTACAAGCTTAGGGAATGCAAATTGCACAGCCATTAAGCCGATAAAAAAAGCGATCATCAATAATGCTACTTTTTTATAATTAATGCTCTGTTCTGGTTTTTTTAAATTACGTAACCACATCCATCCAGCAGTAAATAACATAATTATAAAATATAGTAAAACACCACGACGAGCAGTAAAAGTAACAGCCAGAGCAAATAATAATGAGTAAGCGATAAATACAATAAGATTAATTTGTCCAATAAAGAACAAATAACATAATGCAACTACACCAATAGAAATAAAGTCTGTAAATTGATTTGGTTGACCAATATTACCAAAAATATTTGAACCATCTCCAGGATCTTGCGGTGAAACTAAAACATACTCAGAGAAATTAGCCGCTTTACCAGTATACTGTAAATAAGCTATAATTGCTTGAATCGTTGCAGAAATAACTAAAGACCAACACAAAATCAACATTAAATTATCACGAGTTTTATCATCACCATCTACCAAAGATGTCACAGCAATCGCAACTAACCCTAGAATAAAAAACAATAATGCAACATAGTAATTATTACCTAAAAAATAGGTATGAACAAAAAATGGTTGAATTAGAGCAAATACCGCAAAAGCAAATGAAGCAATTGCTATTGGAGAAAATTTAAGCTGTGGTTTTGCCCAAATAACTATGGCAAACATTAAAATTCCAGCAATCAAGCTGGTTGATTCAGCATAAAATTTTGAAACTGGAAAATACGCGTAAGGAATCGCGAAAGGCACTATTGACACTACTGCCAACAATAAGCCAAACGCCCAAATTAAAACCTTATTATTTAACACTACTGTGCTCCTCTAAATTAACTACGCCAGAAGGTATACCAAGGCATATCCTGATAAACCCACGGATTTTTCACATATTGGCTTTGAGGAAAATTCATCGCCAAAACTTGTTGCGTTTGTTGTGACAAGGTCAATTCACCAAGTTCACGATAGGCTACCACTTGAATCGCAAGCGCCTCCTCTACATATGCTGTATTGGGATAGGTTTTTATTAACAACTGTGCTCTGTTAACCCCTGCCAGATAAGCTCTAATCTGCATATAATGCCTAGCGCGAAACAATTCACCACGCGCAAGCGCGTTTACCAGTTTATTCATTTTATCTTTAGAGTCAGGCGCATACTTTGAATTAGGGTACTTATCAACTACTTCAGCAAATGCAGCATAGGCATCGCGCAAACCTTTCGGATCACGCTCACTCAAATCTTGTTTACTAAAACGTGCCATCAAACCATTATCATTATAATAGTTAATATAGCCTTTGAGATATAAAGCATAGTCCATATTAGCATTGGTTGGATATGTCCGAATAAACATATCTACTTCAGGAATAGCCAATTCCGGAGTATCACTATTGTAATAAGCATAAGCCAAATCAAGCATCCCCTGTTGAGCATATGTTCCATAGGGATAGGTTGCTTCTAAAACTTCATAGAGTTTAATTGCTTTACTCCAACTATGATCTGCCAACTTAGCACTAGCTTCAGCATAGATTTTATCAACTGACCAGCCTTTAGTTTCTTCACGTACAGAATCAAGACCGTCAGAAGCACATCCAACCACGATAAGTGATACAATAACGGCAATTAATAATTTAAAAAAAGAGCACACTTTTATGAATTTGTCCATTAATACAGATTTCAAAATTAGCATTGCAGAAAATTTAGATCTGGAAACATTTGATTTTACTATTCCTAATAATTATATTGGAATCCGCACCGACATAGCATTAGCCGAGATTATATCAGATTTATCCAGAAGTAAATTAACAAATTGGCTCAAAGAAGGCCACATCCTGATTAACCAAAACTCAGCTAAACCTAAAGATAAAATAATGGGAGGTGAACATGTGTTTATCACTCCCCCATTTAATGAGGAATCGCAGGCATTTAGTCCCGAAAATATTGAGTTAAATATTATTTACGAAGATGATCAGGTTATAGTAATCAATAAGCCAGCTGGGCTAGTTGTTCATCCTGGTGCAGGAAACTGGTCAGGCACATTACTCAATGGATTACTATATCATTACCCTGAGCTAGCCAATGTACCCCGTGCTGGAATTGTGCATCGCTTAGATAAAGATACTACCGGATTGATGGTCGTAGCACGAACACTAAATGCACAAATCAGTCTAGTTCAACAATTACAAGTACGATCTGTCAGTCGAATATATCGTGCTTTTGTTGAAGGATACCCGTTTAAAGAAGGTATTATCAATAAAAAGATCGGGCGTGATCCACATAATCGAACTAAAATGGTAACCTTAGACCATGGCGGACGTGAAGCAATTACTCGTTACCGGGTATTGAAACAATTCGATAAGATCTGTTATATTGAATGTAAATTAGAAACTGGCCGTACTCATCAAATCAGAGTTCACATGAAAGACAAAGGTTTTCCATTAATTGGTGATCCAGTATATGGAACTAAAAAAATTAATTACCAACCAGAAGTTGTTGATGCTATTGAGCAGCTTGAAAGACAAGCTCTACACGCAATTAAATTATCATTTGTGCACCCAACTACAAATGAAACGTTAAATTTTAAAACAAGAATGGCAGATGATATGCGTAACTTACTCGCCGCACTTAGTTTTGGTGTACAACTTGAGGCAGAGGACTGGGACGATGAAGATGATAGTAATTGGGAAATAATTTATGCCTACGACAAAGACTAAACCTATACTGTTGCAACCTGCATGGAAACTGCCATCAAATATCAATGCGGTCGTTAGTTCTCGTAGCAATGAATTTAACCTAGCAACCCATGTTAATGACGATCCAGCTAATGTTATTGCTAACCGCCAGCAGTTACGCAACTATTTGCCAAGTGAGCCATTTTGGTTACAACAAACACATAGTGATAAAATTGTAAAAGCGGATCTTTCTCAAACCACACCAGATGCGGATGCATCCTACACCACTCAAAAAGGTGTAGTGTGTGCAGTTATGACCGCAGATTGTTTGCCTATATTGCTAACAAACACATCAGGTGATTTTGTTGCAGCAATCCATGCTGGATGGCGAGGACTTAATAATGATATTATAGCTAAAACTATAATAAAAGAATTATCTCAGTTTTCCCCTGAAAAAATGTTGGCATTTATAGGACCAGCAATAGATCAAGAGTGCTTTGAAATTGGAGCAGAAGTTAAGGAAAGTTTTATCGCTAAAGATACTGATACTTCACCATTTTTTATTCCAAGTATTAATAACGGTAAATTCATGGCTGATTTACGAGGAATTGCAGAGTATAAACTCAAACAATCTGGTCTATTAGTACAAAATATTACTAATCCTAAAATATGCACTAAGTGCAATCATAATTGGTTTTTCTCCTACCGTGAAAATCGAAATACGGGAAGGATGGCAAGCTTTATTTGGAGGATATAAGAATAGTATATTTATAGATTGTGTAAAAGTATTTTATGTATAGACATGTAAAAAGCCCAGAGATAATCTGGGCTTTGTATTGGGAGCCTGGCAAT
>CAZTBH010000040.1:0-26401 GCA_964611845.1 uncultured Neisseria sp.
TTAAGCCGTAAATAATCTATACTTTTAAATTGCTCTAAAAATGGGAGGGTTACCGGTTGGTATCTGCATGCTTTCATGGTAAATAATGTTAATTATTGCGACAATGGTCGGGTATATATATTCATAGTATAGAATTTGGTTCTTGGATGCGAAGGATTGATAGAAAAAGACGCCGCAATGTAGCCAGAATTACATAAAGAGCTTTTTGAAATCTGACGAAGTTCAGGTTTTGTGGTACGGTGCATTTTTTGCTATGGTTTAAAACCTGGCAATTTTAAGTGGAATTATTTTATGTCTTTAGCTGTTGTTCAATTATCTTTGACTCTCGGTGTTTTTTTGACCGTGCTAATCTATTATCTGTATCAGATTAAGCGCAATCCATTGCAGACTCAAGCAAGAAAATTTCTTGATACAACAGATTATTTGCTCATTGCTATTATTAGTTCTATTTATGCAGGTGTTAGCTTAATTAATCTGGGCACTGAGCTTGAACCAAATTCACCAGTTAAGCTAACAGCAACCCAAGGGATTGAGATTAATTTTGCTACGCCAACTCAGATTGATCAATTTTATTATGCATTAGGCTATGTTAGTGGTGCGCTTAAATTCAGCTATGTACGTAGCGATAATCAAACGCAGAGTATCACGATTGATCCCGGGACTTTTATGTGGAATAATCTGCAATTAAATGATCCAAATGCCAAGTATAAACAAATTATCTTAACTCCTGAATCAGGAGTAATTGAACTACGTCAGCTTGCTTTATTTAATAACGCTAATTATGTAACTGATTTTTCTCTAACTCAAGCAGGGCTGGCGATTCCTGCTCAGAAGCTGGTAAGTGTAAGCGTACCACAAAACTATCAAAGTATCTGGCATTCGGGTACGATTTGGGATGAGTATTATTATGTAACGACTGCCTATCAATTTAACCATCATTTACCAGCGTTAATAACAGTGCATCCTCCGCTAGGAATGTACTTGATTAGTGCTGGAATGAGTGTATTTGGTGATAATCCATTTGGTTGGCGTATAGTGCCCGACCTAGCTGGGATTTTACTGGTGATGCTAGTCTATATCTTTACTAAAAAAATATCTTTATCACGAAGCGCGGCAGTGATTGCCAGTGTCTTGCTTAGCGTAGATTTTATGCATTTTATGATTACGCGGATGGCATCATTAGAGTCAACTTTAGCATTTTTTGCCATTTTAAGTGTTTTCTTTTTATATTGTTATGCCGAAGCTAGACGGAGTAGTGAAGATTTTAATGCTACACTTCGATATTTACTGCCTTGCGCCTTAAGCATTGCATTGGCAATTAGTATTAAATGGTCAGCACTTTATTCTTTAGTAACTGCTTTGCTAGTGATTGCTTATTTTGAGTTTGTTTATTCTTATCGTGGGTCATTGCGAACGAAATTGATTGCTGTGTTTAATATCTGTGCTTTATTTGTTGTGCTCCCTGTTAGTTTGTATTTTAGTTGTTACTATCCAACAGTTTTTTATCCATTTTATAAGAATTCGGGTATGAACGATTTTTGGTCATTTGTTAGCTCTTTGCAACCAGTAATGTACCAATTCCATACCCATATGGTTAATCATGTTCCAAATGGCGGTGATGGCTCAGAGTGGTGGCAATGGCCTTTAATAACACAGCCACAGTTGGTTTATAGGTGGTTAGATATAAGAAGTAATTTATCATCCATTGGGCTTTTGATGGGAAACCCTTTAATCTGGTGGTTATTTTATCCATCCTTGTTATTGATGCTAGTTCATGTGCTTAAAGTCAGAAAATTTATGCCTTCATTTTTGTTGTCTGCTACACTATTGCAATTTTTGCCTTATGCTTTATTTGGTAGAATTAGCTATATCTACTATTTTTATATCAGCAGTGTTTTTGGTATCATGCTACTTGGTTATTTATTTAGCCAAGCATTACAACTCAAAAATAGACGGCTTAATTATCTGATAGTGGCATATGTGCTAGCCTGTATTCTATTGTTTGTTGCTTTTTATCCGCTACTTAGTGGGTTGCCTGTTGATCGTGGGTATTTTATCAAATATCTACTCTGGTATCGCAACTGGCAATTTATTTAATTTTTATGTTGCTGTGTAGTTTCGTAATCTTTGACGTAACTGAGCAATGAAGCTGTTACCTTGCTATTCGATTCAGTTGATAGTATAATCTGAGTTTTTACATAGTCGCGAAATGGAAAATAATTATCTAAAGTCTGATTAATTAAACCTCTGGCTTTTTGGTCTTTACCAATGATTTGATTCATTATTGCCAGTTTGGTAGTGTAACTAGGGTAAGGTGTAAATGAGGTTACTTTTTGCGTGGCATTGTACATTATATCAAACAGCCATGCATTGTCATCTGTTCGTTTAGTTAAATTCAGTTTTTGAATTAGATCAACATCAACAAAATAATCCCAAAGTAAATTATTCCCTAATTGATATTTCTGCCCAACATTATTTAGCCAATTTTGTTTGTCATAGTGCGCAACAGGCTTAAACTGTGCTAGAATCATAAAGTTATTGTACCCCACGTAAATTTGCCAACTGGCAACTATAACAGTGAGCACAGCTGCGCTGCTAAACCACGCTTTACTAATTTGTAGTTTTAGTCTTTTCTGCTCACTCAAGGTTGCTAAGATTATAAAGCAAAAAAGATATGGTGTATAAAATAACGGGTATTCTGTTTGTGAGTGTATGATATTAATTGCAATGATACCCAAGCATAAAATTTGCGATTTAATATCAAGTTTCAGACAGCAACGTATCCAATAAATAAAACCGAAGAGTACAATAGCAAAGCCAATCAGCCCGGTAGTAGCTAGTAGCTGGATAAAGAGATTATGAACATTAAAAGGTAATGCGTATTGTCCTAAAGTCTGTGGAAATCCATCACTGAGTTCGGTCGTAAATAAATTAGCAGTAAAATAACCCCAACCAACACCAATTATCGGGTGTTCGCTAAACATTTTGAGCCCTTTTAACCATAGCACAATGCGCTGGTTGTCACTTGCCAAAGATATCTGATGCTCGCCACTTAATAATTGTTTAAAAGTTGTAAAAGTTTGTCCAATGCGATCGGCGCTATTAGATTGATTATTGGCTATGTCTCCTGTCGTAACTGTGGCTGCGGATGGTGTAGCAACTATGTTAGTTTCTGTGTTTGGATAAACAAAATTTAAACCACCTTTAGCTGCAAAAGTTACGGCTGATAATAAAATAATGCTATGAACAAGAAGTAGTTTTGCATAATGAGAGTATTTTTTTAAAAGTACAAGAGCATAGATAATAATAAACATGTCATAAACAAGTACAATGCGACTAAAAGTTAGACTAATAAACGTGCTAAAAAGAAATATATTAAAGATAAAGAAAATCTTGTAGATTTTTTTATCCATCCGCCACAGATAAATATTAGCGAAGATTCCCCAAGATAAATAATTAGCCAAATTGTTGGTTTGATAAATTGAACCTACGATTCGTTCCTGACTACCAACGAGTAGATCATAGTATGGGTGTGAAATTATTCCATCCATGTAAGGGTAGTAATATAGCGGTATTATCTCCAAGTGAATACCATATAACTGCAGTATACAGATAATGCATTGAATATAACTACCAAAGACGATACACCACGCAATCAAATTGAATGTTCGTGTATCTAACCTGATGTGAGTTATTGCCATTGATAGCAATAAAAGTACCCATAAACAAGCTAGCAATAAGTATGAAAATGTTTTATATGAGTTTAGAAAATTAAGCTGAACGACGATGAGTAATATAAATGCTAAAATTATTATCTGTGTATGAGTAATATAAAGTTGTTTGTCTGATGAGTTAGATGTTTGGATTATAACAAAACAAGTTAGAAGGATCAACGCAATTATAATTGGAACAGTTTCGCGTAAGTAAAAACTATATAAGGTAATTGTGCTTGGAATAAAATTTGGTAAAAACGGAAGAATAAAAAATGATGCTATTAAAATTATTGGTAAATATTTTTGCGGTGTGTGAATTTGATTCTGAGTCATTTTAACCAATTGATATTATGAATAAAGATAAGACTAACTTTGTTAGTCCTATCTTTATTCATTTATGAAATTTACTAGTTATTTACAGTTAGATGGACGATACTCGCTAGTTAAGCTTCCTCCTGTACAAACCCAAGTAATACCTGAAGAGGTTGGTGACGGTGAAAACTGAATATCTCCAGTAGCTCCAGCTATTGAAGTAGTTACGGTAATCATACCACCTGTGCCAACTGAAACTTGACTCACGTTAGTACCAGTGATAGAAGTAGCCAAACCTGCTTGAGTATTGGTAGTGGGCACAGTACCTTGGGATTGGTAGTACTCAGCTACAGCAGTTTTTGCTTGACTGGCAAAAGTCAATGCTTCTGACACTTTTGCACGAACAATGTAATTTTGATATGCAGGGATAGCAATCGCAGCCAAAACCCCAATAATCGCAACTGCGATCATTAATTCAATAATTGTGAAACCTTTGTTTTTCATGATAAGCCCCTAAATGATAAAAAATTAAGTTTAAAAAACCTTGTTCAGATTTTTCACTCTTCCTGACTCTATTTTACGCTAACATAATCAAATACGTAGGACAAATATAGATTAGCAATGATTATTTGCCAAGTTTATTTTCCTTGATAAGGTTGTTGTCGGTAAGTGTATGATTAGATTAGAGTTTTGTTGTGTAGATAAACGCAACATTAGATGGCGATTGATATTGCCTGTTTTAATGAAAAAGGCTAGCTTTGTAAGGCTAGCCTAAATAATCGGATATATTTGATTAAAATTTACTTACAGTTTGAAGGGCGATATTGGCTAGTCAAGCTTCCTCCAGTACAAACCCAAGTAATACCCGAAGAGGTTGGTGATGGTGAAAACTGAATGTCTCCAGTAGCTCCAGCTATTGAAGTAGTTACGGTAATCATACCACCTGTACCAACTGAAACTTGACTCACGTTAGTACCAGTGATAGAAGTAGCTAAACCAGCTTGAGTATTAGAAGTAGGCACAGTACCTTGCGATTGGTAGTACTCAGCTACAGCCGTTTTTGCTTGGCTGGCAAATGTCAATGACTCTGACACTTTCGCACGGATAATGTAATTTTGATAAGCAGGGATAGCAATAGCTGCTAAAACCCCGATAATTGCAACAGCAATCATTAATTCGATAATTGTGAAACCTTTGTTTTTCATGATATTTTCCTCAATAAATAAAAATAAGACTATAACATCCTTCATTTGGCGGGATGTTTCTACTCTTCCTGAAGGGATTATACCTAAGTATAGGAGCTCAAGCATAATATTAAACTTGTATTTAACATCTTTATTATGTTGATTTTGATAAATATTTGTTATAATTGATTATTTATGTGTTGTAAAATACATCAATATTTGTACTGGTTTTATGAATCACTCTTTTATCTTAGTCCAATACTTTAATAGTTAGATCACCATCTTCGTTTTCTTCAGTACCATGAATATCGGTAGCGAAACCGGGAACTTCATGTCCAATATTTTCAAGCATAATCAGGTAGTCAAGTACTTTGCGTGATTTAGCCGTGATTTTTTCTCCAGGCATAATCAATGGTACACCGGGTGGGTAGGGTAGAACCATCACTGCACTGGTATGATTTTCCAGTTGCGACATTTTAATACTTTTGGCTTGTCCTTTAACTAGTTTTTGAAAAGCTTGATGAGGCGTCATTTCAATCTCTGGAAGACAATCAAAAGCCTGATACATCATATTAGGTAAATCATATTGCTTCATTAAGCTATGAATCTTCTTCGCTAGTTCCTGAATACGCATTTTACGGTAAAACTGAGGATATTCTTGATATAGATTTGGTAACATATCTCTCACTAAGCGATTAGCATCAAAATCAGTTTTAAAATCATTGAGAATAGTCAGTAGTTTCATTGATTTGGGGCGACTTATTCCAATACTGAATAAAAACAGCATGCTGTATGGGCCAGTTTTTTCAACAATTACACCATGGTAATCCAGATACATCGTAACAATGCTTGCCGGAATACCAAAATCGCTAAGAGTATTATTCTCGATTCCCGGGGTTAAAACCGTAACTTTGATCGGGTCTAGATAAATATGTTTCGCATCTTGCTGTTTAAAACCGTGCCATGCTTCTTCTGGCTTCAATTCCCAGCACTCTGGTTCATCTATTTCATCTGGTTGCCAAACGTCAAAATACCAATCGGTCACGCTTGCTTTAAGTTTTTTGATTTCTTTGCGAAAATTAGTTGCTCGTTTGATTGAGCGGCTGATAAGATGAAAGCCACGTTCACCCCGCATCATAGCTGCGGCTATTTCACAGCTAGCAGTTATTTGATAAAGTGGACTGGTTGAGGTATGCATCATATAGCATTCATCCATAATTTCTTTATCTATCTTACCTTTAATATGTATCATTGAGGCTTGAGAAAATGCCGCTAGTAATTTATGCGTAGAATGTGTTTCAAAAATTATCTGTTCTCCGATTGCACTGTTGCACATTCCATATTTACCCTTATAGATAGGGTGGAAATTAGTGTAAGGAACCCATGCGCTGTCAAAATGCAGCTTGTTTACTTTCAGTGTTTTTTTGATATATTCGGTATTATAGAGTAACCCATCATAAGTCGAATTAGTGATTACAGCATAGCTTGGCCATTTTGCTGGGATAGGGGATTGCTCGATTTTTTTTTGGATGGCTTGGTTGGTAAATTCATGCTGCGGAATTCCACCCAATATTCCATATGCATTGCGAGTTGGGCGCAAATAAAGTGGTACTACATCAGTCATCATCATAAAATGACAAATCGATTTATGGCAATTCCGATCAACCAAAATAGTATCGCCTTCACCTGCAGAAAACAAACCAACCATTTTATTTGCAGTTGAGGTTCCGTTAGTCACAATATACGAGTAGTCGGAATTAAATGTTTCGGCAATAAATATTTCAGCTTCTTTATGTAGTCCAGAGTGATCAAGTAAACTACCTAGCTCTGGGACAGAGATTGAAATGTCAGCTTTAAAAGTATTACTGCCAAAAAAATCATGAAATACGGCACCAATCGGTGAACGGGTGAATGCTGTTCCTCCCATGTGTCCAGGAGTACAAAAGGTATACTTATTTGAATTTACATAGTTCATTAATTCTTTAGTAAATGGGGGAATAATCTTATCCTGATAGTTATTAATTGCACGAATTATTCTTTGTACATCATTGCTGATCAAGTGTTGGTCATATTGCAGGAAGTCCAGCGTAAGTTTAAAATTAGATAACTCAAGGTCTAATTCATTATGATTAGTATAAATTGCAAAAATTGGAAGATCTGGATTAATTCCGGCTAGTACTTCAACCGAGTTTAGTGAAATCAACTCCCAATCCATGATATAGCTTACAATCCGTGCATTATGCTTTAAAGTAGAAATAGTGTCATCAAGTGATGAACTATTAATAATGGTATAGCCCTGTTCTGCTAACATGTTGGTTAAACGATTTAAGAAAAGCTTTTTTTGTTCATTTAGGCGGTGATTATAGGTGATTAAGATATCTTTCATTCATAATACTCCGGTAAACTGTTTAACTTTATCATGTTGGCTCAGAATTATGATTTGGCAAAATATGTTCAAAAATAGTTTATTCTATATCTCATATCTAATCTACGTGAACTATCCTAATCTAATCATTAAGTAGTAAACTAATTGCTGAGCTAGAATAGGTTTGTAACCCTGATGTATTTTGAATAACTAGGGCCCCTTGTTCATCAATATCAACATGTTTTCCTTCCGCAATACTGCTACCATTTTGAACAATAGTTACTCGTTTTCCTAAGTGACAGCAATTATCCAGCCATTCACGACGAAGTAAGGCAAATCCAAAAAGATTAAATTCACTAATCAAAGTGTCAATACTTGTAACTAGCTCAACGAGTAATTTATTACGTTTCCAAGAAGCAAAGTTGTCTAAACCAATTCCGATTACGGTATGATTTTCTCGATTACGAACCAAATTTTCAACTAGAATCCCCGCGACTTTTGTTTGATTTACGTAGATATCATTTGGCCATTTAATACAGTTCTGAATCGAATGATTTTTAAGCAAGCGGTTAATTGCTACTGCACAAATAATTGGTAAAAGTGCGATATTAAAATCAGAAGGAAATGTATAAACGATGCTCACCGTTATATCTTCGGCAATTTTGCTTAACCATCGTCTACCAAAGCGCCCATGCCCAGAGTATTGCCAATCACAGCTAATGATGGTTTTATTTTTAAATTGCTCAATATGCTTTAGTGCATAAGCATTACTTGATTTAAGTTGATCATGGAGCTGGAGTGTGTAATCTAGATTTTTATTTACAAGGAGTTCTTTAATTTTTGCTGTATCAAACCAGTCCAGATGATGGGATAAACGATATGTTGCATCACTATTCACAATCAATTCAGTTTGAATCTGATTGATTTTAGCAATAAGTTTCAATGTTTCAAGCGTGGTAAGTTTGAGCCCATCAGCAATATTTGCGATTGAAGTTGGTTGATGCTTATCTAAGTAATGGAGTAATTTAATTTCCATGATCGCGAATCTTAGTAACTAGTTTAGTGGTAGAAGTATCAAATAAAAATGGAATGGAGTGAACTTGTCCACCATTTGCCAGTACTTCTTTGCTACCAACGATATTTTCAATACTCCAATCGCCCCCCTTAACAAGAACTTGTGGTATAATTTGTAAAATTAGTTCAAGTGGTGTATCACTATCAAATGAAGTAACAAAATCTACTGATTCAAGACTTGCCATAACTGCCATGCGATTAGCTAAGTTATTAATTGGGCGATCATCACCTTTTCCTTGGCGCTTGACGGATTCATCGCTATTTAATGCAACAATCATTGCAGCACCTTGTGCTCTCGCTTGTGCTAGATATGTCACATGTCCGCGGTGTAGAATATCAAAACAACCATTAGTAAATACCAGTGGTGATTTAGCTTTTAATTCAGCTAGGCGTGCAGATAATTCATGTGGGGGAATAATTTTTTGTTCAAATGATGGTGCGAGATAGTTCATGTTATTTCCAAATACATAAATTTAAGTATGGTGATTATAACATTATTATCCCTAGAATAGCTCCAGATTTGCTTGTTTGATTGGCGCAAAACTAGTGCGGTGGATTCCATTGATAACTCCATGCTTTGCAATAGCTTCAAGATGAAGTTTTGTCCCATAGCCTTTATGCTTTGCAAAACCATAGTTCGGATAGAGCTTATCTAGTTCAATTAGCTGCTGATCGCGAGTAACTTTCGCTAAAATTGAAGCTGCGGATATTTCAGCGATGAGTGCATCACCACCGATGATTGCTTCTGCGGCAATGCTGAGCTGTGGTGGAATTTTATTCCCATCAATTAGTGCTTTGTCTGGGGTAATATTCAGCGTATTAATTGCGCGCTTCATTGCTAATAATGATGCTTGTAAAATATTTAGTTCATCAATTTCAGCAACACTAGCTTCAGCAATTGCATAAGCCAAACTATCACGGATAATTAGCTCAAATAATTGCTCACGTTTTTTTTCGGATAGCTTTTTGGAATCGTTAAGTCCGGCAATCGGTTTATCTGGATTAAGAATCACTGCTGCAGCAACTACATTACCAGCCAATGGTCCACGTCCAGCTTCGTCAACGCCACAAATTAGCATTTACCAATCAATTCTAAAACTGCGCGTGCACCCTCAATATTCGCATCTTGGCGCAATTGTTGATGTAAGGCATAAAATTCGTTAATCATAGCTTGTTGTTGAGCTTTATTGTTGTATAAATCAATCATGTATTGGCTCATTTGCTCGGCATTTGCATCTTCTTGCAAAAACTCTTTAACAATTTCACGTCCAGCAATGATATTGGGTTGTCCGACATATTTGATGGTAATTTTTTTGCGAACCATCCATTCAGTAAATTTATTTATTTTATAACAAATCAGCATTGGTTTTTTACATAGTGCGGCTTCAAGACTAACAGTTCCACTTTTAGCAATTGCAAAATCACAGGCTTTAAGTGCATCTCGGGTCCGGTTTAAGACCAATTGGTAGCCAAATGAAACTTGAGTTTTATCAAGATACTCTTGCATTATTTTAAAAG
The DNA here is from genome assembly GCA_964611845.1 of uncultured Neisseria sp. Classification (GTDB taxonomy): domain Bacteria; phylum Pseudomonadota; class Gammaproteobacteria; order Burkholderiales; family UBA11063; genus Aquella. Next base: position 10,167 of record CAZTBH010000040.1, read on the forward strand.
TGCTTTCATTCGCAAAAGGGAATAAAAACAGGCAGTTGGGCACATTTTGAGCAATTTTAGTGCAGGTATCAGCAAGGATTTTAGTTAAACTATTCACTTCGCGCTTGCGACTACCACTCAAAACGGTATAAATAACTTTATCTTGTGGCAGATTCAGCTTACTGCGATATTTGTAGCTATCGATATCCATTTCAATATCATTTGCCATCGGGTGACCGATGAAACGTGCCGCCATATGTTCTTTGTGATAAATAGCTTCTTCAAATGGAAAGATACACAGCATTAAATCAGTCGATTTTTTGATTTTATGAATCCGCTCATAGCGCCATGCCCAGATAGTTGGACTAATGTAGTGTACAGTTTTAATTCCAGCTTGTTTGAGCTGATTCTCAACATAGAAATTAAAATCAGGGGCATCAACACCAATAAAAACGTCAGGCTTATAAGCGAGCAATTCCTTGAGTATGGTTTTGCGTAATTTGAGCAGCTGTGGTAGAGATTTGACTACTTCAATATAACCCATAACTGATAAAGTTTCCATATTGTGCCAAGACTGGAAACCTACATCACCCATCATTTTTCCACCAATTCCTACAAACTCAATCTCATCTGGATAAAGTTTTTGAATGGCGGATATTAAAGAAGAGGCTAACATATCTCCTGAAGCCTCTCCTGCAATCATTGCTATTTTAAGCATTAACGAATTATTCCACGAGTAGATTGCGCGAAGAAATCAACATATAATTTCAACTCTGGATTCTCTACTGCCATTTCTTCAATGAAAGTTTTTGCTTCGCTATATGATAGACCATTGCGGTACAGAATTTTGTATGCTTGCTTAATATTTTCAATCTGTGCAGTATTAAATCCACGACGTTTTAAACCTTCGCTATTAACCCCTTTAGGTTCGGCGCGATAGCCTGAAGCCATTGTGTAAGGAGGAATGTCCTGAGCAACAGCAGTTTGACCGCCGACCATAGCATGTTCACCAATAATACAAAATTGATGCACAGGAACTAACCCACCTAAGATAACCCAATCTTTAACCGTAATATGTCCCGCGAGAGTCACACCATTAGCAAAAATAATGTTATTGCCAACGATACAATCATGAGCAATATGAACATAAGCCATAATCCAGTTATTATCGCCAATAACTGTTTCGCCATTACCTTGTACAGTTCCAGTATTTAAAGTGCAATATTCGCGGATGGTATTATTTGAACCAATAATCAAACGAGTATCTTCACCTTGATATTTTTTATCTTGTGGTGCTTCACCGATTGAGGCAAAGTGGTAAATTTTAGTTCCACTACCAATGTTAGTATTTCCAGTCAAATTTACATGATTACCAATCCAACAATTTTCACCTAGAACAACTTTAGGACCAATTATTGAATATGCACCAACTTCACAACCATCACCTAAAACTGCGTTGCTATCTACAATAGCTGTCGGATGAATCTTTACTGTCATAATTAAACCTCTTTCTTTGCGATCATTATTTCAGCTTCTGCTGCAACTTGACCATCAACTTTAGCTAATGCCTTAAACTTACCAATTCCACGAGCTACTTTTATGATTTCAACTTCAAAGACTAACTGGTCACCCGGTATTACTTGACGTTTGAAACGTGCTTTATCAATTGCAGCAAAGAAGTACAATTCATTATCTTTGCGTTCACCATGAGTTAAAACTGATAATAAACCAGCAACTTGTGCCATTGCTTCAACAATTAGCACTCCAGGCATAACTGGAAATTCAGCAAAATGTCCTACAAAGAATGGCTCATTGATTGTAACATTTTTAATTGCGCGAATGGTTTCACCAATTTTAACTTCGGTTACACGATCGACCAAAAGAAAAGGGTAACGATGCGGCAAGCGCTTCATTATATCTAGAATATTTAATTGTGTTACATCAAGTTGTTCACTCATCTTGATTACCTTCTAATTGTTTAACTTTATTTTGTAAGTCACGGATTTTACCATTGGTTTTTTCTATATTGCGTAAGCTGACAAATATTTTTGCCCATTCACGATACTCCATTGCAGTCATTCCGCATGAATACAATCCTGGTTTAGTAATGTTTTTACCAACATTCGAACTTGCACCAATTACGGTGTAGTCACAAATTTCCACATGATCCGCAATTCCAGCATTTCCACCGAGCATGCAGTAGTTACCAATTTTGGTGTTACCTGCAATTCCAACTTGAGACGCAATCCCTGTGTGTGCTCCGACTTCAACATTATGAGCAATTTGGACTAAATTATCAATTCTTGCACCATCTTTAATTATGGTTGGCTGAAATGTTCCACAATCTACAGTCGTATTTGCACCAATTTCAACTTTATCGCCAATAATTACACCACCAATTTGTGGAATACGGTTATAGTGTCTTTTTTCATCTTGGGCATTGCCAAAACCGTCAGAGCCAATTGCGCAGCCACTATGAAATACACAATCATCTCCGATAGTAACATTATCATAGATCGTTGCATTTGGGTAGATTGTTACATTATCACCAATTGTTACATTATCACCAATAACAACATTAGCGAAAATTTGGCAATTATCACCAATTTTACTGTTTGTACCAATTACCACATTATGACTAATACTTGGATTTTCTCCAAGTGTTACCGAGTCATCTACATAAGCGCGGGGAGAAATTCCCTTTGCCAATTTACGGCGAGGATTAAATAGATTGCTTACCAAGCTAAAATAATAGTACGGATTTGGTGTGATAATCTGTGGCAGTGAAATATCAATTGCATCTTCTTCTTTAATAATAATTGCAGCAGCTTTGCAATCAAGCAAAGCTTTTTTATATTTATTATCTGATAGAAAAGTTATTTCACCAGGTACAGCCAAATCTGTCGGTGCAATAGCACTAACTGTCACATCGGCACCTACCAGACGACCACCAAATTTTGCCACTAATTCAGATAGTTTGTATTGCATCCTATTTAATCCTCTCAATCAATAATTATTTAGCAGCAGAAGCAGCAGCTTTAGCTGCAGGAGCAGTTGCTACAGAAGCTTGACCCATTGGCGCTACTGGAGCTGGATTATTGATTTGTTTGATAATATCAGTAGTATCAATTGTATTTAATTGATCCATAACTTGATCAGTCACATCGTATTTAGCTTTAGCGTAAACTAATTGATTAGAAGTTAAAACTAAGTCGTAACCTTTTTTATCACTAAGGTCTTTTAAGATACCATTAGTTTTAGTCATCAACAATGATAAAGCCAATTCTTGTGATTTTTGTAGACTTTGTTGGAATGCCATATATTGTTGTTGGAAGTTAGCTTGATCTTTTTGATATTGAGTTTCTAAAGTTTTCAATTTAGACTGATCTGCTTTAGATAGTTTATCAAATGCAGGAGCTTTGCTCGCAATAGCTTGCATCTCATTTTGTTCTTTAACAATAGTTGTATTCATTGTCTGTAACTTAGCTTGTTGTGGTGCGTACTTGTCTTTCAATGCTTGTTGAATTGCTTTAGCTGGTTTAGCTTCGGCGAATACACGATCAACATTAATATAGCCTAGTTGAAAGTCCGAAGCAAAAGCTACAGAGCTGGCAAGACCTAGTCCGATTAAAGCTAATTTAGTTTTTTTCATAAGAGTTTCCTTCAAAAGTTAAATAATAAAAAAATTAGAACATTTGTCCCATAGTAAACTGGAAGCTTTGGATATTATCAAGTGGTTGGTTGAACATCGGTATTGCATAGCTTACCTGAATTGGTCCCATTGGGGATACCCAGAGCATTCCAACCCCATAGCTGGCACGAACCATCTGTTCTGCGGTTAAGTCAAATGGTGTACCACCATACAACGTACCAATATCGTAGAATAGACTCATCCGCACTGATTTGGTATCTTTAATTCCTGGTAATGGGAAGAGTAAGTTGTTACTTAGCATTGCCCAACGCGTACCACCAAGTGATGATCCATCAGTATCTTTCGGTCCGATACTACCAATATAGTAACCGCGGATCGAACCAGGACCACCCTCGATAAAGTTTTGATAGAATGGAACTTGTTGATTGTCGCCATAAGCATTGATAAATCCTAATTCACCATTGGTTTTCCATGTGAAATTATCGCTAATTGGGAAATACCATGCATCAACCGAGTCAAATTTATAGTATTGTGCACCGACTCCAGGTGCTGTTACTGTAAATGATTGAGAGTAATTTGCTCCTTTAGTTGGCCATAAAGTATTATCAGTAGTATTTCGTGCCCAGCTAACTGTTAACGGAATAGCATTTACTGAATTACCATATTGATTGGTAAACTGTACAAAACGTAATGGTGCAGTATTACTGTTGACGCTAATCTGGTTATTTTCTAAACCAAGGCTGACATTAATCCTATCAAATTCTGATACTGGTACCGATGTTCTGACGCGAGCACCAATTGTTTGTGTTGAATACGGGCTAATCCCTACATTGTTTGGTGTGTAATTATTATCATAAATGTCATAACCCAAACTAGTTCCATTGGCAAGGTAGTACGGATCAGTAAATGATAATGAAACACTTTGATTTAAGGCACTGGTTGATGCATTTAATGATGCTGCTTTACCAGAACCAAACAGATTACTCTGTGAAATTCCACCATTTAAAATTATACCTTGACCTTGTGCAAAACCAACCCCGAAATTAATACTTCCAGTGTTATTTTCCACGACTTTCACGTTCATATCAACCTGATCGTTAACCCCTGGCACAGGCGTGGTTGTAACATCAGTTGACTTGAAGTAACCTAATACATCCATGCGCTCTTTTGAACGTTTAATTGCTGCTGCATTGTACAGAGCTGCTTCTTCTTGGCGCAGTTCACGTCGAATGACTACATCACGGGTTTTATCATTGCCGCTGATGTTAATATTGCGAACATAGATTTTTCTACCAGTGTCGACAAATAAAGTGTATGCCACGGTTTTGTCTTTAGCATCAACTTCAGGAATCGGGTTTACATTGGCAAAAGCATAACCATAATCACCAATTTTAGTTTTGATGGCTTCAACATTTTTATTCAGAATTTCCTGATTAATAATTGTACCTGGTTTAACTGTCACTAGGCGCTCCAACTCCTTCGAGGGAATATCACGATAATCACCAGCTAGTTTAACACTTTTATAACGGTATTGCGCACCTTCTTTGACGTTAATTGTAATATAGACTGATTTTTTATCTGGCGTTAGCTGTACTTGGATTGAATTAAGGCGAAAATCAATATATCCTTGATTTAAATAGAATGCTCGTACCTTTTCGATGTCACCAGCCAGTTTATCGCTTGAGTATTGATTGTCTTTAAACCACCAGCTTAACCAGTTGCCAGTGGTCAAGTACATTTCGCTAAGAAGTTTACTAGTTTTAAATACTTGATTACCAGTGAAATCTATTTCTGCTATTTTTGCAGTTGAACCTTCAGAAATAGCAATTTCAATATTCACTCGATTACGTTCTAATTGGGTAACAGTTGGCGTTAAAATTACTGAGTATAAACCACGGTTATAGTATTCAGTTTTTAGGCTTAAAATGGCGTTATCCAAGACGCTTTGATCAAAAATTAATCCATCTGCCAATCCATTGTCTTTAAGTGACTTAACGAGCTTATCGTTGTCAAATTCATGAGCACCAGTGATGGATAATTTAGAAATAACCGGACGTTCGGCAACGTCAACAATTAAAGTTGAACCTTGTTCTTCAACTCTGACATCCTGAAAAAAACCTGTGCTGAATAATTTATGAATAATTTCATCAGTTTTACTCGCGGTGAGGGTGTCGCCAACTTTAACAGGCAAATAGCTGTAGACAGTTCCAACTTCAATCCTTTGCAGACCTTCAACGCGGATTTGTTTGATGACAAAGTCCGAATTATCTGCATAAGCATTACACAAGCTTAAGGATAATAAACCCAGACCTAGGGTTTTAAGTTTATACTTCATTACAGATTAAACAACTTGAGAAAATCATTATATAGTGCCAGAGATGTAAAGGTTAATACTAATATCAAACCAATAGTAAATAAAAATTGTTGGGTTTTTAGCTCAATTGGTCTTCCACGGAGTAATTCAATAGTGTATAGTAAAATGTGACCACCATCCAATACGGGGATTGGTAGTAAATTCATTATAGCAAGACTCAGACTAATTAGCGCCATTAAATCAACAAAGGCTTTAACCCCTTGGTGTAGAGCCGCTCCAGATGCTTTAGCAATACTTACTGGTCCGCCTAGATTGTGCCACGAGACTTTTCCCTGTAGCATATAGTAGAGCATCGTTAAGTTACTTTGCGCCATGCCAATACAAGAATTATAAGCATAGTTTAAGCTACTGAGCAAGGTATAATGCTGAATGTAGCTATTTTGCACCAAAAGCTGTGAGTCTAAAGTAGGCATTATACCAACTTTACCGATCAGTTGTCCATTATCATCATTGCTTGAATCCGGGATTATAGTAAACTCAAGCCTTTGCTTGTCACGCAACACAATAAATTTTAATTTTTCACTCGGTGCGCCGCGGATTATCTGTGATACCTCAAACCATGAAGTGATCTTTTGATTATTGATTGAGAGTATTTGATCTTGTTCCCTCAGACCATCTCTGGCAGCTGCAGATTGCGGCTCAATATAACTTATCGTGTTTAGATATTTAAATGGATAAATGCCTAAATCACTTAAGCTTGGACTGTCACTATTTGCAAAATATTTTTGGAGATTAAAACTTAAATTACTTTCTTTATCTTGGTATTTAAACGTTAAATTAAGTGTTTTTTGCTGTACTGTAGTTTTTTCAAAAGTATTTTCAGCTTCGTTCCATGTGCTTACCTGATGTTGATTAATTGCAGTGATGGTACTTCCCAATGGAATCGATTTTAAATTTTGTACTAATGGGGTAGGGTTCAATGTTTGGACTGTAGGACGTAAATTATAAACACCATAAATTCCCATTATGTAATATGCAATAAAAGCAAAGAGAATGTTGAATAATGGTCCGGCAAATGCAATTAACAATCTTTGCCAAGCGGGTTTATTATTGTATGCTGAAGATTGTAATTCGGGGGCAACGGGCGCTTCACGTTCATCCAGCATTTGTACATAGCCACCAAGCGGAATAGCACTAATACACCATTGGTTATGTTTGCCTTGCCATTTAATTAATTTGGGACCAAACCCAATTGAGAAGCAAATAACCTTTACTTTAAATAAGCGGGCAAAGAAGTAATGTCCATATTCATGAACAACTACTAAAATTCCAATTACTAGTAAAAATCCAATTAATGATAACATCTTTTACTCAAAAAAACAAAGAGGTAGTTTTAAACTACCTCATTAATTATTAGTATAAATTTAACACTGCTAAAATCATAAATATAATCAATCAGCATTGATTAGACCCGGACACTAGCTTGAGTTTTAGCCTTGTCTTTCTCTGTATTGCTGGTTAATGCATCATCATCAGTCAACTTGATGGTCTGCTCCAATGGAATTGGCTTATGTTCAAGTGCTATGTCCAAAACCTGCTCGATCATTTTGACAGGAATAATTTCCAGTTGGTCTTTGATCTCTGTAGGTATTTCTTCCAAATCTTTAACATTTTTTTCTGGAATTAATACTGTTTTAATACCAGCTCTTAGCGCTGCCAACATCTTTTCTTTTAAACCACCAATTGGTAATACTTCACCATATAAAGTAACTTCACCAGTCATTGCAACACTTGATTTAACGGGTATATGATTTAAGCTCGACGCAATTGCGGTTACCATTGCAATACCTGCTGAAGGTCCGTCTTTAGGTGTTGCTCCATCTGGGACATGGATATGAATGTCTTTATTTTCATAAAATTTCTCATCAATTCCCAAAACATTGCTACGGCTACGCACCAAGGTAATAGCTGCTTGAATTGACTCTTTCATGACATCACCCAATTGACCACTGCGAATAATCGCACCTTTTCCAGGGATAGCGACTACTTCAATGGTTAAGATATCACCACCAACTTCAGTCCATGCAAGACCCGTCACCCGACCAATCCGATTTTCTTTGGCTTTAACTCCAAAATCATTGATTTGAATCCCAAGGTATTCGTGTAGATTTTCTTGAGTTATTTTAATTTTTTTGGATGTTGTTTTTTTTGTATCTAGCTTGGTTACAACTTTGCGACACAATTTACCAATCTGACGATCTAAATTACGTACACCAGCTTCTGCGGTATAGTAACGGATAACATCAAGAATTGTTGCTTCGTCAACTGCGATTTCACTAGCTTTTAAACCATTGTTTTTGATTTGCCGTGGAATCAAATATTGTTCTGCAATTTTTAATTTTTCTTGCTCAGTATAACCTGATAGGCGAATAACCTCCATCCGATCACGCAACGGACCTGGAATATTCATTGAGTTTGAAGTACACAAGAACATAACTTGTGATAAATCAAATGGTACTTCGGTATAGTTATCAACGAAAGCTTTGTTTTGTTCAGGATCTAAAACCTCAAGTAAAGCTGCGGCAGGATCACCACGGTGATCAGCACCTATTTTATCAATTTCATCAAAGAGAACTAATGGATTTTTAACCCCACTCTTAGAAATATTTTGTAAAACTTTACCTGACATTGCACCAATATAAGTTTTACGATGACCACGAATTTCTGCCTCGTCATGCAAGCCACCCAAAGCAATTCGCACATATTTACGGTTGGTTGCTTTTGCAATTGATTCACCGAGCGAAGTTTTACCCACCCCTGGAGGACCTACAAAACATAAAATCGGCGATTTGTTATTTTCTACTCGACGTTGTACTGCTAGATATTCGACGATCCGTTCTTTAATTTTTTCTAAGCCATAATGATCTTTATCAAGTACTTTTTGAGCTTTGTCCAAGTCAGTGCTGACTTTAGTCGTTTTGTTCCATGGTAACTCGACTAGATGCTCAATATAATTGCGTACCAAAGCACTTTCAGATGACATTTGTGGCATCATTTTAAGTTTTTTAAGTTCAGCTAATGCTTTTTTTTCAGCCTCTTCAGGCATTTTAGCTTTATGTATTTTGCTTTCTAGCTCTTGAATTTCATTTTGCTCTTCAGCTTCACCAAGTTCTTGTTGAATAGCGCGTTGTTGTTCGTGTAAATAATACTCTTTTTGATTTTTTTCTATCTGTTGTTTAACTCGACCTTGAATTTTACGTTCAACATTGAGAATTTCAATTTCACGGTTAAGTTCTCGAAGTAATAATGTTAAACGTTTTTTTAGTGATGCGGTTTCAAGTAATTCCTGACGAATACTTAGATCAACGATAACATGAGTAATGATTACATCCGCTAGTTGCTCAATATTAGTAATTTTAGCAATTATTGAAACTACTTCATCAGGTACTTTTTGATTTAATTTTGCAAATTCATCGAATAATTGAATTGCTTCACGGCGCTGTGCCTCCAATTCGATTTTAGTAATATCCTGTTTGGTTTGGATTTCTTCGATTTCAGTTGCCAAAAATCCATTGGTGTCAGTAATGTGTAAGGCTTTAGCTCGGGTTTTACCCTCAATTAAAACTTTTTTAGTGCCATCAGGTAGTGGAAGTATCTGCAAAATTTTAGCTAAGGTTCCAGTGGTGTGAAGATTATCTGGGTTTACATCGTTATCATTAGGATTTTTTTGGCTCAGCAAAATTACTTGCTTATCTTTTTTATCAGCAATTTCTAATGCATTGATAGATTTTTGGCGACCAACAAAAAGGGGAACCACCATATTAGGAAAAATTACTACGTCTTTAAGTGGAATAATTGGTACTAAATCGTTGGCAATATCAATTTCATTAGCTAGATTACTATTGTCCTGTGAAATCATAAGTTTCCTCTTCTCTTTGTGTGTGTTAATCCGATTCTATTTTTTGAGTCGATATGGTGTTAAATTCGAACAACTTTAATTACAAAGTCATTTTCAGCAATGCTAGTCAAAAGATCATCAATTTCTTTAGAAGAGTGTGTGGTAATTGTTAAGCGTACCACAACTAGTGCATGGTTTTCACGCCGCTCCTGAAAGATTTCTTCCATATTAATTTGGCGTTCTGCGATAATTGAGGAAAGTTTACTAAACGTGCCTGGCAAATTGTCAATCGTGATTGATACCTTAGCCAAAAACTCCATCTCATTATCGTTCAATATAGTGACAGTTGTTAATTTATCAAGACCTATTGCGCGATTTTTTGCGCAACTGTCACGATGTAGCTCCAACTCACCTTTGCGGGTTACTTTGGCTAAAATTATTTCATCAGGTAATGGGCAACAAGCATCATCTTGAATTATCGGTAGATTACAATTAGTTAGCTTAATTGGCAATGGTTCGTCTTCTGCAACACCAAGAAGTTCTTTTACGACCTTCAGCACTGGGATCTCATTAACACCTATTTTTTGTTCAAAGTCAGCAATGGTTAAGCGTTTGTAATTGCGCTTGATCAGTGCTTGGATTGCTTCATCATCCGCAATGATTTCACTACCAGCCATATGCAGTGCCAAACCTAACAAGCGGACACCATTACTAATATCCTCATCGTATTTTTGCTCTTTAAGATATTGTTTAATTTTGCTGATTGCACGTCCGCTAATTACATAATTTAACCATTCAGGATCTGGTTCGCTCTCAATGGTTGTCATTACTTCGACGACATCTCCATTTTGCAATGGATAATTAATTACCGCTTGGCGCTGGTTTACCCGTGCTTTATGAAAATGATTACCGATATCAGTGTGAATTGTGTAAGCAAAGTCTAGTGGTGTTGCGCCTTGTGGTAGATGGATGATTTTTCCACGAGGAGTAAACACATAAATATTTTTTGGTGAAAGATCTTTTTTTATACTTTCTAGAAATTCAGTTGCCGAGAATGTGCTGGATTGAATGTCAAGGATATTATTTAGCCAAGTAGATGCCTGAGTTTTTGCTTTGTTATCAACGTTATCTGTTTGCTGTTTTAGCCAGTGGCTGATAATCCCTTGTTCGGCAATCTCTTCCATTTCACGGGTACGGATATGGATTTGAATTGGCGTGCCGTTTGGACCCATCATCGTTGAATGTAGTGATTGGTAACCGTTGCTTTTAGGGATCGCAATATAATCTTTAAATTTACCCGGTACTGGTTGATATAAATTGTGGATCACTCCAAGAGTTAAATAACAATTTCCAATAGTCTCAACGATTACCTTAACTTCAAAAATATCATAGATACGGTCAAATGATTGCTGCCGTTTAAGCATCCGGTTATATAAATTATGGATGGTGCGCTGGCGGTATTTAAATTCGCCTTTAATCCCGTTGGATTTAAGGGCTCCATCAATGTTGGACATTAGATTTTGGATAGTGGGTAATCTATTTTGATGGGCAACTTCTGCAGCAGCAGACAAAATGCGATAGCGATATGGAAATATATATTTAAAACTTTCTTCAGCTAACTCCAGATGAACCTTATGTAAACCAATTTTATCTGCAATCGGTACATAAATTTCCATTGTTTCCAGTGCAATGCGGCGTTGTTTCTCTGGGCGCATTGAACCTAGAGTTAACATATTGTGCATGCGATCAGCAAGTTTTATCAAAATCACGCGAATATCTTTTGCCATTGCCAAGACTACTTTACGAAAGTATTCGGCATGAGCTGCTTCTTCGGATTCAAAGTGAAGTTTATCTAATTTGGTGACGCTGTCAACTAATTCTGCTATGCTTGGACCAAAAATACGCACCAGTTCTTCTTTAGTAACTGGAGTATCTTCAATTACATCATGCATCAGGGCGCCAGCAATAGTCTGCTCATCCAAGCCCCATTCGGCGATAAAGGTTGCAACCTCAATCGGGTGAGTAATATATGGCTCACCGCTTTTGCGAAATTGTCCCAGATGAGCATGATTAGCCACTTGAAATGCTAAGTCAATAGTTTCAATAGCTTTGCCATGCATATTTTGACGAGCGGTTTGCAGTAATCTGCGGCGCAAGGTATCTACTAGCGCTTGATGTTCACCATGATTGATTTCCATCCTTGAGTTCCTCAAAAAGGATTTATTCCACGCGATTTAAAATCTGGCTATCAACTTTATGATCTGCAATCTCGCGTAGGGCAATAACTGTTGGCTTATCGCTTTCTTCGTGTTCAACCATGATATCACTTCCTTTTTCAATTTGACGAGCTCTTAATGCTGCGGCAATTGTCATGTCAAAGCGGTTTTCTATTTGTTCCATACAGTCAGCTACGGTAAAACGAGCCATAGGTAAATTCCTTTTAAAAGTTGAATTGAGTTCTTATTTGTTCTAGCATCCGCGTAGTTTTATTTCGTGGTGCTCGGATTATACTACACAAGTCTTGTAGTGCGGTTTCAAAGTTGTCATTTACGATCAGATAATCAAAATCTGGAGCGTGACTTATATCACTCATCGCAAGAGATAAACGTTTTTCAATCACCTCCCGTGAGTCCGTATTGCGTGCGCTCAGACGTTCGGCCAATACTTCCAATGATGGTGGCAAAATAAAGATTAATACCGCATCATTGAACATCTTGTGAATTTGCTGTGCACCTTGCCAGTCTATTTCCAATATTATGTCTTTTCCAGTAGCTAAAAATTTTTTAATTGTATTTATGTTAGTACCATAATAATTGTCATAGACTTGAGCATATTCTAAAAACTCATTAGCTTCAATCATCGCTTTAAATGAGTCAACGGTTACAAAAAAATAGTTAACCCCATTAGCTTCGCCTGTCCGTATTGGACGGGTTGTGTGCGAAATAGATAACTGAACTTGTGGGTCTATCTTACACAAAGCATTGACTAAAGTTGATTTCCCGGCACCTGATGGTGCTGCAATTACGTATATTTTTCCACGGTTCATTAATCAGGTATTAATCCTAAAAGTATATTTGAGTAATGCCTTTGTTTGTTGGCAATTTAATGTTTTTATGCTACAATTTCGGTTCATGATTAAATCATGTGCTATGATTTACATCAGTATAACCAATTATTTTATCAAAATAAGGCATTAAAATGTTAGTAGATTCACACTGCCACTTGAATTTTCCTGAATTACAGGCAAATTTAGATGATTATTTGCAGCAAATGGCAACTAATCAGGTTAGCCATGCACTTTGTATTGCAACTCGTCCAGACAATATTGCAGATGTAATCCGGCTTGCTGAGTGCCATCCTAATCTGTATGCAAGTGCCGGAATTCACCCTGATGAAAAATTACCAGATTTTAAATTAAGCAATGATTATTTGCTTGAGTTTACCAAGAATCCTCGTGTTATTGCAATTGGAGAAACTGGGTTAGATTATTATTGGAATAAAGATCAGGATATGAGCTGGCAGCATGAGCGCTTCCAAATTCATATTGAAGTTGCCAAGGCAGCTAACTTACCACTGGTGATTCATACTCGCGATGCAGCAGCAGATTGCCACCAAATGTTAAAAGATGGTCAAGTGGAACTTTGTGGTGCGGTGATGCACTGCTTTACCGAGAATATTGACTGGGCGCGTAAGTTTTTAGATTTGGGGTGTTATATTTCTATTTCCGGAATCGTTACTTTCAAGAGTGCTAATGTAGTACAGGAAGTGGCGAAATTTGTGCCGTTGGATCGTCTATTGGTCGAGACTGATGCTCCATACCTAGCGCCTGTACCATTTCGTGGAAAGGTGAATCATCCAGCGTTGGTAAGGCATACCGCACAGTATATCGCTGATTTACGCCAGATTCAACTGGCTGAATTGGCTTTGTCCACAAAGAATAATTTTTTTACTCTGTTCAGAAAAGCACAGTTTGTCTGATTGTAGTGTGTTTATAAAAATCGATTTTATCTAGAGTAAACTGAGTGTATAATTCTGTCTTCGTTAACTTATTGAAAGAATTTTATTATGCGTAAATTATTGTTAGTGCTTATTCCTTGTGGTTCTGTTTTTGCTGCTTCTTTGGATATGTCTACTTTGGCGTGTAAAAGTTTGAAAATCAATAGTGCTACAACTCTTAGTGATGTGCAAAGTAATTGTGTGATTAAAAAACAGGAAACCTCAAAAGGTCTTTATAAAGTTGAATTTACTAATGATACAACTAAAAAAGAAGTTACTTGTTCTTTCCCATCCAATGATCCTAAAGCTTTGTTAAATAGTTGTAAATAATACATAATTATGAGAGTTATCACTATTGATGGTCCGGCATCTTCCGGAAAAGGGACTGTTGCACGTGTAATTGCAGACCGTTTGGGTTTTCACTATCTTGAATCTGGCGCAATTTATCGTGCACTAGGTTTATGGATACATAAAAATAAACTTGAAGATTCGCCAAGTATTACACAGTTGCTTGAATTAATTGAAAAGATGCAGCTTGAATTTCACAGTGGCAAGATTTGGCTTAATTCCGAAGATGTCACGCTGGATTTACGCGAAGAGTTTGTCGGAATGCTAGCATCGAAATATAGCGCAATTGCCGAAGTTCGTGCGCGACTCTTACAGTTTCAACGTGATTTCGCTGTTGCTCCTGGTCTAGTGACTGATGGTCGTGATATGGGGAGTGTGGTTTTTCCCGACGCTGATTTAAAGGTGTTTTTGACCGCGAGCGCCGAAAAAAGGGCAGAAAGACGTTATAAGCAGTTGCAGCAGTTTGATAAATCTGTTACAATTGGGGCTATTTTGCAGGATATCACTGTGCGCGATGAGCAGGACTCTAAACGGAGTGTTGCACCGCTTAGCTATGATTCCTCGTTTAAAGTGCTGGATAACTCAGAGTTAGGGATTGATGAAACCATTGATTTAATCCTTAGTTGGTGGAGTGAACTTGGTAAGTAAAGGTGCATTTGCGCGTTTGGTGTGGATGTGGTGGTTTAATTTTTAGTTTTTTTGGTAAGTATTTGTGGAAAATTTTGCAAGTCTTTTTGAACAACACTTAGCGCAATTAGAAATGCGTGAAGGTGAAGTGGTTGATGCAACTGTAGTAGCGGTTGATCATAAATATGTAACAGTTACAGCAGGTTTAAAATCTGAATCATCAATCGCAGTTAGCGAATTTAAAGATGATCTTGGTAATGTTGAAGTTAAAGTTGGTGATGTAGTTAAAGTAGCTATTGAAGCTATTGAAGATGGTTACGGTGAAACCCGTCTATCTCGTGATAAAGCACGTCGCATCGCGGCATGGGAAGAATTAGAAGGCGCATTAGAGCGCGGTGATATCTTAAATGGTATGGTTTATGGTCGCGTAAAAGGTGGTCTGGGTGTTATGTACAAAAACGTACGCCTATTCTTACCAGGTTCATTAATTGATGTTCGTACTGTGCGTGATTTTGCACCATACGATAACAAATCAGTAGAATTCAAAGTAATCAAAGTTGATCGTCGTCGTAATAACATCGTTATTTCACGTAAAGCTGTTTTAGTTGAAAAAACTGGTGAAGATAGTAAAGTTATATTCGAGCGCATGCAAGAAGGTAATGTGGTTCAAGGTATCGTTAAAAATATCACTGACTACGGTGCATTCGTTGATTTGGGCGGAATTGATGGTCTATTATACATCACAGATTTATCATGGAAACGTGTTAAACATCCTTCAGAAGTATTGACTGTTGGTCAAGAAATCGAAGCTAAAGTATTGAAATTTGATCAAGAAAAACATCGTGTTTCATTGGGTTTAAAACAATTATCTAATGATCCATGGGCTGGTATCGCAGAACGTTTCCCTGCTGGAACTCGTTTACACGGTAAAGTTTCTAACTTGACTGACTACGGCGCGTTTATTGAATTAGAATCAGGTATTGAAGGTTTAGTTCACGTATCTGAAATGGATTGGACAAATAAAAATGTTAATCCATCTAAAGTAGTTAAACTTGGTGATGAAGTTCAAGTTCAAATTCTTGAAATTGATGCTGACAAACGTCGTATTAGCTTAGGTATGAAACAATGTCTAGCTAATCCTTGGACTGATTTTGCTGATAAATTTAAACGTGGTGATCGTGTAGCTGGACAAATTCGTTCAATTACTGACTTTGGCTTATTTATTGGTTTAAATGGTGGTATTGATGGTCTAGTACACGTATCAGATATTTCATGGACTTTATCTGGTGACGCTGCTATCCGCAACTACAAAAAAGGTCAGGATGTTGAAGCGGTAATTATCTCTGTTGATGTTGAGAAAGAGCGTATTGCTTTAGGTATCAAACAACTTGATAATGATCCATATGCAATGTTCTTGAATA
>CAZTBH010000041.1:0-22100 GCA_964611845.1 uncultured Neisseria sp.
GTATTACCCTGCAGCATTGACTTGGGGATTAGTGCCACTTGGATATTCATTTATGGTGATGCAAGTGAGTTAAACTAGACGAAACTATAGTATTGCTATAGTTTTTTTATTGTTGTGCTTTAAAACAACAAAATCACTGAATTTTATCTAAGAATGAGTTCATGTTAATGGTCATATTAATATAAAACTCAAACTCTTCTGGTGTAAATTTGTTAATTAAATTACCCAATATTAGATTTTTTTCCTGAATAATGAAATTGTAGATTCTGATACATTTTTCTGTAGGCAACAAGTGGATGATGCGGTTATCAATGAGGTCAACTTGTTTAATAATATAACCAGAGTCTTCTAATTTCTGAATAGCTTTAGTTACGGTAGTTTTGTCAACTCTGACATTCTTTGCTAATTGTTTTAAATTGATATTTTCATTTTCAACTATGCGTGTTATGAAGACAAACTGACCGCGCTGCAATCCATATTTTTTAAATATTTTTTCATAGATTCCATTAACATGTCTGGATAAGTTATCTATTTCTCTGAAGATGCTGCTTTGTAATAACATTCTTAGTATAAGTCCTAAATTAATAGTAATAAACTGGGTGATAATTTGTTCTCTGGTAATTATACCATACAAAAAGAGTGCCACTGTAAATTAGTTGAACTATCAACTAATTTGATGGTAAGATAACGCTTCCTTTTGAGTCTAACGTTATTGGTACTGGACTTTAGTTTAGCAATATAGTTTGACTCAGAACGATAATAAACTCTTTTTTTGATAACGAGAATAATTTTTTACAGTAAATAAACTATGCGTGAAATTCTAAATTATTTAGTCTTCTGTGATAAAAGATTTTTTGGTTTAATTGCTGTTTATGGCGTAATTGTTGCGCTACTTAATTTAGCACTTCCTCTTTCAATTCAAGTGCTGATTACTTCAGTAATATATACTGCATTAATTCAGCCTGTTGTTGTATTGAGTGCTGTTTTACTCTTCTTAATTAGTTTTGCAACTGTGCTTAGCGTACTTCAAAAGCTGCTAATTGAGATTTATAAACGGAACTCTTTTGTGAGAATGTCTTCTGATATTTTATTAAAATCAATTTATAGCAATTATGAGAGTTTTCATTCTCATAATACCAGTGATTTGAGTGGTCGTTATTTTGAAATATTTAATATCCAAAGAAATGCATCAGAGCTTATTATTGAAGGATTACTTATAGTCCTAAGTATTGTAGTAAGCTTTATTTTATCTAGCTTTTATCATCCCTATTTCCTTATTCTAAATTTAATAATTGCTATAGTAATTTGGATTACATGGGCGCTCTTTTCGAAAAAAGCGATTTCTAGGGCGATTTCTCGCTCTGAGGCGAAATTTGCAGTTTTTGCTTGGATTGACGATGTTTTTAGAATGAATACATTTTTTAAATCTGGTATTAATAAAGATTATGCGGTTAGCAAGGGTCGTAAATTAGTTAACGATTATATTGATACTCGTAAGAAATATTGGAGTATTACTTTTACACAGATAACTATTTTAAGTGTGTTGTATGTAATGGTAACGATTGCTCTTTTAAGTATAGGGTCAATTTTAGTAATTAAGTCTCAGCTAAGCCTCGGGCAATTGGTAGCAGCAGAAATTTTGTACACGACTTCATTATATGGTGTATCAAAGCTCAGTATCTACTATGATAAATATTACGAGTTGATTGCATCTGCTGATGAAATGGAGCATTTATTAGTAATTGAAAATGAAAAACTAGGCAAAGTAACTGACATGAACCAAGCTGGAATAATCAACCGTAAAAAATCATCCGTACTCCTAAAACTGGATAATGTTATGTATAAAGATTATTTTGGTGTTCAACATAAATTTAATGTTACTATTCCTCATAGCACTAATAATTTATTGTTGTCCGCGGATCAAGTTAGCAAATCAATTTTAGTTAAATTAATAACTAATCTCATCCATTCGGATTCTGGAAATATCACTTTTAACGATATCCAAATATCAGACTTTGATCAACATTATTTACGTAGTCAAATTACTTTAATTGATGATGCAAATATGTTTGACTGTACTATACGTGAATTTCTCGAGTATGGTGTTTCTGATTTAATGCAAAACCAGATTAATAATGTGCTGGAGTTAGTTAATTTATACAATGTAGCATATTCGCTTGAGAGTAAACTAGATACTAGATTAATTGGTAATGGTTTCCCATTGCAGGAACACCATATTATTCAATTGAAAATAGCTAAAGCGATTTTAACTGAGTCCTCAATGATTATTATTACCGAGGTTTTTGATCGTGTAGATAAACAAGTTCAGCAAAATATTTTAAATTATTTGTCTAATGAAACATCTACTACTGTTATTTGTTTTTCAGGAAATGAAGATAACCACCTTAATTATGATAATTTTATTATACTGGCTAAGGAATCTGGTGTATTTATGACTGATGATATTAGTGAGCTTCGTGTTCTTATTAAACGCTATTTGACTTAGGTGAAATGATGAGTTTTGATTTAGAGAAACAATACGCAATGTATAAACAAGATGATATTAGACCTTTTAACTCTATTGACGGTATTATGATTTCTAGGTTTTTTCCGCGCTTAGGAATCTTGATTCTGATTTTATTTCTTACTTTTGTGGCAATAATGTTTGTCCCATGGGTGCAAACTTCGACTGGTAGTGGGCAAATTACTGCCTTGCATCCAGAGGATCGGGTGCAGCAAATTGTTTCTACAGTAGGTGGACGTGTCAATAAATGGTTTGTTAGGGATGGAAGTCGTGTTAAAAAAGGTGACAAGATTGCGGAAATAGTCGATGTTGATCCATATCTATTAAGTCGCTTAAGCTCTGAAGTTGATGCGCTACAGGAGCGCCTTAACTCTACTGCCGAAGCAACCAAGCTTGCATTAAGTAATCTTAATCGACAACAAAACCTCTATAAAAACGGGCTGGCATCTAAGCGAGAATTCGAGTTAGCCCAAATTAACTATCAGAAGTCACTTGCGGATCAACAATATTATAAGTCACAATTAATTAAGGCGCAGTCTTCATTATCTCGCCAATCTAGCCAGTTAATAGTGGCAGATCGGGATGGAATTGTAATAAATACGTTGGCGAGTTCAGGTAGTAAGGTTGTGAAGTCTGGCGATGTATTGGCAACGTTTTTGCCTGCTACAGATAATATAGCGGTAGAGATTTATATTAGTGGAAACGATGTTCCATTGGTATCGCCAGGGCGCAAAGTTCGCCTGGTATTTGATGGGTGGCCATCGATTCAGTTCAGTGGCTGGCCATCTGTTTCGATTGGTACTTTTGGTGGTGTGGTTAAAGTTGTGGATTACGCATCTGGTCCAAATGGCATGTTTCGGGTTTTGATTGTACCTGATGTCAAAGAGCCTTCATGGCCGTCTAAGAATTTTTTAAGAATGGGAGCTCGAGTACAGGCTTATATTCAGTTAAATAAAGTTTTGCTGGGATATGAGCTATGGCGCGAATTAAATGGGTTTCCAATTGCGATCAACAATAAGAATAATAATGCTACTCTTAATAGTAATTCAATATTTAATGATGATTATGACAAAAATAAAGATGGAGGTAAATATGATAAATAATATGCATATCAAAAAAATATCTTTATGCATATTTACTTTATTATTCTCTGTTGCAAATGCCTATGAGCTGAGAGTTGCTAAAATTGAGAGCTCTATTAATAGCTGCTATCCCAAAGTTTTGAATGCGGTTATACAG
The DNA here is from genome assembly GCA_964611845.1 of uncultured Neisseria sp. GTDB lineage: Bacteria > Pseudomonadota > Gammaproteobacteria > Burkholderiales > UBA11063 > Aquella. The sequence goes on from CAZTBH010000041.1 coordinate 3,764, forward strand.
CAAGAACTGAATAGCGCTAAAGCTAAGAAAAGTGAAGCTCCTTTTGATACTCGTTTGGATAGTGATTCTGTTCAGCGTCAGGGTAGTACATATAATACCACATACCAAAAGGTTGCATTAGAAAAACGTTTTTATGGCTCTCCTGTTTCCGCTTATGCTGGATATGATATTTCTGGTGGCTATACCCCACAGTATGATTCTGCTCAAATTACCTCAACTTTAGGGCGTCAATTTGTGGGTTTAAAGATGAATCTATTAAGTGGGTTTACCATGGACGAAGAGCGTCTCAATGTTTATAATTCAATTCTTGATAAAGAAAAATCAGATTATGAAATTGAACTATCCAAGCTTTTAGTAAAAACGGAGGCAATGAAAGCTTATCTAGCATGGGTGATGGCTGGGGCTGAATTAACTTCGTATGAAAGATTGTTGAAAATCGCTGAAACTCGTCAAGCGGCAATGGAAAAGAGGCTAAAGAGTGGAGACTTAGCAGAAATAGCGGTTAAGGAAAACTACAATAATGTATTAAAACGGCGCGTCAAAGTAATGTCTTCTCAGGATTATTTTAACAAAGCATCCCAGTATTTATCATTGTATTATCGTGATAATCAGTGTAACACGATTGTACCTAGCCAGAATGTATTGCCGCATAGCTTGCCTAAGGTAAAAAAACTTCCCGATATTCCTATTGTTAAAGAAGTAAATGAAGCAGTACAGAATCGTCCAGAATTTAAGATTATTCAAACCCAACTCCAACAAATAATTAATCAGCAAAAACTAGCTGGTAATTATTTATTACCAAAGCTTAATCTAGCACTACAATATAACCAGAATAATTCAGATACTGCAACATCTTATTATTTTCAATTAAACCAACAAGAGGTGGTAGGTAAGTTACAATTTTCTTTACCTCTAGATAGAAGCTATGGTAAAGGAATGAGTGCTGAGACTGATGCAAGCTATCGCAAGCTCTTAAATGACAGACAGCTTTTATTGGAGCAGCTTAAATCGCAAATAGAAACATTACATTATTCCATCTCTGCCACAGCAAATCAAGTAGATTTATCTAAATCATCTAATCAATTGGCACAAGATTTGCTAAGTGCTGAGAATAAGCGAATTAATAATGGTGACAGTAATTTGTTTATGTTAAACCTACGAGAAGATAATGCAATTAATGCTTATTTGGATTATATCAATGTTATTAATAATAATTATCAAGCCTTAATAGAGTATAATTTCTTAACCGGTAACAATATTAGTATTTTAAAAGCATACCCAGAATTCAATTAAAAATTAATTTGTCCTCTGGTAGTTATACCATGACTATCTTTGACTAAAAAGAGCAGCACTGCAAATTAGTTGAACTATCAACTAATTTGATGATAAGATAACGCTTCTTACAAAATTAGTATTAAAATACAAAGGAGCTGGTAATGGAATTAATTTTAAAAAATGATGATGTGATTCATTTGCTACAATCAATTAAAGAGACCAATAGTTCTTATACCGAAGCTAAAGAACATGAAATAAAAACATTTGCTTCAAGTCAAACCCCGGCTTGCACCTTAGTGATGTGTTGCGACTCCAGAGCGCATAGTACTTCATTTACATTTAATCCTGAGAATAATTTCTTCATCGTAAGAAATATCGGTAATCAATACATTTTAAACCAAGGATGTATCGAATACGGGGTAAGGGTGTTAAATACTCCGCTACTAATATTCTTGGGGCATACAGGGTGTGGGGCAGTTAAAGCTTCAATGGGTGATTATAGTAATTTGCATTCAAGCATTATTCGAGAGATTGATCATCTGGCACTATCAATTAAAAAATCTGATATCAATAGTACATGCAGTGAGGTGATTCAATGGCGTGACGCGGTGATAAATAATGTAAATCAGCAAGTAGATTTAGCGATTAAAGATTTTCATGATTTACGCAATGATAAGTCATTGGCGATAATTGGGATGGTACTTGATATTGATAACTCACGCGGAGAAGGACATGGCAAAATATCGGTAGTTAACCTAAACGGTGAAACAGATCCTATTAAATTGGCTAACCATGATTTTGTTAAGAGTTTTTTTGCGTAATAATCTTTGTAAATAAAAAGTGTAGCTCTAATTAGGGTTACACTTGTTTGGTAGATATTAGAGACGATAAAAAATGTTAATTGGAAAGAATTTAAGTTTATTTAGAATATTAAAAATAACTTGGAAAATAGATATATTGATGATTGGTTTTTGTGGCTTGGTGTACTTATTGGATACTTACTGGCTCTTATCTTTTAAGCTTCCAATCGCTTTTCCTGCCTTGATGGGTACGGCGATAGCGTTCTTTATTGGTTTTAACAATAATCAAGCCTATAACCGCTGGTGGGAAGCCAGAATGATTTGGGGTGGAATCGTTAATGATTCAAGATCATTTGCCAGAAATCTTGTTGCGTATAATTTAGATAACGATGCTGCTAAAAGAATCGTCCGCCGTCATATTGGTTTTCTTTATGCATTAACTGCTTCACTTCGAAAATATCAGCAAGATGAAAGCCATTTGCAATATATCACATCTGATGATATAGAAAAACTTAAATCGGTATCGCATATCCCGAATGGGTTATTAAGCATCCAATCTCAGGAGATCAAGAATCTTAGGGTGAAACAACAGATTACTGATTTTGAATTCACGATTCTGAATCATTTGATTGAAAATCTATGTGAAGCGATGGGGAAATCTGAGCGGATTAACAATACGGTTTTTCCAATTAATTATCTGTTTTTTACTAAGCTCTTTATCTGGTTGTTTATTGCTTTAATCACAATGGCAACCAATAGCGTTGGGGCAGTTGCAATAATTCTGGGGTGGGCTATGGGATTTGTCTTTAATACCAGTAATTTGAATGGACTGAATCTGATGAATCCATTTGAACATCAGCCATCGGGCGTACCAATTTCAAGCATTACCAGAAATATTGAAATAAATTTATTGCAAGAGATTGGTGAAAAAAATATTCCTAGTCCGTTGCCAGTGATTCATGGGGAGTATATTTTATAGTCATTGACTAAATGATGTTGTAGTGCTATAATGTAACATTATGACACTTATTTACACTGTTAGGTAGTTGATTAAAGTGAACTACAAAACCGTAAAACTTCCAGCAGAGTTCCTTGAAGAAGTAAAACAATCAGCAACGGAAGAGTTTAGATCTGTTTCTCAGCAGTTATTATACTGGGCTACCTTGGGCAAGAAAGTTGCACAGTCTTATTTTGAGGATGAAGATGATTCAGAGCTTGGTGAATTAGCGATAAAACGCTATCAGACAGAAAAGCATCTTGCAGTTAAAGTTAAATTATAGCCGCAGTCTGAGCTGAATCATAAACTAATAGACAAGAGAGTTATTTTGTTCGTTGTGAATTTATCTGCTTATTAATTTGTTGGCGTTCGAGGTCAATAAACCATCCATACTTGCTAAAATAACGGATCATATTCTGGATATGAACCCATAACATTTTGAGTGAGCGATAAGACTCCTGATTATGCTCATGGGTTACGGTTGCCTCAGGGTAAAACCATGCCTTAGCTTCACGATAAAAGCGACGGGTTATATCGGTATCTTCAAAATACATAAAAAAGCGCTCATCAAAACTACCAATTTGCTGCAAATCATTAACCCGAAATAACATGAAACTACCGGATAAATATGGAACTTGCATCAGTTTATTATAATCAGTCCATTGTAACGTATAATTATAATTCATTTTATCAATATAACTTCGCGGCATAAAACGCCTAGCAAAAATATTAAATGGATTGGGTAATAGCTTGCACAGATGCTGTACCTTACCATCGGGATAAATAACTCTAGGCATAACTAATCCAACATCGCTGCGTTGCTGCATAAAATTAATCAGTTTGACTAATTCCGTACTGCTAAATCTTATGTCTGGGTTAACTACTAGATGATATTCGACATTACGTTCGATTGATTTTTTAATAGCCAGATTGTGTGCTGTTCCATAGCCTGGGTTATGTGGCGCTGCGATATATTCTATTCTAGGATCAAGATTTTTTAAAGACTGTAGATGATTATCTGGTGAATTATCGACTAGATAGATGGCGTTAATTTCAATACCATGGCTATTAAAAATATCTACCAGCAGGTTAGTTATCTGCGTTGGATTGTTTTTATAAAGTACGATGGAGATATTCAGCATTTTGTTTTTCACGTTAGTTTATTTCACCTGATAAATATAAAAACCATCGACTGCAACAATTAAATTAAAGTTACAGTAGTTATACGCTTGGCTAGGTGGTATAGCATCTAAAATATAATGAATATTAATTTTATGTAAGTCGTTACAGTTGATACCGAGCGCAAAGCCATCATTACCTGCTTGCATAAAAAGAGTGGCTTGAGACTCTGGAACTATAACTGCGACTATATTTGCATAGCGATTGTATATCGATTGATATTTTTGTGCTGGGTCAAGTTTATTGAAAGAATATAAATCAGGATAAATCTGAACTCCATCAAAGGTTTTTACTCCATTTGCGACTAAAAATTGTGGAGTTTTCCAGCTGTTGGTGGCAAGCCAAATTTGTTTGGGGTTTGCTTGGTTTATCTTGCGAACTACTTGTGACAAATTAGAACCATAAATATCATTGGTTCCGATTACCAGAGGATTAATCGTAGTACCAGAAATAAAGGTTAGTACGGCTAAAGCAACTAGTAAAATATACGGCTGGTAAAAAGTCAATACACCAACTATCAATAGCAATAATAGGATGGCAATTGCGATAGTGGGATAAGCCGAGTAAATAGAGCAAGCAAAAATGACAATTAGTGCCATGCACAACCAAATAAGGAAAAAAGATATCTGGTATTTGAAACTATTTATTTTGTATTTAGTTAACTGGTTAACAAATAAAATGATTAAATAAGTAGTTAGCAATCCCCAAATAATAGTCATGCGACTACCTGGGATATAAGAAAATAGACTGTATTTTGTAATAGAGGTGTTACTAATCCCTGGGATGAGCATCCAGATTAAAAAAATAAGATTAATCATCAAGAGGAGATTAAATATTCCTTTACGTTGCTTGTTGGGGATAATCAAGCATAGCAAGGGGAAGATTGGGAATAAGCTCCAAAAAGAGCTTAATTCGGATCCGTTAGAAAATGTGGGCTGCACAAATGGGGTTGTCATATTAAAAAAATAATTCAACAATGTTGGATAACTAACCTCACCAGAAACTGACATCCTGTTACCTGGATAAACAGTATTCCTCATGATACTAATGTCGTTATAACTGAGATATAAAAAATGAATAATTAAAACACTGCAAATAGCTAAAATAGCTCCAATTATATAAATATCTATTAATTTGATGTGGTTTACCACCGTGTAATAAATAATAAGTAGAAGAATTAGATATAAAAGTGGTACCTGCCATGCTGGATAAATCGTAAAAATAAAACCAATTGAAAAAATAAGTAACGGTATTGCAAGGAGTAGTTTGCTTATCTTTTGTTTGGAAGTCAATAAATAGTAATAACACACAATTATATATTGCATAGAGGTAAGTAGCTCTGGGATATAGTTTGAAAACCACCATTGAATACCTGGTGAATAAGCAATGATAAACCCGCCCAATAATGCCGAGATTTTATTTTTTGTAAACAGGTAGAGTATTTCACAGCTACTTAAAAATAGCAATAATAGTTTTGTGAGCCAATACCATGACAAGCCATGAGATTGATCTAAAAGCAAAAATCCCCAATTTGCTGGTTTGCCAAGATTTTCTAAGTTATAAGCAGGAAGAAACTGTGCTAAGATAGTATTAAAACCATCATGGCGAATAAATTCATTTTTAGTTTGATAATGATTATAGGATTGAGATAATTGCCATGGGGTGTTTACTACCCACTCATCCCCACGAATGATTCGTTCAGTTCCAAATTGTGGTGCAGGATGAGCATTGGGGATAATTTTATTCCAGTTATGAATTGAGCTAAAATTAATATTTAAAACTAATAATATCACAAAAATAATACTACAGAACCAATAACGTAAATCAAAAACAGAATCCCATGTGAGCTGTTTATTTAATAAGTGTTTCATTGAGATTACTTTCGTGTGATGATGTAGATTCCAATAATAATTATTGCGCTACCGCAAATTTTACTGGCAAGGTTTTCGGTTTCATGAAAAAAAATACTGCCAACTAAAATAGACGAAATTATGCACACACCTACAAAAACTGGATATATTACTGAAAACTCAAATTGGCTCAGGATATAAATCCAAAGAGCAGTGGCAATTATATAGCAGATACAACCACTGATAAAATATTTTGAAGTAGCAAGATAATATAATAGCTGGATTTTATTGGTGATTTGATCATTGAATTTGCTAGTAGACACTTTCCAGAGCGTTTGCCCTGATACAAGTAAAATAGACGTAAAAAAAAGCAAGCTGAGGTTTTTAATCATGATGAAGATCGATATTAAAATTTTCTTTATAATCAATTAATAGATCTTCAATAGCTGACTTGTGCATGATTGCTGCGTCATAGATCAGCCATCCTAAGACACCTCCAATACCAAGAATGCTAAACAGTAAAAATTTAACTACTGTTCCAGTTGGTGTTAGTGTTGCTTGTTCCGCATTATGTATCCACAGCGGAATACCTGTAGAAACAACTAGGATTGAAAAAATAATTCCCAATAGTAGTAAGATCGAACCCGCATTAAAATCTCGTAAAAAATAATTGATAGCAATCCGCTTAAAAAATAATTTAATGTGCTTTATACCAAAGCTAAAGAATGATTTTCCTATTGATAAATTAGATACCTCAGACCCATAATTGGAATGGATGGGGATATCAATAATTTTAGCGCGGAGTAATCCTAACTGGAATAATACATCAGTTTCAAAAAAAAATCGATTATCAATCGCATCTAAATTTAAATATTTTAGGATATCGCAACGGATAGCGGTATAACCGTTAGTTGGATCCATCAGGTTCCAATTTCCTGTCGAGAGTTTTGTGATAAAAGATAGTGCGGAATTACCAAATATTCTAATTTTAGGCATAGATTGAAGATAGTTTAACTGGAAGAACCTATTACCTTTAGCATAAATTACCTTATTGTGGAGCAGAGGGGTAAGAAATTCATTAATTAAGTCCGGGTTCATCTGACCATCGCCATCAATTTTAATTGCGATATGACAATTATCTTCTAATGCTAGAGTATAACCGATCTTAACCGCGCCGCCTACACCGAGGTTTGTTTTATTGTGCCACAATGTTATGCGCGGGTCGATACAGTTATCTCTAACGAAATTACCACTTTGTTCTGGACAATAATCGTCAACGATATAAATCTTATCAATATATTTAGGGATCGAATTTACTACACCTAAAATGTGATTTTTGACTTTATAGCAAGGGATAATTACACAAGTTTTTAGTCTCATTGGGTTAAACTCTTCTTTGTTATAACATTTTCATCTTAAATGAGGGTAATTCATCTATTTAAGATGAAAACAGATGAATTGCGTCGTAATGGTCGCTTACTTTTTGAGAATTGTGTATAAAAATTTAGCCAAACGCGTGACTCCAAATCCGATTAAAATATAAAAGGAACAGATGTATTTTATACCTTTTTTTAACTTAAGCAAGTTTAATACGCTAGCGTTACTATGCCATTTACCTACAGCAATGGATAAATGATAATCCGCAATTAAATTAATTTGCTGTGATGATTTTGTAAATGTCGGATGAATTGCTAGATTTTTTAAACTACTGCCTACGACCGTGCGAGCGCGGATAAATTTATCAAAATTAACCTGCTTATTTTCACCAATTTGATTCGCTGTATGCTGGCGGTAATAAATTAACGGCTGTGGTAGATATTTTATTGTTCCTAAATAACTAGCAGAAATAGCTAAATAATGATCATGCATATAAAAATCTGGCATCGAAAATGATTTACTAATCAAATCACGGGCAAACATACAGGTGCAGCCAGTTACATTATTGGCAAATAAGTAATCAATAAAATTGGTTTGATTCATTACGCCTTTACTAAAAGTATTCGCAAGAATATTGAGATTTTCATCGACAATAAACGCATCACTATGGATCAGGAGACTATCGCCGATATTATCCAGTAATGCTGCTAGCTTATTAGGCAGCCATACATCGTCTTGATCGGCAAGAGCAATATAATCACCATTACATAAACTGATTGCTTTAGCAAAACTAAGACATGCCCCCAAATTAGCTTCGTTTTGATGTAGCTTGATTTGCGGATATTGTTCGGCATATTTTTGTAAAATACTCCATGTGTTATCACAAGAACAATCATCGACAATAATAATTTCTATTGCCGGGTGAGTTTGCTGCAAAATACTATCAAGCTGCGCGGCTAGATATTTTTCGCCATTGTAGGTGGCTACTGCTACAGAGATATTATTCATTTTGATAAAACTGCGTAAAACTCAAGTTTCCCAGGAAAGGTCGGATAAATTTTTTCAATTTTTAGATTAATATAACCAAGTTGGTTTAATTGGTTAATAACTTTCTTAAATGATTTGGGTGTAAAATACCAAGCATGACAATCTTTATAATGTCCGAAGCTATTTAGTTCCAAAAATGTATTGTTTATTAGGTTTGATAGATTATTATCTAAGCGCTGTATTCCATGGCAACCTAAGAAATGTTTTCGTGGGTTATTATGGGCTAAAAAATATCTATTTGCAATTATACTCTCTAGTGAATGAAGCTTGCGATTTTCTAAATATGCTGCAATAATTTGATGTGACGATGATTCATTAAAAAAATAGTCAAATGAATATCTTTTGTCAGGAATTACTAAAAAATATTTACCATCTTGCTGTAATAATTTATCTATATCTTGTAAGTGTTTAATTAAATTTGGTTGATGTTCTACAACATGTGCCGAAAAAATTATATCAAAATATTCTGTTACAATAGATAAATCACCTATCGGAGAATAAAAATTAATATTTGGAATATTTCTGTGTGTTGGATTAATCTCTTTGATTTGTTGTGTAGTATAAATATCAAAATATTTAACATTGTTTCCAAAAAGATATGGATTATTATACGGTCCAATTTCCAAGCATTTTACTTGCTTAGGGATTAATTTTGCAAAAGAAGTGGCACTAAATTTATACACGAATATTTCACCATTAAATGAGGTTATTTTGTTTTAAAACACGTTCTAATTGTTTGACTTTATGTGTCCAAAGTAAGTTGTTCTGAGCATAATCTGAAATTATAGTTGGTAGTTCATGGTTATAAGTCTTAATCAAATGTTGGTAAAAATTAATTAAGTGATTAACGTCAACTGGAGCATTGTCAGATGGTATTTGTAGGATATAATCTTTAGAGCTCAAATCATAGTCATGATGATCAATTATGGACGGTAAGCCAAACAGTGCATATTCGCGGAGCTTTAACGATGACGCTTGAAATAAATTCTTGCGGTATGATGCTATGGGACCGATAGCAATATTTGCGCCTTGATACAGTTGAAATAATTCACTATATGCATTATAGCCAGCAAATGAGATATGCTTATTTAGTGCTAACTGATTAACTAATTGCTTGCTGCTATTTAGAGCTGCATTTTCTCCTGCTACGACGGTAACTTGAACCACGATTTCTGGAGTTTTAGTTTCATAATATTTGGCTAACCCAAGAATCAAGCGATCTAAGCCATGATAATCAGCTAAATTGGCAACCATAATCAAATTAAGTTGTTTATACTGATAAAAGTTATCAATTGCAGCACGATTAAATACTTGATAACTGTTGCCATACAATTTGGGTAGATTAACTCCATTTTGCCATAAATAAATTCGTTCTTTATGCGCTAGCACTAGAGGTGAAAGCTCTTCGGCAAATTCAATAATCATTTTACTTTGCGATAAGATATCTGCAATTTGTCGTTTGATTAACCAAATGAAGAAGATATTTTTCTTCCACTTAGCAATTTGCGTTGAGTTTTTAATTTCTTGGAAATAAATATGGAGTGGCGTTGGTATTTCAACTAGATAAGGCTTGCTTATTAGGTATGGGCGTAATTTTTGCCAAAATTTAATTAAAGCCAGCTCTTGGCGGATATAAATCAAATCTGCTTGTGCTATTTGCTGTTGTAAACTAGGGGATATGTCAGCGCTACTTTTTAAATCAATTTGCTGACAATTATAGCCAAGTTCTTGCCATGCCAGAACCTGCGATTGGTATTTTGCAGCATAGTGAGATTGTCTTACCGTTAGATAGAGGATGTTTTTAGCCATTTAGAGCTGAACTTTAAATAATTTAAACCAAGTACCAAAACTAATAATCCGCCAAAGCCAAAAATCAAAAGCTCGCTTTCCTAAGATAATTTCATCAAAAATTGCCAGCACCTGAACATGGTTGAAAATTGTTGGACATGCTTCTAGCGCATAGATTAATTTATCTCTAAAAAGTTGGTGATTTTGTTTCACCCAAACTTCTTCAGGCGTGGCAAATCCAAGCTTGGACATTCGATTTTTGATTTTATCGGGCAGGATGCCGTCTAATCCATCACGTAAAATTCTTTTACTTATTCCTGTGTTAATCTTGTATTCAGTTGGTAAACTAAAAATAAACTCAACCAAACGATAATCCAAGAACGGTACTCTTGATTCAATTGAATGAGCCATTGAGTCGCGGTCTTCCCAATGAAGTAACATCGAGAGATTATTATGCATTATTTGTGCATATAGAGTGTCTTTTACGCTGCGATTATTCATTCCACCGACTAAAAAAGGGTTAATATCTTGATAGCTAAAAGCGTCATTATTGAGCCAACTAATGTTATATAATGGTTTACCAAGAAATTTACCAATTCGCTTTTTGAGTGTTGGTGGAAATAGACTAATTAAACTTTTAATTAGCGTTGGTTTAATCGCCATGCCGTGTATCTTATTAAACGCTTTGAGCTCTTGGATAAACTTAACCAACTTGCCATTTGCAAGTAATTCATTTAGATAAATCTGAAAATATAAACCTTGATAGCCTGCTAATTGTTCATCTGCACCTTGTCCATCGAGCATAACTGTTATATTTTGCTTTTTTGCCAACTCAAAAACAGACCATTGTGCAAAAATACTGGTCGAACCAAATGGTTCGTCTTGATGCCAAGTAAGCTTATCATTTACCGCAAGTAAATCATCTAAGTTAGGGTAGCAATAAAATGGCGTAGCCTTGCTATGCGTAACTACTTCGTCGATATATTCTTTTTCATCAAATTCTTTATGTATGCTGCAAGCAGAAACGGTATTAAGTAATTCACCAGAGTTATTTTCTTTTAATAAATCAGCCATGACTGACACAATAGCTGATGAATCAAGACCACCGGAGAGACACGAGCCAACTTTAACATCTGAGCGTAATCTCAGCTTTACGGATTCGATAAATAATTCTCTAAACTTTTGGCTAGCGATATTATATTTTATCTGTTTGGTGCTAGTATCAAGGTGATACCAGCGATTAATCTGAATATCTGCTATAGAGCTAAAGCCATGCGTATTAATTATTGCGGATTCACCACCGCGTAACTGCTTAACATGTTTAAACATCGTTTGTGAAGTGTGATCACTTAAACCATAAACTAAAAAATCATGCGCGATTTGATGGTTTAAATATGGTTGCCAGCTGGCTAACTGAGTAAATTGCTTAATCTCGGACGCTAGATAAATACCACTTTCATCACTATAATAATACAGCGGTTTTACCCCGAACCGATCACGGGCTATAAAAACTTGTTTATTGATTGCATCATAAATAATAAAAGCAAACATTCCATTAAACTTATCTAAACACTGCGCACCCCATTGTTTATAAGCAGATAAAATTACTTCTGTATCGCTATGTGACACAAACTTATGCCCGAGAGTTTCCAATTCTTGACGAATTTCGAGGTAATTATAGACTTCACCATTATAACTAATCCAATAGTTATAATTCTCAATTGATAACGGCTGATGTCCAAGTGGTGATAAATCCAATATAGAGAGTCGTCGATGTCCAAGTGCTAATGAAATATGTTGCTCTTGATAGTCGCTAATTTGCTGCTTAGGTAAGTATGGTATTAAGCTTGGAGTACGATTTTGGTTAGTATCATTGCCAGCTAAAATTAGAGTTTGATTATCTACACTTAAACAATAATACCCTTCATCATCAGGTCCGCGATGACGAATCTGGTTATTCATCTGCTCAATTTGTTTGAGAGTAGTATATTTGCCTGTAAAGGCAATAAATCCAGTTATTCCGCACATGGTGGAGCTTCCAAGGTAGTGAATACCAAATCTAGTAAGATACTTTGGTTTTCTTCAAATGATAGCTGTTTGGCAACGCTATTACTATTTGCTTTAAACTGCATTATTTGAGAAATAGTTAATTTATTTAGTTCATTCGCCATGATTTTTGGAGAGAAGTCCTTGGCAATAATCCCTAGGTCGTATTGGGTAACATATTTTGCCATTTCTGGCGATGGACCAATTGCAATCATAAGTCTGGCTTGGATAAATTCAAATAATTTATTCGGTAGTGCCATAGCATAATTAAAGTTATTTGGAGGTAAGATAAATAGACCAATATCGTAAGAATTTATTTTTTGCACAATTTCAGGCATTGCGACTGGCTCAACAAAATTAATATTTTGATAATTTCGTGCCCTCTTTTTTAGTTCATTCAAATAACTATAATTGTTTGCAACTAGCATAAAATCTAATTCAAACCTGTCATCAAGACATTTAGCCATTTCGATCATTAACTCTAAATTACGAGCTGGCAATGCTGCTCCATGATGAATTATTTTAATCTTATTACCAGCTACTGGGGTTGGAGATAAATTGACATAATTGGGTGCATTGGTAATTATGACTGGATTTACATTGAAATGCTTATTATATTCTTGAGCAATTCCATCACATACTGTAATCATAGCATCAGTTAGGGGCAAATATCTTTTACATAGATAGGTTTTATACTTTTGATAAAAAAAACGCCATTTCCAGTTATTTTCAAACTCGCGAGGAGTATATTCATGAGCATCATAGATTAATTTTGCATTATGTTCATCTGCAATTTTAACTGAAAGAGGTAGTGCATCTATGTCATTGGCCAAGATTAAGTCAAATTTATAGTTTTTCAATATGTTATAAGCCGTGTTATGGTTTTTATTATTCCAGTAATACCGCTCATAGTTGTTTAGTTTTAAATTTATTGCACTTGTTAATTTAGATAGTTTGGTTCCGTAAAATATTGGTAATTTTATATACTTAACAGAGTCTAGCTCAGGATCAGTCCAGCCAGCTGCATATATCTTGTATTTTTGCTCAGTGCTCAGCGCAAGTAGTTGCCGAAACACTCTTGGATCTCGCTTTAAATCAGAAAAACACAGAACTAAGATTTTGATTGTATGTTCCACTCGGATTTCCTAAATAAGTTATTAGCTAGTAGATATAAGCTAAGAAAAATTATTGTTGAAATTAATTTTAATAGCAATGAGTCATTTATTAATAAGATATTACACAATGAAAATATTACAACAGCAGCTAGATTAGCAAGTATTTTCTTATATTCAAAGTCAAAATAAATTTGCTTTTGACTGAAAAATAAGTATAATAAAAATAGTGCAATATTGCTGATCATTGTAGCTATCGACGCTCCATTTAGCCCAATAGTAGAGATTAGGAAATAACACAATATTAGATTCAGGCTTCCACCAAATAAATTTAATAGAAGTATTCCATTAAGTCTTTTATTAATATGTAAACCGGGAGTGAAAATATAAAGTTGGGAGAAGAATATCGCAATGCTCATAAAGTGAAGAGTTGTAACTGCATTATAAAAATCTTTTGCTACCATCAGGTGTATAACATCTTCAGCAAAAATATTAATTAGCATAATCACTAATATTGAGATAATAAAAAATTTGCTGGCAAGCTTACTAAACTCTGCTTTAAATTCAATGTTATTCATTGATTTATATATTAGTGGATAGATTGAAACAGAAATACCTGACATAAAAATAGTAATAACACTAGCAAATCGATATCCCACCCCAAAAATACCCAAGTCTGACAAGGAAAGTATATTTTTTAGCATGATACGATCGCTGTAATTCATTATGATCGATGACAGTGCGCTTACAACTAAAGGCATGCAAAATAGTATTAAACTGCGTATTTTTTTTATGTCAAGATCTATTGTTAAATAATCTTTAACAAAGTATATGCCGATTATAGTTCCCGTTATACTCGCCAGTAAAGATGCAAGTAGTGCCCCAGTCAGCCCTAAATGCAGTACAATAATAAATAATATATTAAAGATAATATTAATGAATCCTGGTACAGCATCTAAAATAACTGTTTTTTGAGGTTTTAGTTCAAACCGCAAGAGGTTAGTAAAATAAACATTGATTCCCTGAAAAAAATAAATAAATAAGACACAGTTAAATAGCAGATTGGCATTAATTGGCACAATATATTTGTAGGTGTAACTATGAAAGATATTAGCAAGAATAATGAAGATAGAGTATGCGAATATAATATATGAGATAGTAGAACTAAATAATATCCTCTTATCTTTAAAATCTTGACTATCTGCTAAATAACGAGCCATACCCTGATAGAGCTCAATTCCACAGAATATAGCAACAAAACTCCCTGCGACAGTTATGAAGTCTAATATCCCATAGTCATTAGGATGTAAATAGTGAGTAGTTATGGGCAAGAGTAAAAAAGCAACCCCTCGATTAAAAAATACTGCCAGAGTGTAGATTGCACTATGCTTAAAGAAATCTTTCTGCATATTAGACTGAAGAAATGAAAAAGAGATTGATTTTATTGACTATGTATAGAATATCATCGTGCGATAAATTATAATACATTGGTAGGCGGAGTAGGCGTTCACTTTCTATTGTAGTGAAAATATCTTCACCAATAAATTCTCCATGTAAATATCCTGCTATCGCAGTGTGTAATGGTACATAATGAAATATTGCTAGTATTCCATTCTCTTTTAAGAAAGCAGCTAGCTTGGTGCGTATATCGAGATTTTTAACTTTTATGTAAAACATATGTGCGTTATGTACACATTCAGCAGGAGTGTAAGGTAGTTCAATTAAACCTCTTTTGGCTAGCGGGGTAAGTTCTTGATTATACAGTTTCCAGCTTGCTATTCGATTATTATTAATTTGTTCTGCGATTTCTAATTGAGCCCACAAATAAGCAGCATTAAGCTCACTAGGTAAATAAGATGAACCGATATCTACCCAAGTATATTTATCTACTTCACCACGAAAGAACCTACTCCGATTTGTACCTTTTTCGCGGATTATCTCTGCACGCTCAATATACCTTGCATCATTGATGAGGATTGCACCTCCTTCACCCATCGTATAGTTTTTAGTTTCATGAAAACTAAACGTTCCGATAGCACCAATACTACCTAATGGCATGCCTTTGTATGTTGACATTACACCTTGTGCCGCATCTTCAATTACCAGTAGATGGTGCTTCTTAGCAATTGCCATAATACTATCCATCTCACAAGCAACACCTGCATAATGTACGGGTATTATTGCTTTAGTTCTCTTAGTGATAGCTTGCTCAATTAAATTTTCATCAATATTCATTGTATCTGGTCGAATATCTACAAATTTAATTTTAGCTCCGCGTAACACAAAAGCATTAACAGTTGAAACAAACGTAAATGAAGGCGCGATGACTTCGTCTCCAGATTTAATATCTGCCAAAATCGCAGCCATTTCGAGCGCGTGTGTGCATGAAGTAGTTAACAATGCTTTTGTAATGCTAAACTGTTCTTCAAGCCAATGGTTACATTTTTGAGTAAATATTCCATCTCCTGAAATTTTTCCTTGAGCAACGCTGTATTGCATGTAAATAAACTCTTTACCAGTAAATACTGGTTTATTAAATGTAATCATATTGTGTGTCATTCAATAAAATTTTATTCTAAATTTAAATAATGGCAAGATTGATTGTCTCGTTAAATGATCAAGAGCATCTGTGATTCGAAGTAATCCACGCCCACATACTACTACAGGACAGTCAGATTCAATAAAAATTACCTTACCAACATGGTTGTGCCTTGATTCAATAGTAACATCTTGAAAGAATTCTACTTCATTAATTACATAAATTTTATCCTCAAAACGAGTTTTCGCTCCGTCATATGGAAAGCCAACAGCATCAACAAATCTTTTTATATCTGTGGCACTTTGTGACCAGTCTATTATGTAATCATTTTCATCTCTCCATATACTATAAGTCGCTAAGTGTTCTAGTTGTTTAATTGTTGTTACGGACTTCTCATTTTCTAATTTATTGATGGACATATTAATGCACGATATATAACATTTGGTTATAGAATCTATTGCCTCAGCGATTTTTATTGGATAGTTGATTTTTATGCTGTCTTGGCATATTACATCACCGCGATCATATTTTTCCGAAGCAAATAGAGCAGATACGCCAATTATGTTTTCCCCATTTATAAGCGAGTTAACCAGTGGTGCAAATCCACGGTATTTTGGTAAAATTGAATCATGCAATATAATCAACTTATCATATGGATAAATCATCCATTTCCAACCAATTGCGAATAAGTAATCATAGCCTACAAAAATATTATCGCTTCTACTATATATCATAATATCATGTTCTTTACAAAGTTGACGTAATTCCAAAGAATAATCATGAGGGATTGCCGTATCTTCACCAATAACAACAAATGAAATGAAATTAGACTCATAATGATTTATTAAGTGTCGTAAAACTAATAGTCCCTTTTTCCCCAATAAATAAAACCCATACCTATTTTTAAACATTAAAAGTGTGCTCCGATTGAAAATATAGTTCATTTTTATTGAAATAATGATTAGTGTATTGTTGTATATAGACCTTAAATTTTCCTCATTTATCTACTTATAAAATAAATTTTTACTTTGTTTAATTAAGTTCTCATAGCTAAAGTAATGCTTAATTTTGTCAATATTACCTTGAGCTGTGTGAGTGTCAAAACTAAACAAAGAGTTAAGTTGTGTATTAATGTCAAAGACGGTAATGTTTAATGATCTAAATAATAACCATTGAGAAGTATTGTCTTGTAAGTACACTTTTTTACCCATTCCTAATAAGGTAATAGTTGTGCCCATTCCTTCTTGTCGATTATGATTAAATAAGGCTATATCAATACTAGAAAGTAATTTAGAATATGAAACACTATCAAGTATCTCTATTAAGGGGATAAATTTACCTGCAAAAAGAAAATTGCCAGTAGTGATGACTTCTTGTTGATAATCCAGATCTCCATATGAGAGGGGGCATATAATTTTGTAACTCATATCAATGTTTAATGTACTTAACTTATATAATGATTCAATATGGTTGTTTGCCCTTGATGCCGAGTTTCCTACAAGAATTATTTTCTCCTTTTTTGATGTAGGGAGTATTTGTTTTACTTCTTTAAATAAATTACTAGGGTACATTATATATTCTATTAGTTTGGCTTTTGATTGATAAAATTGTTGGGCTAAGTAAAAATCGTGAGGTAAATAAGTTGCATAGTAAGGTACTTTTTTCAGTATTCTTTTTTTAAAATAAAAGAATATCTTATATTTTAAATTGTCCGTATAAGAAAGCTTTTCAATATCATCATAGAAATCTCCACCCCACGGTACCCAAGTTGTTTTTTTGGTGAACATTGGAAAAATTGTCAGTAATCGAGTAATATATGAAATTTGAAAAAATCCATGTAATATTAATTTATTGCATTTAAAAAGCTTATGAATTAACTTTAAATATGCAACCTTACTATTTTTAGTATTTATAAAGTAAGTATTATCTGGGTATTCATATTTAAATGATGTTTCAAAAATAATAAAATAGTGTTCATCAGGATTAAATTCACTATTCACAAACTCAATATAAGATTTGGTGATTGGTGATGAACTACAGAAGTGTAGGATTAGCCTTTTTGCCATTTATTTTGCTCTTGATTAATTATCTCCCATATACCACCGCGGTCATTTCCGTCTCTTCGGATATAGTTTTGTTTTAACTTATCAATATCGCGTAGTATGGTTCTTTTTGACACCGCAAATGTCTGTGCTAATGCGCTTGTAGTTACTTTGAGATTGCTACGTATTGCATTTAATATCTGCACCAATCTTGGCTGATTATCGGTGACATTATCGGTGACATTATCGGTGACATTATCGGTGACATTATCGGTGACATTATCG
>CAZTBH010000041.1:22200-26103 GCA_964611845.1 uncultured Neisseria sp.
GTGACATTATTTTTTGCGGTTTTTTTGTAAGAGAAAGAAGAGGTATAAATTTCACATACCAGTGATTTATCAATAGTTTCTTTAAATTCTTGGTGGTAACTCTCGCCTAATTGGAGTAATTCTTGCAAATTCATATTCTGGTTTCTATGCTCATTATATTTGAGACTTGAGATTAGTTTTTATTTTATAGGCTTGGTATATTAAACAAACCCAGCTTCTTTCTGATGTTTTATTCGTAATAGACTAATTCTGTTGAGCTCCTCATCATAATCATAAAGCAATGCATAGCCCGATGACCCAAATTCTAGCAGGTAAATACGAAATTCACCAAAAAATGGAAATGCTTTAGGAATTGATGAGAGTAGTTCAAGCTTTTCATTTAGTAATTTAGCCAAGCGTTGTGCTCTGGATGGATTTTTCTCCGCTAAAAAAGCATAAACGCGTTCAAAATCAGAAATAAACTCTGGAGCGTAAATTATTTGTGGCATTTAGGTGGCTCAACTATTTGACCATCTGCTAAAGATTGTAACCATTTTGCTACATCCTTGTGCTCACAATGAAGCCCCGTCTGATTTAAATTATCTGCAGCTATTTTTGCTTCTTCCATAAATTCTAATTTCTTTGCCTGTGAGTCAAGATAAGCACGAGTTGCCTCACGAATTAAATATGACACAGGTCGATCATAAAGCTTAGACAAATATGTAAGACGCTCTACGTCACCAGCTTCAAATTTTGTCGGGATTGATTTGCTTAGCACGGGTATTTCCTAGTGTAAAGGTTTTATACCAAATTATACTGTGTATTGTATTACGTGGTCAATATTTTTATCTAGTGAGAAATTTAATTATATCCGAACTTTATCTTCCGCTGGATTATATCATATTTAACAGTTAGTTTTACGTAACGATACAGCTATAGGGTTATTGCCGATATTGAGTGTGATAAAATCGCTAGATGCTCGAACTCGTTCGGGTAATGCATACAGACAAGGAGTAATTTTGAGTCATCCACTAATCAAATTAATTCGTTATAGCCGTAATTATCGTTTTGATATTTCACTGGCGACATTTTATTCGTTAATGAATAAATTCTTTGATATCTTACCTGAGGTATTGATCGGGGTTGCAGTTGACGTGATCGTTAAGCGGCAGGATTCTATGCTGGCGCATCTCGGGATTCATGATGTTAAGCTACAGATTATTATTTTGGGATTATTCACAGGGGTAACGTGGATACTAGAGTCTACTTTTCAATATCTCTATTCACTCAAATGGTGTTATTTGGCGCAAAATCTGCAGCATGATATGCGGATTGATGCGTATAGTCACATCCAAAATCTGGAATTGGAATTTTTTGAAAATAAAGCCACCGGAAACATGATGGCGATTATCAATGATGATATTAATCAGCTTGAGCGTTTTATTAATGATGGAGTGAATCAAATCATCCAGATAGTTGGCTCAACTATTTTAATCAGTATTATTTTCTTTATGATTTCTACCCAAGTAGCATTGCTAAGTTTCTTGCCAATTCCGTTGATTATCTTAGGTGTCTTTTTCTTTAAAAATAAGTTAGCTCCACGCTATTTAAAAGTACGCAATGCCGCTGGAGATCTCAATAGTAAACTAAATACTAATCTATCTGGTGTTGCAACGATTAAAACCTTCACTACTGAAAAATATGAGCTAAATGCGGTGTCGCAATTGAGCCAAGGTTATGCCAATGCCAATAAACATGCGATTATTATGTCGGCAGCCGTAACGCCAGTTATTCGCATGGCGGTAATGTGTGGCTTTTTGGCAGCATTAATTTATGGTGGAATCTTGACTATCGATGGACATATTCAAGTTGCATCTTATAGTATTTTGATCTTTTTGTCGCAGCGCTTGTTGTGGCCTCTGACGTATTTAGCGCAAGTGACCGATATGTATCAACGTTCGATGGCGTCGATTAACCGCGTGATGGGCTTGCTTAATTCTCCAGTTAATATTGTTGACGGAGCTAATCAATTAGTTACTCCGTGCAGTGGGCGAGTAGAATTTAAGGCAGTTGGTTTTACCTATCATGAGCGGGAAAAGTTATTTAATCGTCTATCTTTTGTGATTGAACCGGGTGAAACAGTGGCTTTTGTCGGTAGTACTGGTTCGGGTAAATCCACCATAGTTAAATTGTTGCTCAGATTATATCAGCATCAAGCTGGGCAAATATTGATTGATAATCAGGAGATTAATACACTAACTATGGATTCATTCCGTAGTCAAATCGGGGTAGTTAGTCAGGAAACATTTTTAATTGATGGTTCGATTGCTGATAATATCTCTTATGGTAGTTTTGCTGCCAGCCGTGAGCAGATTATACAGGTGGCGCGGATGGTGGAAGCTGATCAATTTATCTCTGAATTACCGAATGGTTATGATACCATTGTCGGTGAACGAGGGCAGAAGCTATCAGGTGGACAGCGCCAGCGTATTGCTCTAGCGCGTGCGATTATCAAAAATCCGGCGATTCTGATATTAGATGAGGCTACTTCAGCATTGGATAATCATACTGAAGATATGATTCAGCGTTCGATGCTTGAAGTTGCCAAAGGGCGAACTACGTTAGTGATTGCGCATCGTTTATCGACCGTAGTGAGTGCTCGACGTATATATGTACTTGAGCAGGGTGAGATTGTTGAAGTCGGTAGCCATAGTGAATTATTGGCGCAAAATGGTAAATACGCGGCTTTGTGGAATTTGCAACTCCGTACTATTAATTAAGATTGGAAAGCATTATGTTTAAACTTTATCGTCAACATCAAGGCAAGATTATTTTAATCAGTGTGCTTGCTGCTTTTATTTTAGGCATTGTTTTACCGCACATTTTTGCACATTTGGAATTTATCAGCGGGACATTTATTAATCTGCTCAAATTGTGTGCATTACCGATTGTCCTGACTTCCTTAATCGTAACAATAGGTAATCTGCAAAAGCTCCATGAGTTAAAAAAAGTTGCGCGCAATTCATTAATTTATATTTTTATCACAGAGATAATTGCAGTTACGATTGGTTTAATTGTCTTTAACTCAGTTGATATCAGTGGTGGAATCAATGCAGAGAGTTTACTTAGTGGTGCTAAATATACCGAGTCAACTTCAACTGCAATAGATCCAAGCCATATTTTTAATTATATTTTCTCATCAAATATTTTTCATTCGTTGGCTAATTTTGATGTATTGCCTGTGGTTGCATTTTCAATCATGTTTGGAATTACTTGTGCACTTAATCAAGAAAAAGCACGTCCGATCCTTGATGTGATGGTAAGCACCCGTGAAATGTTTTTGTCGCTGCTTAATGGTGTGATGTATCTGGCACCAATTGCTATTTTTGTCTTAATTGGGACATCGGTTGCGGATAGTTATCTAAGTGGTGCATTAGGTGCTAATCTGATTGGCTTATTGAAGTTTGTTGGGCTGTTTTTTGTCGGTTTGTTTATTCACTTCTTGTGGCAGCTTTTGTTAGTTGCGACGCTTTACCGTCATTTGGGAATCAAACGAATTTTATCTGAAGCGATGCCAATTTTTATGACGTCGTTTATATCTTCGAGTTCGCTAGCGACGTTACCGCTGGCATTAGAAAAAGCTGTAGAACTAGGCGGAAAACGTAAGGTAGTGAATTTTATGTTACCGATTTGTGCTTCAATGAATTTTGCGTCAGGGATGATGTATGAAATGGCGGCTTGTCTGTTCTTTATGCATATTTTAGGGATACACCCAGATTTATCACAGCAAATTTTGTTAGCTTTAGCATGTATCTTAACTGGTATTGCGGTTGGTGGTATCCCCGAGACTTCAATGGTGAGTTTTGTAACCGTCTTTGGTATGGCTAATATTCCGCTCTCCGCAATTGCAATTTTAATGCCTTT
>CAZTBH010000042.1:0-15552 GCA_964611845.1 uncultured Neisseria sp.
GATATGCAAAATAAACAAATTATTGTTGATTGGGGTTTGGACTATTGATCTTTAGTGTCATTTCCATTTTTCCAGAGATGTTTGCAGCGACAAGCCAGCATGGTATTGTTGCCCGCGCATTGGCAAATAATTTGTATCAATTAGATGCGATAAACCCGCGTGATTTTACTACCGATAATTATCGTCGGATTGATGATAAGACTTTTGGTGGTGGACCTGGTATGGTCATGAAAATCGAACCGCTTGAATTAGCACTAGCTTCGGCTAAAGCGAAACAGGAAACGCGTGGAGTTGCAAAGCCTATCGTGGTGTATTTATCACCGCAGGGTAAACGTGCTGATCAAGAGCTAATTAATCAATTAGCACAAGAGACAGGCGTGATTTTTGTTTGTGGACGCTATGAGGGCGTTGATGAGAGATTTATTGAACGTAATGTTGATTTAGAACTCTCTGTTGGCGATTTTGTAGTTTCGGGTGGTGAGTTACCAGCATTGCTGATAATGGATGCTGTTGTGCGTCAGATCCCCGGAGCGATGAATTCTCAAGAGTCGGTTGAATGTGATTCGTTTATGGATGGTTTGCTGGATTGTCCGCATTATACCGTCCCTCGCGATTATCAGGATGCTAAAGTACCGGAAGTATTATTTTCGGGAAATCACGAACAAATTAGAAAATGGCGCTTGCAGCAAAGCTTGTGGCGGACTTATCAAAGACGCCCGGAATTATTGCAAACGCGTAAATTAACCAAAGAAGAATCTCGGCTACTATCAGAGATGTTAGCAAAATCGCAAGATTAAGCTAATACTTAGTAATTAAACATAAGTAGGAACAAGATAAGGAAAAAATAATGAATATTATTCAAATTCTTGAGCAGGAAGAAATTGCTCGTTTAAATAAAACTATCCCTTCATTTGCACCTGGTGATACTGTTGTTGTGCAAGTTAAAGTAAAAGAGGGTAACCGTGAGCGTTTACAGGCGTATGAAGGTGTAGTAATCGCTAAACGTAATCGTGGTCTTAACTCAGCATTCATCGTGCGTAAAATTTCTGCCGGTGAAGGTGTTGAAAGAACATTCCAAACATATTCACCATTAGTAGAGTCAATCGAAGTTAAACGCCGTGGTGACGTTCGTCGTGCTAAATTGTACTATTTACGTGATCGTTCAGGTAAATCAGCACGTATTAAAGAAAAACTTGTTCGCAAAGTTGTTGCTGCATCTTAAGCACAAAATTACTTTTCGCAATAAAGCAAAAAGCCTCATGTTAATCATGAGGCTTTTTTAATGCTATGTTACAGATAAATCCAAATTTTATTGGTAAATAATTAATGGATACTGTACCACTCAACCATTGGAGGCTCAATATTTTAAGCATGATCTGCGACATTTTTTCTAACCAACTAAATGAGCGCTCAACTATCCATAGCTTTGGCAAGACGACAAAGCTATGTAACAGCTCATTTCTTGCCTGCCCTCTTTTGTACGTATCAAGCCTACCAGCTTTTTTTAAAACTACCTCCAACAAGCTGTCGGTCTCTGGTTTTGGTTTATTTGTCCATATTTTGAAATAAAAGTATACTGACTCTCTTTTAGGAAAATCCCTTGGCAACATACGCCACTGACAACCACTTTTTAATATAACATGTATTAGTTTAATGCTTTTGGCAATTAATTCCAAACAGCTTCTAATATAGTTCACTGAAAATGATACTTTTTACTCCCAAGCATTATATAGTGAATTATTTACGAAGGTATTCCGTACTTGAGTTACGCATTTTTTGTAGTGTAGTGGTTTTATTATGCGATGCATATAGATAAATCACAACAAATAATGTATAATCATAGCTGTATTTGATGTTGTATATTGTTTTTAAAGAGAGGCTTTATGAGTAAAAATTTATTTTGTTTGTCTGGTGCTCTACTACTAGTTGCTTGTGGTAGTGGCGGCAGCGGTAGCGGTGGTTCATCTCAAACGCCAGCGCAACAGTTTGCTGGTATTATAACGAACGAGATTGCGACACTTAATAATTCAGGGAGTTTAACAAATCCTGTGTTAGTTGGAAATATTGGGTTTCCAGCTGCTGTAAATAGTGATCCTGCAGCGTATTTAATTTCTTACACTGGTAATTTAGATCAAGTAGGGCAATGGTGGTATTCTAAACCTATATTAAATAGTTTGGTTAATGGTAAATGGCAAAGCACAGCATTACAATTTACTGATGAAAGCGCGGTTGTGTCCTATTTATCAGTTGCAGCTGATCATGTGTATATGTATATTGAATCTAATCTTTATGTATTGAATGGTAGCACGCTTCAAGTGGTAGAAAGTAATCCTTTTGTAACTGCTTGTACTCAGCGGTGTTCAGTTTCCAGTATGAACTCTAATGGTAATTTACTCTATTTGTCAGGAACAAATGATAATGGTGGGCAAATATACAGTTACGACGGTTCTAAATGGACAAATATGAACCCGCCAACAGCAAAAAATTATTTGAGTGTTGCCGCAGATGATACTGGTAATCTATATGCTATGCCATATATTGGCGGGATGCCACTAAGCGATAGGCTATATAAATACACTCAAAAATCATGGAGTGATTTTTTAACACAGAGTTTACCAGTTAACCTTCAAGCACTTAATTACGCATCAAATAGCTTGTATGGTGCAGCGCCAGATTATGATAGCGATGGAACCTTTAATTTATATCAACTTAATGCTAGTAATTCTTGGACATTAGTCGTAAAAAATTTTGTTCCATATACTTATGCAGGCATTGTTGGTATCTCTCAGATTGTAAATGATCCTTACGGAAGTATTTATTATAGTGGAGAAGTGCGGACTTCAAAGGTTGGCAGTGTGTTATTAGCCAATTTAATTGTAACTAATTAGAAAGATAAATTATGCATAATCATAAAATATTAGGTATATTGATAGGGTTTTGTTTAATGTCTTGCCATTCTGGAACAAGTAATTCTGGCAACGTTTCTGATATATCAAATGGCAATAGTGTTTCCCATATTACTTTGTTAGCTGACTCGATAATAAAGCAAATTTAAATAAATTCTATAGTTTAGGGTCTCAACATTTGACTAGTCTTGAATATAGTCAGCAGTTGTCGCAAATTAACGACCCACATGCTAAGTCACTTGCTTTATATTATTCTAAGATAAAACCAATCAAAACTGTCTACGTAAAATCATTTGCTTTTGATTGCATTCCATTTGACCAACAGCAAGGCGTTATAGATCGTCCCCCGCATGAAAAACAAATTATGGTTGACAGTGCAAAAAAAGTTGCAGCCGAAAATTTAGAGTGGTTGCAACTTCCAGAAAATAAAGAGCTGCTAAAGAATATGCTATCTCAACAAGCAAATGGGTGTCCATTAGGTTCTATTTCACAAGTGCGACCTTCCGATGAACACTTATATACAGCATTACCATCAAACTTAAAATCAAACCATAATTTAACTGGAGATCCTAAGATTAATTATGGATATTCTGATATGGATTTTAAATATTTTCCTAAGTTAACGGTAGATATGAATACTCAGCCGCCAGAAGTTCCTGTCGGTGGAATAACTCCAAATGTCTTTTTTGCCGCAGATGACATTCACGCGTATACTCCAACGCATCCTGGTGAATGTATAATTAATGTTCAATGGTTAACGAGTTCGAACTATCCAAATCAATCGATTGAATATGGATGGCAGACGTGGTATGGTGTAGCACCTTTCTTGTTTTCGTATGGTAATAGTAATAACTGGGGGCAAGGGTGGCCTGGCAATATCCCTGTAGTACAAATGCCAAATGAGCCATTTCCTCTAAATCAACCAAATAACTACCATGCATCTTTAAGTTTGTACTATATCATGTCTAGTAAAGGACCTAATGATCCAAAGTGTCTAAATGACCCTTACGGTTGTTATGTAATGCAGGTTGCAACGATGGATAAAGGAGTTAGAACTAGCGGTTTTCGGGGAGTCGGGCTATATACCAAAAACCTGGTTATTTGGATGCAGAAAAGAAAATAAATAATTTTGTTTATCAAGGGTTTACGCTTTGGACATTTGGTCTAGAGTTACAGTGTCAAACTTCAAAGCAAGGTGTTAAGTGTTACTATCCAGTATGCGCTGCTGGTGCATTTTATAATGCTGGCACAACATACCTGTCAACTACGAATGAGCGAACATTTAGTCTACAAAACTTTACTAAAGGACCAACTGGAATCAGTTCAATATGGTCGCCAGGTGCGTTACCTGCAGGTAAAATGGAGTTTAGCGGTTGTAGTTATATTGGTCAATAACGCTGATGTGTGTAAAAACAACAAGTTGTATTATTTATGCCTTAAATTATTGTTTTTATAACGTCGATTTCTGACGAAAATAATAGTTGATTTTGCAGAATATGATTTATGAATCTGCAAAATCAACCTACTTTTACAAAAAATGTATTATTTTAATTTTTGTAGGGTTAGATTGAGAGTTGTCGCATCGTTGGTAATTAAAACATCGTCTTCTTGAATCGTAAAACTCATTTTCATACCACGCGAGAACATTGTTGCTAGTTGTTTAGTATCTTCATCTGGCAAATTAATCACTTGTAAGTTAGTGTAATCAGCTACATTTAACTTACTCCACCAAATTTCTGCAGGACGTCCACCATAACTATAAACAATTACCTTATCGGCACGAATTGTGGCTTTACGAATTAATTTTTCATCAGGTAATCCAACACTAATCCATAGTGCAATATGCTCGTTATGATCGCGATCCCACAAATCAGCGTGGTTGGTATCAGTAATTCCTTCGGCAAAGCTGAGGTTGTCATTGGCATTGAGTGCAAAAGCTAAAACACGTACCATCATTCGTTCATCTGTTTCCGAAGGATGTTGTGCAATAGTTAATAGATGATCTTGATAGTAGTGACGATTCATGTCAGCTATTTGAATATTTGCTTTGAAAACGCGGGGTTTAATTGCCATCTGGATGTTTACCTTATTGGATTGTTGCGGTTAAAGTTGATTTGTGTATAAAATTCTTTTTAGTTGCTTGATAGTTGCTGCAAACCAAAATAAATTGGCAAAAACACTCACTGCTAGTGCAATCATATAGAATTGTTTATTTTGAGCTAGGTCATGTTTATAAAATGCAGCACTAATTATTGCAGCACAAATAAAGAGGATAGTGCCGTAAGCGAAGTACTTCCATTCTTTTTTGAGGCTCAAATAAATTAACATTCCTATTTGAATTACACTTGCCAATGGCTGAAATATTAATGCGCCTATAGTATATAAAACCAGTAAGGCATTTAGTTTTGCGGTTAAGCTAATATTATTATTCATGTGATTATCATTCATTTAATAGGTAGGCATTTTAACACATTCCATTTATTCAATAACGAAGCCTTTAAATCTTCAACTTTATCAGGTTTCAAAATGACTTCTCATGTAGTTTTGCTATACTACGTCATTTTTTTATAAATACTTCACATCCAAGAATCAAATCCTGTGAGTATATTTGCTAAAGCTCATTTTTACCTTGCAATTCATTAAACAACGGCATATTTGCCAGATATTGATAATGTTGAAAACGGTGCATAATATTCTCTTGTGCCTGCTCCAGAAATTCTGCCGCGAGTTTTGCATCTTGCTGACTTACGCCACGGAAGCGGTTTTCTGAATTAAAATACTCGCTCAGTGGTAGCATCGGTGCCTTACTATCAAGTTGCAATGGCTGTTTGCCTTGGCTAATTAACAGAGGATTAAAGCGATATAGTAACCAATAGCCACTTTGTACTGCTCTACGTTGCTGCTCGGCACCATGCGTCATGTCAATACCATGGGCAATACATTGTGCATAGGCAATCACGATTGCTGGACCATCATAGGATTCAGCTTCATTTAGAGCACGGATTGCTTGCATCGGGTTTGCTTCCAGTGCAATTTGAGCAACATAGACATGACGGTAACTCATGGCGAGCATGCCTAAATCTTTTTTAAACATATTTTTACCTGCGCTGGCAAATTTAGCAATTGCACCCAGAGGCGTTGCTTTGGACATCTGTCCTCCTGTATTCGAGTAACTCTCGGTATCTAAAATCAGGAGCTTAACTTTTTTACCACTGGCAATTACATGATCCAAGCCACCATAGCCAATATCATACGCCCAGCCATCACCGCCGAGTGCCCATACGCTTTTATCCAACACATGATCGATTATCTCTAGCAGTTGTTGGCTCTCTGAACTAGTTTGTCGTTGTAACAAGGCTTTGAGCTGTAGAATACGCTGGCGTTGCTCGTCAATTTCAGCTGCATTTTGCGGTGCCGCATTTAAAATTGCTAAAATTAACTCCTCACTATTGTTTAGCTCACGGCTCTTTAACAAGCTTAGAAGCATTAAGCGTGCCCTTTCCTGTAGCTGATCTTGTGCCAAGCGCATACCTAAGGCAAATTCGGCATTATCTTCAAAGAGTGAATTTGCCCATGCCGGACCTCGTCCCTGATCATTGGTACAGTAAGGAGTAGTCGGTAAATTCCCGCCAAAAATTGAAGAGCAACCTGTTGCATTGGCAATCATCAAACGATCTCCAATTAATTGGGTTAATAATTTGATATACGGCGTTTCACCACAGCCAGAACACGCACCAGAAAATTCAAATAATGGTTGCATCAGCTGGCTACCTTTGAGATTATTGATACCACCAACTACTTCTGCAGAATGCGTTTCGCTTAGTTTACTGAAGAAAGCAAAATTTTCCCGCTCTGCGGCAATAACTGGGGCGGGTGCAATCATATTAAGCGCTTTGCGCCCATTAAGTTGACCTTCCGTATTTTTTTCCATTACAGGGCAGATATTAAAGCAGGCATCACACCCCGTACAATCCTCGGGAGCAACTTGCAATGCGTATTGTTTATCCTGAAAGCCTTTGATTTTAGCTTTCTCATGTTTAAAGCTCGGTGGAGCTGCAGCTAATTCGTCTAAGGCAAACACTTTGCTACGAATCGCAGCATGCGGGCAAACTAGAGTACATAGCCCACATTGAGTACATAATGTCTGATTCCATTCGGGGATTTTGGCTGCAATATTGCGCTTTTCATATTTGGAAGTTGCACTTGGCCATGCACCGTCATCTGGTAAGCTTGATACCGGAAGTTGATCGCCTTGAAGTTTAAGCATTGGCGCAACGATTTTTTGCACAAAAGCGCTTGCATCAGCACTAATTGGATTGGACATCGGAATGGTGCTCGTTACCTGATCTGGTAGATTAACTTCTTCGATTGCAGCAAGAGCAGAATCAACTGCTGCAATATTTTGCGCAACTACGTCCGCACCTTTACGCGCATAAGTTTTTTGGATGGATTCTTTGATTGCTCCGATTGCTAGTTCAAGTGGCAAAACTTGGCTCAACGCAAAAAACGCGCATTGCATAATCGTGTTAATTCGTTTACCGAGCTGATGCTGTGCGGCGATTTTGTGTGCCTGAATATTATATATACGGATTTTTTTAGTAATTAATTGAGCTTGGAGCTGCTGGGGTAATTGCGCCCAGAGTTGATTAGCATTATATGAGCTAGCCAGTAATAGAGTAGCGCCTTCTTCTGCATCAGCTAAAATATTATATTTAAATACAAAGCTGAAATTGTGGCAAGCAATAAAATTAGCTTTTTGGACTAGGTAGCTGCTTTGAATGGCTTGTTTACCAAAGCGCAGGTGAGAGATAGTATAAGAGCCAGATTTCTTGGAGTCATATTCAAAAAATCCTTGTACCGCTAGATCACTATGCTCCCCAATAATTTTGATCGAATTCTTATTAGCACTAACTGTGCCATCAGAACCCATTCCGTAGAATTTACCACGGAAATTATCCAAACATTCACTAGTAAAGCTATTGTCATAATCCAAACTAAGGTGAGTTACATCATCGTTGATTCCAACCACAAATTTACGTTTTTGCTGTGCTTTGCTAAGTGATAGATTATCAAAGATGGCTTTAACCATTGCTGGGGTAAATTCTTTGGAGCTTAGCCCATAGCGTCCACCAACAATATTAGGTAATTGCTTAAATGACGTTTGCTCTGTTTCCCAAGCTTCAACTACGGCTGTTTTGATATCCAGATAGAGCGGCTCACCAAGTGAACCAGATTCTTTAGTGCGATCCAGTACTGCAATCGCTTGTGTAGTTGCTGGTAATTGTTTGATAAAATCTTCGGCATAAAACGGGCGGTATAAACGAACTTTAACCGCGCCAACTTTTTCGCCTTGTTGATTGAGTTTAGTAACAGTTTCATTGATGGCTTCGCACGCTGAACCCATGGCAATAATTACTCGCGTTGCATCCGTCGCACCATAATATTCAAACGGCAGATAATTGCGTCCAGTAACTTGAGCAAGGCGCTGCAAATTATTTTTAATTATACCTTGAGCATCCTGATAATAACGATTACCAGCTTCACGTCCTTGAAAGAAAACATCTGGGTTTTGTGCAGTACCTAAAATATGTGGATTATCTGGTGTTAAGCGACGAGTCCGGTGTGCCAAAACGGCTTCAGGATTAATAAACTCTTTAATTGTCTCAAAATCAACAACTTCAATTTTATTTAGTTCGTGAGAAGTACGAAAACCATCAAATGCTAACATAAAGGGAATTCGTGATTCTAAGGTCGCATTTTGCGCTACTAAAGATAAATCCATTACTTCCTGAACATTGCTGGCAAATAAAATCGCAAAACCAGTATTTCTGGCAGCCATAACATCCGAGTGATCACAAAAAATTGATAGTGCGTGGCTGGCAATTGTTCGTGCAGTTACATAAAATACGGTAGGTGTTAATTCTCCGGCAATTTTGTGCATATTGGGCAACATCAACAGTAAACCTTGTGATGCGGTAAAAGTTGTACTCAATGATCCAGCAGCCAATGCGCCATGAACAGTTGCAACTGCTCCAGCTTCTGATTGTAATTCAGTAACCGATGGAATTTGTCCCCAAATATTAGTTTCGCCATTGGCGGATTTTTCATCGGCAATCTCGCCTATTGTTGATGAGGGAGTGATTGGGTAAATTGCAATTACTTCATTGGTTGCGTGAGCAATATAGGCTGCCGCTGCATTACCATCCATTACCTGAAGCTGTTTCATTCTTTTACGCTTTCTCTTACAAGATGAATTAAACCATAATTATAACATTGATATGCGTTTTCGATTTAAGTTACCCCTGTTTAACACAATGTTAAAATGGACTAAGCATCGTGAGCAACCACAAGCATTTAGTATCCGCAATATGATAAAATAGACGAATCATATTACCAGTAATCTCAAAAAATGGCTAATGGAAACTTGAAAAATAAGTTTTAAGTATTATATATCTAAACATTGGTATTTAATTTTACGAAAGTATAAAAATGGATAAACAACAAACAACTCAAGAATCAAATGAAGCAGCTCAAAATTTGGCAGGAGAAAACCAAAATGCTGAGAACTTTACCGAGGTTTTAGAAGAAATCGTACAGGAAGAAACTAATCAGGTTCTAAAATTGGAGCAAGAGCTTGCAGAATTGAAAGACACCAATTTACGCCTGATTGCTGAAATGCAAAATACTCAACGCCGTGGTGCAGAAGAAACCAAAAAAGCGCGTGATTATGCGATCAGTAATTTTGCCAAAGAAATAATCACTGTTAAAGATTATCTCGAAATGGCACTTAAAGACCAGTCAGGTAATTTTGAGATGTTAAAAATGGGTGTTGATTTAACCTTGCAACAATTAATTAAAGTTTTTGAAGCTCATCAGATTAAAGATATCAATCCACAAGTTAAAGAAAAGTTGGATGCTAATCTACATCAGGCAATGAGTGTGGTTGAAGAACACGAGCAAGAAACCAATACCATTGTCAGCGTTATGCAAAAAGGCTATTTACTCAACGGTCGGGTGCTGCGTCCGGCTATGGTCACTGTGGCTAAATAAATAATGAGCAACCATAATTTGGTTGCTTTTTTAATAACGTTGAGCGATTCAGCGAAATTGGATATATGCTATAATTGTGCAAATTTTTTAGAAAAGATAGATAAATGCGCTTAGTCTTATTTGATATGGACCATACCTTAGTACCATGTGATAGCGGAACGTTATGGGCAGAATTTCTTAGCAAACAAAATTTGTTAAGTCGGGACAAAGCGCAGCAACGAGCAGCCTTTTTGCAAGATTATCAGAATGGCACACTAGATGTTGAAGCGGCATATCGTTTTGAACTTGAGTTACTAAAAAGTTTACCGCTTAGTGAACGTAATGATTTATTGCAAGGTTTTTTTACGCATAAAGTTCGTCCGCTAATAACGGAATCGGCACAACGCTACGTTGAACGACATAAACAAGACGGTGATTATGTAGTGATCATTACTGCAACTATTGAAGATATTGCGCGTCCAATCGCTGATTTCTTTGGTGTGGATGCTTTGATTGCTGGACGCGGTAAACGTGATGCCTCTGGCGAGTATACAGGTGAAGTTGAGCTTGAGCCGTGCATGGGACGTGGAAAATTAGTACATCTGGAAGAATGGCTGACTAAGAATAATTATAACCCACTCCACTACGTTTTTTACTCAGATTCGCATAATGATTTACCGTTATTAGAACAGGTTGATGATCCGATTGCAGTTGATCCAGACGAAAAACTCCGCCAAATTGCACTGGAAAATAACTGGCAAATTATTTCCTTTCTTGATTAATCAATGACTGAGCAATTACCTCTCAATCTGAATCGCTCTTGGTGGTGGCTGATTATTTTAATCTTACTGATTAATGCTTGCGGAATGTTTTCGCCAGTATTGAACAGTAACGATGCCTATTTTTATGCCGTTATTAGTAAGACGATGGTAAGCAATCACGATTGGATAAATCTGTACTATGGCGGGCAGGATTGGTTGGATAAGCCCCATCTGCCATTTTGGCTCACAGCACTATCATTTAAAATTTTCGGTATTTCTGCTTTTGCCTACGTGTTACCAGGATTTATTTTTCATTGCATCGGCGCTATCTATACCTATCGCTTGGGGAAATTGCTCTATTCTGAAGCAACTGGAATTGCCGCCACATTAATTTATGTTAGCAGTTTGCATCTATTGCTCTCTAGCATGGATATCCGTGCTGAAGC
This sequence comes from uncultured Neisseria sp., assembly GCA_964611845.1. GTDB lineage: Bacteria > Pseudomonadota > Gammaproteobacteria > Burkholderiales > UBA11063 > Aquella. The sequence continues at coordinate 11,143 of CAZTBH010000042.1, forward strand.
ATTTCTCCTTGGTGAAATTGTTCCAGCCTGCTATTATTATCTGCGCTATGATCGTATCGGAGGAATAAAAAATCTTCTGCTTGCTAGCTGCTTTACGGCTTTGGCTTTGATGACTAAAGGCTTGTTCGTTGTTGTTACGATTTTTAGTGGTTTAGTTGCGATGTGGCTATATAGCGGTGAATTACGTAAGATAGTTCAACCTAAATGGTTGCTGGCTTATGCTTTGAGTCTACTGGCAACGCTACCAGAGTTAATTTGTCTCTATGTGCAATTTGATCTTCATCCTGAAAAACTCGTTTTTGGACAACATCAGGTGTCAGGAATTAGCTGGTTTTTCTGGGGTAGTCAATTTGGGCGCTTTTTTAACAGCGGTCCGATTGTCAATAATCATGGTAATCCGGGATTTTTTATTCATACTTTCTTATGGGCATTTTTGCCGTGGTCTTTACTGTTTATTGCCAGTCTTGTTGCTACCTTTCGCGGCTTCAAAACTGAGAATATAACGCAACGAGCGAGGTCAATCTATTTACAAAGCAGTTTCTGGCTGACATTTATTATGTTTAGCGCCACCAAATTTCAGCTCGATCATTATACCAATATTATTATGCCATTTGCCGCGATTATGGTTGCTAATTATATAATTAATCAAGCTCCTAAGTTTGTTGTGATTGCCAAAATTCAACAAGGACTAACATCCCTGATTTTATGTTTGAGCCTTGCAATAAGCATCTTCTTTTTTAGAGGAAATTGGCTAATAATCAGCGCTTTGATTCCGATTCTGATTCTGGGGTATTGTATTTTTCAGCGTAGGAAAATCTCAGTGGCTAAATGGATTTTAACTTTGCCAGCTTTGGCGGTGGCTGCGAGCTTTATTATGTTGATGTTGGTTAATGCTTTCATCTATCGTACTTATGATGCAGGGTATAATATTGCTCAGTATTTGAAAGATAAACCAGTTGCTCCATTATATAATATGGAAGTTCCTGGGTTAATAAATAATCTAGAGTTTCATGCGGATTTACCCGTGTTAGAAACGCATTTGCCGCTACCAAATAATTATCCATATTATCTTGCAGTCAAAAATGATAACTTATCCCAACTAGAGAATTATAATTATGAAAAATTAGCGACATTCAATGAGTTAGAAATGACTAAATTTATCCCTGCTATGTTGAGCGCTAATAAATATCAGCACAGTTTAATTGTAATTGATTTAGTAAAAATAAATGGTATGCACAGCAATTAACTTACTCTCTTTCATTCCTGCTCACACAGGAATTCAACAGCAACTAACTGCATAAGCACTATTATGTAAGTTCACCCGTAGCATTATTCTGTAATTACTCAACTTATTCGTATATGTAGTAATACCTTGTATTGTAATAATTTTGTCTTAAGTCTACGTGTATGTGTTACAAAGTATAACAAGTGATCCAATTTTGAGTGTTTTTCTTATTCTATAGTTAACACTCAAGCAAACTACTCACTGAATAGTGTAAATATAAATTTATATCAATATATTATTGTATTTAAAGTAGGTAATTTCAAATTGTGTTAACTATAAAAAAGTTGTCCCCGAAAGTGGACAACTTTTATTAAATAGGTAAGCTATAATCTTGGAATTTTTAAAATTAACAGGGGGTTGTTGGGGTGAAAAAAATAAAATTATACCGAGATCATGTACTACGTATGTCGCTTATTGGTACATTTATGCTGGGCGTAACTGCGTGTAGCAGTAGCAGCGGTTCTGCTACTAATGGGGGCGATGGACAGAATAACGGAGATGCAAGTAGTTTACAGATTATTGCACCTAAAATCGTTTATAGTAAAAGTAGTACCGATTCAACAGGCTACGTTCTAATCAAAAATCCAACAGAATCAGCGGTAAGCAATCTTCATTATAGCCTAACTCAAGCAGTAGGCAGCGGTAGTGCTGTTACACTGGAGCCAAGTAGCGCAACGAACTGTGCGTCAGTTGCGGCACATAGCCAGTGTAGCATCAAGCTACTCGTGTCAACTGGAAGTGTTGCGGGTAGTATTGGCTTTAGTGCAGATAATAAGAGTAGTCAAAATAAACAGACACAAGCAGCAACAGGAACGGTCTCAAGCATTGGGATTGAACAAGCGGCTTACAATAATAGTATTAGCGGAGCTGATGGAATCACGCTAAGCTATTATCATACCGTAATTGCTGGGCTACCGTATATTATGGTGAGTGGTTTGGTTGCCTCAAGTAAAGCAGGAAGCTTCAATAATATCGTATTGACCGATAACAATGCTAATCCACTACCTAACCAAGAGCTAATCAGCGGCAGTATTAGCAGCGCTCAAGGCTCAACCTTTAATATTTTACTGCCAGTGCCAAGCTCAAGTGGTGCCAGCCAAATTATTCGTGTGCAAACGCAACAAATAGCCAGCGATGGAAGCGTAACGGTAGTCTCAACTTCAAGCAATAGCAGTACCTTAAGCACCTCGACGAAGATCGGGATTGCCGATATGTTACCTAGTGTAGTTTATCTTACCAGCACGCACCCCGAGCAAGTAGTAACTTTTGCTAATACTGGTGATGTTAATGCAGAGCTACAAGCCTTAGTCGCAAGCAGCTCCAATATTGAAGTTAGCTTTAACCCAACAACTATTGGCAGTGGAACTACCACCACAGCAACGCTCAAACTCAAAAACACAGCAGTGCCTGCAGGTGGCGGTAGCATTACATTGAGCTACAATAATGGTCAGGAAGAAGTAAAGAATAGCGCAGCGGTGGGTGAGAATGTCAATCTTGCACCTAGTCCGACACCGACGCCAACGCCAAGCCCCAAACCAGTCCCGGCAGTCTCAGGATTAAGCACTAGCTTAAGCCCAGATAGTAATTTCTTTACCACGACGGCAATCGGAACAGTTAGCCGCACTATGACAATTCATAATAGTGGTAATACACCTGAAACTAACTTCGTGTTTACTTTACCAAATAACGATTTCTCAATCGCAAGCAGCGGTAGTACAGCGAGTGATTGCACGGTAGATGCACCCAACAAAACTGTAACTAATAGCTTAAGTAGCGGTGGTGAATGTAACTTAACCGTAATTTATACTAAAAATACGGCAGTTACAGAGTCTGCAGGGAGCATCAGTATTGCCTATAATTACAGCGGTAGCACGCCAGCCCCAGTGCCAGCTACACAAAGCGTTAATTATAAAGTTACCCAATCTAGAGCAATCCTAAATCTAAGCCCAACTAGTGTAACTTATACAAACATTGTCAATAATAGCCAAGACTCAAGCACGGCAATCCTAACCTTAACTAATACCGGCGATTTACCCGCTACAAATCTTAGTAGGACAATAAACCCTAATCCAAGCTCGCTATTTACGATAACTGGTGCCAGCACGAATTGTGGTACTGGAAATACGCTGCCTGTCGGAGAAAGCTGTACGATTACTACTCAATTTGGTCCAACAGCGGCTCCTGCAGGAATTAACCATGGAGTACTCACTATTTCTGATGGAGGAGGTTTAGCCACTGCTACAAGTACTCTAATAGGTACGGTGCTTAGTGCTCAATCCGCCAATATCAGCCAAGGAGCATTTAGTGGGGCAAACTTCGCGGGTGGTACAGGTGCTGTTTCGCCAAATCAATTCCAGATTGAGCGAAGCTCTACTACCTACCCATCGGTAAGTATTACGCTAACAAATAGTGGTTCAGTACCAGCAACTAATTTTTATATTGGAGAAATTAGTCCAAATAGTAACTGGACGCTTGGTGGTAATTGTGGAACTTCGGTAAGTAAAGTATTCTTAGCAGCAAGTGGTGGAAGCTGCGTGGCAACCTTCACGATGACAGCCGCGGCAGTGACTAACTCAGGTGCACAAAATCTAGTGCTAACCAACTACCGCTTGATGTGGAATGATCAGGCTCGTCCGGTAACGCCAGCTATGCAAGCTCTCACCGGTACGGTATATGTCAATGTTTATGCCCCAGCCAGCATAGCGGTAACTACCAGCCCAGCCAGCAATATTAGCATCACACGCGGTGAGAGCTTCACGATGACTGCGACCTTAAGTGGAGGCTATGCAGTTACGGCACAAACGATCCATGCGACGACTACCAATGCAGATATTAGCTTTATCAATAATGATTGTGCACTCAATAGTCAAGGTGGCTACACCTGTACGATTAGTGCTGTAGCGGCGAATGATGCCACAACGGCAAGCAACCAAACTATCACGCTGAGCAATACTACCACCCCGAGTATGGCACCTAGTCCTGCCACGGTAACGTTTGCGATTGCTATAGTAAAATATGCGTATATTACTAACTATAGTGATAACTCTTATACGCAATGTACGGTGAGTGGTACAGATGGAACATTATCAGGATGTAATACAGTAGTGCCAGCGGCACCTGGTGCG
>CAZTBH010000042.1:15652-25998 GCA_964611845.1 uncultured Neisseria sp.
TACAGATGGAACATTATCAGGATGTAATACAGTAGTGCCAGCGGCACCTGGTGCGTTTAATGGTCCGTCTAGTATTACGATAAATAATGGTTATGGGTATATTACTAACAGTGGTGATAACTCTTATACGCAATGTACGGTGAGAGTGGTACAGATGGAACATTATCAGGATGTAATACAGTAGTGCCAGCGGCACCTGGTGCGCTTAATACTCCAACTAGTATTACGATAAATAATGGTTATGTGTATATTGCTAACGGTAGTGATAACTCTTATACGCAATGTACGGTGAGTGGTGCAGATGGAACATTATCAGGATGTAATACAGTAGTACCAGCGGCACCTGGTGCGTTTCATGATCCGTCTAGTATTACGATAAATAATGGTTATGCGTATATTACTAACAGTGGTGGTAACTCTTATACGCAATGTACGGTGAGTGGCGCAAATGGAACATTATCAGGATGTAATACAGTAGTACCAGCGGCGCCTAGTGCGCTTAATACTCCAACTAGTATTACGATAAATAATGGTTATGCGTATATTATTAACTATAGTGATAACTCTTATATGCAATGTACGGTGAGTGGTGCAAATGGAACATTATCAGGATGTAATACAGTAATACCAGCGGCACCTGGTGCGCTTAATGGTCCGACTAGTATTACGATAAATAATGGCTATGCGTATATTACTAACATTGATGCTAACTCTTATACGCAATGTACGGTGAGTGGTACAGATGGAACATTATCAGGATGTAATACAGTAATACCAGCGGCACCTGGTGCGTTTAATGGTCCGGCTAGTATTACGATAAACTAGAGAGAATGTTTTTATTCAACATATTTAAACTATAAAAATAGTACCCATCTAAGAAATTAAGTTGTCACCAGGCAACTTATTAGATGGGGTATGGGTGGTCAAACCACTATTTCTGTCATAATAGGAAGTTGATTTTAAAGAGAAACCGACCATTTGTATGGTCGGTTTTTTTAATTTTTACGCCGCTTGGAGCGCTTAAGCCAGAATACCTATTATGGCTTTTCTTGTCGTAGACAAGCAGAGTAATTTTGAGGATGGTTTTTAAAAAATAACCCAGCTAAATTTTTAGCTGGGTTATTTTAAGATATTTAGAAAGGGAACTTAAATCCACCAGGCATAGCGGGCATGCCAGCGGTTGCGCTACCCATTTTGGCTTGTGATTGCTCTTCAACTTTACGATTAGCATCATTGACTGCTGCTGCGATTAAATCTTCTAACATTTCTTTGTCATCCATTACGGTTTCGTCAATCGTAACTTTTTTTAGATCGTGCTTCCCAGTCATGACAACTTTAACCATTCCAGCACCAGATTCGCCTTCAACTTCTAAACGTGCAACTTCTTCCTGAGCTTTTTCCAGATTTTTTTGCATTTCTTGGGCTTTTTTCATTAAGCCAGCTAATTGACCTTTATCAAACATTGATTATCCTTTTTTATAAATTTAGATTAGGCGCTATTTTAACAGAAAATAACGCCTCATTGGGGCGCGATGCCCCCAATAATACTCAAACTGATTTGAAATACTGGTAGGCGACAAGCGACGAAGCCTACAACTAGTAAGTGAGGAGCTTGGCAACGACCCAGTATGATGAATCTGATTGAGTATAGATTAAATTTCTTCGTATAATGGTAGTGTTAAAAATTCGGCAAAAGTTGCAGAAGTTGACATTTCCTCAAAAATCACGGCTGCGCGATCATAAGTACTACCATCACCAACCACTGCTTTTACTTTAGCTAATTCTTCTGGAATCATTGCGCGTACCATGTCGGCAGTAACTTTACGTCCATCTTCCAAAACACCTTTGGGTGAACGAATCCATTGCCATACTTGCGAACGACTAATTTCTGCAGTTGCAGCATCTTCCATTAGATTGTGAATTGGTACACAACCATTACCTGCTAACCATGAACCTAAATAATGAATTCCAACATTTATGTTGTAGCGTAGTCCTGCTTCAGTAATTGGAGTCTCTGGTTTAAATTCAAGTAATTCTGCGGCAGTTACCACCACATCATCACGTTTTTTGGCAATTTGATTTGGTTTATCACCAAGTACTTTGGTAAATTCTGTCATAGCTAATTCAACTAATCCGGGATGTGCTACCCAACCACCGTCATAACCATCAGTTGCATCACGCGCTTTATCTGCGCGAACTCCAGCCATTGCAGTTTCATTTTTCTCTGGATCGTTTTTAATTGGAATCAACGCAGCCATTCCGCCAATTGCTGGTGCATTACGTTTGTGGCAAGTTTTAAGCAAGAGCAGGGCATAGGCACGCATAAATGGCGAAGTCATGGTAACTTTTGCGCGATCAGCTAAACAGAAATCTTTGTTAAGCTTGAATTTTTTGATTCCACTGAAAATATAATCCCAGCGCCCAGCATTCAATCCAGAGGAATGCTCGCGTAATTCATAGAGAATTTCATCCATTTCAAAGGCAGCCAATATTGTTTCAATCAATACCGTTGCTTTGATGCTACCTTGCGGAATACCTAATTCTTGCTGAGTCATAATGAAAATATCATTCCATAAGCGTGCTTCAAGATGAGATTCCATTTTCGGTAGATAGAAATACGGTCCTGCACCGCGTGCCAGTTGTTCTTTGGCATTGTGATACATAAATAAGGCAAAATCAAAGATACCACCCGAAACACGTTTGCCATCAACCAAAACATGTTTTTCATCTAAATGCCAACCACGTGGACGAACTACTAAAGTAGCCGTTTTATCGTTAAGTTTATAAGTTTTACCATTTTGTTCTAAGCTAATAGTTTTACGTACTGCCTCAATCATGTTGAGCTGTCCGGTAATTTGATTATCCCAATTTGGCGTATTTGAATCTTCAAAATCTGTCATATAGCTATCAGCACCTGAATTAAGCGCATTGATAACCATCTTACGCTCAACTGGACCAGTTATTTCCACGCGACGGCATTCTAATGCTTGTGGAATTGGTGCAATTGTCCAGTTGCTTTCGCGGATTGATTTGGTTTCAGGTAAAAAATCTGGTAATGCTCCATCATCTAATTCTTTGGCGCGAATAACACGTGCAGCTAATAGCTCTTGACGACGCGGCTCAAATTTACGGCTTAATTTTGCCACTAATTCCAATGCCTCATGAGTTAGAATTTTGGCATAATCGGCACTAATCGGTGCATTGATTTCCATACCATGAGGTAGTTTGATTGAAGTCATAGTTTTATCCTTTATATTCTTTAATAAAAATACCGCTGGCAAGATTAACCAACGGTATTCATAATTTAAATTTCTAGCATTAAAATAATACTCAGAATTTTAATGTTTAGCTTCAAAGAACTGCTCATCTTCCGTCGAACCATGTAATGCGGTAGTTGAAGACTGTCCTTGTTGAATTGCTTGAGTTACTGCATCAAAATAACCAGTTCCGACTTCGCGTTGATGTTTAACTGCAGTGAAGCCTTTTTCTGCTGCTGCAAATTCTGCTTCTTGTAATTCAACAAATGCGGACATTTGGCTACGTGCATAACCATGTGCCAAGTTAAACATACTGTAATTCAATGAGTGGAATCCAGCTAAGGTAATGAATTGGAATTTATAACCTAATTTACCTAATTCGATTTGGAATTTAGCAATCGTTGCATCATCTAAATTTTTCTTCCAGTTGAATGATGGTGAGCAGTTATAAGCCAATAATTTACCTGGGAATTGAGCATGAATAGCTTCAGCAAATGCTTTGGCATAAGCTAAATCTGGTTTACCAGTTTCACACCATACTAAATCTGCATACGGTGCATACGCCAAACCGCGTGAGATTGCCTGTTGTAAACCAGGTGTAGTTTTGAAGAAACCTTCAACTGTGCGTTCACCAGTTAAAAATGGTTTATCATTAGCATCCACATCGGAGGTTAATAAATCTGCAGCTTCAGCATCAGTACGTGCAACGATCAGTGTTGGTACACCCATTACATCGGCTGCCAAACGTGCTGCATTTAATTTTTCAACTGCTTCACGGGTTGGAACCAATACTTTTCCGCCCATATGACCGCATTTTTTAACTGAGGCTAATTGATCTTCAAAGTGTACGCCTGAAGCACCTGCTTCAATCATGGCTTTCATTAATTCAAAAGCATTCAACACACCACCAAAGCCAGCTTCAGCATCAGCTACAATCGGTGCAAAGTAGTCAATATCATTTTTACCTTCTGACCACTGAATTTGATCCGCACGAGTTAATGTATTGTTAATTCTTTTTACGACTAACGGTACAGAGTTAGCTGGGTAAAGTGATTGATCAGGATACATTTCACCTGCAACATTGGCATCTCCAGCTACCTGCCAGCCTGATAAATAAATAGCTTTCAATCCAGCTTTGACCTGTTGCATTGCTTGGTTACCAGTCAACGCACCAAGAGCATTGATGAACGGTTCATTGTTAACCAAATTCCATAATTTAATTGCGCCAGTTTTAGCAATAGTATGCTCAACAGCGAGTGATCCACGTAAGCGAACTACATCTTCAGCTGTGTAATTGCGTTTGATTCCAGTCCAACGAGGATTATCTTTCCAATCTTGTTCTAGGGCGGCGATTTGTTGTTCACGACTTGACATCTGCGTACTCCAATAAAATTATTACAACTAATTACTCAAACAGATTGGAAATACTGGTAGGCGATTTACGACGAAGCTTACTAACTGTAAGTGAGGAGTAAATCAACGACCCAGGATGATGAATCCGATTGAGTATAGAATTGAAAACTAATTAACAGGCTAGCTTGTTGATTGAAATTACTTTACTCAACAAATTAGTCGGCGAACTGCTCTGCTTTTCAGAGGCTCTTTCAATATTCTACTATAACCCAGCTTATGGTGAATTGGTTTTTTTAAACTAAATTTACTCTTCTGCAAGAGATGTGCTGAAACTATTGTGCTTTGCACAAGAAATTTATTAAATATGTAGCCAAATGCATCAATTTACTTGGTGTGAATGGTTGTTGCGCCGCATTAAAAATTCACAAATTTTTAAATATGCCCTTAATTTAAACTTCAATTACAAATAAATTAAGGGTCTTAATATACTTACTGTGCCACACAATACAACTGACGCGTGAGATTACAGTTAGCTAGGCTTGATGACCACCAATTTGAAGTGCTAGAATTACTTGTACCTGTGGCGCCACGAATGCCAGAGTCAGAAGATGTAAAATTAGTACAATTAGTACTATCACTAACCCCAGTCCAAGGTGTGGCAAGACTTGAACTGATTGCACTCGATAAACTAGTTGAGCCGACCAAATTACCACCACTTGCAGTTGCAATTAGAGTTAGACCATCAGTACGGTAATATGCCTTACCAGATGTTGTTGCATTATTCGAATTCAATAGTGCCTTATAAGTCTTATCCGTACCAGCAGCACCATTTTTAGGCTTGTTAGAAGCACTATTACATTTAGTATTAGCGCCAGCAAATCCACCCAAATTTCCATTCCATTGATTACTGCTTACAAAAATCACATAATTTGAAAATACTGTAAATGATTCTGGTGTGGCACTTAATCCACCAGCTGCTGTTACCTTTAATAAATAACCAGTCCCAACTGGGGTAGAATTCGTCGTCGTAATCGAGCTAGTGCAGCTTACCAAGTTACTCACAATCGAACCACAAGTGGCAGGAGTTGAACTACTAAGCCCTGTGGCACTGGTTCCATTAGCTTTCGTCGCACTAGTGGTAGTGCTTGGTACCGTCGCTTGATATAAATTACTCCAATTAATAGTTGCAGTACCTGACTCACCTTGAGCAATTTTATTAATTGACTCAATTGCTAATGTTGGCATAACAACATCTATCGACGTAGCTAAATTATTACTACCAGATCCTGATAAATTTCCAGTAGGTCCATAAGTATAGTTGTACGCAAAATCAGCTTGATTCAGATTAGACTGAAAAGCAGATTCAGATGTTTTACTTGGTAAATTATAGACTATGGTACAGCTTCCATTATTAGTAGCTGCGCCATTGGTACATGAGCTACTAGCTAAGCTATAGCCTGGCACAGTAAATAATGAGCTTGAGCTCTCTGGTAAGCTAATTGTACTTGCTGCGGTAACTGTACTACTATTGGTAAAGGTTAACACCACTTGTATATTTCCTGCCGTTCCACCAGTAGCGGTAGGATTATCCATGCAGGTCGTCGTTATACCATCGCCGCTTGCACAGCCTGTTACACTAGTTACCATGTTTATGATTGGTGGCTGAATTATATTAGACGAGACACTCCAAGCAACGCTGGTTGATTCGATACCAGCTGGCGTTTGTCCTACTGCGGCGTAATTTACGATGTAATTAGCAATGCCTGTGGATTCAGTTGAACTACTATTATCAATTGGACCCAGCTTAATCTGTGCCGTACAACTACTTCCGCCAGCCAATGAAACGCCACAGTCACCGCTATTTGCAAGTAAATAGGCTGGGTTATCAATTAAGCCAATGCTGGTAAGTGTAGCATCAGCGGCACCATTGTTGCTAATGGTTAAATTTTGAGTTTCTGATTCAATATTATTACCACTAATAGACATGTTTGAGAGTGATGACAGGGCAATAATTGCACCATAGGCAGTTGAATTATAAGTTAGTGGCATAACTCTGCTATAGCTACTAGTGCCATTACTACCCGCATAATTAGCTTTAAAACCAAGATTTATTTGCTGATTTAAGTCCGTGAAGCTATCGTTAACTGAAACCGAGTAAGTACAAGATGCTCCAACCTCTAGTTCTTGTCCTGTACAAGTGTCAGATCCTTGGGTAGTAATTATTGCAGCTGTTGCATGTCCACCTGATAATACGATAGGTGCTGGGATCGTTATATTGCTTAGAGTGTAACCACCAATATTAGTCACGGTAACTTGCGTTGTTGCACCAATGGTCGCTGAAAAAGACATCGGATTATTAGTTGCAGAGAGGGAAACCAATGCTGCCCCAACACCATTAAACCAGGTTACATTAGCAGCTACACTACTAGCACTTCCTCCTGTATATGGAATAGTAATATTAGCGCTGCCACCAGCCTCTGTTACATTAAAATTAATTGTACAGGTATCACCTGATGCCAAAGTTACATTGCTACATCCGCTTATGCCACTAATTCCAGTCTCCGCACTAATATTACCGATTACAGCATCTTGATTACCTGAGTTTTGAATTAACATGTTTGCGCTAGTTCCATTGGCTGTATTAATTAGCGGAACTGAACCAGTTGTTAAAATCGCGCCTGCGGAAGCAGGCTGAACTGCTATCTCAGCACTATTGCTAAATTGAGCGTCTGATAAAGATTTATTGAGAGTATCATGAGTCGCTACATTAATTTGATGAGAATTATTTGTATTAGCTAGAACTGATTGAACTGTTATAGTTGCATCAATTGATGAAGACATGATTGGTGAACTAACTTCGATTGCTTGTACTGAGTTAGCCGCAATAGTGTGCTGCTTAAGACTCATATTAAATTTTAGAGAAGGCTTATTTACGCTAATATCTGAAATAATATAGTTCTGCTTAGCTCCGCTTCCGTATAAATATAGGGTAGCATATCCAGTCGTATTTCCATAACCTGAGATACTAGCCCCAGATTTAAACTTTACTCCATCATTAGTTTGCATTGATGTTGAATCAACTAGTGCATAATTAATCAACTGGCTAAATGAGATAGGTTTATTCGCTAATGAATAATTAGCCTTGAGTAACATTGAGCCTTGAGCTTGTTGTGCGTCTAAACTTGGTGTAGTAATTTTAAGTGCACAACTTTGACCTGCAGCAATCGCAACGCACTGACCAGCATCAATGTTCTTACTAGTATTCTGTTGGAGTAATGTGTTGCTTAAGTTATTGTTAACTAAGCTGTAACTAATCCCACTAATAGTAGTTGTACCATTATTATGAACATAGATCACAGTAGATGTCGGTATATTATTAAAAACAGGTATTATTCCTGCATTATCAATTGTGAGTGCAGCTTCAATAGTTTGTTGATCAGGCGAATTATTTGAAGAGTTTCCGCTTGCTGCACTATTACACCCGGCTAGCATGATTGTTATAAAACAGTTCATTATAATAGTTTTAAAATTCAATTGGCTGATTCTAATTAGTTTATTCATTTTGTATCTTACTGTCCATTTTATCGTTGTAATTATAAAAATATAAAGTTGAGTTCTTATTACTGGTTCTAAGTTTGATTTTGTAGCAAAGAGATATTACTGCAACCTAATGGATTGTTGATGTTGACACCAGCAGTAATGGTGCTAATTTTTGTACTTTGACTTCCTGCATTACTTACTATGGATTGTAAGAGTGCAGAATTTTCAGTCACTGCATAACTAATGCCGTTTATTTGCTCATTAGTGTTATTGTGTATATAAACTACAGCTGAAGTTGAATTATTACCAAAAACTAGGGTTTCTCCAGCATTATCAGCTGTGATCGCTGATATCGTTTTGGTAGAGGCATTATCGCCATAATTTGCAGAGTTGCTTGAACTACTACAGGCAATGATACATGTAGTAGCAATCAATACCAACAATAATCTTGATTTTTGAAGCCGCGAAAAGTAATTCATTTTTAGTGTCAATAAGTAGATGAACCGAGTTAATTTTAAAGTTAATATCTGAGTATAGCATAGGTTTTTTGGATTATACAATCCGAAACGGATATTCCAGGTAAAATTTCAAGATATGAAGCTTAATAGTTGATTTATCAGTTAGATTAGAGTATAGGTGAGGTCGCGTGAAATATAAAAAACCACTGAATAACAGGGAAGTTAACAGTGGTTTGTAAAAAATAACTATAACAATAATTAAAGTTTAAACGTTTTTACTTTAAGTTTTTTATCAAGGTTTTTACTGATTGCATCTAAAAAATCTTCAGTAGTGAGGTATTGACTTTCGTTTAACTGATCGCCATGAATACAAACAGCTAAATCTTTGGTCATTTTGCCTGATTCTACAGTCTCTACACATACTTTTTCTAGGGTGTGGCAAAAAGCTATCAAATCTTTATTACCATCTAGTTTACCACGGTGCTCTAAACCACGAGTCCATGCGAAGATTGAGGCAATTGGATTTGTTGAGGTTTTTTTGCCTTGTTGGTGCAAGCGGTAGTGACGCGTTACAGTTCCATGTGCTGCTTCTGATTCAATTGTTTTACCATCTGGAGTAACCAAAACTGAAGTCATCAAGCCCAACGATCCGAAACCTTGTGCAACGATATCAGATTGAACATCTCCATCGTAGTTTTTACATGCCCAGATAAAATTGCCGTGCCATTTAAGGGCAGATGCAACCATATCATCAATCAAACGATGTTCGTAAGTAATCCGGTTTTTGATAAATTTTTCTTTAAATTCATTTTCATAGATTTCTTGGAAAATATCTTTAAAGCGTCCATCATATTTTTTTAGAATTGTATTTTTTGTTGATAAATATAAAGGCCACTTTTTATCTAAAGCCATATTAAAGCATGCATAAGCAAAACCACGAATTGATTCATCAGTATTATACATACCTAACGCGACGCCATCATTTTCATAGTTGAATACTTCGTGCACTTCTGGAGTACCGTTTTCTGGTGTAAAGGTGATAGTTAGTTTACCTTTACCTTTAGTTACAAAGTCATAAGCTTTATACTGATCGGCGTGAGCATGACGTCCAATTACAATTGGAGCTGTCCAGTTGGGAATTAGGCGCGGAATATTATTACACACGATTGGTTCACGGAACACTGTTCCATCTAAAATATTGCGGATAGTTCCGTTAGGTGATTTCCACATTTTTTTTAGGTTAAATTCTTTTACACGTGCCTCATCAGGAGTAATCGTTGCACATTTAATACCAGCATTATATTTTTTGATTGCTTCCGCTGATTCCACTGATACTCTATCCTCAGTTTTATCGCGGTTTTCAATACCTAGATCGTAATATTTAATGTCTAAATCAAGATAGGGTAGAATTAATTTTTGTTTAATAAACGCCCAAATGATTCGCGTCATCTCATCGCCATCAAGTTCGACGATTGGGTTTGCAACTTTAATTTTTTGCATCTAATGACCTTTCTGAGTAAATGATTAAGCGCTGGGATTATAGCATAAATATAAGGTCGATTAGTTAGAATTTAGTTTACCCACCTCAACTATGCCTGAGTTCAGGAGAGAAATACACAAATTAATATTTTTTGCTGCCATTTAGCAAGAGCTACTGATTTTTGTTTCTAAACATCTGGCCATTTTTCCTATAATGATTCACTGAAATCCTCCATTCTGAAAAAATAATAAAAGCATT
>CAZTBH010000043.1:0-15524 GCA_964611845.1 uncultured Neisseria sp.
TAATAAGCGTTACCGCTATAATGAAGAGCAAAAGCAGTTGATCTTGGGAATGTACCAAGAGTTTGCTACCAATAAATCATGGTCTCCAACTGCTTTAATGCTAAGATTGAAAACTGAATTAACTCCAAATATAAAGCTGCCCAGCGTAGAAATAATCTATCAGTGGATTTACGAAGATGCAAGAAGAGGTGGCGTTTTGTATAAGCTATTACCTCGCAGCCATGGAAAGCGCAAGGGTAAAGCATCTCAAAGAAAAGAAGTAATCAGCAGCAAACAGTCGATCCATTCTCGTGACGAGATTGTTGAAGAGCGGAGCCGTATTGGTGACATAGAAATTGATTCAGTAGTTGGTCCATTCAATCAGGCTGGTATAATAACTGGAACTGAGCGTAAATCTCGTTATAATATGGCTCGGCTAGTCAGCAATAAAACAGGTAATGAAACATTGGTTAAGTTACTGGAAATGCTACTAGTACATAAGAAAAAGATAAAGACGATAACGTCAGACAACGGCGTCGAATTTGCGCTTCACTTGGCTATAGCAAGCGAGTTGAATGCTCAATATTACTTTGCCGATCCATATTCTAGTTACCAACGTGGAAGTAATGAACATGGCAATGGAATGATACGACGATACTTTCCTAAAGGAACAGATTTTAGTTTAGTTACCTAAGATGAACTACAACTGGCGCTATACATAATTAATCATTTACCTAGGAAAATCCACAATGGAAAAACAGCGCATGAGATTTCTTATAGCATAAACAAAAAACTTATCCCCGCTAAGCAGCGGAAAATATTAATTTGTGCATTTTGCACTTGAACTCAGGCTTGACAAATTATAATAAGCTACCTTACAATTGCCTACCAACACACCAACCGGTATGTACGCTAATAAGCAAATAGTGAAAATTAAGCGAATCATTTCATAAGATCCAATTGAATAGTAAATAATAAGTCAAGGTTATCATGTGTATTCAACCACAGATTTATCCCTTCTTTACGTACTGTTGGCTCAATTAAATTTTTTAATTGTTGAGAAGTTAAATTAACAATTAATTGCTGATTTTGCAATCTTGCTGGTAGTTCAATACTTACCAGCTGGACAGTTATCTGCAATCGTAAATAAGTTAACTCACTGATTAATTGACCAGTTACTCTTAATTGCTTATATTCATTTTCATCTAACCGCATGCGAATATGATTAGCTTCACATTGAATTTTCATGACAAAACTCCTCCCACTCTTGTGGATAATTAATATTTTTTAAACAATCATATTCAACCAATTCAATTACATTTGCACTAACGGGAGCACCTGCAATAAATTTTTTTACCGAATAGGTGACACTATCGTTAAATTGGTTCGCAACTTTATGCACGTAATCAATTATTTGAGATGATAAATACATCTCTAGTGGCAATGGTGAATCTTTAAAATAACTTATTGACGCATCATCGGTGCTAATTAATTTATCTAGCACTGCAGAATTTAAGTATGGCATATCTACTGGTACAAATGTTAAGCGATAGTTGAAATTAGCTTGTAAATGAATGGTGCTACTGACAATTGCACTCACCGGACCTAGTTGACTAGTCCATAAATCTGCAAGATGCGGCAGTTCAGCTAAATAATTAGTAGAGCTACTTACATAAACCTGCGCAAAATTAGCAGACAATTTAGTTACCATATACGCCAGTAAAGTTTGCTTACCAATTGGCAAGAGCGCCTTAGGCTGTTGCATACGTGATGACGCACCACCCGCAATTATTACCAGTATGCGCGACTCTAATGATGTTGGCATAGTGCATGACCTTTAACCCACTCGCTTTGACCATCCGTATAGGTTTCTTGTTTCCAAATCGGTACTCGATGTTTAATTTCCTCAATAATAAAGCGACAGGCGCGAAATGATTCATCACGATGTTTGGAGCTAGCAATAATTAAGATGCTAATTTCGCCAACCTTCAAATAACCACTCCGATGCACAATAGTGAAATCTAAATTTGGATCGATATTCGCCCGAGCTTCACTACATAAGTCACTGATTACGTTATAAGCTAATTCATCAAAAATTTCGTATTCGATACCTATAACGCTACGATTCATATTGTTAATGCGAACTTTGCCAATAAAGATATCTTGTGCACCATGTCGATTATTGACCATGTTGCTCATATAACTATCTATTAAAATTGCTTGCTCGATAAATTCAATTACAGTTTTCATTTATTTGCCTATTATATTTTTGTCCATGATATGAGATGTTATAGTTATCCTATAAATATCTGAGCGATAGATTATTCAATAGCTAAACTTAAATTATTCTGTCGATTATCATTTGTCCTAATGCAACGTTTCAAGTTAGCACATATATGTTCAATTGGGTTTAGGTCAGGTGAATATGGTGGCAGATAAATTAACCTACATCCAACACTTTCAATTAACTCTCTAACTTTAGCTGACTTATGGAAACTTGCATTATCCATAATTACAACTTGATTAGGATTTAATTCCTTACATAGCGCCAACTCAACCCACGATAGAAATACCTCACTATTAGTATAGCCATCGTACTCCAGTGGAGCTACTAATCCCTTGCTACCGTAACAATAACCTCCAATCAAGGTTATGCGCTTGGTTCGAAAGCCTAATGCCTCAGTAAAAGACTTAAACCCTTTGAGCGCCCAACCCCGTAGTTTAGATAAATTATTGTCAACACTTGTTTCGTCAATATAAACAAGATTCTCTGGCGAAATATTCATAATTTGCTCGGTAAATAAAGCTCTTTTTTGCTCACAACGCTGTTTATAATTTACCTCTTTTTTTATATGTAATTCCCATTCTATGGAGCGTATTATAAAAACAACTTTGCGAAGCATGAGGTGCTAATTGATTACGTAGCTCTATACCGTCAGCATCTGGATGCTCTTGTAAATAATCTAAGACTGCTTGCTTATCGGTAAAAATATTCCGTCTACCTACTTTCAAGGGTTTTATGATCAAACAGCTTCCAGTTTCATTATATCTGTTACACCATCTACGAATTGTGGCATATCCTAAAGAGAGCAACTCAGCTAACTCTTTCTTATTGTAATTACCTGTTTTATACAGTTTCATTGCTTTATCGCGAAGGTCTTAAGAGTATCCGTGCATTTTATTATCAACCAAAATTAGGAGACATAGACTTTAACATATTACGCTCAATAAATGATAGGATAACTATAATCTTAAAATCACTAGTAAAACCATGTGAAAAATAATGGTAATTCTCTGTTTAGTGTTATAATTTCGGTGTTGATACTAGATATGGTGGTTGCGGTGAGATATTATAATTATGATGTGGTTCTTAGTGATGTGCCAAATGAGATAAGTTTAGCCTTTGCTATCGCAGGCTGTAAGCTTGGTTGTCGTGGATGTTTTTGGCAGGAGCTACAAAATACACCAAGTTATGAGTTAGATGATAAATTGTTTTCTGAGAAATTAGCGAAGTATCAAAATTTTATCTCCTGTGTCTTATTTTACGGCGGTGAATGGCTACCTGCAGAATTGATTAATAAATTAAAAATAGCTCATGCCCATGGTCTAAAAACCTGCCTTTATACAGGTAGGCAAATTATTGCTACCGAAATTTATCAACATCTCGATTTTATTAAAACTGGTGCTTATCGCGAAGATCTGGGTGGTCTAACCAGTCCAATAACCAATCAAAAATTTATTAATTTAACTACTGGCAAAGATTTAACGCACTTATTTCAACGTGTATTACCAATTTCAAGGAAGTAAGCATGAGTTTATTTATGGAGCTTAGCCCAGAGCAGCTAGGTGCAAAATTAAAGTTTATTAATAACTATATTCAGCCAACTAATGCCGCAGATGTTTCGCTGGTTGATGCAAATGCTAATATTGTACAAAAAAATGTTGCAACACTAGCACAGGAAATTCATAAAGACATTAATGTTCAAGTTAATCGTGCTTTAATGACGAATAAAATCAGTGAGTTATTTGGTACAGAGCTTGCAGAGGAGTATATTCGTCAACTGGAAAACCACGAAATATATAAGCATGATGAAACTCATCCGTTTTTCCCATATTGCGCTTCAATTACCATGTATCCATTTTTGCTTAATGGCTTGACTACTTTAGGTGGTGAATCTTTAGCCCCAAAGCATTTAGATAGCTTTTGTGGCTCATTTGTTAATTTGGTTTTTGCCATTTCGTCGCAATTTGCCGGAGCTTGTGGGACACCAGAGTTTTTATTGTATTTTGATTATTTTGCGCGCTTGGATTATGGTGATAACTATTTACTAACTCATAAGTCAGAAGCTGAGAATCATTTACAGCATGTGGTGTATGCGTTAAATCAACCTGCAGCAGCACGTGGATACCAAAGTATTTTTTGGAATATCTCAATTTTTGATAATAATTTTCTGAGCTCTTTATTTGCGGATTTTGTTTTTCCAGATGGAACACGTCCTGATTTTGCATCGGTGGTGAATTTAGAAGAATTTTTTTTAAGTTGGTTTAATCAGGAACGAACTAAAGCGATTTTAACTTTTCCAGTAGTGACCGTAGCAATGTTAACTCAAAATAATCAGCCCAAAGATAATGAATTTGCAAAAATGTGTGCCAAACAAATGCACGAGGGTAATTCATTTTTTATCTATATGTCAGAGAGTGTGGATAGCTTAAGTTCGTGCTGCCGTTTGCGCAATGAACTGACCGATAATACTTTTTCAAATACTTCTGGTGCTGGTGGTGTTGCAACTGGTTCAATTAATGTAATTACCTTGAATATGAATCGGCTAGTATTGGAAAAACGTGATTTGCTAACTGAGATTAACAAAATTCATAAATATCATGTTGCCTATCGTAAAATAGTTGAAGATTTTTTAAATGCTAATCTTTTGCTAGTATATTCAGCTGGTTACATAAACATTAATAAGCAATTTTTAACTATTGGTATCAATGGAATGCTTGAAGCTGCTGAATCTATGGGGATTACTCCAGATAATAATTCTGAGTATATCCAATTTTTACAGCAACAGTTAAAAATCATTTATGATGCAAATCGTACTGCGCGTCAAGAGTATGGTTATTTATTTAATACTGAATTTGTACCAGCTGAGAATTTAGGTGTAAAAAATGCTAAGTGGGACAAACAATCAGGGTATCGAATAAATCGTGATTGTTATAACAGCTATTTTTATCCGGTAGAAGATGACAATGTTAACGTTGTTGACAAATTTATCTTGCATGGGCGTGAAATTACGCAGTATCTCGACGGTGGCTCCGCATTGCATCTTAATACCAATGGTTATTTAACTGTAGAAGGGTATTTGAAGTTGTTTAATCTAGCGGCTAAAACTGGATGCAACTATTGGACGACTAATGTCAAAGTGACATATTGTTGTGATTGCGGTACGATTGATAAATTAACGCTTGATTATTGCCCGCAATGCTCATCTAAAAATGTCCGGCATGCAACGCGTGTGATTGGTTATTTAAAACTGATTGATAACTTTAGTAAAGAGCGCCGAATTGAAGAAAGGATGCGACATTATCATCCCATGTCTTAGAGCTTAACTTCTTGCGCTTTGCCACTGAGATAGGTAAATTTAGTTCGCTGATTTTATTGACATGATTGGGCTGAGTATTACCTAGCGGGATGTGTTAATGGCAGCTTGAATTAAATTAAACTGCCAAAGTTTAGTGTCAGATATTACAGATAGTGTTAATAATGAGGTGACAATTAATCCGGCATACGGTGTGATACTCCAGATTGTTCATCTTTGATTTGCAAAATATTAAATAAATAATTACGATAATGAACGGTTGCTTCACGAAGGATGAGTTGATTACCTATCCCACGAAAAACTAATAGCGCCCCTTGAAATGAAACTAACCAAAACCGAGCCAAAGACTCTGAGTCTACACTTAAAGATTTTTCTCTTGCTACTTTACTTATCAAGTTACTTAATTCAATTACCGTCGGAGCAAATGCCTGACCGATCAACGTTTGTAAATCGGTATTAGAATATGCTAATTCCTGAGCGCAGATCCCAATTACACATCCGTTAAATTTAGAATGCTCCGGTAAAAGCAAGTAATTATTAAAAAATTCCCACAACCTTTCCTGAGCTGATAATGCCAAATCTGATCGTAAGGAGCTCAATGATTGTTGCATTTTCAATGAAAAACGCAAAATGCTCTGTTTAATTAAATCATCTTTAGATTTAAAATAGTGGAAAAAAGCGCCTTTAGTCAGCCCTGTCGCCTGACAAATAGCATTCAAGGAAGTTGCTGTGGCACCTTTTTGCATGATCAAATCTATTGCTGCATCAATAATTGTATCTTTAGTAGTAGTCATATTTGAACTGCGTGCTCCTGTATTTTTATAAATTTCTGCGACCCATTATAGCGTCTAAATAAAAATCCAAATGAGTATATTCTGCTGAGACAGAATTATATCACCCAACTTAAAATTACAACATACAATCGCCAAGATTATGCTTAGCAACCAGATACTAAACTAGCAAGTAGATGTCAATTTAATCAGCTAAGCATCCTGTCCACCGATTTACTCAATTGTTTTAAAATGAAATCTGGTGCAATTCGGCTCATCATTTTAAGCAGGTTGCTTTGACCTGGTCGGATTTCCCAGCGATCTTTTTTTATGCCATCGACTGCCATCTTTACCATGTCTTCCACTATCATAATCGAACTTCCCTTCATATCTTCTTCACTAAAGCTCCCGATAAGTTCGGTTTTAGTGGCAGGTGGTGCAAGTTCAAAAACTTTCACCTTAGTGTTTTTGAGTTGGGCACGTAAGGACAACGTGTATGAGTGAAGTCCCGCTTTGGTTGCACAGTAAACAGGAGAAATAGGTAACGGAACAAATGCAAGCGCTGAGGTTACATTGATAATTGCTGCTTCAGATCTGGTTTTAAGGTACGGCAAAAACTGTCTTACAATTCGTATGGGACCGTTGAGGTTAATTTCCATCTCTTGCGTCAGATCACTCAAACTTCCTGTTGTATCGTGAAGATTGATTTTCTTCATGATGCCGGCATTGTTGATCAGAATGTTTAAGTCAGGAAATTGTTTTGTAACTTGTTCGTATAACTCAACAATTGCTTTAGAGTTACTCACATCACTTTGAATTGTATGGATATTTGGAAAAGTTTGCTTTGCACGTTCCAATTTTTGTAAATCACGCCCAGTAACAATGATGGTATTATCAAGCTCGCTTAGTTGCTTGATAAATTCAAAGCCAATTCCACTTGTACCACCTGTGATTAAAATCGTATTCTTTGTCATTTTCATAAAACACCTCCAATATAAATTTTCACCCGAACTAGGGGCTTATCTTTAGACTGTTACCTAAAATCTAGAAACGTTGATTCGTGAATTTTCCACAATTTTATCGCTTAATAACTAGCATAATAATTTTTTCATAGGTAGATACTCCTTTTTATGAATAGTTTTTCCCATATTCATTAGGGGATTTAGTATATTAACTAAATATGAATTTATTAATGACCCATATGCGGTGTAGCGTTAGGATCAGGACGCTTGAGAAGTAATGGCATCCAGCATAAGACAATAAGCCCAATTCCAGTCAAATAAAACATATCAAGATAAGATTGTAATATAGAGGCCTGACGCACAAAAAGAGCGCTTCCCTGAATTGGTACCTTAGCAAACGGTGTACCAATTAGATTTTGTGACCAATAACGAAATCCAGTCGCATAGTAGGAAATTTTTGTTCCGAGGTCATTCCAGACTACTTGCTGATTGCGACTAATTAATGTTGCAGCAATTGCAGCACCAATCGAACTGGAAAAATTACGTGCAAAATTAAATACTCCTGAGCAATCAGCACTTTCTGCATCAGGAACACCAATATAAGTAATCGACATCAATGGGACAAAAACACCTATCATACCAAACCCCTGCATGATCATCAATAAAATAATCAAAGTATAATTTGGTGTGGTGCTCATAAAACCAGTAGCAAAAGAAGCAAACCCTGTCAAGATTATGGCAAAGATCATGAGCACTCTAGCATCAATTTTTTTACTAAGCAGCATATATATTGGAGCACCAATAACTGCCGCTACACCACGTGGCGCCTGTAGGTAACCAGCAGTATCCACTGGCATCCCGTAAACATTCTGTAACATTGCGGAGAAATAAGTTAGTCCACTAGATAAAAGTGCAAAAAATAAGAATATAACAAAACAAGAAAATACAAAATTAAAGTTACTAAATATTCTAAAATTTACCACAGAGGAACCAAGTAACCCACGCCAAATAAAAAAACTAATAGATATGATCGCAGTAACCAGAAAACTTATCATTTCAAAAGACTCAAACCAATTATTAGTATTACCTTCATCAATAAAATATTCAAGACAACCAAGTCCAATTGCCATAAATGTGAAGCTGATATAGTCAATATTTATTTCTTTTTTGACATCTTTATCCATAAAAATAAAGATGAGCATAAAGCTGAGAATACAAATTGGTATATTCACATAAAATATCCAGCTCCAGCTCATATGCTGAACTATATAGCCCCCCATAATTGGTCCAATGATTGGTCCAAGAACTATGCAGATGGTGACTAACCCCATCATCGTCGGCTGCTCTTGTTCCGAATATTTTTCAACTACATAAGCCTGCACCAGCGCTGGTAAAAATGCACCACCAACCCCTTGGAAAATTCGATAAATAATCATCTGTGGTAAGCTTGTGGCTGTTCCACACAATATTGATGAGATGCCAAAGAGAAGAATCGACAATAAAGCAATATTTTTTATTCCGTACTTGGTTGTTATTAGACCTGTCAAAGGAATACATATTGCCGCGGCTACAATATAACTAGTCATAGTTAGTGAAACATTGTTAATATTGGCACCCAAAGCGCCCATTAGATCAGGAATAACAACAGCAACAATGGCAAAATCAATAATCTCAACTAGTGCTAACAAACTTAATGCATAGGTAACAATTGTTCGGCGCTCTGTCCACATACTCATACTTTAAAACCTTCAAAAATTAATCGCGTTAATAAATATTAATCTGTAAGTTGCTACTGATTTATATATCATGACTATCATTAAATTTTTTGATCTGAGTCAGTGAACTTTCAGCTAAATAGCCACCACCGAGTACCTGATAGAGATTGACAATACTATTCATTTGCTGTATTTTCACTTGATTGAGATTAATTAAAGCATAATCAATATTTAATTTCATTTCAACCGTATAAGAATATGCTGCTGCTCCCTGTTGATACTGATTCATTGCTAAATGGTATAACTCCTGTGCTTTGGTTAATGCCAACTGTTGCTGTAATTCTATTTTATTCAGACTGTCATTATTAGATAAGCCATTATCAACTTGTGCGAATGCATTACGTACTGTTTGTACATAATTGTAATAGGTTGAATAATAACCAGCTTTAGCTTTATCTTTTTCGGCATACAAACCCATGTTAAACAATGGCATACCAGCACCTAATTGTCCAAGCCAGAAATCACCACCAGCATTGAATAGATTACTTAACTGTAGAGAACCTTGACCTAGCATTCCGGTCAGATTAATTGTCGGGAAGAACATCGCAGCCACTGCACCAATATTGGCGTTGGCAACCTGCAACTGGTATTCCGCAGCGATTACATCAGGACGTGTTTTAAGCACATCGGAAGGTAAATTTACTGGGATTATTTCTTTGGTGCTGATCTCGTCAAAGCTCTTCACCGTCTTGATTTTATCGGGATTGTTGTTAGTTAATACTTGCAAAGCATTTTCAGTTTGCGTTATAGCATCCCTAATACTTGGAATTTTAGCCTGCAAACCAGCAATATATTGGTCAATTCCAGTTGAGTTAAATTTTGAGGTACTACCCATTTGATATTGAATCAAACTATATTTGCGCATTTCCTCGGCATCACTTAATAATTGTTCCTGCAAAATCAATTGTTGCTTAAGCCCAAGCAAGTAAAAATAACTGCCAGAAAGCTGAGAGATTACTCCCAGGCGCACAGCATTTCTAGCTTGTTCTTGCACTGCTAGATTGCCTCTTGCAATTTGTCCTTGTTTAATCTCTTCGAAAACATTCAAGGTATAAGTCGGTATAAAACCTACAGCATAACCATCAAAACTCTGTGGGCTATTAGGTGACAACGCACTTAATCGTGGAGTAGCACTCATATTTTGGAAACCTGAATTAAACACCTGACCAGCAAACCCAACTCCACCGGCATTCATAGTTGGCAACCAATCCATGTTAGCTTTACTAAGTGAAGCTTTAGCTTGTAAAACATTACCCATTGCAATTTGCAAACTGTTATTATTAGTTAGAGCACTTTCAATTAACTGGTTCAATACTGGATCATTGAACTTACGCCACCATGCCTGCTCCGCCAAATTGAAGCTTTCAACTTTAGTTGTAGCTGATGAATTATTCCAATAACTAGGTTCTGTAAGCACTGGCTTTTCATAACTAGGTCCCAACAGTCCACAACCACTAACTAAAACCGCTAGCGAGGTTAGTAATAATATATTCTTTTTCATATATCCTACCTTAGTTATTAGTATCAATGGTTACATTACTACTGGCACCAACACGCAGTGGGAAATTCTGATCATCTTGCAATGCTACCCGCACCGTAAAGCGTTGAGTAACTTTGACCCAGTTTCCAGTAGCATTTTGGGCTGGTAATAGCGAAAAAGTATCCCCACTCGCATGACTAATACTTTGAACTGTTCCATGATATTTATGATTGTACATATCTAGTTCAACCGTTGCCTGTTGTCCTTGCTTGATTCGTTTTAACTGAGTTTCTTTAAAATTTACATCCACCCACCAGCTGCTACTATCGACCAACCCAAACATTTTTTGTCCGGACTGAACTAGTTCACCATTCTGTAAATTAAAATCGCTGACATAACCATTTATTGGTGAACGCAGTTCAGTATAACCATTACGGTTGTTGGCATCTTCTACTCCTGTTTTAGCTAAATCAACCTGCGTTGTTGTAGCTAAATATTGAGTTTTAGCTTGCTGCAACGTAACATTAGCCTGTTCTAATGCCTGCTTAGCCACAGTTGACTGGTTGATATATTTTTGCATATCCTGCAATGAACCAGATTGCTGATTATACAGATTGGTATAGCGAGTTGCCAATTGTTGTGCAAATTCATAATCTGATTTAGCTCTAATGACTCCTGCCTCAGCAGTGGTAATTTGCTGCTTAGCCGTATTAGCTTGCTGTGACGCTAGTATTAAATCTTGTTTAGCTTTGGTTAAAGCCAATGCATAGTCCTGTGGGTCAATAGTAATTAGTAGATCCCCTTTATGCACTTGCTGATTATTTTTAACATAAATATTTTGAATATATCCGCCAACTTTAGGAGCTACGTTTACTAGATTGGCATTGACGTAGGCATTGTCAGTGCTTGGATAAACCTGATTATAATGATAATATCCATAAACTCCTGTTGCTGCAACGGCAACAACACCAATACCAATAAGTAAATGCTTATTACTACGCTTTTTTACTGTTGTCATAAAAACTTCCCTTAAATTAATCAAGCTTTGTTTTGTCTTTCGACTTGATTTAATACTCACTTATACCTAAGCTAACAATTTGTGTTGACAAATTAATAATAGTTATAATGAGATGAGAATTAAGCTCAAATCGCTCATTAACATACACACCGGTTGGTATGTTAATGAGCGATTGTAAGGTAACTTATTATAATTTGTCAAGTTTTATGCAGCAGCCTACTAAATCTCAAACTTAGCAACAATAAAATATGCTAAAATAAATCGTTCTTAAATCTTTGGATTAAATATTGTATGAATAAACTACATCTAACTCGCAAATATGGTGCTCTTAAAGGCGCTTTTATGTCACAAGTTTGGAATGATTAAAAAGGGATTACTATGTCAAATATAACTCAACTAATACACTACATCTTAATGATTATTCCCGTCACAAAGCGTTATAAGCAACGTCAATAAATTTCAAAAATATACTTGGTTTTTAATAAAATTTAGCAATATATTATTTTTATTTAGTATTTACAGTGTGTTACTTAAGTATTGCTGTACTATGCGTAACTCTATTTATTTTACATGGTGAGGAATGAAATGGCTCAATTAGAAAAAAAATTAAAAGCACGCCATATTAACATGATTGCAATTGGTGGCTCAATTGGAACGGGGATTTTTTTAGCCAGTGGTTATTCAATTTTTATTGGTGGGCCGGGTGGTGCGTTATTTGCCTACGCATTAATGGCGGTAATTGTCTATTTTTTAATGACTAGTTTAGGTGAAATGAGTACCTATAAGCCAAGCTCAGGTTCATTTTGTGACTATTCTACGACATATGTTGGCAAGTCATTTGGTTTTGCGATGAGTTATAACTATTGGTTTAACTGGGCAATTACCATTGCGGCGGAGATATCGGCAGCGGCATTAGTTATGAGCTATTGGTTTCCTCATGTTAATCCAGTCTATTTTTCACTGGCTTTTTTTAGCATGATTTTTGTGGTAAATTTATTTTCGGTTAAAGTATATGGTGAAATCGAATATTGGTTATCATTTTTAAAAGTTGGTGTAATCATTGTCTTTATTATTTTAGGCGCATTTACTATTTTTCAACAACCGCATTTTGGCACGCAAAATTGGCATATTCAAGATGCACCATTTCATAGTGGATGGTATGGGTTTATCTCAGTTTTCTTATTTGCCGGGTTTTCATTTCAGGGAACTGAATTAATTGGGGTTGCATCTGGTGAAACTAAAGATCCAGAAGTTACTATTCCTAAATCCATCAAACTGGTATTTTGGCGTCTAACATTATTTTATGTATTATCAATTGGCGTAATTAGTCTATTATTACCATTTAATGATCCTAAACTAGCAGATCAAAACAATATTTCAACTAGTCCATATACCTTGATTTTTCATAAGTTTGCTGGTATGTATGCTGCTGATGCAATGAATTTTATTATCTTGGTAGCGCTTATTTCTGCGGCAAATGCCAGCATGTATTCTTCAAGCCGTATCTTGTGGTATATGGGGCAGCATGGGCAAACCCCAGCCATTTTTAAACACTTTAACAGCAAAGGTGTTCCAATTCCTGCTCTAATCGCAACTGCATTGATTGGTTCACTGGTGTTTATTTCATCGTTTATTGGCAATGGAACTTTTTTTAGCTATATAGTGCAAATTTCTTCTTTATGTGGATTTATTGCCTGGTTTGGGATTGCTTTAAGTCACTATCAATTCAGACGTAAATTCTTGCCTGCATTGGGTGGGCTTTCAATTCTTAAATATCGAGCCAAATTTTATCCTTGTGCGCAGATTATTTCGATGCTAGTGATTGTGATAATTGTTGCTGCACAATTTATTACTCTGGGTGAGCATTATGGGGTATGGGATTTTGTAATGATTTACTCCTCAGTTATCTTATTCGCAGCTATTTACCTTGGGCATAAAATTTATATCGTACGTAAGAATAAGGGTCTTTAATGCGTGTTAGTATAATTAATATTGCCAATAAAATGCCAGCATGGGTAGTTAGTGCTTGTGATGAATACCTTAAGCGGATTAATCACGGGAAGTATAGTTGTCAGATAATTGAAATTAAAGCGGACAAGAACGCAAATAAAAGCGCCATAGAAAATATGGCGCTGGAAGCTAAAAAAATCGAAGATGCTATTCCTCGCGATAGCTTTATAATTGCGCTTGATGAGCGTGGTAAAATGTACGATAGTATCCAATTTGCGAATTTTTTAGAGCGTAGCACCTTGTCTGTTCCATCACTATGTTTTATCATTGGTGGCGCGGATGGCATTCATCCTGATTTGCGTGCTAAAGCGCATGCCAGAATTAGTTTATCAACCATGGTGTTTCCGCATGCTTTGGTGAGGGTAATTATTTTGGAGCAAATTTATCGTGCCATTTCGATATTGGAGCACCATCCATATCATCGGGAATAGTCTCTGATGGCAATTAATTTATACTATAGTGATGATACTTTGCGAGCACAGGCTCTGGAGCTAGCTGCAATTGTTCCTGATGCTCAAGTACTGCCAGCTGATTTGACAGTGGGTATGGGCGAGCTACATTTGTTGCTAAATCATGAATCTCTAATGGTCGTTTCACAGTTATTTAAGCCTTTTAATGTTTCCTCTTTTTACCATGAGTTTATTGCTAAACGAAAACCAGGCTTAAACCGTGAAATCTTACTGCAGGCTATTAATCTAAAATCTAGCATTAGCGAGCCTATAAGAGTATTGGATTTGACTGCTGGTTTAGGGCGTGATTCTATTCTTATGGCGCTATCTGGCTTTATGGTTACGATGCTTGAGAATAATCCCTATCTGGCAATTATACTTAATTATCTTTCAATTAATTTTCATACTCAATTGAAATTAACAGTACACTATATTAGTAACAATGAATATTTACAAACAAATAGCCAGAAGTATCATGTAATTTATTTTGATCCTATGTTTGCTGATGGTAAAAACTCTCTGGCAAAAAAAGATATGCAACTAATTGATTTAATGATTAAATCAGTGGGTAACGTTGCCAATGTAGATAATGAGAGTATATTCAATCTGGCACGTGCCCACTGCTTACATAAACTGGTGGTAAAGCGTGATAATAAACAGCAATGTGTTATTTCTAAACCTGATCCAACCTACGCCAAATCTGGAAAAACGATTCGTTTCGATGTCTATCAAAGCAATTTGGCAAAAGTTTGCGGATAGATTTTACAATTTACATGTAAGGTGCTAAAATAACGATTATCATATTTTTTAAAAGGTGTTTTTTATGAAAAAACTATTCCTGCCATTATTGGTTTTAGGTGTCGGTTCAGTATTTGCTGCTTCAGCAGCGACACAGGCAGCCGAACAACAGGCGATGACTGATTGCTTGAAAACTAAAACGCAAACAGAATGTAACGCGGCTCAGGCTGCTGCACAGAAGGCTGCAGCTGAAGCTAAAAGCAAAGCTACGGCTGCTAACTAAAGATTATGAGCAATAAAAAGTTATTACACTCTCAAGAGTTTGCAATTCGCTGGGGCGATATGGATGCTTACGGACATCTGAATAATACTAGTTACTTTTTATATGTTCAGGAAGCTCGTTTTGAATTACTTCGTGCATATAATTTAGACTATTCTGCATCAGCTGACAATGCGCCAATTTTGCTGGATACTTCATTTAATTTTAAAAAACAGGTGACTTATCCTGAGACTATTCTAATTGAAACTTATCTGGTTAATATTGATCGGAAAAAAGTTTATATGGAACAAATTATGAAGTCCGCGAATGATCTAGATATTGTTTATGGTACGTGTACATCACTGATTATGTGGTATGATTTTAAAAATAAAGTTACGGTTTTGCCACCAGAGGCAATCCATCACTTATAATTATTTTATAGAGTTATTTTATAGAGTTATTTTATAGAGTTATTTTATAGAGTTAT
>CAZTBH010000043.1:15624-23590 GCA_964611845.1 uncultured Neisseria sp.
GTTATGTTGTAGAGTTATGTTGTAGAGTTATGTTGTAGAGTTATGTTGTAGAGTTATGTTGTAGAGTTTTCCCCGGTATTTATTTAAATTTAATCATGTTTATAAGGATTTCAAATGAAAAAATTATTAGTTGTATTATTGGCTGCTTCTAGTCTTGCTTATGCTGCAAATTCTTCAGCACCTGCTGCAGGTGGTGATTGCAGTCAGATAGCCCAAAAGGTTACTGATAAATTAGCCAGCCATAATCGTACTGAAGTTACACTTAACTACTCAGCAGATCAAACAGCTAAAGCTAAAACCTGTCAGGCGGCAATTTTAGCCAAAAATAGTGCATTGAAAGTTAACCTTAACCAAGTTTCAGGTAGTGATGTATTTAAATTCTCTAAATAAGCTGTTGTAATACATCAGCAACATCGTAAGGGGTGGCTACATGAAATTCGGCAGGTGTGTCGGGCAAGTAGTCACCCACTTTTATTTTAACAATCTCATTTAGCTCTGGATGCTCAACCAACGGCAAATCATTGCGATCATTAAAAACAAAAGCTACTTCACTGGGGTGTAGATTTAGCATGGTGAGTAATTTACTACAAGTGCTGCCTTTATTGACTCCGTGAGCAGTTAAATCAATATTACGCTCATTTTGATGCCAACTGAGCCCTTTTAGCTCTATATCTTGTAAAACGCGAATAAATATCTTAGTTGGCTGATTTTCTTTTGCCCACGCCCGATAAATTGCTATGTCAGAAGTAGCTTGTGCGCTACTAAACTGTGGGCGTTGTGACCAATGTTCAATTTGCTGGCTGTAGATATAGCTACGTTTTTCATCCAAATAATAATAAAGGAAGTCTACTTTCTGCAAATCAAGCTGGCTAAAGAATAAGTCTATCTCATCATGTGAAATAAAGAAATCAGCAATGCTTTCGCCATTTTGGTTAACCAAGCGTGAGCCTCCATCAACAATATGTGGTACATCGGTGCTCAGATAATCAATAATCGGTAAACGACGCAATAAGTCGAAGCTTCGTCCAGTTGCCATAATCCATTTAACCTGAGGATTAGCTACAATTAATTCACGTAAGTTGTCAGGTAATATCCCATCATGAGTGATAGTTGAGCCATCGCCATCCATAATTACTGCTTTAAGTTTTGTCATAATGCGTACTCCATAATAAGCGGTGCATGATCTGAGAATTTTTGTTCTTTATAAATCTGTGCTCCGAGTAATTTATCTTTTAGAGAATTTGAAATAATGTGGTAGTCAATTCGCCACCCAACATCTTTGGCATAAGCCTGTCCGCGGTTAGACCACCAGGTATAGCCAGGTTCTTCTGGGTAGAGGGTTCGCCAAGCATCCAGATAACCGTGACTAAAGAGTTCGGTTAGCCATGCACGTTCTTCAGGCAGAAAGCCTGAATTCTTCAAATTGCCTTTCCAGTTCTTTAGATCAATTTCTTGATGAGCGATATTCCAGTCACCGCAAATTATATAATCGCGTTGTGGGGCATTTTGCTTTAATATTGGCAAATAATAATCCAAGAAGCGAAATTTCTTTTGCTGTTTATCTTCACCACTTGAACCAGATGGCAAGTATAATGAGATTATGCTAAGATTACCATATTGAAACTCGAGATAACGTCCTTCGCTATCAATTTCTGGATTATTCAATCCGACAATAATATTATCTGGCTTGGTTTTTGCCATTATAGCAACGCCACTATAGCCTTTTTTTTCTGCTGGATGAAATTCACAATGATAACCAGCAAAATTAAGCAATTCAACTGGAATCACACTCATATCCGCCTTGATTTCCTGTAAACAAATTATATCCGCATCAACTTGGCTTAGCCATTCAAAAAAACCTTTGTTTTGTGCGGAGCGAATGCCGTTTAAATTAGCACTAATTATTTTCATTTATTGTCCTTGTCTATTTAAAAACTGGTGGCTGCTGCATATGCTGAAGCCCACGCCCATTGAAAGTTATACCCGCCTAAATGTCCAGTTACATCAACTACTTCACCGATAAAATAAAGTCCATCTACATTATTTGCCATCATGGTTTTAGAATTAAGCTCTGCAGTTGCAACACCACCACGGGTAACTTCAGCCTTTTTATAACCTTCAGTACCACTTGGTGTAAGAGTAAAGTGATGAATTAGTTGCTCAAGATTATTAATCTGTGATTTGTTTAATTGGCTTAAGGGAAGATCACATTTTAATAAACCGCATAAGCTTTCTGCCATGCGACTTGAGAAATAACTAGCAAGAAAATTACTCAAGAGTTTATTTGAAGCTCGATTATTAGCTATCTCGTTGCTAATATTCAAATTTGGCAGCAAATTGAGTTTTAATTTATCACAGGGATGCCAATATGATGATATTTGTAATATTGCTGGACCACTCAATCCGCGGTGGGTAAATAAGCTATTTTCGCGAAAACTTATTTTACCAATTGAGGTTTCACTATCAAAGGAGATACCAGCAAGCGCTTTGAAGTCATTAAGTTGTTGCGGTTGAAGACATAGTGGAACTAAGGCTGGCGCAGTTGGAATGATTGACAATCCAAATTGTTCAGCAATTTGATAACCAAAAGGTGTTGCACCAATTTGCGGTATGGCTAATCCACCAGTAGCTATAACCAATTTTTCAGAATTAAACTTACCATGAGTTGTTATGAGGCTAAATCCACGCACTGTTTTATTGATATTTTGAACGGATACACCCATCAAACGTAAAACACCAGATTCAAGACATAAATAATCAAGTAAGTCAATAATACGCTGTGATTTGTCATCGCAAAATAATTGCCCTAGGGTTTTTTCATGATAAGTAATATTATGTTGATCTAATAGCTCCGTAAAATGTTGTGGAGTGTAGCGCGCGAGGGCAGAGGTCGCAAAGTGTTTATTTTGTGAAATATAACGTTCTGATGTTGCATTCAGATTAGTAAAATTGCAGCGACCACCACCAGAAATACGGATTTTTTCAGCTAGTTTATGACTATGATCGAGGATTAATACCTTATTTCCAGCGTGCGCGGCAAATTGTGCACACATTAATCCGGCGGCACCTGCACCAATTATAATTACATCAAAAGTATTTTCTTGCACCATCTGTGATTTATGATTTTCTGCGAGTTAGTTAGTCCAATATTATAACGTGTTGCGCGCAATGAGATTTGTTATAATACGTCAAGTTTAAAGAGTTGATATACGGCAAAGGATAAAATAATGCAAAAATCAGAAATACAGAAAATGCGCGATGGTGAACCTTTTTATGCTTTTGATCCGGAAATTCAAGCTTTACGTAGTCGTGCGCAACAATTAACGTTTAAACTAAATCAAAGTATAGCTGATGATTGTGATGTACGTCGCGAGCTGCTGACTCAACTATTTGCTTCGATTGGTGAACGTTGCCATATTGAAGCGAATTTTCATTGTGATTACGGAGTGAATATTTCTATTGGTACGGGATTTTATGCGAATTTTAATCTGACTATTTTGGATTTAGCCAAAGTTACCATTGGTGAAGATGTATTATTTGCACCAAATGTCCAATTGTATACGGCCTATCACCCACTTGAACCACAAGCGCGTGCAGCACTAGAAGTTATGGCAAAACCAATCACTATTGGTAACCGAGTGTGGCTAGGTGGTGGGGTAATTGTTTTGCCTGGTGTTACGATTGGTGATAATAGCGTAATCGGAGCTGGTAGCGTTGTTACCAAGGATATACCAGCCAATAGTGTTGCTTGTGGTAATCCATGCAAAGTAGTACGGCAAATTTAGCTTATACACTCTTCGTCTTTGAATTTTGTATTTTGTCGGATTTCAAAAAAGACTCCTTGTGTAGCTCTCACTACACTGCGTCGTCTTTTTTATCAATCTTTCGCGTCCAAGAATCAAATACTGTGAGTATATATGATTGGATTACTATTTTATTAGTTTTCTGACTTTTCGCTCAATCATCATTAAACGATTTGCCAGATTATCAATAGTAACTAATTGTTCAGCAAGTTTTTGCTTTAGTAATTCAATTTCATTGTTGAGTTCGTCATTGTTCATTTGCGTGGTTTCCTGTAAAGATCCCACTATAACACATAACTAAACTTAATGTTTAAAACTATAAATTAAATCAGTCTATTTTATGAAATTTTTTATCTATCGCCCAATTCTTTCCAGCGTGATCAGCATAATAACTGCGCTGTGTGGACTGATAGCGCTGTTCAATTTACCCGTAAGCCAATTTCCCAATCTTTCTCCACCGTCAATTTCTATTCGAACTAGTTTTCCTGGTGCTAATGCCGAAACTGCTGCCAGAGTGGTCGGTGCACAGATTGAAGGGATGCTCAATGGTGTACCAAATTTACTGTATATGACGAGTAATTCATCAACTGGTAAAATCTCAATTAATATGACATTTGAAGTTGGAACTGATTTAAATAGCGCGATCAATGATGTGCTTAATCGACTCTATGCAGCGAAAGACTTATTACCCGCTGTTGTTCAGCAACTAGGTATCACAGCCAGAAAGAGTTCACCAGATAATCTCATGATGATTGCTTTTTATGCTGAACCTTACCGTGATCCCACTTGGATTAGCAGTTACTTACAACGAACCATAGTTAATGATCTGGAGCTTATTCCATCAATTGGGCAGGTAAGTGTTTTTGGTGCTGGTAGGTTTGTGATTACGGCGTGGCTAGATCCAAACAAAATGCAGCGTTATGGGATTGGCGTTTCAGATATTAAAGCAGCAATCAATGACCAAAATCAGGAGTACGTGGTTGGGCGAATGAATTCA
The DNA here is from genome assembly GCA_964611845.1 of uncultured Neisseria sp. Taxonomy (GTDB): domain Bacteria; phylum Pseudomonadota; class Gammaproteobacteria; order Burkholderiales; family UBA11063; genus Aquella. The sequence continues at coordinate 20,425 of CAZTBH010000043.1, forward strand.
GCTCCCGATGATGACGAAAATCAATTAGCGATTAATATCCTTGGGCAGCAAATGTATAGTACCACTGATGAATTAGCTAATGTAATTTTACGCAATAATAATAACGAGACTGTGCGGCTAAAAGATATTGCACGAATAGCAATGTCTTCCAATGATTTTACTACTACATCATACGCTTATTTTCGTGATAAGCAGGGTGCGTTCAAGCGTTACCAGATTGTAACGATGGCAATTTCACTCTTACCTGGTGCTAATGAGTTATTGGCTAAAAAACAGATTTTACAAAAACTAGACCAAGAAAGTAAACATTTTCCATCCGGGATTAACTATCGAATTACACAGGATAATTCAAGGTTTATTGCCGCATCAATAGATAATGTAGTAACAACAATTATTATTGCTTTTTTTCTGGTTGCCGCAATTCTATTTCTATTTTTACAATCATGGCGAGCGAGTTTAGTTGTGATTTGTGCCATTCCGGTATCAATTCTAGGAACTATGGCGTGCTTGTATGTATTTGGTTTTTCTTTAAATACACTCAGTTTGTTTGCGATGATTTTGGCAATCGGAATTGTGGTTGATGATGCTATTGTTATCGTTGAAAATGTTGAACGGATTCGTAATGAACATCCAGAGATGAATTTGTATCAAGTTATTGAGCAAGCATTAGGCGAGGTAACTGGTGCAGTAATTGCCATTGTTTTAGTTTTAAGCGTAGTATTTATTCCCGTGCTGATGCTAAAAGGTTTAAGCGGAATAATGTATCGCCAATTTGCTGCAACCATTGCCTGTGCTGTAGTTATTTCTGGCATTAACGCACTTACTTTTATCCCCGCGTTATGCTCTATCTTACTAAAGAAATCTCATTCAATTCCTGCACAAAGAGGTTTTTTCCTAGTATTCAATCGGCAATTTACCAAACTAAACCATTTTTATGTTCGGGTTGCCGAGCGCTTAATATTAATGAAAAAAACGGTACTTTTTATTTGGTTAACAATTATTTTGGCGACGATTGGAATGTATAAAGTTATTTCAGTTGGTTTTATTCCTAACGAAGATCAGGGGTTACTTTTTGCGTCGTTAAATTTACCAACTTCTTATACCTTAGAAGAAACTCAGAAACAAACTACGGCGCTGATTGCTAAACTTACCAAAAATTCAAATATTGATTCTGTCGTCAGTATCAGTGGCGTTGATTTTCTTGATTCTGGTAGTAGTAAATCTAACTCTGCCTCAATGTCAGTTATTTTAAAAGATTGGACTGAACGTAGTGGAGTGCATCAAACCGCTAATAGTGTAATTCATCAAATTGAAACGCTAAGTCGTCATTTTCACGGCATGACTGCACGCGCTTACAATCAGCCACCAATTCGTGGACTAAGCACTACTGGTGGTGTGGAGTTTTACATAGAAGATCGGGTGGTCGGGGATCCCGCGAAATTAGAAGAAATCTGTAATCAGTTGATAAAGCGACTCCAAGCTCACCGTGAAATTGCCGATGCTTATCAAACCTTAAATACCCACTCGCTGCAAATTACGGTAGAACCTGATATTGATCGTGCCAAATACTATGGGGTAAATTTACAGAACTATTATAATGCATTACAAGCAACCTACACCAATACGCCGGTAAATTTTGCCTATATCATGCAAGATCAAAGCTGGGTATATTTGCAGGCTGATGCGCCATATCGGATGTCGATTAATAATCTGGATAATGTCTATGTCAAATCGTCGAATAATTCAATGGTGCCTCTGGCAGCAATTTCAACCGTAACTAGTGGAACTGCGGCTAAAGTTATTCAGCATTTTAATGGCTATCTGGCATCGCGGATTATTGTTAAACCAGCTTCAAAATACTCGATGGGTGATGCTATGAATGTTATTACTGAGGAAGCGGCTAAATTACCTAAAGGCTATTATTATGACTGGTTTGGTACTAGTTTTCAGCAGCAGCAATCACAGAGTAATTCTATTTTAGCTTTTGTGTTCTCTTTAGCCATGATTTATTTGGTTTTGGCTGCATTGTATGAAATGTGGCGGCTACCTGTTGTAGTTTTGCTAGGCGTTCCTGCCGCATTATTTGGTGCTGCAGTAATATTGCTTTTAAGTGGTAAAGAAAATGATCTTTATTTTCAGATTAGCTTGATTGCCTTGCTAGGTTTAGCGGCTAAGAATATCATTCTCTTAGTTGAATTTGCGCTGCAGTGGATGAAACAAGGGCACAGTATCCGAGATAGTGCTATACATGCGCTACGGATTCGTTTTCGTCCGATTATCATGACCTCAACTACATTTATTGCGGGCACGATTCCCTTAGTAATTGCCAATGGAGCAGGAGCAAATGCGCAGCATTCAGTTGGTTTTGGGATTATTGGAGGGATGCTAGGCTCAGTATTGATTGCTACTTTGCTGACACCCGCATTTTTTAGCCTTATAATGAAGAAACGGCATTAATTTGTGTAAATACATCTACACATTTGTTATCAAAAATAGTGTTAATATGCTCTAGGTCAAGTAACAATATATCATTAATTCTATTATTAGAAATAAATTGAATCATTTCGTTTAAAAGAGGGCATATTAGGATTGTTGAATGGAATATAAACTAGCAAAAAATCATTGACATATAATTTTGTCTTAATTTCTGATGCCGTAGACTTTAATAAGTTAGGGAGTAATTTTCTTACGATTTTAAAATTATTCTCGATAAATGCAGTATCATTTTTGCTTATTTGGCAAATAATTATAAATCCATCATTATTACTACTATTATCAAAAACAATAATTCCACTATTCCAGCCACAAGGTAAAACGTATAATAGGTTATTTGATATTTTATTCTTAAATGGGTAATTAAGGTTAATAGCTCTCGTTAGGTTTCTTAAAATGGTGATTACTTGATTATATTTTTGTGATGATTCAATCCTGCCCCCAGCTGTATTAACACCACTGCATGCAGGCATAATGGCTTTACCATTAGTGGTATGAATAACATTAACATTGTTTTTATGAAGAGTTTTTAAATCTTGTGGCGAGATTGATTGTGATGTACTGGATACAGGCAAACTTGATATGGTTAATAAATTACTCCAGTTATTATCAATAATTTCTCTTGCTACATGACAGAAATTAATTTTTTGCATTTTACCTCCATCGGTAAGTA
>CAZTBH010000044.1:0-21973 GCA_964611845.1 uncultured Neisseria sp.
CCAGGCTCCCAATACAAAGCCCAGATTATCTCTGGGCTTTTTACATGTCTATACACATTAAAGAAAAGCTATAATACAGCTTGTCTTTTACACTATAGTATAACAATTCAATTCAATCAATTATATCCCCCCTTAATTTATATAAATCATCTTATAGCGATTGCAGTATAATATTGCTTCTAGGCGAATTATTACTAAGAAAGATCTACCATGCCACACCTTATTTTAGAAGCATCATCTAATATTGTCGAGACAAATGATAAAATTAAGCAGACCTTACAAAAGTGTCAAAATTTATTAGTTGAAAAACTACCAACGCAGCTAACTAGCTGTAAAAGCAGGCTTATTTTACATGATGTGTTTATTTTAGGTGATAATCAAGAGCGTAATGCTTTTGTTCATCTGACAGTAAAATTATTAAAAGGGCGTAGTGCAGAATTACTTCATGAAACTTCCGCTAATTTACAATCATTGCTTTATAGCGAATTTAACAAAAGTGCTACACAATTGGAGTTGGGGATTAGCGTTGAAATTACCGAATTAAATGATAGCTATGCAAAATAATTAACTTTTTATATAACTAGAGTGATATGTAAAAAAACCACCCAGATTAGTACAATGACTACTGGGTGGTTTTTTATTGATGAAGTCTTATTCAGTTAGGCAATAAATGAATTCATCCGTTTAACAAAACCAACCGGATCATCTAACTGAATTCCTTCAGCTAGCTGAGCCTGCTCAAAAATTACTAAACTTAAATTATCGATTTGTACTTGATCAATGCTTGATTCTAGTTTGTTAATCAACTTGTGGTTTAGATTAATTTCTAAAGTTGGTTGCATAGATGGAACTTCCTGACCAGCTTGACGTAATAAGCGCTCCATTTGCATACTCATAGCATTATCTTCAACAACCAAACAAGCAGGTGAGTCTACTAGGCGAGTTGTAACAACTACTTCTTTAACCTTACCACCTAATGCAGTTTTGATTTTTTCTAAAATTGGTTTAGCTTGTTCATCTTGCTGTTTTTGTACCTCTTCTGATGGTTTTTCATCATCCAATTTACCTAGATCAAGTTTACCTTTAGCTACTGATACCAATGATTTTCCGTCAAACTCAAATAAATGACCTGCAACCCATTCATCAACTCGGTCGGTTAATAATAAAACTTCGATACCTTTTTGTTTGAAAACTTCCAAATGTGGACTATTTTTGGCTGCATTATAGCTTTCAGCAGTAATATAGTAAATTTTATCCTGACCATCTTTCATTCTGCTTACGTAGTCATCTAGGCTAACAGTTTTTGCATTATCGTTATTATGTGTGGACGCAAAACGGCATAGCTTGGCAACACGCTCTTTATTAGCATGATCCTCAATAACACCTTCTTTAATTACTGGGCCAAATTCATTCCACAATTCTGCATATTTTTCAGGTTCATTTTTAGCAATATCTTCCAATACGCTTAAAATTTTCTTGGTTGAACCAGAACGAATAGCATCAATATCACGTGATGATTGTAAAATTTCACGCGAAACATTCAATGGTAGATCTTGTGAATCAATTACACCACGTACAAAACGTAAGTAGTTAGGTAATAATTTTTCGGCATCATCCATAATGAAAACACGTTTTACATATAGCTTGATTCCATAGCGACGGTTAGCGTCATATAAATCAAACGGAGCTTTACTTGGAATGTATAATAATTGAGTGTATTCCTGTGCGCCTTCAACTCGTGCATGAATCCATTTCATTGGCTCATGGTAATCATGGGAAATATGCTTGTAGAACTCTTTATATTCTTCTTCGCTAATATCGTTTTTGCTGCGCGTCCATAATGCATTAGCTTTATTAACTGTCTCTAATTCAGTAGAAATTATTTCTTTGCCATCTTCACCATGCTCTGGCATTTTTTGCATTTTAATCGGGTAATTGATATGATCAGAGTATTTGCGGATTATTGTACGTAATCCCCAATCAGATAGCAAATCGTCATTACCTTCTTTAAGGTGTAGCGTGATACTAGTGCCGCTACCATCTAGTTTGTCAACGGTTTCAATAGTGAACTCTCCAGCGCCATCAGATATCCATTTCACGGCGTGAGACGTTGTTTCACTAGCTTTTAGGGTAACCAGTTCAACTTTATCAGCAACGATAAATGCTGAGTAAAAACCAACTCCAAATTGCCCAATTAAATTAGCATCTTTTTTGGCATCACCAGATAAGTTCTCCAAAAATGATTTGGTGCCAGATTTGGCAATTGTACCGATATTTTCGATAACTTCTGCTTCAGTCATACCGATTCCATTATCGCTTACGGTAATTGTTTTAGCATCTTTATCAAAGCTTACCCGTACAGCTAATTCTTCACCTTTATTTAATTCTGGTTTGTTGATTTGTTCAAAACGCAATTTATCAATCGCATCAGAGGCATTTGACACTAATTCACGTAAAAAAATCTCTTTATCAGAATAAAGTGAATGTATCATTAAATTTAGTAACTGTTTAATTTCAGTCTGAAAAGACATAGTTTGTTTATTTGACATAGTAGTTCCTTTAAGTAAGTTAATCACCAACTAGTTCTTAAATAGAGTCAATCTTTAAGTTTTCAAGTGATGGAGATTAAAAATTTGACTTAATTTTAGATATAGCCTAATTTTCTCAATCCGTTATGAAGTGTTTAGCTAAAATTTAGTCTGATATAGTGGCTCTAAATCATTTATAATCAGTAGTTCACTTACTGAAATTATAAAGACGTTATACATGGCAAATACGCAGCAAATAAATCTACAAGTTAACCTTCCCGCAAAAGTTGCACATTATTATCCGATAGTAATTGAGCCCAAATTGCTAACTAACTGGCAAAATTGGATTAAAGACTATGCGCAGACTCAAAAAGTTATCATTATCAGTGATGATAATGTTGCTAAACTCTACGGTCAAGCTTTTTGCGCTGAATTAAGTGCCGCTGGTTATCAATGTCAACTGCTTGACTTTGAGGCTGGGGAAGCTTCTAAATCAGCATCGACCAAGCTAGAGTTAGAGGAGAAAATGTTTGCCTTTGGCTGCGATCGTCATACTTTGTGTGTTGCCTTGGGTGGTGGAGTGGTTGGCGATTTGGCAGGTTTTACTGCGGCAACCTATATGCGTGGTATGAATTATATTCAAATCCCTACCTCATTACTTGCTATGATAGATAGTAGCGTTGGTGGTAAAACTGCGGTAAATACCAGCTATGGTAAAAATATCATTGGCGCTTTTTGGCAGCCACGTGCAGTTATAATGGATACAGAGTTATTAAAAACCTTGCCACGTGAGCAGGTGATTAATGGTTTTTTTGAAGCCATCAAGATATTTCTGACACTTAATGCCGAACAGTTTAATTTTTGCTGTGCTAATTTAACGGCAATTTTAAATCTGGAACATACTCCGCTGGTACAGATGATCAGTGAGGCGGTAGCATTAAAAGCTCATGTAGTTGAAGTAGACGAGCAAGAGCAAAACTTGCGGATGATCCTGAATTTTGGACATACTGTAGCTCATGCAATTGAAAAATTGAGTAATTATAAGGTGTTACATGGTTATGCGGTTGGTGTTGGAATGCTGGTTGAGGCAAAAATTGCTGAAATATCTGGCTTACTAACTAGTGCAGATTATAAAAAGCTTGCTGCTTTTTTAGCTGAATTAGAGATTACACCAAAATTATTAGCTGGATATCAAGTCAGCGAATTAATTTCCGCAATGCGTGGCGATAAGAAAAATAAGAATCAGCAAATTGTCTTAGTATTATTGAGTGGAATTGGTAAAGTAAAGAATATTAATAATAAAGTAGCCTTTTCTGTCGATGAACAGGTTATTGAAGCTGCATTTAATACGTTGATGATGTAGATCAGTTAATAGATTGGATAAAGATTATGGGTTACAGAATAGTAAAAAAAATACCAACTGCAGATGAGATTATAGCGGCTTTTCCTTTGAGTGATGAAGGGTATTTAAGTATTGACAAGCACCGACTTGAAATTGAAGCTATTTTAAGTGGTAAAGATCAGCGACTGATTGTAGTAGTAGGACCTTGTTCAGCATGGCCTGATACTGCGGTTTTAGAATACGCTGAGCGGTTGAAGAAACTAAATGACAAAGTTAGTCATGCGCTAAAATTAGTTATGCGGGTTTATATCCAAAAACCACGGACAATCAAAGGTTGGACAGGCCCAGTTAATCAGCCTGATCCATTAGCACCTCCCGATATTGCGGCAGGTGCATTGTACTGTCGTAAACTTATGACACAGGTCGTAGAAATGGGCTTGCCGATTGCCGATGAAGCGTTGTTTACACATAATGCTCGTGGCTTTATTGAGCTATTATCATGGGTTGCGATTGGTGCGCGTAGTAGTGAAGACCAGGAGCATCGTATTTTTGCATCAGGCATTGATTGTCCGGTTGGGATTAAAAATCCAACGCATGGATCAATTAAAATCGGGATAAACGGCGTGGTAGCTGCGCAACATTCTCACTATATAGTATTAGATGGCAATGAGGTTGAAACTGATGGTAATCAGTATGCACATTTAGTTTTACGTGGCAGTAATGACCGCCCTAATTATTCATTAGCAGATATCAATGAAGTTGCTGAGCAGTGTAAAAAGAATAATGTTTATAATCCAGCGGTAATTATTGACGTAAGCCATGATAATTGCGTGGTAAATGGAGTTAAAGACCATAATGCTCAAGCTGATATTATTCTTGAAGTGGTTAATAATTTAAAAACTAATCCAGAGTTAAAAACCTTGGTTAAGGGATTTATGCTTGAGAGTTTCATTAAACCTGGTAAACAAAATGCGGAAACCGCAAATCTGATTGATTTATGTGGTTTGTCGATAACTGACCCATGTTTGGGCTGGGATGACACTGAGGCGTTGTTATTAAAATTAGCTGATTTGCATCTGAGTTAAGTTTTATCAATGTCAATCAAGTTAATCACTACAGATGATGAGTTACGTGATTGTTTTACTGTTTATCATGAACTTCGCCCGCTTTTGGAGAGTAGTGAGCAATTTATTCATCAGGTAAAGCTTCAATTACTGGACTACGTAATTGATTATGCCAAAGAGCATAATTGTGCACAAGTGCATTTGGATACTGGTTATCAGCGTAATGCGGCACATAAAGTTTATTTAGCTAGAGGATTTCAATTGAATTGTCATCATTTGGCTTTGGATTTAGCATAATATAAGGATTAAAATGGCTTACGAAATTATAAAAAAAGTTCCGACATCTGATGAGATTATTCAGAAGATACCGTTAAGTACTGAGGGGTATGCAAGTATTCAGCAACATCATCGAGAAATTGAAGATATTTTGAGTGGTAAAGATTCACGCTTATTAATGATAGTTGGTCCATGCTCTGCATGGCCAGATACTGCAGTATTGGAATATGCCAAATCCTTAGCGGAATTAAGTAAGCAAGTCGCTCATTCAATTAAAGTCGTTATGCGTGTGTATATTCAGAAACCACGCACTGTTAAGGGGTGGACAGGACCGATTAATCAACCGGATCCGCTTGCTGAACCAGATATTGAGGCTGGTATTTGGTATTGTCGTAAACTCATGACACAAGTGGTTGAAATGGGCTTACCGATTGCAGATGAGTGTTTATTTACCCACAATGCGCGTGGATTTCAAGAGTTACTTTCTTGGGTAGCAATTGGGGCTCGAAGCACGGAAGATCAGGAACACCGTATTTTTGCATCATCGCTAGATTGTCCAGTTGGGATGAAAAACCCTACTCATGGCTCTCTTAAAATTGCTGTAAATAGCATTTTGGCAGCACAACACCCGCATTATATCGTTTTTGATGGTTATGAAGTTAAAACGGCAGGCAATAAATATGCACATTTAGTTTTGCGTGGTAGTAATGATAGTTCAAACTACGGCGTTGAATATATTGCTGAAGTTAATGAATTATTTAAGAAAAACCAAGTTGTAAATCCGGCAATTATTGTCGATGTTAGTCATGACAATTGTGTAATTGATGGTGTTAAAAATCACAATGAACAAGCAAATATTGTTTTACGGGTTATGGATTCATTAAAAGAAAACCCTGAGTTAAAAAATTTAGTCAAGGGCTTTATGCTCGAAAGTTTCATTAAGGAAGGTCGCCAAAATGCTGAAAGTGGTAATCCGATTGATATGAGCGGTTTATCGATAACAGATCCTTGTTTAAGCTGGGAGAGCACGGCTAAGTTAATTCTTGAAGTTGCAAAGCAGCATGCTAAAGGATAAAATTATGTTAATAGGCGTATCGGGTGATGTTGGTTCATTTTCTGAAGAAGCTGGTTTAATTTATGCAGCAAAAGCACATAGTGCTAAACATGAAATTCGTTATTTGATTGATATGGATGGAGTATTGGCGGCACTTGAACGTAACGAAATTGATGTTGGAATTTTTCCATTTGTTAATTATAATAGCGGTATTGTTTGGCCAGCTTTTACAGCAATGGGTAAACATAGTTTTATGCCTATTGATGATTTGCAGTTAAATGTTGAACAATGTTTATTGGCAAAATTAGGTACAGATTTAAGTCAAATTAATGAATTGTATTCTTATACTCCTGCATTTGAGCAGTGTAAAGGATTTATCAATCAATATGGGTTTAAGCTTATAGATTGGGGAGATACAGCTAAAGCTGCACGGGATTTAGCAGCTGGTATTTTGCCAGAAAATGCTGGTGTAGTTGCCTCAGCTCAGGCGGCAAAAAGTTATGATTTGCAAATAATCAAACAAGGCATTCAAGATATCCAACCCAATATTACGCGGTTTATAGTTGTTAAGAAAGCGGGATAATATGAATGATATTGAGCTGTTACGCAAGCAAATTTCAGAGGTAGATGCCGAAATTATTAATTTGATTGCCTTGCGGCAACAAATTTCTAAAAGAATTGGTGAATATAAAAAAGAACACCATTTGCCAGTTTTAGATGCTGCACGCGAAGCATTACTGCATGAATTTCATAGTATGAAAAGTATTGAGCATGGAGTGTCTCCAGAATTGGCAACTAAAGTTTTTGACGTATTAATTGAAGAGTCTAGAAAGGTACAGAAATATGAGCAATAAATTAAAAGCATCTGCAACAGTATTAATTAATACTCTGGCACAGAGTAAAAAAGCTGCGGGCATTCGGGTTTATAATCTAAGTGTTGGTGAGCCTAAAATGACAACTCCTGAAGTTGTTCGCCAAGGTGCTATTAAATTTGTTGAAGTTGGCGATATTCCTTATCCATCTCCTGCTGGATTGAATGAGCTACGTTCAGCTGCCGCAAACTGGATGAATCAATCATATGTAACTAATTACAAAGCTGAAGAGTGTATTATTACTACGGGTGGTAAATTTGCAATTTATTTGATGTTACAATATTTATGCGGTTCTAACTCGCCGCTAAAAGCTGATCCAACAGATAAAATAAGCGTGATTATTCAAGCTCCTTATTGGGTTTCATATCCGTCAATTACTAAAATTATGGATGCAAATCCCGTTATCGTTAATTCAACCGAAGCTGGTGGCTGGAAATTAACTCCGGAAATGCTTAAGGTTGCTTATACACCTGAATGTAAAATCCTAATGCTCAATAACGGAGTTAATCCAACTGGGATTATCTATACACGTAGTGAAATGCAAGCATTAATGGCTACTGCAAATGAATTAGGCTTATTGGTGATTAGCGATGAAGTATATAGCGCATTAGTTTATACTGATGATGAATATGTTTCATGTGGGAGTTTCCCTGAATATAAAGATAACACCATAGTAATTCAAAGTGCTTCTAAGTCTTTTGCGATGACTGGTTGGCGGGTTGGGTTTTTATTTGCTAGAAAAGACCTGATTGATGTTATGAGTGCATTAAGTACCCAAAGTACTACTGGTGTATCTTTAATCTGTCAACATGGGGCTTTAGCGGCATTTAAAAATGCGGAGCAGATTAATGCTTGGGTACGCGATACTATGAAAGTTCGTCGCGATATTTTTGTTGATTCATTCCGTAAACATTTTGGAATTCAATTAGAATATCCTAAAGCTACACTGTATGTTTTTGCATCTTTAGCTAGCCTTGGTGTAAAAAATCTTAATGATGAAGAGTTTTGTATCCGTGCGTTGGAAGAAGCTAATGTTGCAACTGTGCCAGGTAGTGCTTTTGGACAGCCGGGATACGTACGTTTCTCATATGGTGCTGATGAAGGTGATTTAGATGGTGGTTTAGAGAATCTTGCTAAATTTATTAAAAGTTTATAATTTACTCTGAGCGCTTACTATTTTAGCTAGGAATTTTTTGAAATACAACGGTGCTAAAATTATAAGAGCAATGAGTACAAATAGTTAGTTAATAGTATAGGGTGAAATCAGATGTCAGGAAATAGTTTCGGTCAAATATTTAAAATTACAACCTGTGGTGAGTCACATGGTGGTGCAGTTGGTGTTATCATTGATGGAGCACCAGCTGGAATTAAAATTACTGTAGAAGAGATTCAACAGGAATTAGACCGTCGTAAGCCGGGGCAAAGTGCAATAACGACCCCTCGATCTGAAGCTGATCTGATTCATGCTTTATCAGGTATTTTTGAAGGAAAAACTACTGGTACTCCGATCTTATTAATGGCGTATAACAAAGACCAACGTTCTGCTGATTACGATCACTTAAAAAATGTATTTCGTCCTTCTCATGCAGATTTTACGTATTTAATGAAGTATGGTATGCGTGATTATCGTGGTAGTGGTCGGGCTAGTGCGCGTGAAACATTAGCCAGAGTTGCTGCTGGGGCAATTGCAAAAAAATATCTTAAGCAGGAATTAGGTATTGAGATTTTGAGTTATGTCGAGCAAGTTGGTCCGATTAAAGCGGATATTGACCATACTCGGGTCGAAGCGGCACAAGTTGAAGACAATATTATCCGTTGTCCAGATCCGGTAGTTGCAGCAAAAATGATCCGCTTGGTTGAAGAAGTGCGCGATGATGGTGACTCAATTGGTGGCGTAATTAAATGTGTTATCCGTAATGCTCCAGTTGGCTTGGGTGAGCCTGTTTTTGACCGTTTACATGCTGATTTAGGCAAAGCAATGCTAAGCATTAATGCTGTCAAAGGTTTTGAAATTGGCTCAGGTTTTGCTGGAGTAGAGTTGCGTGGTTCAGTACATAATGACCCTTTTGTTTTGGTTGATGGTGAATTACGGACTCAAACCAATCATGCTGGTGGTGTCTTAGGTGGAATTTCATCTGGTGAAGATATTTATTTTCGGGTAGCTTTTAAATCAGTTTCAACGATTAGTAAGTTGCAAAAGACTCTGGATGTTGATTACAATGAGGTTGAACTTGAAGCGCAAGGGCGCCATGATCCTTGTGTATTACCACGAGCAGTTCCGGTGGTTGATGCGATGGCAGCCTTGGTGATTATTGATCATTATTTGCGTCATCGTGCCTATTCTCCTTTATGAGAAAATTTACCTGTAAATATTCTAATTTAGATTTGATCTAACTATAAAAAAAGCATCCATTATTTTAGGATGCTTTTTTTATAGTTAGATCGTAATGATTACCAGCTTCTGCGTTGCGAATTACCGCCACCAAAGCCACTACTAGTTTTTGGCTTATCTTCTTTTTCTTTAACAACTAGGGTACGATTTTTGTAGCTAGTTGCATTTAATCCTTTGATGCATGCTTGTGCATCGTTAACATTTTCCATATCAACGAAGCCAAAACCTTTGCTTTGACCTGAGTATTTATCTGTAACTACTTTTGCTGTTTTTACGGTACCGTGTTGTGCGAATAAATCTTGTAATTCTGTACTAGTAATTCCGAAATCTAAACCCGCTACGAAAAGTGATTTTTGCATAGTATATGCCTTATAAAAATAATTTAAAATGATAAAACTGAATGTTTAATGGCAATATACTGTGGAAATAATTGAATATTTAAGTAGGTATGATGTACATGAAAGATTAAATTTTAATTGAGCTCAGATTATAACATAGCTAGAATAAAATATGTTAAAAATCAGGTTTATTAAGCTCTTAAATTGAAAATAATTTGTAGCTCGTTAAAAAACTGAGCAGGATATACTAGATTTTTTACTACATATCCGAAATAAGTTGGCAATGAGAACAATAAAAATTTGATGCTATTACTTTCTGAAAAATATAATAAGTATTAGTATATTTAAACAACGTACTATCTATTGCGATTTTGACTCATTATTTTAATGATAACCATGATGATTTAGGCATCCGGTATAATAAATGTGGTGCTAAGTTGTGCTCTGGCGCAAAATTAGGATGCAGAAAATCACCAGTTAAATCTCTTTGCATACCAATTTTATTCATTACATTGTGAGATTTAAAATTATTTTTAGCTGCAAAGCTTACGATTTCATCCAGATTAAATTCATTAAATCCTATTTCTAAACATTTCAACGCTTCCTCAGTAGCATAACCTTTACCCCAATGCTGTGAAGCAATTCTCCAGCCTATTTGAATACACGGGGTAAAGTGAGCTTTAAACCCTATGGTACTTAAACCGATAAATCCAATAAATTTACCCGTTGATTTTAGCTCACATGCATAAAAGCAAAAACGATTTTCTTTAAAGATGGTTTTGATTCTATCTATCATTGCTGAGGATTCTCCCGGAGTCAATAAATCCAGAAAGTATTCCATGACTGAAATATCTTGTCCCATAACAATAAATGGTGCAAGGTCTGAATCTTGCCATTCCCGTAAAATTAAGCGTTTGGTTTCATACATTTTATACTACCTTAAACTTAAAGTTAACCACACCAACTCATTTTCAGTAATAATAAACGAGACTAAAAATAGCCTCGTTTTATATAATCTTTTAGTGATGGTATTTAATGTGGTGATGGTGATTAAAATGTACTTGCGCGGCAAATTTAGCTTCTTCCTGAGTTTTATACTCACCTAAATTTTTACCATCGCCAAATTCCATCCGCACTAAACCTGGGTGGACATGTGCATAGCTATGCGTTAATACTTCAAAGTTATACTCACGGTCACTGTGTTCAATAATTTTGATAGTGGAACGAACAGTAATATCATCGTTTTTGTAATAAAATACTTCTGCCTGAATCACCGATTCAACAGACTCTCCATGAGATAATTCTTCGTGATGCTGTATCTCAACCCATTCTAATTGATCTTTAGTTAAATGAATAATCATAATTGGTGTCCCTTATAAAAAAATATAACTAAGCCACCCAAGTTAGGGTGGCAAATAATAATTAGCTATTGTTAGCTTTGTATGCGCGTTTACGTTCTGTTTCATCTAAGTAACGTTTGCGAATACGAACACTTTTTGGTGTAACTTCAACTAACTCATCATCATCAATAAATTCAATTGCGCTTTCCAAAGTTAATTGGATTGGCGGTGTTAAACGCACGGCTTCATCGGTTCCTGATGCACGAACGTTAGTTAACTGTTTACCTTTAACTGGGTTAACATTCAAGTCATTATCACGACTATGAACGCCAATAACCATTCCGGTATATAATTTTTCACCAGGGCTTACAAACATCCGTCCACGATCTTCAAGTTTCCATAATGCATAAGCAACAGCGGCTCCATCTTCCTGAGAAATCAAGACACCATTACGACGACCTGGTAAATCTGCTTTTACTGGACCGTAGTCATCAAATAAATGAGCCATCAAACCAGAACCACGAGTTAAAGTTAAAAACTCACCTTGGAATCCAATTAAACCACGAGCAGGGATACGATATTCGAGACGAGTACGCCCTTTACCATCAGAGACCATATCGGTTAATTCACCTTTGCGGCGTCCTAGCTCTTCCATTACTGCTCCTTGATGTTCGTCTTCAAGGTCAATTGTCAATGCTTCATACGGCTCACATTTTTCGCCATTAATCATTTTCATCACTACGTGAGGTTTTGCTACTGCTAACTCAAACCCTTCACGGCGCATATTTTCAATTAAAATAGTTAAATGTAACTCACCACGTCCTGATAATAAAAACACATCGGCATTTTCAGTATCTTCAACTTTTAACGCTACATTGGTTAATAGTTCTTTAGTAAGGCGGTCACGAATTTGGCGACTAGTTACAAATTTACCTTCAGTTCCAGCTAAGGGAGAAGTATTTACCTGTAAATTCATACTTAAAGTAGGCTCATCAATCACTAGCATTGGTAGTGGCTCAGGATTGGCAACATCACATATTGTAACCCCGATATTTAATTCACTAATCCCGTTAATTAATACGATATCGCCAGCAGAAGCTTCATCAACCAATGCTTTGTCTAATCCATGGAATACTTGGATTTGATTGATTTTGGCAGCTTTACGTTCACCATCAGGACCCGTTGCAACTAGTACTTGTTGTCCAGCTTTGATTTTACCTTGACGAATGCGTCCGATACCAATACGACCAACAAAGGTACTATAGTCTAGAGCAGAAATTTGTAATTGTAGTGAACCATCGACATCATCTTCTGGTGCTTTAACATGAGATAAAATAGTTTCAAAAATTGCTTCCATATTGTCTGGACGAGCCTCTGGATCAAGACTTGCGAATCCATTTAAAGCTGAAGCATAGACTACTGGAAAATCAAGTTGTTCTTCAGTTGCGCCAAGTTTGTCAAACAGATCAAAAGTTTGATCAACAACCCATTCTGGACGCGCACCATCACGGTCAATTTTATTTACGACAACAATTGGTTTTAAACCCAAAGCCAATGCTTTACGAGTTACAAAGCGCGTTTGTGGCATTGGACCTTCAACCGCATCAACTAATAATAGGACACCATCAACCATTCCTAACACCCGTTCAACTTCTCCACCGAAATCGGCATGTCCTGGGGTATCAACGATATTAACTTTAGTACCTTTGTATTCTAATGATGCATTTTTAGCGAAAATTGTAATTCCACGTTCTTTTTCAATGTCATTGCTGTCCATTACGCGTTCTGCGATATGTTGATGAGCAGAAAATGTTCCTGCTTGATGTAATAATTTGTCAACCAAAGTTGTTTTACCATGATCCACGTGAGCGATAATTGCAATATTGCGTAGGTTTTTTGCCATTGAGTTTCTCTATAAAAGTTTACCGCAAACGGCGGTATTAATAATCAAATAGCGAGTATTATAGCACATCTGAGTGATCTCTTATTGAATAGAGTGAGCTTTTTTCAAGTATATACTAAAACTGATTCATCATCCTAGGTCGTTGATTTACTCCTCACTTACTCGGTGTAAGCTTCGTTGCAAATCGCCTATTAGTATTTCCACACGCGTGTGTTCGAATCAATTTTAGTATAGTAATATTGAGAGGCTATCGTGTATAACTTTGTGTTGCAGCATGAAGTGCTGCTATTAGGCTTGAACTTGAAGCTTTTCCACTACCGGCTAAATTTAGCGCTGTACCATGATCAACCGAGGTGCGAATAATAGGTAGCCCAAGTGTTGTATTAACACCATGCTCAAATCCTGAAAATTTAACAATCGGTAATCCTTGATCATGATACATTGCCAAAATTACATCAAATTCAGCATGACGATTAAATATTGTGTCAGCAGGGTAGCTACCTGTCACATTGTAGCCACGCTGTTGCCAAGAGCTAATTACTGGATTTATAATTTCAATTTCTTCACTTCCTAGGTATCCGTTTTCTCCAGCGTGGGGGTTTAGTCCACATACGGCAACTCTTGGCTGGCTAACGCCAAAATGCTCACGAAAGGATTGATGGATGATATTCAAAGTCTGCTCTAAGTTAGCTGACGTAACTTGCGCTGGAATTTCTTTTAGTGGTAGGTGTGTAGTTAGAAGGGCAACTTTCAAAATCGGATTACTCAGCATCATGACTACTTTAGGAATATTGAATTTTTCAGCAAAATACTCAGTATGCCCACTAAATTTAGTTCCAGACTGATTAATAATGTCTTTATTAATTGGAGCTGTTACAATAATTCGACTTAGCTTATTTTTACATAACTCAATTGCTTTATCTAAAGTAGCTAGGACATAAGCTGCGTTGGCTGTATTTGGAATACCTAAACAGTCATACTCTAAACAAGTTACATTTAATACATTTAGCTTTTGCTGATCAAAATTATCATGCAGTGGATCTAAGATTTGATTAAACCCAATCTGTTTATTAAGTAATAATGCTCGACTTTTTAATAATTCAATATCACCAATTACTAGTAAACGATAATCGTGGTTATAGCTTGAATCAATCAAATCAAGGCATATCTCAGGACCAATTCCAGCTGGTTCGCCACTGGTTACGCAGATAAGTTGGCGCTTATCAATCATCGTTGATTTTGACATATGCCATTTCTTTCAAATTACGTACCCATTCAGTGTAAAGCATTTGCGCTTTAGTATCACGTAGCTCCATCCGGATTTCAGCTTTTTCTTTATCATTAGCCAAATTACTGTCACGAGTATCCATTACTTCCAGAATATGCCAACCAAATGGAGAGCGAATGGGTTGACTAATCTGCCCAATTGGAGTAGTGAGCATGGCATGTTCAAATTGTGGTACTGTATCACCTTTGCTCATCCAGCCAATATCACCACCTTTTAAGCTACTGGTATCTTCGGAGTATTGTTTTGCCAATGCTACAAACTCTTGGCTTTCTCGTGCTGGGTCATTACTATATTTAACAATTTTAGCACGGATATCGTTGATTTTTTGATGTGCCTCATCATCGCTGGTGAGCTCATTTACTTTAATTAATATGTGTCGTACATTGTATTGGCGGACAATCTGTGGAGTTCCGTGTTGTTTAATTCCATTGACTTTAAAGATAAAGAATCCAATTGGTAGTTTGATTACCTGAGTAATTTCGCCCTGTTTTAATCCCGTTAACTGGTTGAGAATAATCGGCGGTAGGGAAGTGTTACTTTTCCAACCTAAATCACCGCCAGCTAAGGCATTGGGTGCTGATGAGTATTTAATTGCCATTTGGTCAAAGGATTGACCTTGTTTAAGAAGTTGATAAACAGAGTCAGCTTGTTTCTGCTTTTGGGCAATGACTTCTTGTGTTGCTTGTTCTGGTAAATTGATGACAATATCAGCCAAACGGTAATCAATTTTATTTTTATAAGTTTCACTATTTAAAATACGTGTAACTTCGTCTTCATTAATTACAACCCGACCATCAACTTCACGCTGTTTAAGTTTTTCAATTGTAATTTGATCGCGCATCTGACTACGAAAATCATCGTAGCTTAATCCTTGCGAGGCTAATTTTTGACGCATTTGATCATCAGTTATTCTTTGAGCTTTTTCATTGGCAGCAATAGCATCATTAACCTCAGCATCGGAAGTTTTAATACCTCCTCGTTGAGCCAAATCCAACTGAATTTGTTGCATAATCATCTGTTCTAAAACTTTACTTTTTAAATCAGCGCTATTAGTATCTCTAATTCCGCGTTGAGATAGGTTTAATCTAGCCTGAGCCATTTGATTGTTTAGTTCATTTTGCGTAATAATCCGTTTGTTTACATTGGCAACAATTTTATTAACTGGTTTTAAGGGCGCTGAATTAGTTGATTTTGCTGCTGGCACAGCTGCCGGAGTTGGTGTTGGTAATACTTGATTTGCCAAGCTGCTTTCAGTTTTTGTAGCTGCTAAATTGCTGGACTCTAATTGCTCGGCAAAAGCACTGCCTAAACAAAATGCCATTATAATAGTTAATATATATTTTTTGCTCACAATAGCTCCTACTGGAATTGATTTTGTTGAAGTTGACCAACTGGTATATAACCTGGAACACCAATTTTAAGATTGCTGCTTGGATCACCTGACCCAACGTTACCAATACCTTTAAACGAGAAGTTTAATAGATAATTTTGTTGTACTTGGTTGTAGTTAAAGATAAATTGTTGATATACTGCACTAACGGTGTAGCAGCCACCATTATATTCTAAACCGCCAAGAAAATTAAGCATTAAACCACGGGTGAAATCATAATTAGTGCGCCCAACCGCATAAACATTATCATAAATTGGCCATTGTCCGGCTACATTTATCGCGTATTGATTTTCGTAGGCAACTGGAGTAAATGCCTGTCCAGGCGTATATGCATAGTAGAGTAATGGTAAGTTATATTGGTAGCCATAGCCGACAGTTAAAACTTTACCATCATCAGGGTTGAATTTCATCCCAACATTCCAAGCATCAATAGTGTCATAGACAGTATCATATTGAAAATTTGCATTGGTAGAAAACTGCCTGTTCCAATTATTGTTTAATTCTCCAATCAGGTTTGGTGTTGGTAAAAATAATTGTGCATCTTGGGTTGTATTACCGTAAAGAAAATTATTTTCTGGTGTAATATAGTAACGATAGCCCAAGCTAAAATTCATCAATTCAGTGCCATTGGCGTCATTTAAAATTCGGGTTGTTCCACCAATAGTTATATCATTTGCCATATTAATCCGGTCATAACCAGAAAAGCGATTTTCACTAAATAACTGATTATAGTTATATGTTGCCGTTGCAGTATCAAAAATTGGAATATTAGATTGATTCTGTTCCGGTATATATAAATAGTACGCCCGCGGCTCAAAAGTCTGTGTATAACTACCACCAGAAAGACCCATTGGGCGATCAAAATACAACCCAGTATCTAATGATGTTATAGGCAAAGCCCGATTTATTTGCGCCGCTGAGTTAGGGTAGCCAGGATCTGCTCCGACATTGTAGTAAGTGTAGCTATAACCAAATTTAGGCGTTGCGAATCCCCACGCCGATTGAAAAGGGTATTTTAAGCTTGGATAAAGAACCGTTCGCTCACCACTTTGCATTGCTGGAGATTGGAAATCAGTATATTGACTTAATAAATTCCATTTAAAACCACTTGAACCAATGTCTTGATCATTAACGTTAAAATTAACCGCAGGATAAGATGAGTAAATAGGAATAGTCGTTCCATAACCATAAGGATATAAGGTTTGATAATTTACGACTTTAACACTAGCCAAACCCCAAGTCGGTTTATATTGTGCAAACGCTGATTGCTCTAAATTTACATTATCCGTTACTGAATAGAAATTACCAAAATCATTAAAATAATTATTATCCGATACTACATTATAGTTATAGCCAGTAGTAAAGTATTGCAACGGGCTATAGGTATCATTCAAGCTCCAATAGTAACGGTAGGTGTTAGATGTTGTTCCACCATATGAGTATGGTACTTGCTCGGTATAAATAGATCCTACGTTAGACTCTGTCATGTAGCGAAACTTATCCGAAATCATTAGCCCTTGACTTGTCCAAAATTCAGGCGTTATTGTCATATCGTAATTGGGAGCCATATTCCAGTAGTAAGCTTCAGAAAACATCGTTCCGGCGGTGCTTGTTCCACCAAAATTTGGCGTTAACCAACCAGATTTTCTTTCCCCAAGTGGAAAAGTCATATATGGCGAAGAAAAAATTGGGATTGATTCGAAATACATCGTTGCATTTCGAGCAGAACCTTCAGAGTTTTGATAGTCGAAAGTCATTTTATTAGATTTTATATACCACGCTGGATCATTGGGATTACATGCAGTCATGAAACCATTATCAATAGTCATATGCTTGCTATCTTGGGTTGAGATTGATTCACCAGTGGCGCTAATATTATCTTTGTTATAGAATGCTCGTGCTTGAGTAAATGTACCTTTGTTTAAGTCAAGGTAGTAATCTGCCCATTTACCTTGTACCGCGTCATATTCACGGGTAAGTACATAATTGTCACCTAAAGTTGCGCGGTCGTGAGCTTGATCGTATATCAACCAATCAGAAGTTATGGTTTGGCTTTCTTTATAACCAATTACATGACCTTGTGCGATATGGGTTTGTTTATTTTGTCCGGTAATGGTGTCTGCCTGAACAAACATTGATTGTGATTCTACTTGAGGTATAGTTACGCTATCGGCGCCAGATTTTTCATACCAATCAAAATCTTGGGTTGTACATAGCTGAGGAACTGACTCTGAAGATGATTGCGCGAGATAATTTAACGCAGTCAATGGATAGCCGTAGCCAATTAGCCCAGCGCTTGCCATTAATGTTATAAATATCTTCTTTTTAGTTGCCATGTGCCTAAATTTGCCCAGTAAACGGTCTAATTAAAAGGATAGATTATATCATGGATTGACTACTCTGTGCGAAGTCCTAAGAGTAGAATAAACAGTCTATGGCAGCTAAATACCTTGTTTATCTTTAATCATGAGTTCAACGAATTGCTGAAGAATATCCAACTCAAGGTGCGTAATTACTTTGATTTTATCTCGGATGTTAATATGTGCAAACTTTTGAATCAAATAAGCATAAGCTCCACTGCAAATTATCTGTTTTGCTTGATGTTTTTGAATGAGTTGTGTAATGAGGGCAATGTATCCCTGAATTATTCCTGCACAAATTGCATAATTAGTGGTTAATTTAGCGGAGTCGTTGTTCAGAATATCTTCTACTTCCTTAGGTTTGATCGTGGGGAGTTTATCCGTATGTTGGAATAAGCTGGCTAATTGTAACCCAAGTCCAGGTAGGATAAGGCTCTCAATTAATTTGCCATGATGAATTACTTCAACCGTAAATCCAGTCCCACAGCCGATACCGATTTGTGGGTGATTTTGCTCAAGCTGGCTCAAATAATAAATCCTTAATGCGCGATCGCTACCTAAATAGCCTAGTTCCTGATATTGCATTGGTAGGGCAGTCCGAAGAATCTGATTACTTTGCCAAGTTATGCGTTTGATTTGCTGCCAGCTTAACTTTTTACTTAGTTTTTCAAGCAACTCTTCGGTATGATCAATATTTAGCACGCTCGATATAGATATAATCAATTGTGAGTAGTTTTGCTCTAAGTTTAATTTAAAATCATTTGCAAAAATATCTTGATTTACTAAAATAATAACATCTTGTGACTTAAGGCGTATTTTACAATGGCTATTACCAATATCTAGTGCCATTACATCTTGCATAGCAATGGCTCCAGTTGCTCAAAAATTTGTTCGGCAACTTGTTTTTTACTGCCACTGAACTCGTTTATCAAGCCTCCTTGTTTGATAATGCTTACTTTGGTAGTATCCTGATTAAATACTTGCTGCTCACTGACATCATTAGCAATTATCAGCTCTAAACCTTTAGTTTTTAGTTTTCTCGTCGCATGTTCAATTATATTTTCTGTTTCTGCAGCAAAACCAACGCTCAATAGCTGGGGGAAGTTTTTCTTTACAGTGCTTATAATATCAGGGTTCTTAACTAACTTAAGTATAACCTGCTCAACATTTTTTTTAATTTTTTGTGGTGCATAATTTGCAACTTTGTAATCAGCAACCGCAGCACAAGCAATTATCATATCTGTATCAATAGCTTGAGTTAATGCACAGGCAAGCATTTCATCCGTACTTAACGCTTCAATTTGCTGCAAATGCGAGTGTGTTGGCAAGTTAATCGTTAATTTGCCATATACTGCAACGACTTGTGCACCACGCGCTAATGCAGCATTGACTAAGGCCAGACCCATTTTGCCTGAGCTGTGATTGGAAATAAAGCGAACTGGATCAATCGGTTCAACAGTTGCACCTAAGGTTATAATAATTTTTTTACCGACTAATGTTGCTTTCGCTAAAGTTTGTTCTGTCAGCATAACTAATTGCTCTGCCTCAATCATGCGTCCAATACCATTATCACCACAAGCTTGTAACCCTGCAGCAGGTTCCCAAATTGTGAAATTACGCTCTTTTAATAACTGAAGATTGGCTTGAGTAGCTAGGTTATGCCACATCTGTTGATTCATTGCTGGTGCTAAATAAACTGGTTGAATACTTGAATCATAAGCTAAAACAACTTGTGTTAATAAGTTATCTGCAAACCCATGAGCTAATTTGGCGAGTGTATGCGCAGATAATGGGGCAACAATGAAGCGATCAGCCCATTTTGCAAGATCAATGTGTAGCATGGCTTGTTCAGGTTTAGTTAAGTCTAGAGTTTGATCGCAATAAACTTTACACCCCAAAGCCGCAAGCAAATTAGCGGTGACGAATTGCGCGCCACCTGTAGTGAGTATTACGCGACATTGATGGTTGAGTTTACGTAATTCTCGTAAATAAAGAATAGTTTTATATGCTGCAATACTACCACTGATTCCAATTAATATTTTAGCCATTAATTTTTATGTCCTAATAAATTTATTTTTTGGCTTGTGCTTTATAGTCATTAAAATCGGCAATTGCGAATTTTTTCATGAGCTAATTTCCCCAGAATCGATTTGAGCAGCTGAGGTTTTTTTGCCAAATGAAAAAATAATACTGCTAAGTGCTAAAACAAATACGATTATAGTGGTAATGATTGCATTACTGACAAAGGCACCTTTAACCGCCAGCCAGCCACTAATAAAAAGATTGAATATTATGCTGGAAGCTCTTCCTAATGCAAAGAGAGTATTACTGGCAAGGTTACGAATATGAATTGGGTATTCTTTGGCAATTTGCTGTGCCCAGACGATAGGGTAACCACCACCAATCATTCCTAGTCCAATACTGTAGATTAAAATTCCCGGTTCTGGAATATTTTTAAAATTGAGCATTAGAACCAGAAAGATGCACAAACTTAATAGCATAAATGGTTTATAGTTTTTAAAAATTATACTGATAAAAGCACTTAATAAGCAGCTTAATATATTTCCAACAAAGAATCCTAATAATAGCATCTTAGTTGCATAAGCTAAAGTGTAAGTTTTAATGATGTAATTAGGAAAAATAAACATCATGGTAATCATCGCAAAATAGGGCGTAATCATGAGAAAATATTTGATGAGCTTCAGAACGTATTGACGATTGCCTAAGAGTAACCAGATACTGCCAAATTTTTGTTCAGAGTGCTCTTTGGCGTATAAAAATTTGTCTGATTCTTTGATTTTACCACGCCCAAAATAAAGTGCCAGTCCAGCAATTCCGCCGCATAAAAACATTGCTTTCCATGAAACCATGCCGATTGAAGTCGCGGTAATTCCACCAAGTACACCGAAGGAGTAAAGGATTGCTGTTCCCCAAGCTGCAGATTTAATTGGAAAGAGCTCCAAAATTAAAACCGTAGAAGTCGAAAACTCAGTAGCTAGTCCAATATAAGATAGCGTTCTAAGCAAGATGAATAATGGTAATGAGTGTGTATAAACTGCCGCAATGGTTGATAAGGAGTAGAGCAGTATGCTGTATTTAATTGCAGTAGCACGCCCGATTTTATCACCAAGAATCCCAAAGAGAATCGCGCCAATAAAAATCCCTATCGTCTGGAAATTACTGATCATTAAATAAGTTTGTTGAATTTGTGCAACTACGGTAATATTAAATTGTTCTTGGATCAATTCGTTATAACTGACTCCCATGATTGTTAAATCATAAAAGTCAATAAAATAGCCAAGGCATAATAAAAGTAGTGTTAAGTAGTTTGTATTGGATTTAGTCATGATAGTTTCTCTGTAATTATTTAGGGTAAATTTATCTCACGATAATCAATAAATAAAGTTAATTAAAATATTAAAAACAAAATTTTTATTTTTGATTCTTGGAGTTTCTTACGGCTTGAAATGGTTCATTATGTACTTTTGTGCGCATGTTATTAGCTACTGATAGTACTCTAGGAATAAGCTAAACATTTTGAAGATGTAATGAATTTATTAAATTTTAGATACAGAAAAAAGCTAAATAAAATTTGTAGAATTGATTTGGTACTTGTATGCATATCAAGTCCTTTATAAAATATATCTTGAAATAAAAATTGATTTTTGATTTTACGCCTAATGGTCGTAATATCATATTTAGTATTAAGTGGGGATTATAACCAAAAACGGGTGAGCTTACAATTATTATTACTACTTGTAAGATAAATTCGAGTGTGTCATAGATTTTGTGTCAATCTGATTTCTATTTCATTTTAAGATCAGAT
>CAZTBH010000045.1:0-20062 GCA_964611845.1 uncultured Neisseria sp.
TAACCTATTTTTGAAGATATGGTCAGCTTTTTTTATTTTCTGTCATGTAGCAAGCCATTTAATACACAAGTTCTTCTTGATAAGATGAAAAGCCAAAACTATGATTTTGATGCTTTAAGTAAACAGTCGGCATCAATTCAAAGCAATATTGACACATTGAAGAACAGCTTAGGTGGTAGTACTTATCAGGAAGCTGTTGCTGTAGAAATCGAAAGTTTGCAGAAACAAAAACAAGAAATTGATGCAATCGTTGAATTACAACACTTGGTAGAACATTATCAATCTGGCAGCGACCCACAGAATATCACTAATTTTATGATAACAGGTGATTTAGTTAGCTCGCATTATTATAAACAGCTCGGTCAAGAAATTAGATTGAGTGTTCTAAACGATCTTGAATTAACACAGTTTACAGATCCATTTACCTACTACCAAAACTACTGGGTAAAAGATGGCTCTGAGCAATCACAGGATTTGAGTTCATTATTTGGGCAACATAGTTCAAACAGTTTTTCTTACGATAAACTAAATGAATTTAGCGCCAATCAATTTGATTTATACTTAAATGTTTCTAAAGGTGACCCCGATAACCCGTTAGTAACCGAGTTTTTAGAGCTATTTAAGGATAAAAGTAAGTTTGAAATTGATGCTATTGGTGGTGATATTATTAGAATCTCCCAAGATTATGAGCTATTTTTTATGCCCAGCGATGCTAAAGCTAAAGCAGTTAGCAACGAGTTAATCGGAGAACTCCACGATGCAAGCTATCAGCAAGCGGTGTTTGCCAAAGCTGGAAGTAAAGCTGATATTGACGCTTTAGCTCAACAACTCCAAGCTAATGGAGCAACTTTGACAACAGACGGTAATCAGATTTATGTGAGTTATGCCAATAAAACACTAGCGTATCAGGATAGCTCTAACTTAGCTAATGGCGGTAGTGTTGGTGCGGATAGCATTGCAGGTAAAGATAGCACATTATGGACAAAAGTTAATGATTTATCGTCAAACAAAGATGGTTACAATGGTTTTGTGTATACTGATGGCAATGGTGAGTATGTCTTGGTTAGTAATGGCACAGCAGATATGTCAGCATATTCTGCTGCAAGCGAGTTAGTCACCAAAACCGCTAAATATCTTGCCGAACATGGTGGCGGTCAGCTTGACTTTGTTGGATTTGATCAAGGTGGTGCGATTAGCCAGATGTTGGCAATCAGCTATGGTGGAGAAAGTTATGCATTTAATCCGCAAAGCAGTGCTCCTGTATTGGATAAACTGGAGCTAATTGCTAAAGAAACCATTGATGATTATTATGCGAGTCAGCAAGATATTTTAGACAAACTTGCCGATAAACAAAATCCACCAAATAACTCAAATGAACTTTACCAACAACTGAATGAGTTGAACAAAAATATATCGGATGCTAAACTCAATAATCAACTCTACCAATCCTATCACTCAGGCAATACTAATAATCTCCACAACTATGTTATTGTAGGCGATGCTTCCAGTGCGCAAAGTCAGCTAGGCGAAACGATTACTATTCAAATAAGTAATCCATCTAATGTTCATGATGTAGTCAATTTTAATTCTGAAAAATTAAAAGCAATATCTGGTGATATTTACATTAGTACGAATAAAGGTGGTTTGGATGATAAGCAAGAATTAGGCTTAGTTGAGCTATTTAAAGATAAAACTAAATACGAGATTGATGCTTTAGATGCCACTCATTCTAAAGTGCGGATTAATCAGGAGCATGAGTTTTTCTTTGGTGTTGTTGACTATAGAAGTAACTGGCAAAGAACAAGCGATGATAGAACTCAGCTAATTACTGAAAAATATGACCAGATTTATAATAAAGTAAATTTAGCAACAGTTGGTACTGCGGAAGAGGTAGCAGCTGCGCGTCAGAGTACAATTAATTTCATGCTATCTCAGAAATATGAGGATGGTAGCCCGAAGTATGCGATCAAACAGGATATAGTAAATTCTGATAAACAAACATATCTTTTATTTGCGAGTCTTCCACCAAATAAGAAACTACAGCAATATGATCCACTTTCTTTAGATTTGGATGGTTCAGGTAAGATTGAAACTGTTGGGTTAAATGCTGGGATTTTATTCGATTATGATGGAGACGGAATCAAAACTGGAACAGGTTGGGTGGCAGCAGGCGATGGATTGGTGGTTAGAGACATCAATAACGACGGTAAAATTACTTCAGGTCTGGAAATTTTTGGTGATAATACAATTCTTGGTAACGGTAGAAAAGCTAAGAATGCATTTGAAGCGATTGCTGATTTGGACGCTAACAAAGATAATAAAGTCGATGCCAATGATGTGGCATTTAGCCAACTTAAAGTGTGGCAAGATAAAAACCAAAACGGAATCTCCGAAGCGAGCGAACTAAAAACGCTAAACGAGCTAGGCATAACTTCAATCAGCACTCAAGCCAGTATTACTGGAGTACAAAATGCAGTCAATGGTAATGTTGAAATTGGTTTTTCAAGTTTTACGCTTGTAAATGGCTCTACGGGGAGTAGTAGTGCATTTAACTTTGTGAGTAATCCAGTAGATAGCGAATTTAGCGATAGAATTGATACCAGTTTAGTAGATGATATTCCTAATATTAGTGGCAGTGGGCGGGTACGTGATTTACGTGAAGCTGCCGCGTTGTCTCCAGATTTAGCCATTGCAATTCGCAGCTATATGAGTAAAGATTTTCCTAGTGATAATGATATTGAAGACATTGTCAAACTATGGGCGGTAACTGGGCAAATGGATACGATTGCCTCAACGCTAAAAACTGGTCCACATCCAGCTGGTGGTCGGGGAACTAACTTGACTACAGATGAGATTAATAAACTTGGTGTATTAGAGAAATTTACTGGTCTCTATGCTGCGATGTCTAATTTTATTGATCCAATGGATGGCTCTGATGGCAAAGTTGATGGGCGCTATTCTGGAACTTACTATGGGATTAATCTTGATTCTAACGCTATTAATAATTCTTATAGTTCTCTAAAAATTGATATTGAGAAAGATTTGGCATTAGCTAGTGGTAGAACCAATATTTTTAACTTGGCTGATTATAAAGTACAAGATGGTAAAGTTATTCTAGATCTTACGCGAGTATACCAATGGGCAAACCAGATAGCAAACAAGAATAAAGTTGCCATGGAAATGATAACGCTTTATGACCATATTAAGTTGACACAAAGTGCTCTTTTTACTTCTGAATCTCAAGTAATAATGAATCAGTTTATTGTTGATAATTTAGCAGCAAATCCAGTAGATGGAATTGATAATGTAGAACAAAATATTGTCTTAGGTAGTAAAGATAATGATGTTATATGGGGCTCTTCATCTGCAGTAAATACATTGTACGGAATGTCTGGTAATGATACCATTTATGGAAGTGGAAGTAATAGCACTTTAGATGGCGGGGAAGGAAATGATCAACTTTATAGCTCTGCAGTTAAAAATACATTAATCGGCGGCGATGGTAATGATTATCTAAAGGATACCAGCGACCTATCTTTTGGAAGTAATGTTTTTTGGGGTGGCATTGGTGCGGATACGATTGTTGCTGGTAGCAGAAATGATGTATTTATTTTTAATAAAGGGGATGGTAAGGACACTATTTCTACCAATGGAATTGGCGATGTATTACGCTTTGGAGAAGGAATATCGTTAAATGATTTAAGCTTTACTCAATATGGTTCTGATTTAATTATAAAAATTAATAACAGTGATGATAGTATTCAAATTAATAATGTTTATAGTGATGAATTTGATTTTTCAAGGAATATTATTGAAAACTTGGAGTTCTATGATGGATCGCGCATAAAAACTAGTGAAGCAGTAGCACAAAAATTTGGTACCGATAATAGTGAAACAATCTTTGGTTTTGGGGTGGATGAAGTATTTTATGCTAAAGGAGGTAATGATTTCGTAAGAGGTATGAATGGCAACGACTTTATCGATGGTGGTGACGGAATTGATTTCTTGTATGGTAATAATGGAAATGATACTCTTGTGGGCGGTAGTGGCAATGATTTCTTGAATGGTGGCAGGGATGATGATTTCGTGTATGGTGGTTTAGGGGATGACTATATTCAGGGAGAGTACGGTAATAACTATCTAGATGGTGGTGACGGTAATGATTCTTTGTTCGGTGGTTCAGGGGATGATATTATCTACGGTGGGAATGGGAATGATTATCTCAATGGTTATGAAGGACATAATTATCTAGATGGTGGGGATGGAGATGATCGTTTAGTCATAAGTAATCGTCCAAACGTACTATCCACTACATTGATTGGTGGTCGTGGTAATGATTATTTACAAGGTGCGTATGAAGATGATATTTATGTATTTAATCGTGGAGATGGGCAAGATACGGTTGAAGACACTGGAGGTCGTACTGATTTAGTTGATGTTATTGAATTTGGTGCAGAAATAAGCAAAGATGATTTGATTTTTAAACGAGTAAATAATGATTTACTCATACAGGTTGGTTTAACTGGTAGTGATAGTCTAACTATTAAAGATCATTTTGTCAACTCCAATCGTCAGATTGAGCTGATTGCCTTTGCTGATGGCAGCACACTCACCAAAGACGAATACCTTAAAAACCTCAGCGTTAATCTAACTGGTACTGACTCTGCCGACATACTAACTTCCGCAGGAGGTAACGATACAATTATCGCTAAAGATGGAAACGACACCATCACCAGCGGAGCAGGTCGCGACACTATCGACGCAGGTTCTGGCGATGATATCATCAATGCTGGCACAGCTAATGATACGATCACTGGTGGAAGTGGTAACGATACTTACATCTATAAAGCTGGCGATGGTCAGGATACTATCCGCGATATTTCGGGGACTGATACACTAAACCTACAATCAATCCAAGCCTCAGCGCTAAAATTTACTCAAGACAATAACGACCTGCTAATCAACTTCACTAATGCTAACAGCGATTCAATCCGTGTCAGTGAATGGTTTAGTTCAGCGGATAATCGCATCGAACAACTTAAGCTTGACGATGGCAGTATTCTCGATCTCAATGCAGCAGTAGAAGCACAACTAATTACCAAATACGGTACATTTTCAGATGATAATCTTGAATTAACGGGCACTAAAACTCAAGTAGTCGCTGGAGCAGGTAACGATACTATTACTGATACAACATCCAATAATACCACTTACATCTTCAACAAAGGTGATGGCAAAGACACGATCATAGAAAGTAACTCAAGTACTGATACTATTCAACTAAACAACATCACTCAGCAAGAAGTAAGCTATAGCAAAATTGAAAATGATTTAATTATCAAACTGGGCGCTGATGACCAAATCACCATCAAAGATTTTACCAATCGCGCCAATCGTATTGAAAATATCAGCTTTAATAACGGCATGACTATGTTGTTAGCTGAAGCATTGGCTACTACTGCTAAAGTATTTGGCAATGATAAAACCGTGACTTCAAATGCTGATGATAATCTCTGGCTGGAACAAGGTGCTAAGATTAATCTGCGCGAAGGGAACAATCAAGCATATATTAATTCCAACGGTATAGCAACTACTGTCACTAGCGGTGCTGGTAATGATAACATCGAAGTTTATGATAATGCCAACGTTAAGCTTAATTTAGGCAATGGCAACAATAACGCACTAGTTAAAGATGGTAATCACGCTATTACCTCTGGTACTGGTAATGACAATATAATACTAGGAGCTGGGGTTTCAAATATTAATGTTGGTGCTGGTAATGATAATGTAACTATAACTAAAACGCAGACGAGTAGTAGTTTTAGCGTTTCTCTCGGTGCAGGCAATGATAGCTTGAAGGTTAATGGCACTGGTGGCGCAATCAAAGTCAGTAACTCAAGTGGCGATGATCAATTTAATCTTATAAACATTAATACTCAAGTCAGTGCATTAGGTGGAAATAATCTGATTAATCTGGATAATTCAGGATTAGCTGGTGACATCAATACCATATCTTTAGCAGCAGGTGATGATCAGATAACAATCAATAGTAGTGGTCAAACTACGATTCGTGCAGGAGAAGGTACGAATCAAGTTAATCTTGGCGGTGGCGGTACTTTTAGTGTTTCTGCAGGTAGTGGAGATGATCAGGTTAAAGTCCAAGATTTAGCAAATAGTACGTTAAGCTTGGGGAATGGTAATAACACCATTCTGGCTCAAGATGGTAACCATAAGATCACAACTGGTAGTGGGAATGATAGCATAACAATTGGTGGCGGAGTTTCTACCATTAGCAGTGGTGATGGTGATGATGATGTAACGATTACTAACAGCCAAAGTTTAAATAAATACACCATCAATCTAGGAGCTGGTAACGATAGCTTAAATTTTAATGGTAATGGTGGTGAACTTGCATCTGTGACTAGCAGTAGTGGTAATGACCAGATTAATATCAATAATACTCGCTCACAAATAACATTAAGTAGTGGCGATAACACCGTAAATCTTAATAATTCACAGCTAAGTGGTGAGAGTAACTCTATTAGCACGGGAGTTGGCAACGATATGATTGCTGTGAATAGTAATGGTATTAATACAATCAATGCCGGTAATGGAACTAACCAAATTACGATCAGCGGTAATAGTAGCAATACAGTTACTAGTGGTAGTGGCAATGATGTAATTAAAAGCAATGCTGGTAGCTTAACTTTAAATAGTGGCGCTGGTGATGATGTACTGGAAATCACTAGTAATGAGGCACAAGACAAGTTTACCTTAAGTCTTGGTGATGGCAATGATACGGTTAGAATAACCGCAACTGGAGCTGCTACAACGGTTGCTAATAATTATGGTGATGATAGTTATGAGTTAACTGGAACACAAGTAAAACTCAGCGATACACTTGGTAATACTACTTTAATTCTAAACAATCAACAACTAACGAACGACATGAATACAATTAGTACAGGCATTGGCAACGATAGTATTAATATTACCAGCGATGGTAGTAATCAGATTAATGCTGGAAATGGTAACAATCAAATCATTCTCAGTGGCGATAGTAAAGACAATATCACCAGTGGAAGTGGTGATGATATTATTTTGGCTGGAGCAGGCGATGACATAATCAATGCCGGAAGTGGTAATGATATTATAAACGGAGGAGCTGGTAATGATGTGCTCAATGGTAGTACAGGAAATGATACCTATATCTTCAGTAAAGGTGATGGTGCCGATATAATTCAGGACGCAGGTGGTAATGATGTCATGAAGCTTGGCGAAGGAATAAGAAAAGAAGATTTATGGTTTAAAAAAAATAATAAAGACTTAACCATTAATAATTTAACTAATCAAGATCAAATAACAGTTAAAAATTGGTATGGTGGCAGCGCAAATAAGGTTGAACAAATTGAACTTGCGGATGGCGAGCATATCTCAAATATCTCGATTGATCTCTTGGTGCAAGCAATGGCAACATTTGATGTCAAGCCAATGGCTGAGACAAGTCTCACACTCGCACAGCAAGATACGATTCAGGGTGCGCTAGCAAATACTTGGGTTGATCCAACTAAGTAGGATTGGGGATTGGAAATGAAATATCAGAAAACGTTATAATCTTGTATGCGTCAATCAATACAATGAAACGCTGAATATGTACAAATTTTTAAGGAAACAATATGCAATTAATTAAACGGAATAATCTATTTTTACTCGCACTGCCGGTAGCTCTTTCGCTTAGCGGATGTTTGGGTGCTCCACCTAATACTGGTTTACTGAGCTTGCCTGCACCGGGTATATACAACGGAACGGCACAATCTGGCTATAATGGCAATGGTGCGGTCTTTGGTTTTATTAATGCACAAAACAGTTTTGGGCAACCGATTACGATATTGCAATTAGCGATGAATTTCAATAATACCAATCTTGGTATGGTATCTGGAACAATCGTGACTAATGATGATTCAACTAGCAGTTGTTTATCAGGCACGGATTTGGTCTCAAATAATCCTACCAGTCTCAATATTAGCAGTGCGGTAATTACATTAACTAATTGCCAGCTAGTAGGAAATACTTTTAGTGCTAATTATTCAGTGTATAAACAAAATTCGGGAGCTTTGCTTGATTCAGGAACTTTTACGATAAATCCTAATTCTGCATGTACAGCTTATAACACAACAATTAGCGCATTACCTAATGGAGCTTATAGCGGTGGTCTACAGTCGTGTCTTAATCTGGAGAGTGGTATTTTAGGTGGTAATATTACTAATGGTTCGGCGCGGTTAACCAAAGTTTTTGAATCTAATCCAGTAAGTGGTGCTTTGTTTGAATCCGGTGTAATGGTTGGTACAGCCAGCGCTGATTATTCAACAACTTTGACTGAGTCAGTAATTCAAGGTGAAAGCGTTGGGTATGTAACACCATTTTATATGAGCAATATCAATATTAATGGAGCAAATGTAACCGCTAATTACGTTAGTTACTATGACTATGGGACATTACAAGCAAATGTAACTGGTAATTAATATGGAGCAGAATATCGATAGCGGTCTAGTTTGTCTGGTGATGATGGGGCAGTTTCACAATGTGGTGATGGATGCTGCCCAGATTGAACATGAGTATAAGCATAATGGTAATCTCACAGGTGTTGATATTTGTCGAATTGCCAAAGATTTAGGACTCAAGACCCGCCACTCAACAATAAAGATTGAGCGGATTAAACATCTACCATTGCCCTTAATCGCTAAAGATAATTCTGGAGAGTTCTTTATAATTGCCCGTGTTAATGATAATGGGCAACTTCTGATTCAACACCCCAAGCATGGTAAGCCTGAAGAAATCAGTTTTCAAACACTCTCTGAAAATTGGTCAGGTGAAGCCATTCAAATGGTATCACGGGCGAGTATTAGCGGTGATATTGCCAAATTTGATTTTAGCTGGTTTATTCCACCATTGATCAAGCATCGTAAATTGCTTGGCGAAGTTTTGCTAGTTTCATTTGTCATGCAGTTACTGGCGCTGATTACGCCGATGTTTTTTCAGGTAGTGATGGATAAGGTGCTGGTACATCGTGCTTTGACAACCTTGCAGGTAATTGCAATTGGCTTACTAGCTGTGTCTTTATTTCAAGTTATTTTAGGCGGTATCAGGAGTTATGTTTTTAGCCATACCACGCTTAGAATTGATGTCGAGCTAGGAGCAAAACTCTTTCGTCATTTACTGCGTTTGCCGCTGAGTTATTTTGAACAGCGTAAAGTTGGTGAATCAGTTGCGCGAGTGCGTGAGCTGGAGAATATCCGTAGTTTTTTGACTGGAAATGCGGTTACCTTAGTTTTGGACTTACTGTTTTCAGTCGTGTTTATTGCGGTGATGCTCTATTACAGTGTTAAATTAACTATTATTGTGCTCTTATCAATTCCCTGTTATATTTTGTTGACGGTGCTAATTACTCCGATTTTACGTAGGGCACTCAATGATAAATTTGCTAAAAGTGCGGCAAATCAATCTTTTTTAGTCGAGTCAATCAATAATATCCAAACCGTTAAAGCGATGGCGCTTGAACCACAGATGACTAATCATTGGGAACAGCAGCTCGCAAGTTATGTTCATTCGAGTTTTAAAACTACTACTTTGGGAATGGTAGGTAGTCAGGGTGTAAGCTTAGTTAATCAACTAGTGACAGTTGCAATTATGTGGTGGGGTGCAAGTCTGGTAATTCATGATCAATTAACCGTCGGTCAGTTAGTCGCGTTTAATATGCTCTCTGGGCAGGTAGCTAGTCCAGTGATGCGTTTGGCGCAGCTATGGCAAGATTTTCAGCAAACGGGAATCTCGGTAGCAAGGTTGGGTGATATTCTTAATAATAAGACTGAAGCCGATAATGCCGCCAATAGTAGCGTTATGCCAGTGATTAAAGGTGCGCTTAATTTTGATAAGATTAATTTCCGCTACTCTTTGGATGGGCAGCTTATTCTTAAAAATGTTAGTTTGGCAATTAACCCCGGCGATATTATCGGTATCGTGGGGCGTTCTGGGAGTGGTAAGAGTACGCTTACTAAATTATTGCAACGTTTGTATGTGCCAGAATCAGGGCGGGTAATGATAGATGGTATTGATCTGAGTATGGCAAATCCAGCATGGTTACGCCGACAAATTGGAGTCGTTCTACAGGAAAATAATTTATTTAATCGTTCGATTCGAGACAATATTGCGATTAGTGATAAAAATACACCTTTAGATAAAGTAGTCTGGGCAGCAAGGCTGGCTGGTGCACATGATTTTATCGTTGAATTAACTCATGGCTACGATACGATTTTGGGTGAAAATGGTTCGGGTTTATCAGGTGGACAACGTCAGCGGATTGCGATTGCTCGAGCGTTAATTAATGATCCTAAAATTTTGATTTTTGACGAGGCAACTAGTGCACTTGATTATGAATCTGAGCGGGTAATTCAAGATAATATGCAGGAAATTTGCCGCGGACGTACCGTATTAATTATTGCACATCGTTTATCTGCGGTACGGATTGCCAATCGGATTATTGCAATGGAGCAAGGGCAGATAGTTGAAAGTGGCAGCCATGATGAATTATTAGCGCGCAATGATGGCTTATATCGTTATCTTCATTCCTTGCAAGGTTAATTCAGATGTGGAATAAATTGGTTGTCAAAGAGTTAATTGAGAAATATCGCGAAATAATTCGTGAATCATGGCATGACCGCAACCGCGCTAAAAATGAAACTCGTCGTGACGAAATGCAGTTTTTGCCAGCGGTTCTGGAGATTCAGCATACACCACCACATCCATTGCCAAGAGTCTTATTGTGGCTGCTGTGTAGTTTTTTATTGTTGACATTATTGTGGAGTATCGTTGGTAGTATTGATATTGTTGCTACAGCCAATGGCAAAATTATTCCCAGTAGCTTTGTTAAATATATTCAGCCAATGAATACTGCGACGGTGAGTAAGATTTTAGTAAAAGATGGACAGTATGTTAAAGAAAGTCAGCTTTTGATTGAGCTTGATTCAACTATTTCTGCAGCAGATGCCAAAAAAGCTGAACGTGATTATCAGTCAAGTCTATTGGATAGTATCAAAGATCATAACTTAATCGCTCGTCTGGATAATAAATCACTTGAGAGTTGGC
The DNA here is from genome assembly GCA_964611845.1 of uncultured Neisseria sp. GTDB lineage: Bacteria > Pseudomonadota > Gammaproteobacteria > Burkholderiales > UBA11063 > Aquella. The sequence goes on from CAZTBH010000045.1 coordinate 11,143, forward strand.
CAACTAGTGGTATGGATGCTGCGTTAGTTGAAAATAGCAAAAATCAATTTGAGAATCAATGGCTGGAGTTACAGAATAAATTACAGTCGATTCAAGCACATCAGGTTTCTTTAGATGAAGCGATTGGTACATCCAATGCAATTTTGAGTAAATATCGTCAAACCTTGCCGATGCTAAAAGAAAAGGAATCCGATTATCTTGAGCTCTATAACAAAAAATTTATGTCGCAACATGGCTATCTTGATATTTCCAAACAACGGATTGAACTTCAACAAAGCGTTGCTGAAGAGCAAGGTAAAATCCGCGAAATTAAAGCTCAAAAAGAAGAACTCTCCCGACAATATCAATTAACGATTTCAGATTTTAAACTTGACATTGGTCAAAAAGTCTTAGATGCAGATCAAAAACTTAGCGAAGCACAAGCTAACTTGGATAAAGCTAAACAAAATCAAGAATATACTGCGCTACGTGCGCCAGTTAGCGGATACGTACAGCAACTTGCTGTGCATACTGTTGGTGGGGTGGTTACTCCTGCACAGGCTTTAATGGTAATTGTTCCTCGTAGTGGTGGAATTTTGGCGGAAGTACAACTAGAAAATAAAGATGTTGGTTTTGTGCATGATGGGCAAGAAGTTGAGGTTAAAATTGCCGCATTTCCTTTTACGCGCTATGGTACGATACATGGGGTGGTAACTAGCGTTTCTGCCGATGCTGTAGCTGATCAAAAAGAACAGCTCTTGTATAATGTTTACGTCAAATTAGATCGCTCTACAATGCCAGTTAATGGAACTGATGTTTATCTCAATCCGGGGATGATGGTGACTGCCGAAATTAAAACTGGGCGACGTAAATTGATTGACTATTTCCTGAGTCCATTGATTCAAAATACTACGGAGGCTTTCCATGAACGCTAAGATAATATAATAATATTTAGAAGAAATTAAATGTTTATAAATGATATTAAAAAGCGTTTCGAGCTATTTAAGAATTGCTCGTACTCTTATTTTGTATTGAGCGGTATTTTAGCAACATTGGGAAATGGTTTGATTTACATTACTATTTCCTGGCAAATTTATCAAAATAATAATACCGTAACGTCATTAACAATATTACTTTCATGTATATGGTTGCCTAGTATTTTATTCGGTCCATTCTTTGGAACTTGTGCTGATATATACAATCGTAAGTATTTACTTGTTATTTCTAATTTAGTTTGGGGTATCTGTGTAGTTGGTTTTAGTTTGTGCTACATTCTATCATATCATCCCAATCTTTATGTATTGGCATCGCTCTTAGGTATATTTGTCTCTTTTTATATGCCAGCTGCATTACCACTAATGCAAGAAATTATTGATGAAGATCAGATTATTAATGCAAACGCTACCGTTGATATATTGTATGAATTGGGTACTGGAGTTGGTATGGGTATATCGGGCGGATTAATTGTTTGGTTTGGTAGTTATGTAACGATGATGGTAGGTGGCATATTATTTATTCTTGCAAGCATTTTTAACATAGTAATGAAATATAACAAATTGTCAAATGAAGATCGGGTTCAAGCTTCATTCAGTAAACTTTTGGGAGATTATTTCTTTATATTTAAATATCTAAAATCACAACAACGGTTAATACCAATTTATTTAGCTCAGATGTTATTGCTTATTTTATTGATGACTTTGCCAGTATTATTATTGCCATTTGTTCAACAAATTTTACATGCGGGATCTAGAGAGTTTGCATTACTTGAAGTAGTATTTTCTGTTGGCATGATTTTTGGGGGAATATTCTCACCTACATTATCAAATAAACTAGGTTTGAAATCTGCTATAGGACTATTAATGATTCTACTAGCAATCAGTTTATTGTTATTTGCAAATAACTACAGTGAAGTTAGTACTTTTATTGGATATTTTTTTGTCGGCTTTGGTTTGTCTGCATGGGCATTAATTATAAGTTATGGACAAATGTTCACGGACAATAGAGTACAAGGTAGATTACAAGCATCTTTTTTCAGCATATCAGGAATTGGTGTTTTGTTACTCTATGTGTTGCTTGACTTTTATGATACATTTATTTCTATTAGTGCTATGTACCTTATTGAGAGCCTTATTGTTATTCTCGGATTTATATTTGTTTGTTTTATTAGTTTACCACCATATGGAACTAAAAAATTAGCTATTAATGAATAGGTATGATTGAAGAAAAAAGTAATCAATTTGGTAATATCTAAGTTATGATTTAGGTAGAGACCTAATCTTGCCTAACATCATAAATTCCCCAGCTTAACCAATGTTACACCATTACCACCCTGAGCTGGCGTGCCGTAGCTATAAGCCAAGACCTGAGGCAGGTGGCTAAGGTATTTGCGAACTGCATTCAATAATATTGCTTGATTATAAGTAGAGTTAGTTCCTTGCCCGTGTATGACTTTGATGCATGCACCCGGAGCTTGTTGCTCGATAAACCGTTTAAGTAATTCCAGTGCATGCGCTTTGCTGTAGCTGTGCAAATCTAAACTAGCGCGCATGCTTAGTTTGCCGCTACGTAACTCTTTGGGTAAATTCTTTTGCCCATGGCGAAAAAATTCACTTGTTGAATCGTGTTCATCAAAAAATTCAAATTCCTGCGACATAGTTGGTCTGATTTGTTCTAAATTTGAACGTCGCTTAATAACTAGCTTTGAGTTTTGGTAAATTTTAACCTCTGCTTTAAGTGGCACTACTTGTAGTGCTTGGCAGTATTCACTGAAGTTAACTTGCCGCGTATCTGGTGCCGTCGCAACAGGTTTAACTGCCGGACTGGTAGCAGGTAACTGTTTTTTTATTGTTTTAAGTTTTTTTTGCCACATGATAGATTGTGTTTATAAAGGTTATTTAATAAGTAGCTCTCAAGCCTCAAGACAATATATTATGCTATAATTTTGAACTTTATACAATTTTATGCATTGGGGCTTGTATGGCAAAGGTTAAATTGGGCGACTCGTACCAATTATACAAACGAATTTTTTCTACTTATATGACTGGCTACTGGAAGAAGTTTACGATTTCACTAATAGCGATGGCAGTGGCTGCGGCAACTGAACCTGCCTTTGCCAGATTAATGAAGCCATTGATTGATAAAGGCTTTACTGATCAGGATCGCACTGCAATGTGGGCAACTCCATTGGCGGTAATGGGCATATTTCTGATTCGTGCGATTGCTGCTTATGTCAATGAAACTACTTCAACGTGGCTCTCAGGTACTATCGTTGAAAAAATGCGTACGCAAATGTTCCAAAAACTCTTACGTATGCCAGTGCAGTATTATGACGATAATAATTCAGGACGGATGATTTCGCGGATTGTCTATGATGTGACGCAAATTACCGAAGCTGGATTTAATATTATTACGGTAACGGTAAAAGATGGTTTAACGATCATTGGTTTGTTGGCATTGTTATTTTATACCAACTGGCAATTAACTTTATTTTGCTTCTTTACTTTACCTTTTGTGTTAGTCTTAGTACGAATTTTATCTAAACGTTTGCGTAGATTAAATAAAAACAATCAAGAACAATACGGTGCAATGACGCAAGTAGTTACTGAAGCTGTGCAAGGGCAAAAAATTGTTAAATTACTTGATGGTCTAAATTATGAAACCTCACGCTTTGCTGAAAGTGTTCGTGCGATTAAAGATAATAATGTTCGTCAATCAGGTACTTCTTCGCTAAATTCAGGTGTAAGCCAGTTTTTGGTAGCTGTGGCATTGTCGTTAATACTATACTTTGCTTCAACTCGTTCACGTGCCAATGGCTTTACAGCTGGTGATTTCGTGTCATTTATTACTGCCATGATTATGATTATGCAGCCAATGAAACGAATTACCAATGTTACTCAGTCACTACAACGTGGTCTAGCTTCTGCCGAATCAGTGTTTAGCTTCCTTGATGAACATGAAGAAGTTGACAATGGCGAACATAAAATTAGTAAAGTTACTGGTGATATTCAAATTAATAACCTAGTTTTTAAATATCCAAGCTCGGAAAGAAATGTGTTGGATGATATTAATTTAGAAATTAAAGCTGGTGAAACTGTAGCTTTGGTGGGTAGCTCGGGTAGTGGTAAAACTACTTTGGCAAATTTAATCCCGCGCTTTTATATTCCACAGTCTGGATTGATTAAACTTGATGGGGTAGAGTTAAATAGTTTGAGCCTGCAATCATTACGTGATCAAATCGCACTGGTTAGTCAGGAAGTCGTGCTTTTCAATGATTCGGTATATAACAATATTTCCTATGGTAGCAATAGCCATTTTAGTGAAGAAGAAGTGCATAATGCCGCGCGACTTGCGAATGCTCTAGAATTTATTGAAGAGCTACCGCAAGGTTTTGCTACCCAAATTGGTGAAAATGGTACTCGTTTATCAGGTGGGCAAAAACAACGTCTGGCAATTGCTCGTGCTATTTTGAAAAATGCACCAATTTTGGTACTTGATGAAGCGACGTCGGCTTTGGATAATCAATCTGAGAAACTAGTACAGGAAGCGTTGGATCGCTTGATGGCAAATCGTACGACGCTAGTAATTGCACATCGTTTATCAACTATTCAACATGCTGATAAAATTGTCGTGATGGAACAAGGTAAGATTGCCGAAACAGGTCGCCATGATGAGTTATTGGCTAAGAATGGGGTCTATGCTAGCTTGTATAATATCCAGTTTAAAGCTTAGTTTCGATTCTGGTCTAAAAAGAACAAAATGCGGTTGATTATGTTATAATACCGCCATTAAAAATACTATTTAATGGACTAGTTATGCCTAAAATCCTTATTGCCGAGATTAGTCTTGGGAGTTTATTGGAGTGGAGCGGACACTTGCGAACAGTTTTGAAATGTCATCACTTTGGCATAGATCGTCGCGGCGGTGCTGACGGGTATATGGAACAAAAAGCGTAGATTTATAACAACGAGGGGCAAATAGTCACCTCGTTTTTTAATTAAAGAAAGAAATATTAGCGTGACTAAGTATATTTTTATTACCGGTGGGGTAGTGTCATCTCTAGGCAAGGGAATTGCCGCAGCTTCGACGGCTTCAATTTTAGAATCGCGTGGTCTAAAAGTTACTATGCTGAAACTTGATCCATATCTAAATGTTGATCCAGGCACGATGAGCCCGATGCAACATGGTGAAGTTTTTGTAACCGAAGATGGAGCGGAAACTGATCTGGATTTGGGGCATTATGAGCGCTTTATTTCGGCACATATGACTAAAAAGAATAATTTCACTTCGGGTAAAATTTACGAGTCAGTGATTCGTAAAGAGCGTCGTGGTGAATACTTAGGAAAAACAGTACAGGTAATTCCGCATATTACCAATGAAATTAAAGAACGGATTATTGAAGGTGCTGTAGGTTACGATGTTGCTATGATTGAAATTGGTGGTACGGTCGGTGATATTGAATCACAACCATTTTTGGAAGCCATTCGCCAAATGCGCCAAAATCTTGGGCGTGCCAATACATTATTTATGCATTTGACTTTGGTGCCATATATTGCTAGTGCGGGTGAGCTTAAAACTAAGCCAACCCAACATTCAGTAAAAGATATGTTGCAAATCGGGATTCAGCCGGATATTTTGATTTGTCGGATGGATCGTGAATTACCACTTGAAGAAAAGCAAAAAATTGCTTTATTTTGCAATGTGGATGAGCGTGCAGTAATTGGCTGTTATGATTCAAACAGTATTTACAAAGTTCCGCGAATGTTGCACAATCAGGAGATTGATGACATTATTTGTGAAAAAATGCAAATTAATGCACCTGCCGCTGATTTTACCTTATGGGATAAGATTGTTAATAATTTAGAAAATCCATTACAATTAGTTGAAATTGCGATGGTTGGGAAATATGTTGATTTGACCGAGTCTTACAAATCATTGAATGAAGCATTGATTCATGCTGGTATCCATACTAAATCACGCGTAAACATTAACTATATTGATGCAGAAACCTTGGCTAGTGGTGATATGTCATCATTGCAAAATATTGATGCAATTTTAGTACCTGGTGGCTTTGGTAATCGTGGTGTTGAGGGTAAAATCAAGGCAATTGGATATGCACGTAAGAATAATATTCCATTTTTAGGAATTTGTTTAGGTATGCAATTAGCCGTAGTAGAATACGCACGGAATGTTTGTGGTTATGCTGATGCTAATTCAACTGAATTTAGTCAAACTAGCTCTTATCCTGTAATTGGTATGATTGATGAATGGGAAGATAAAAGTGGTAGCGTAGAAACTCGTGATGAAAACACTGATATGGGTGGAACTATGCGCTTAGGTGCGCAAGATTGTGAATTAGTTACTGGTAGTTTGGCAGCAAATGTTTATGGTAGTAATAAAATACATGAGCGTCACCGTCATCGTTATGAAGTTAATAACAGCTTAATTGGTAATTTGGTGAATGCAGGCTTAGTAGTTAGTGGAACTTCACTTGGACGTGAGAAATTAGTAGAAACTGTCGAGTTACCTAATCATTCGTGGTTCTTTGGTTGTCAATTCCATCCTGAGTTTACCTCTAATCCACGCCACGGTCATCCGTTATTTAGTGCTTTTGTTAATGCTGCGTTACTGTACCGTAAGCACAAGGCAGATCCAGCATCTGTTTAATATGAATCAATTTTAGAGGGGTATTTATGCAACAGAACTCATGGAAATTATTAGATTTTGAAGTTGGTCTGAATCAGCCCTTATTTCTAATGGCTGGTCCCTGTGTGATTGAATCTGAACAGTTGGCGATTGATACTGCAGGTTATCTAAAAGAAGTTACTAGTAAACTAGGGGTTAATTTTATCTATAAATCAAGCTTTGATAAAGCTAATCGCAGCTCAGGTACTACTTTTCGTGGTCCTGGGATTGACGAAGGTTTGCGGGTTATGTCAGAAGTTAAACGTCAACTAGGTTTGCCACTAGTAACTGATATTCATGATGCCGATCAGATTGATCAAGTTGCATCGGTTGTCGATATTTTGCAAACTCCAGCATTTTTATGTCGCCAAACTGATTTCATCAAAGCGGTAGCTAAAACGGGTAAACCGATCAATGTCAAAAAAGGTCAGTTTCTTGCGCCATGGGACATGAAAAATGTTACCGATAAAGCTTTGAGTGTTGAAGGTCATGGACTAATTATGGCGTGTGAGCGTGGGGTTAGTTTTGGTTATAATAATCTGATTTCGGATATGACGTCATTGGTGGTGATGCGTGAAACTAATTGTCCGGTAGTCTTTGATGCTACTCATTCGGTGCAGTTGCCGGGTGGACAAGGAAATAGCTCTGGTGGTCGTCGTGAATTTGTGCCAGTATTGGCACGTGCTGCGGTGGCTGTTGGGATCAGTGGAATATTTATGGAAACACATCCGCGTCCGGATGAAGCGAAATCTGATGGACCTAATTCGTTTCCAATGTATCAGATTGAAGATTTTTTAACTGAGATTATGGCGATAGACCAACTCGTGAAAAAATATTAATTGTTTTAGTCGTTAATTATTTAAAAGGAAATTATATGTCTGCTATTGTTGATATTATTGCTCGTGAAATTCTTGATTCACGTGGTTTTCCAACGGTTGAAGTTGATGTAGTTTTAGAGTCTGGTGCTTTTGGGCGCGCGGCAGTACCTAGCGGTGCATCAACTGGTTCACGTGAGGCTTTGGAGTTGCGTGATGGTGATAAAGCACGTTACAACGGTAAAGGCGTTTTAAAAGCAATTGCTAATGTAAATGGTCCGATTACTGAAGCTGTTCTTGGTTTGGATGCATTGGATCAAACTGCCATTGATAATCTATTGATCGCTTTAGATGGTACTGAATATAAATCAAATTTAGGTGCTAATGCCACTTTAGCGGTATCTATCGCAGTTGCGCGTGCCGCTGCTGATGAATTGGGCGTTCCGCTTTTCAAATATGTGGGTGGTGCTGGCAAAAAAATGTTACCTGTTCCAATGATGAATGTAATCAATGGTGGTGCTCATGCGAATAATAACTTAGATGCTCAAGAATTTATGATTATGCCAGTTGGTGCGCCAAGTTTACGCGAAGCTGTGCGTTATGGTTCTGAAACTTTCCAAGCGTTAAAATCAATTTGTAATGAACGTGGTTTTCCAACGTCAGTAGGCGATGAAGGTGGTTTTGCACCAAATTTAAATAGCAATAAAGAAGCTTTGGAAATGATTATTCAAGCAATCGAAAAAGCTGGCTATGTTCCGGGCAAAGATATCATGATTGCTTTAGATCCTGCTGCGTCAGAATTTTATAAAGACGGTCATTACCACCTTGCATCTGAAGGTTTAAAACTTAATTCAGATCAAATGATTGACTATTGGGAAAACTTGGTGGATAGCTATCCTATTATTTCTTTGGAAGATGGCTTGAGTGAAGAAGATAAAGCTGGCTGGACTAAATTAGTTGAACGTTTGGGTAAAAAAGTTCAATTGGTTGGTGATGATGTCTTTGTAACTAATCCAAAAATTGTTGCCAATGGGATTAAAAATAAAATGGCTAACTCGTTATTGGTTAAAATCAATCAAATTGGTACCTTAACCGAAACAATTGAAGCGGTAGAAATGGCTAAATCTGCTGGTTGGACTACAGTTATGTCACATCGCTCTGGTGAAACTGAAGATTCAGTAATCGCTGATTTGGCTGTTGGATTAAACACAGGTCAAATTAAAACTGGTTCTATGTCTCGTTCAGATCGGATTGCGAAATACAATCAATTGCTTCGTATTGAAGAAATGCTTGGTGAAAACGCAGTTTATCCTGGACTAAATGCATTTTATAATATCAAATAAATATTTGTTATAATAAGAAAAGCAGCTATAGTTTATAGCTGCTTTTCTTTGTGCGCCAGACATGGCGCACATCTAGGCGGTGCAAGTCCGCTGTTAGCCCTG
>CAZTBH010000046.1:0-3120 GCA_964611845.1 uncultured Neisseria sp.
GAGTCTGTCATAAATTTTGTGCTTTTGTCTGATTTTAGTTAAACTAACGTTAATTAAAAGGACTTACAAAATGGCAAAAAATCCTCATCTTACTCAAGATAAATTAAATTTATTAGCTCAAATACCAGATGAAGTAATTGAGCTAATCTCTTCAGGTGTAAAAACTCAATCCGATCTAGCAGCTATGATTCATGGCTTGAAGAGTCGAATCATTGAAAGTGCCTTATCTGGTGAAATAGAACATCATCTATCAACAACAGAATCCACCGAATTAAGCAGTGATTCCTCACGTAATCGTCGTAATGGTTTTAGCAGTAAAACAATTAGAACCAATAGCGGTGACCTACCAATCAATGTTCCACGCGACCGTAATTCTGATTTTGAACCTCTGCTAATCCAAAAGCATAAACGGCGCCTTGAAGGCATCGATGATGCAGTTTTGGCTCTTTACTCTCGTGGCATGTCTATGCGCGATATTCGCGCTACGATTAATGAACTTTACCATCAAGACTTATCTGAAGAGTTATTATCTTCAATTACGGACAGTGTTAACGATGAAGTCAAAGAATGGCAAAACCGTCCACTTGAATCACGCTATCCTATTTTATTTCTGGATTGTATGGTGGTTAAAGTGCAAGAAAACAAGTCAATCATTAATAAGTCGATATATCTAGCTCTTGGTATTGGTACTGATGGCAATAAAGAATTACTTGGAATGTGTATATCACAAAATGAAGGTGCTAAATTCTGGTTAAATGTTCTAACTGAATTAAACAATCGTGGCGTAAAAGAAGTCTTCATAGCCTGCTGTGATGGTTTGACTGGCTTTCCTGATGCAATAGCTTCAGTCTATCCAGAATGCCAAGTACAGTCATGTATTGTACACATGGTACGTAACTCACTAGCCTTTGTACCGTGGAAAGATCGTAAAGAAGTAGCTGCTGATTTGAAAACCATCTATTCAGCAGATACAGAAGAACTTGCCTTAGAAAATCTCGATGAATTTGCTCAAAAATGGGATGCAAAATATCCGGCGATAAGCAAATCATGGTACAATCGCTGGGATCAGTTAAACACCTTATTTGGCTATACCAAAGATATCCGTAAAGCAATTTACACCACTAATGCAATCGAATCATTGAACATGACTCTACGCAAGGTGATAAAAAATAAGCGGTCATTTCCTAATGATACAGCTGTATTTAAGACATTATATTTGGCAATCCAGAACATATCCAAACGCTGGACCATGCCGATCCGTGACTGGGCTATGGCATATCAACAAATGTTAATCAAATTTGGGAAAATCTGATCTTAAAATGAAATAGAAATCAGATTGACACAAAATTTAGGACACACTCTGTTCTTCGGCTGGGTAATCTAAGCTAAATCCTTTTAAACATAAGCAGATTGTAAGTGATTATGATTAGATTAGTATATGGGCTATTTACCCATTTAGTTTAAAATAAATATCTCCTAAAGATCATTAAGTGTAAAAATGAAGTCCTCGCTGATTGCATCTGGAATTCTTAAATGAAGCCCTGTATCTCTAATTGCATTTCTTAAATCTATATCATTTACAACATTATATCTATCATAAAGATTACGCTGAATTATTTTCCTAACCGAAGATTCTGTTATGCTTTTATCATAAATATTGGACAAAATTTGCGCTATTTCATCTCTTGTCCGACAATGAAATAATAAAAATGAAATTTCTTTCTCTCTTTCTGACAAAACTAACTTATCAATCATTATATCAATTTTAGGTTTATTACCCTTAAGAGTCTCTTTTAGCTTATGAAAATTAAGAGGTATAGAAGGTAATTCAGCAGAAATTAAAATTGCAACAACAGTTTTCTTTACTTTATCGATTAAAGGAATATATTCATATAACAAAGTTTCATATCCGCTCTTCCGAGATTTATTAGCAGTTAAAAATTTGACTATAACTTTATTGGATACGCAGTCGAATAAATTTGCACTCACAAATTTATATCGATTATCACTTCTTTCAAAATCATGCAAAAAATTCTTACCGACTACTTCTCCAGATAACCCAAAAATATCTATAGTTTGCTCATTTATTGCCACTATTGTATAGTCTAAATCAATGACACAAAATATCCTTTTTTGTTCAATATTTTGATAATAATCAATAATAATTGATAACGAATTTGAATTTTTACTATTCGAGTCTGATTGTTTTATATTTTGGCATTCATTCATTATATAATTTAGCTTCCAAGGTGATTAATAAGACCATATTAATAATGAATTCCTTAAATAAACGCGACACTGTCTTTATAGAACTCGTCAAACATCAGCCAACAATTAATCCTAAATTTGCATAGCTTTTCTAATGTCCGATTAATTGGACATTTATTAACAAATAACATTGCTAAAATAGCACATATATTTTTTTATAAAAGGATTTTATTGTGGGATTATATCGTAAAAAATGTGGATGGTGGCTATTTTTGTGGAGCGTGTGCTTAATGTTATTCGCATGCGGTGGTGGCGGAAGCAATGCTGACTCTCCAAATAACCCAAATATAGAAGATACTTACTTTAAAAATATAACATCATTTTCATTGCCAAGTCAAAACGGTCTAGTAGATGGCGTGATCAATGGTAACAAAATTTCGGTTACAATGCCTTACGGAACCGATTTAACGTCATTAGTTGCAACATTTGAAACCGATGGAAGCAGTGTAAATATTGGGGGCATAACTCAAATAAGTGGAACTACATCAAATAATTTTACAAGCCCTGTTATATATGTAGTAACCGCAGCGGATGGCAGCACACAAAACTACACTGTAACTGTAACTGTAGCACCAAAGTCAGCAAAAGCTATAACCGCATACTCACTAGATGGCACAGACGGAGTAATAGATGGTCAAAATATAGCAGTGACATTGCCATTTGGTACAGATGTCACAGCTTTAGTAGCGACATTTACAACAAGTGGGAAAAATGTAACGGTGGGTGGGACAGCTCAAGTTAGCGGAGTTACACCGAATAACTTTACAAGCCCTGTTATATATGAAGTAACCGCAGCGGATGGCAGCACACAAAACTACACTGTAACTGTAACTGTAGCACCAAAGTCAGCAA
>CAZTBH010000046.1:3220-18788 GCA_964611845.1 uncultured Neisseria sp.
AATAACTTTACAAGCCCTGTTATATATGTAGTAACAGCAGCTGATGGCAGCACACGAAACTACACTGTAACTGTAACAATTGAAGTATTTTCTAATCCCCATGCGATAATACTAAACAGTGACGGAACGCTTGCCTACGTTGCGAACCTTAATAGCAACACAGTGAGTAGATGTTTTGTAAATCCAACAACCGGTGTTTTTTCAGATTGTGCTAATACTGGAGGAACTGGCTTTACTACTCCCGCTGGGATAGCACTAAACAGTAGCGGAACGTTTGCGTATGTTACTAACTATTTTAGCAACACCGTGACTAGTTGTTCTGTAGATAAAACAACCGGTGTTTTTTCAGCTTGTGCTGATACTAAAGGAACTGGCTTTAGTGCCCCTAATGGGATAAGACTAAACAGTAACGGAAAGTTTGCGTACGTTACTAACTCTGGGGCCAACAGCGTGAGTAAATGTTCTGTAGCAAACGGTGTTTTTTCAAATTGTGCTAATACTGGAACTGGTTTTAGTAGTCCCTCTGAGGTAAAACTAAACAGTGCCGGAACGCTTGCATACGTTACTAACTTTGGCAACAACACAGTGACTAGTTGTTCTGTAAATATTTTAACCGGTGATTTTTTAGATTGTGCTAATACTGGAGGAACTGGCTTTAATCTTCCCACTTCGATAGCGCTAAACAGTGCCGGAACGCTCGCGTACGTTACTAATCGCTCCCTCGACACAGTGACTAGTTGTTCTGTAGATATAACAACCGGTGCCTTTTCAAATTGTGCTAATACTGGAGGAACTGGCTTTAGTGTTCCCACTGGGATAGCGCTAAACAATGCTGGAACGCTTGCGTACGTTACTAACTCTATGACCAACAGCGTGAGTAAATGTTCTGTAAATACAACAACCGGTGCTTTTTCAGATTGTGAATTTACTGGCAAATAATGCATGTCACAATTTTTGTAATGTGTAAAGCAGCAATCGAGTAGGGAGGGGGCTTACAACCCCAACCTATCACACCACTGCTCGTGCGTTGTCGCATACTGTCACGTAGCAAGTTATACAAGTCAAACTTGTTCACCCCACCCCACGATATTTAGACTGAATATTGCATAAAAAAATAAAAACCAGTGCATAAAATCTCTATTCGGTCCCTATATTACAAATAGTTAAACATATTACAGGAAGAGATTTTACACATACCAAATTAGAAAATCTCGTATAATCAAATTTGAATCATGAAGCTAATTTAAACACAAAATAATGTTAGGGTCTGCATCAATAGTTTTTGTTATTAAGTAGTAATTTAGCAACACCACAAAAAATCACCAATACATTGCTATATCTTGTTTTACATATATATTAATCTTAAGCACCTTAATTTAATTTATTTAATCCATACTTTACAGTTCTGAGTAGCTGTAAATCACGCTAAAATACCGTAAAACTATCTTGGAAACATGCCCATGAAAAAATTAATCTATTCTTTAGTCGTTCTGGCTATAAATCAACAAATTTTTGCGGATGGCACAGAGTCCGCACCAGCAGCAGTGGTTAATAGCAATGATACGTACATAGCCCGTTATGCTTATATTCAAAATCCATGGATATCATCGACCAGCGCGGGTGGTACACAGAATGTCAGTGAAAGCCAAATGGCAATACAAAACGTCGCTGAGAAATGGTTTGCTGATGGTACATGGAATTTCTGGGGAACTGCATCTGCGCAATACGTGGGTGCGGGAGCTGGATTCCCCAACTATGCATATGGCGGTAGCTTCTTTGCACAGACTGGTCAAGTAGCAGGTTTCTCATTTGGTGGCGCAATGGCAATTATTAATCCATATTTTGACACTAATATGAATGGTTACAATAGCAACGCATCACCATTCTTACCATCCAATAAACAAGTCAACCCTACCGAAGCTTTTGTAGAATATCAATATAGCAACGTAGTCCAAGTTGATCTGGGACTAATTGGGATTAATAATAGCCCATGGTTATCTCAAAACTACTACAGTAATATGATGAGTGTTCCAGCATCTTATCAAGGAGCATTAGTTAACGTTGATGCTGGGGGCGGTTGGCTATTGACTGCATTAGCTTTTAATGCTGCGCAAGGAATCAGTGAAACCGGTTTTACTGGACTTACTTGGTATAATAAAGGCTATGACTATGCTGGTGGAGCTATTGCCAACAATACGACAACAGGAACTTCTGGCGGTACAGCAGCAGTCGGTGCAAATTATGTTGCTTGGAACAACCAATACAATCTACGTATCTGGGGTTATGAATTTGAAAACTATGGCGAACTATTTTATCTCGACAATAGTATTAAATTTAAACCAACTGCGAACCTAGCATTCAATATTGCAGCACAAGGCGGAACTAATAACTCCAACGGTAGCTTAGGCAATGCTAATGGTACTAACGCAATAACTGATGCTGGCTATGGACAAATATCCAGTAATTTTGCCGGGATTCAGGGTGGTTTAAGCTACAAGTGGTTTAGCTTAAATCTTGGCTATAACAATGTGTGGGGCAACCAAACTGGTTATGGTTCTGGCGCAATCGTTTCGCCTTATACTTATGGGATGGCAACTGACCCACTTTATACTACACCATATATGGCAGGTCTGGTTGATATGGGAACTGCAGGTAGTGCGTATAAAATCAATCCATCATTTAACTTCTTGGACAGTAACTTGTCAATTGCACCAGCATTCACTACTTTCCAAACGGCATTACCACAATGGAATGGGACTAATGAATATGACTTAATAGTTAGTTATTCAATTCCCCAGATTAAAGGGCTGAATTTATTTGGTGCTTATGCTTATCAACAAGTCCCTTTAGCCAATCCATCGGGTAATAACTATGTTACTCAGCTTTTCGTAAGTTATTTATACTAATTTTTATGGAAACTAAAAAATGAAAAAATTAAGCGTTGCTATTTTATATCTGATTAGTGGCACAACTTTCGCAATGAGTACTGCTAATTTAAGCAAACAAACATTTACCTGCAATGGCGTTCGTATCGAAAATTCAACTGCAGAATCAAATTTAACTGATTATTGTAATAATGTCGTAGTAAAAGATGAAACTCAAATTATAAGCGGACAAAATGCAATGAAATTGCGTGGTAGTGATCAGATTGATGAAGATGATACCAAACCAACAGTGCTAAACTTACGTACGGTCAACTTCACAGCGGACGGCGGAGTTAAGATGGCATGCTACTACAAAAATAGCACCTTGCAAAAATGCAAGTATACACCATCCGTAGCAAAAGTAAGCAATAAACCACAAGCATCAAAGTAAAGTAAGCTGCTATTACTGATAGTTACAAGCATTAGTTTTTATAACCAGTTCAGAACATTTATCGTTTACTAAATGATAGCAATTTCTGATTACTGACACTACAAAGAATTAACGGTTGTTATAATCTAATCATGTAGTAGAAATAATTTTAAATGCGCTTGTCTCAGCTAGCAAAGTGCTTGCCGTAGCTACGCTAAAATTAGGTCGCTTTGGTATAACGAATAAAGCCTTGAAATTAATCGAAAAGCTCAATATCCTATTTGTAATAATGCCGCCTGATAAGACAACAGCTTTAAACTTCTACAATTCTCACCTCAAAGAAATGTATAGTCAATAAACGCTAAAAAGGTCAGATTTATTCTGACCTTTTTATTTTTAATTTGACATTAGCTTACCCTTAAAAGGATAAGCTAATTAATTTATACTATATCTTGTGTAATGTCAATCTGGCATGAAGAGGAACAAAGCGCGAAATCAGATACAATAATACTCCGCCAAAAGCACCACCAGCAATTCCTGAAGCAAAAGCAATCAATACGCGGTACTCATGCCGTGGAACCCAGATGCTAGTTATCGGACACACAAAAAACTCATAAATACTAAAAATGAGTGCTAAGATTAAAATATCTCGAACTTGAAAACGAATTTGATATACTTGATTCCTTGAGTGAACTCTAATTGCAAAACCAGTAAGTTTAGCAACCAGCTCGTAAATCAATAAACTTATTCCAACGCTGAGTAATGCCGAGAAAAATCCTGCACTATAATCACCATAACCATGTGCATAAATAATATCCTGGACAAAAAACATGATCATCAGCAATATACCCGCAACCACGCTAATATACCATAAGCCCCGAATATCATCAGCAGCGAAACCTAATAAGCTGGCAGAATGTTTAATCAATAGATTCCGCAATAACTTAACCAACACCAGCACACAAATAAATGCAACAATAAAACCCATAATACTCATATAAGCGATGTTTTGAATCGCAATGCTATTACTCATCGCAACCAATGGTACAGTTGATGACTCAAGTAGAACAAAGAATATTACCCAGCGTAAACCAAACTTAATTGGGATTAATTTATTTTCCATTATTTCTCTTTCAAAATCTTAGATTCCTACCTACGCAGGAATAACATATGGTAAGTTAACTGTCGTTCTTAGGTTAATGTGTGGACGAAACTAGTTCGGTCGGCTTTTTGCGTCTTCTAGCGATTACGGAATACAATACTGGAACTACAATCAGCGTTAACAAAGTCGAAGTAGTCATACCACCAATAATTGCATAAGCCATCGGCTTACGTACTTCAGTGCCCTCTCCAGTGCTTAAAGCTAACGGCAACATCCCAAAAATCATTGCCATTGAAGTCATGACAATCGGACGCAAACGAGTTTTCCCAGCACTGACAATCGCCTCAGTCATTTCAATACCTTCTGCTAATTGCTGATTAATAAAATCGACCAATAAAATCCCATTCTTGGTTGCAAGCCCCATCAACATGATAATCCCGATAATCGAGAACATATTTAAGGTACTGCCACAAGTTAACAAGGCAATAAATACGCCAACAAAAGATAAAGGCAATGCCACCATGATTACCAACGGTTGAATAAAACTTCTGAATTGAGCCGTTAAAATCATATAAATGAATGCGACTCCAATCATTAGCGCCGATACGGCATACATAAAAGACTGCACCATATCTTCACTGTCTCCACTTTGTTTAAATTTATAGCCGCTTGGCAGTTGATAACTATCTAGTATCTTCTGAATCTGGGTATAAACTTGCTGATTATCCGTACCAGTTATATTTCCCGTAATCGCAACATTGCGCAGTAGATTCACGTGATCAATTTCCCGGGGTGAAAATCCTGTTCTGGTCTTGGTGATGGTTGCCAAAGACACCATCCGTGGTGCACCAGTATTAGGATCAATGCTATTACTTGGTACTTGCAGTAAATTTAATACATCTTTATTACGCTCATCCTCAGGGATTTGAACTACGACATTGTAATTTTCCCCAGTACGTGGATCTTCCCAAGTTGAAATTTTATTACCTGCAAATAATGATGATAAAGTATTACCAACATCTGCCATATCAATTCCCATACTTGAGGCAATATCACGATTGACGTCAATATTATAGGCTGGATCAGCATCTTGATAGCTGGTTTCTAGGTCGGTAACACCTTTAATTTTGCCAATCTTATCCATTAGCTCATTGGAAATCCGCTGCAATGACGCAACATTCTCACCTTGAACATCAACATTAATTGGCTTTTGATCGCCACCAGGAGAGCCTAAAGGCATGATATTACGTACTTTGATTCCACCAACATGTTCTAAAATTTCCCGAGTTTGCGCGATTGCATCGTTGAGCGTATTATTTCGCAAGGCTTTATGCCCAATATCAATCGTAAGCGTAGCACTATTACTGCCCTCACCAAAGTTTTTATTCACTCCACCCGTGATTGATTGAATTTCTTTGATTCGCTCACGCAGAATTTTACTTACCTGATTGACTTTGGCTTCAGTATAAAAAACATTAGAACCAGTTGAAGTTTTAAAAGTAACTGTATACTGCCCTTTATCCGCGGTTGGCATAAACTCACCGCCAATAAATGGCACCAACATAAAACTCCCGATCAGAATCGCTAAGGCAATCGATAATGTTGTTTTGCGATAATGCAATGAGCGACGAATAAATTTCTCATACGCTGCGATTAAACTATCAAAACTAGACTCAAACCAATTGAGAAATTTCCCAATCCGTGATTTAGCCAGCCAACCGCCATCCTGTGGTTCATGCCAAATACTGGAGAGCATCGGATCAAGCATAAAACTAACCAATAATGAAATCACCACTGCAACCGTTACTGTAACTCCAAATTGAAAGAAAAATTTTCCGATAATTCCTTGCATAAAACCAACTGGCAAAAATACCGCTACCACGGTCATGGTTGTAGCGAGTACTGCTAAACCAATTTCATTGGTTCCATCCAATGCCGCCTGGAAATGGCTCTTACCCATATGTAAATGCCGCACAATATTTTCACGGACGACAATCGCATCATCAATCAGTAGACCAACTGACAACGACAGTGCCATCAATGACATCATGTTTAAGGTAAATCCACACACCCAAATAGCAAATAGCGTTCCAATTAAGGCGATTGGTAATGTCAGACCAGTTATTACGGTTGAGCGCCATGATTTTAAAAACATAAAGACAATTATAATCGTTAAAACTGCCCCCTCAACCAAAGTACCAGAAACATCTTCTAGTGAGTGCTTGATTGATTTTGCCTGATCGTAGCTGACTCTCATCGTCACACCTGCAGGCTTAATTTGATTGAGCTGGTCAATCATTTTATAAACACCTTCAGAGACATCGACGACGTTTGCTTTGTCCGCTGGACGCAAATCCAAACCAACCGCGCGTTTACCATCAATTAAAGTTAAGCTATTGTACTCGTCCTGTCCATCTTGCACCGTCGCAACATCGCTTAGTTTAATCGGGACATCATTGCGATAAGCCAGCACGATATTAGAGAAATCTGTAGGGTTTAATAATTTACCATGAATGCGGATATTATATTTTTGGGTTTTAGTTTGAACATCACCAGCTGGATAATTATCGTTGGCAGCGGTAATTGCTTTGGTTACATCATTTATTGACAACCCTAAAGACTGAAGCTTATACGGCTCGACATTAATCCGTACCTGACGATCGATCCCCCCCACTACTTTAACATCACCAACCCCAGATACAGTTTGGAGTTTTTTCTTGGCAACCTGATTCACCCACTCGGTAATATCTCTGAGCGACATATTATCCGCACCGATAACCAATGACATCATCGGCTGCTGTTTCATGTCAACTCTTGATACCAATGGATTATCTATTTCCTTACGAAAGCCTGCAGCAACTCCTGAAACTTTATCGCGGACATCTTGCACAGCTACATCAGGATTAACATTCAGATTAAATTCGGCAACTACTGTTGATGAACCATCAAATGAATAAGAACGGATAGTTTTGATACCATTGAGAGTATTTAAAGCTTCTTCAATTGGTTTGGAAATATCGGTCTCAATAATCTCAGGAGAAGCACCTTTATAGTTGGTAGTAACAACCGCAACGGGAAATTTAACGTCAGGAAACTCCTCAACTGAAATATCTTTAATTGCAACCAGTCCAAGTAATACCAGCGCAAGCATGATTACCGTTGCAAAATAAGGATTACGAATTGAAATTCGGGTGAGCCACATACCAGAGGTCTTTCATTATGAGAATAAGAACGTTATTTTAGCAGGATTAATCCCTGCTTACCTTACTGTTAACGATACTCAAACTGATTGGAAATACTAGTAGGCATAAATGACAAAGCTTACGGCTCATAAGAGGGGCGTAAATCAGCAACTCAGTATAATGAATCTGCTTGAATATACAAGTCTTGTTACAGTAAAAAGACGAGCTAACAGCTCGTCTTTTATCATCTTAGTGTATATCAAACTTATTTACTGACCATATGTGTCAGCAGCATAATCACGTGGACCTACTTGCTCCAAGTTAACTACTTTTTGAACATTATCAATTGAGTAAATACCATTAATAGCTTTCTTCAACGCGTCCAAATTACCAACATTAGTTCCCATGATATAAACAACATCGTCAACGGTGATAACCTTCATTAATGATGCATTAAGATCATTTTGCTTATCTAGACGATCTGTCGCATCTTTCGTTATCGAAGAGTTAGTATTTAACGATGGATTAACATTAACCGTTAAATAATTAAAAATCTCTTGAACACTTGGCGAGTTCTCACAAATATTAGCAGCTTGTTTCTTTGCTGCTGCAGTTGCCACTTGTCCAACTAACAAAACGTCGTTATTTGTGACAACAACTTTGATCTTATTACCTGGTATTTGTCTGTCCAAATCATCTTTTAAACGTCCCTCTAGTGCTGTATCATCACTACGTTGATTATCCTGATCTGTGAGAAATGGAGAGGTTAGATTACTCGCAACTCTTGTAGTAGCATTAGTAGAACAAGCAGATAAAGCCACACTAGCTGAAATCAAAATAAACAATATGCGCGCAATTTTCATATATTAAATTCCTAAAATTTTTATTATTCTATCACAATTTATCTAACTTTGTCTAGTTATCATTATCAGGTGTAAGTAACTCAACACTATGAATCATTTCATAATTTAAAAAGCACCCTAAAACAGGATGCTTTTTATTATTTACAATAATTAAATTAGCCTTTGGCTGCGCAAGTTGCAACGGTTAAATCGCCAGCTTTGTCAACGTTACACTTAACAATTTTACCAGAATTATCATCATGGAAAACCACATAAGATTTTTTTTCTTGAAAGTTTTTACAACTTTTAAGATCTGTTACTTTCATACCATCATCAATATGACGATCGCCACATTTCATTTGTGTTTTATCAAAAGTAACTTCAGTAACTTTTTCTGCTGCAAAAGCAGGTAAAGCAATAGCACAAGCAGTAATCGCCAATAATAATTTTTTCATAAATATTTCCTCTATTTTAAATTAATACAAACAATGCAAGAGACTTACATATCCCTTGCATACTAGATTATATCGCAAATATGACAGGGTTACCAATACTCAATGTAGAAATAGATCAAGCATCATGTCAATTTAATTTACAATTTAAATTCAGTTAATTTGGTTAAGTCATAATTATGTTCACAGTAATGGCATTGGGCGGTTAAATTATCACCATTACTATGCAATTTAAACAATGATTTGTACTGATGTGACACACAACGATGGTTTGGACAGACAATAATTTCCTCTATTGACTCTGGTAAAGTCAGTTGGATTTTTTGTACCACTTCATAATTTTCGATCTCGCTATAGGTCGCACCATAAGCAAAAACACTAACTTTGCGTAATTGCTCAGGAGTCAATCGATAATTTTCGATCTTTACCAAATCTTTAAATCCTAAGCGTTGGCTTGGTAAATTAAGTCCGATTCCTACTGGAAATTTGCGCTCCAGTTTAAGTAACTTGATGATGTACCAAGCATTTCCCTGTGGGATATGGTCTAAATTTACGCCATTGGCAATCGCACCGATTTTTTTATTCATTGTTTGCTGCTCCAAAAATAATATCCAATAATGCCTGACGAATAAATAAGCCATTATGTGCTTGCTGGAAATAATAGGCATATGGTGTAGCATCAATTTCAGTCGGTAACTCTTCCAACCGTGGTAGTGGATGCATAATCCGCAAATTAGGTCGTGCGCGTTGCAATAGTTCTAGATCTATCCCATAAGAACAACTAATCTCTGAGTTAAAACGCTCTTTTTGTAAACGAGTAAGATACAGGCAATCCAGCTTATCAATAACTTCATCAGCATTTGAGTGGAATGAATAACTAATTCCGTGGCGTTTTAATTCCATCAGATTTTGGCTATCAATTCTTAGCTCTGGCGGCGCGATTAAAAATAAGCGCATTTTAAAGAGTTTACTCGCATCAATCAAAGAATGGATCGTGCGGCTATATTTCAAATCTCCCATTAATCCCAGATTAATATCTTCGAGCTGCCCTTGACTATCTTGAATCGAAAATAAATCAAGCAATGTTTGGGTTGGATGTTGATTGGCACCATCACCAGCATTAACCACTGGAATCGTCATAATCTCAGAAGCTAACCGTGCTGCTCCATCATTCGGGTGACGCATAATCAGACCATCGGCATAACAATTAATCATCTTGAGCGTATCAATAAAGCTCTCACCTTTATTCGCTTGTGACGTAGCGCTGCTATCGGCAAAACCAATTGTTTTGCCACCGAGATGTGCCACTGCCGATTCAAATGATAAGCGGGTACGCGTCGAAGCTTCAAAGAAACATGAAGCTAAAACTTTGCCTTCGAGTGTATTTTTACGTAAGCCATTCTTAAACTGCTTGGCATGCGCTAAAATATCCAAAATATCTTGTTTAGATAAATCCTGTAATGCAACCAGCCCCTGCTTTTGTAAATTAACCATGATGAACTCCTGCTAATAATTTGCGATAAGACTGTACCTCAATCTCCTTACCGTGAAATTCTGCTAATGACTCAAGAAGAATCTCACTTAACTGAAAATTAGTTACTAATGGGATGTGATAATCAATTGCCAGACGACGAATTTTGAAACCATCGGAATTATCTTTATTATTAAAAGCATCACGCGGTAAATTGATGATCAAGCCCACCGCTTTATTGATAATTGGCTGCTGAATATTTGGTTCAACCTGTTCTGAAATTTTAAAGACAAATTTGGATTGAATCCCGTTACTCACCAGCATATCGTGAGTTGCTCCGGTTGCAACAAACTGCCATCCCTGATCACTCAAAATTTTCACCAATGGCAATAGTTTTTGTTTATATTTGTCATCAACACTGAGTAAGATAACTTTTTTATCAACCCGCTGTCCAACCCCCAACCACGACATATAGAAAGTCTGGAGCATATCATTACCGATACAAGCAACTTCACCAGTTGAAGACATTTCTACCTGCGCTACTGGATCTGAGCCTTTGAAACGGTTATACGAGAATACCGGACTCTTCACACCGATGATACCGCAATCCAATGTATTATATTTTTGGCCAATTTCTTGACCTAAGAATACTTTTGCCATTAATTCGACCAAATTTTGTCCGGTTACTTTGGAAATAAACGGAAATGAACGCGAAGCACGGACATTACATTCAATTACTTTCAGCTCATTATTTTTGGCAATAAATTGCATATTAAATGGACCGGATATATTTAACGCCTTAACAATTTTACGCGCGCTATCACGAGCACGGGTTACCGTTTTTAAATATAAGCGTTCTGGAGGGAATACCAAAGTTGCATCACCAGAATGAACCCCAGCATTTTCAATATGTTCACTGATTGAATCAATCACGATTTTACCATTTTGCGCGATTCCATCAATTTCCAGCTCTTTGGCATTTTCAATAAACTGCGAGATTACTACGGGATGATCATTGGAAATTAATACTGCTTCATTAAGATAATTGGTTAGCGTTTTTTGATCTGACACCACTTTCATCGCCGCACCAGAGAGCACATAAGATGGACGAATCAAGACTGGCAAACCAACTTCGGCGATAAAGGTTTGTACTTCTTCACTACTTTTGGCATTAATCCAGCTTGGTTGATCAATATTCAGTTCATTCAGCATCGAGGAGAATTTAGCCCGATCTTCAGCATTATCAATATCCAAAGGCGAAGTACCGACAATCGGATAACCTAAATTATGTAACGGCAAGGCTAGATTATTGGCAATTTGCCCGCCCACACTTACACAAACTCCAGCAACATGCTCAAAATCAAGAATATCACACACCCGCTCTAAGCTTAACGGTTCGAAGTATAAACGATCTGATTCATCATAATCAGTTGACACCGTTTCAGGATTCGAATTAATAATAATAACCTGTTTGCCATGAGCACGCATTTGGCGTGCCAAATTCACGGTACACCAGTCAAACTCAACTGAAGAACCAATTGAGTATGGACCAGAACCAATAATTACATAAACTTCATCTGCAGGTGCAATATCATCATAACGCCCATGATAAGTAGTATAGAGATAATTAGTCTGTGCCGCAAATTCCCCTGCCAGCGTATCAATTTGTTTTACCACTGGGCGAATATTGTGTTCATGACGTAAATTACGAATAGTTAATTCTGATTGTTCACTCAATAATGCCAACGTCTTATCACTAAAGCCAAACTGTTTCGCCGTGCGTAATAATTCAGGATTCAAGTCTTGTTTAATTTGTAAGGCAATTTGAGCAATTTGCTGAATCTGGGTTAAAAACCAATTATCAATCCGTGATAAAGCTGCAGCTTCTACCAAATCACCACCAGCATAAAACCATTTATACAGGGCAAAAATCCGTCTATCGGTTGCAAACTCAATTTCACGCCGTAAATCCTGAATCGGCCAGATATAATCATGTAGACCGGATGCACCTATATTAAGCATTTGCACTGCTTTTTGTAAAGCTTCGGGGAAAGTGCGTCCAATCCCCATCACTTCACCAACTGATTTCATCTCGGTGCCAATTGTGCGCTCCGCCAAGCGTAATTTATGGGTATCCCAACGCGGAATTTTCACCACGACATAATCGAGCGCCGGCTCAAAAAAAGCACTGGTTTTTTTGGTAACTTGGTTAGTTAACTGATTGAGACTAAAGCCCAAACATAATTTAGCCGCCACAAATGCCAGCGGATAACCAGTTGCTTTGGATGCCAGCGCAGATGAACGCGACAGACGCGGATTCATTTCAATCACGCGGTAGTCACCATTAGCTGGATTTACCGAAAACTGAATATTACACTCACCCACGATATCAAATATCTCAGCGCAACGCAATGAAATATTACGTAAATTTTGATGTTCTTCATCATTGAGTGTTTGCGCAGGGGCAATTACAATACTTTCACCAGTATGAATTCCCATTGGATCAAGATTTTCCATATTACAAATCGTCAGGCTGTTGCCTTTCAAATCACGAACGATTTCGTATTCAAACTCTTTCCAACCAGTTAGATACTCTTCCAGTAAAACTTGTGGTGCTCCGCTTAGCGCTTTACTCGCCTTGTCAATCAAATCCACTTCATCAAAAACTTTACCAGAGCCAAGCCCACCTAGTGAAAACGCCGCTCTTAGCATCAGCGGATAGCCGAACTCCTGTCCAACTGCGATCGCTTCATCGACAGTTGTTGCTGATTTACTCTTGGGTGTTTTAACTTGATTTTTCTCAAGATAATCACGAAAAATATCGCGATCTTCAGTAGCTTCAATCGTCGTAATACTTGAACCTAAAATTGCGACATTATGCGCAGCTAGCACACCACTATGATGTAATTCCAAACCAAGGTTAAGTGCGGTTTGTCCACCAAAACCCAATGCAATATAATTAATCTGTTCTTTAGCAATAATCGGTGCCACAAACTCGTGTTGTAATGGCACAAAATAAATCTCATCTGCCATTGATTGATCGGTTTGTACCGTCGCAATATTTGGGTTAACCAAAATTACCCGGTAACCTTCTTCTTTAAAAGCTTTAATTGCTTGCGAACCAGAATAATCAAATTCACCAGCTTGACCGACACGTAAACCACCCGAACCTAAAAGTAAAATATTTTTCATTATTGTGCTGCTCCCGTTACAATCTGAGTAAAGAATTGTTCAAACAAGTAAAAGGTATCTTGCGGACCACTCGATGCTTCAGGATGAAACTGTACTGCCGAAAATGGTTTGCTGCTATGGCGAATCCCTGCTACAGTATTATCGTTAAGATGGCGGAAAGTTACTTCCCAACCATCAGGCAGAGTACTGTCATCAACCGCATAGCTATGATTTTGTGAAGTCAGATAACAACGATCTCTGATTAAATCAATACATGGCTGATTATGTCCACGATGTCCATATTTAAGTTTATAGGTATTCGCGCCAATTGCCAATGCCATTAACTGTGAGCCTAAGCAGATTCCAAAAATTGGCTTGTTGCGGGCTAAAGCCTTGCCTAAGATTTCAACACTTTTTTGACATTGCTTAGGATCCCCCGGTCCATTAGAAAGCATTACTCCATCATAATCCTCAGCACTATAATCATAATCAAACGGTACGCGTTTTAAAGTTACGTCAAATTGCTCCAGACAACGGATAATATTTTCTTTCGCGCCATAATCAACCACAATTACTTTATATTTACCGTTACCATGCGTAGTTACTTCTTTAGGTGAAACTTGCTCAACCCAATTTATTGCCATACTATCATTAAAATCAACAATTTGCTCGGCATCATAAACAATTGCACCGCTAAGTACACCATATTCACGGATAACTTTAGTTAATTCCCGGGTATCAACACCACAAATCAATGGCACTTGTTTTTGTTCCAACCATTGTAAAAAAGTTTGTTTACAAGAATGATGTGCAGGCTGATCAAAGAGAGTTTCACAAATCACTCCTTTAGCATGAATTTGTGCTGATTCCCAGCGGTGTCCATCAGACACACCATAATTCCCTAAAATCGGGAAGGTAAATGCTAAAATCTGTCCCGAATACGAAGGATCGGTTAACGTCTCCTCATAGCCAGTCATTCCAGTATTAAAGACCACTTCGCCAAAACTGGCAGCAGTTTGCCATAATGGTGCCAAGCCTTCAAAGACCCGTCCATTAGCTAATTTTAAATAGGCTTTTTGCATTGCTATCATATTATGCTCCGATTAATGCTTCAGCTTGAGCTTTATCCACTGCTGAAATTTTGCCATGTTTAAGTAAAATTTCAAGTACTTGATATAAATCAATAATGCTATGTAATGTATATCCTTGCTCAGTTAAGCGCTCCTGACCACCTTGATTACGATTGATAAAGCACACGATATCCTGTACTTTAAGTCCTGCGTTTTCCAATACTAGCGTAGTTTCACCAATACTCATCCCCGTAGTTACCACATCTTCAATCACCAGACAAGTATCACCAGCTTGATAATTACCCTCCAGAATTTTTTTCGTACCATATTCTTTGGCTTCTTTGCGCTTTAAGAGCATTGGGATTTGATGTGCATAGGCGATTCCACTCGCAAACGTGAGTGCTGAGTATGGTACACCACAAATTGAATTATACGTCAGCCCCTGCATTTTGCTATAAATTAAATCGCAAAGTGTAGTAAAAATCTTAGGGTGTGAGATTGCCGTACGAATATCGGCATAGACATAGGATTTTTTGCCAGATTTAAGAGTAAACTCCCCAAATTTGATCATATCTACTGCATACATATCTAAAATTAATTGTTCAAGCATTATAATTCCTTCTTAATTATTCTTGCAGGCAAAAAAAAACTCACTAAAAATAGTGAGTTTTCAATAGCTAATAAGGTTATCTAAGGTAAATGCAGCGACCTTTACCACGTTGTTGTTCGGGCACAGAATATCTGAATTTGGTCGAATTGACATTGCATTTCCTCAAAAAAATTTGCGGATTATAGCATAAATTCGGATGGTATAGCAACCATTAAGTAAATAATTTTGGGATTAAAACAGACTAAACATTAGAGTATTATAAAGAAAAATAACTGCTATAAAATAGAGAAAATTTTGTTTGATACACCGAAGAAACCAAATGGTGGCCTGGGGCAGAATCGAACTGCCGACACAAGGATTTTCAATCCTCTGCT
>CAZTBH010000047.1:0-18345 GCA_964611845.1 uncultured Neisseria sp.
TTTTGAAGATATGGTCAGCTTTTTTTATTTTCTGTCATGTAGCAAGAAATTTTATATTGATTGCGCCATGTTGATGGTTTCTCTTGAGTTAAATAAAACTGAACGCGGTATTACCTCGCCCATTTACATTACGACATCCACTTTTAATCTCCAAAAATTATAGGTTAAAATAATCCAGTACTTATTATAAATATTAATATAAACGGCAAAACTAGGAATTTAGAAATGATAACTTTCTATTTAAAAATCATGATGCAATACTGAATGTTATGACGTTAATTAAGCAGTGCAAAAGTTAAAAAATTTGCTATTTCATAAGAGGAGATTGGATTATATTAGAATTTATGCATTGACAATATATATGGCATTATGGATGACATTATAGATACACTTTATAGTTTAAGTTCAAATAACTAAAATCCAGCTATTTAAAATAAATCCAGAATTCAATAAACAATCAGTATATATTAATTTGATGAAAAAGACGACTGCACTCGGCAGGATATGCAGCCGCGAGAAGGGTTAATCCCTATTAAAATGCTAACACTTACTGACTTGTGTTATGAAGCATTAAAGAATAAATAAATAAATAGAGAGAAATTTCTTTACCAATCAACAACTTGTTTACTTACCTGCGCCAACTATAGTCCAGCTATCACTAGGTGTTGTTGATGTATAATATACATAGCCAGATGTACTACCCGCAAACACCTTTGAGTTTGTGTCAATCGTAGTTACCACACTTGGCTGAAAACTAATTGGTAATTTGCCATTGCCCAACTGTAGCCAAGAACCTGTTCCTTGTAAAGACACATAAACAGACCCCAAGTTTGTTGAAGCATAGATATTATTGCCAGAGTCAATAGATAACGCAGTTACTGCACCATTATCAGGCATCTTCAATCCGGTAACTGTTTGCCATTGAGAATTAGTCGAAGTTGCAACATAAACATGAGCATTAGAGCTGCCCGCAAATACATAACCAAGATCGTTAACCACAAGAGAATTGCAACTTCCCCCATCAGGCAACGAACCAGCACCAACTTGCACCCAGCTATCTGCACCATAATTAGCAGATAGATAAATATTTCCAGCATGATTACCGGTATAAATACCACCTAAATTATTTTGTGCCATAGTGTTAAGTACTGAGTTATCAGGAGATGGTCCTGCACCAATCTCTTGCCAAGGCGTTGAAATATCACCAACGTAAACGTTGTCCTTGAACGTACCCGCATAAATTTTGCCGCTGCTAGAAAGTATCATCGAGTCAACACCACTACCATCTGGCATACTACCTCCGCCTACGACGTTCCAGCCAGATACAAGTTGCGAATTATTGTATTGTGACATATAAACATTACCGGTATTGGTTGATGCATACAGATTACCTTTACTCTCAATCTCAATTTCTGTAACTCCTCCATGATCTGGGATAGTTCCACCACCGGCAAGCACCCATGACTCAGTACTATCTACTGATAAATAAACATTTCCTTTTATGCTGCCAGCGAATAAATTGTTATAAGTGTCTACTTCAATACTGTCAACCATACCAGCATCAGGAATACGCCCGGCAGGAAGCGGAGTTGGTGATGGAGTCGGCGCCGGTGTTGGCGAAGAACCACCGCCATTACATGCAATTAATCCTGTTGCTGACCATACGGCTACTAAATATTTAATGAGTTGTATCCGTTTCATATTTATAAATTACCTTTCATAATTATCATTCATTTGCATCATTATAAAAATTCATCACTATCAATCTTCATAATTAATACAAATTTGTTGTTTTCACTGTTTCATTACTAAAACGGTGAAAACAAATGTAAACTCGTTATACTATCTACAGTAGTCAGGAAATTGGCTACAAGGAACCATAACTAATTTCGTAGTATAATTTCCTGTTTGCCCACTTAGATATGTAACTCCAAACTTGTTAGTTGATTTTGATGTGTCAGTAAAAGTCATGAAAGCATTATTGTAATTATATCTAGATAAATAATTAGCTAATTCAGTACTAATATTACCATTACATTTAGCCGCCTCAGATTGAGTATAATTTGGGTAAACTTGCTCTGAATTACAAGTTGCTCGTATATTCATGTCAGGAGTGTCTGAGCTAATAACAGCGCCATCTAAGAAATTAGCGATATAAACTGGTACATGTACATTACCAAAGTCAGGTATTATTACATCTATCAAAGCACCAACATACCCATTACTATTTCCTGTAATACTATACCCGGAGATCTCAGAATTTCTAACTAATCCCTCATCGCTTGGGTTTACAGTCTCTATAAACCCAAAATAAGAGGGCCCCATATTAATATCAAAGCGATACGGATTATACTCATGACCATTTCCATTAGGCGCCAACGTCACCGTTGCATTATTGCCAAGATTATCGTAAGCGTCTTCAGAATTTGGAAATTGTTTAGTTACATCCCATTTTTTATATTTATCACACATGGCTACACCAGCACCACCACTAGCTATTGATACTGTAGCGGTTTGAGGATTTTCGCAAGAAGCAAGTGTAAATGGTTGGTTGTTATATATCTGATTATACGTAGGTTTACTAGCCCCTGCCTTAAGTGCAGAAACTTTTAATATCATACCGTCATAATATCCACTTTCGATCGTAAAGAGTGAAGGACAGTTAGTTTTGCTTATTTTATCTGGGCTTAAGTTAGAACAATTGTAAAATGCAGTTATATCAGGTGATTGATATAAGATTGCCGACTCGCGCCAAGATCCATCTGGTAGATTGCTCAGCTTAGTAGCTGATTTTAAATTAGCAAATACTTCATTATATGGTTTAAGTGGAACTTGGTATGTGTATTCAATACTCTCTACCGTATAGTGGGTTGGTACTGCTGGGTATTGCTGAGTTCCAAGCGGCTTATCTGTTATGATATATTTGTTTACAACATTAAACAATGCATTGAATCGAGCAGTATAGAGCATTAATAGATTATTTTGTATATTCGCATACTCATTAGTTAGCTGTGTGACAGTTTGCCCTGGTTTAGCAACAAAATTTACCGCAGCAATATTTTCATAGCCGCGCTGTTGAGTAAGAGGCGTTCCATGTTGAATAGCGTGTACAGCATTTAAATAATTCAAATAATTATTCATATTTTCAATGTTGTAAGCACCTTGCAAAGAATTTATCGATGCTAAGTACACATAACTAACTGTCTTGTTGTAATCTTCAATCAATGGAACTATATTAGACTGACCACCCTTACCTTGCTGAGGAACTGCGGCATTTAGTTGATTATACATATCTTCTAAAACACCAATTAAAGCAGACTGGCTACGCTTAGTTGCAATCATGACACGACTAAAGTCACCATTATACCCACCCGGAATAATAGCTCCGGAAACATTTGCCATTGCATTAATAAATGTTGTTGGATTAGTTAATGTGTTTAAACTTGAAAGCTTACTGCCGTCACTTGCAGCCTTCATGAGGTCAAATTTAGAGTTATCTGGGTTACAACCATGAACATCCATACCTAAAACTGAACCATAATTACTCCACAGACTAGCCGCATCTACAGAACAACTATCACCAAAAATTGGGTCTGGCGGAGTAAATGAAATTTCTTCCATTGAACGGACAAAAATTGCTTCACTGTTAGAAACATTGACTTGAGCTTGCTCTTGCATATATGCAAAGAATTTATTCTGAGTGTTATCTAAATTCTCTTCTAGAGTTTTCACCTTACTCTGTAAGTTTGCTACCTGATTAGCTAACTCATTTGGCTCATCTTCTTCAGACAGAGCACTATATATTTCCATACCTAAACCAGCAATAGCCAATAACGGTGCTGCCACAGGCCCTGTAAAAATTAATGCCGCACCTGCTACCGCCCAACCTGCATATGTTAGAGCATCGGATTGCAATGCGATCTGAGAAACTGGACCATTATAATTTGGATTGAACCCTAAGTCACTTTCAGAGTACTTTCTATCTGTATAAAATTTTCTATTTATTACTTCATAATTAACAGGACCTGCAGGAGCCTTTCTCACCATTTCAATAAAAGCAGCTTGATTGACTTTATTATCTACAATTATTTGAGCATCGTTTGTTGCATTAGTAGATCCAGTCGCAGTAGAATGCCCGCCATTACATCCAGCAAGAAAAAGGCTTGCCAACAGCACACAAGCTATTGGCTTTAATTTTTGTGATTTCATATTATTATCCCTCTAAAATTGAACTGAGAATGATCTGTCATCTTCTCGAAATATAAATTTTGCAATAACAACAATAGTTATAAACTAGAGTAATTATCACTACTTTGAGACAGCGATTGTATAAAACAACCTCCAATTCCAACAATAGATATTTTTATCTATTGACAAGAATAAATTAACAGTATTACCTTACAAAACAATCAGATAAATAATAAGCATATCAAATAAAACTCGAACTCAACAATATAATCACGCGCAGATGTTACTTATTACAACATAGCATTAATCCATTATTGTAGAGCTCTGAATAGACAAAATCATCTATTGTACCGATCCCAAGTAGTAGCATAGAATATTGTGCTCTCAAAGGCTATTAGCTGGGTTCAATTCAAAAACTGCAACTACTTTCTATTATTTTATAAGGTGTAAGCAGTGGATCCAGCTAATAACTAATCCCAATAAGTTTAAATATTTAAGAAAAATGATGGGAAATATATATCACGTAATCTACATCGGTGCCTACTGCACCTTTGTATTCTCAGTATGTAGATAATGCGCTAATCAACACACAGCATCAGTTAATCATCCAGGAGATAAAATTAAACATGATTACAAAGCGGATAGAATTGAACAATTTTTGGCTATAGGTAACAAGTTTTTACCCATCAAAAAAATTAGTTATCAAGGAAAAGAAAGATTCATTATATATTGCAAATTTCCCACTCATAAAATTGACCGAGAATTTATACGTTCGGTTTTAACAAAAATGCAACTTAACAAAGAGATATTTGAATTTTCGCTATAGAGTTAAGCACTGCTGTAATTAAACGCAATTCACGTACTAGGCTAAAGATGTATTTGGGATTTTATGTAATTATATTTTTATATTAAATGAAAGGATTATATGGAACAGAACTTATCAAGCTACGCAATGCCATTGATTAATCAGAATATATTACACACATTATATGATAAAAACTGTCGTGTTATTGCGTGTTCCAACCTTTCAGCTCGTTCAGTAGGTTTAAACTCATGGCACGAAGCTATTGGAACATCATACCACGATACTGATAATTTAGAGTTTATGAAAGGCATATTTAAATGTAAATATGATGGAAATCTTGCAGATAAAATTATAGAATGTGCACAAAAAATATGCTCAATACAGAAAACCGTTTTAAATGCTAACCGTGCAATTAATTATATTGATTATATCCCATATAATGGAATCTTCACGCCATATCTCGTTACATGTGTACCAATCACTCACAATAATGGTCAAACAATAGGAATACAAAGCTTCGCACAAAAATGTAACTATCTAGAAGTCTTATCTCACACTCAAATAATCACAAACATGTTTGGACGCAAGAGTCTAGAAGCTCCGGTCAATAAAAACAGTATACAAAAGCCCATCCTTACTAAGCGCGAAGAAGAAATAATTTTTTTATTAGCAAGTGGATTGTGTGTTGATGAAATTTTTGAATTTCTTGGCACAAGTAGAAGTACCGTAGCAAACACTATTGCATCTAAACTATCTCCTAAATTTGGATTATTTGGCTCAAACACTAAACTGCTTTCTAAAGTAGCTCGTGAAAAAGGTTATCATAAGTTAATTCCAGAATCTCTATCTATTCCATGTATTATTATTCTTGATGAACAACTTTCTAAAGAAATTCATTAAATAATCGCCTATTCCCACTTTTATTAATTTTACACCGTGCCACTGCCCCATTAAATGAAACAGAATATAAATCTGCTGATAGAAGATGTAAGGCAATAATCCTGATAATTATCAATATGAAAGAGCTGCTCGTCTAGGCATCAGTTCAATCTGTATCTGGAATAACCTCAAGAAACTTGGTATAAGCTACAAAAAAACACTAATTTATTCGAAAGCCAACGAAGCCCAAGACTCAAAGACGGTGTGTAGCTCTCTCTATTTTTGTATTGTTGTTATACACAAATGTAGGTATACATCTCACGTATGAAAAGTTATAATAATGCTCAAGAGAACGAATTACAACCTTTTGAGGAAAACTTTCATGAAATTGAATAAATTAAGCCTGATTTTATGCTCTGCTTTGGGCTCGGTTACATTTTCTGCCAATGCGGCAATTCCGGAAAATCTTAAATTTTGTAATCTAAGTAATAGTGAAGCACAGATAAAGATAGTTGGACGGAAAAATGCCGACATCGAAGTTGAAGGTGGGCATGGACCTAATACCAAAATGGATGTGCAGCTTGGATCTGGTCAATGTAAAAATATTCATGTGCTTTATGAGCATACTGACCAATCTGATTCTCATACTGAAATTACGCTGCAAGTATCAGAAAAAAAAGACGGTCAGTGGAAAAATGGCGAGAAATTTAACATTAATAGCGACCCATGGAATATTGATAAATACAGTGAAGCTTGGTCGATAAATACTTATTCACGGGATAAGAGTAGCGAGCTTCACGTAATGTTTCCAGCTATTGAAGGTGGATACTACAACCAAAACCATAGCCATTATACTAAATTAGGAAATAACCAACTCTTTGATGTATTTAAGCATAATGGCGGTCGTGATGTATTTAAACCATACCCGAATAACCATGAACAAATTTTGTATATTTACGCAAAACGGCTCAATAACTTACCAGCGCAAGAGATAACTAATTTTATTGATTTAAATTATAACAATGCGCTTAACCAAATCAGAGCCAATAATAAAGCCAGTTTTTTCTATCCTCTTATGGGTTTAACTGATAAAGCAAAATACAGTAAGGAAACCACAGCTAAAGTACAAAATAATGAACGCTTTAACCTTACTAAAGTTTGTGATATCAATTATGAATTAGATGAAAATATCGCACCTGAGACTAAAGTTGAATTATCTAAATTTGAAGGAACTGCCGCATCTTCAAAAATATATACAATTGCAACATTTCCTGGAGATAGTCACTCTTCTAAAACAGAGTTTACGTCTGAATATAAAAGAGAGCTAACTACCACTAATTCCACTACCAATACATCTACTGGGTCACTTCAGATTGGGTATAAGTTTAAACAAAGTGGAGGATTTAAGTTAGTTGCTAACGCGGAAGTTAGTTATGAAGGTAATTTTAAAATGGCTAGTGAAAAAAATGTTACCACCACTAATAAAACTACTACAAGCATTACATTACCACGCATGGAAGTAGTAGTGCCGCCAAACAAAATAATTACGGTAACCGCTCAAATTGAAGAGGCTAAATTCAGCGGGAAATTTGTAACACGCTACCCGGTTAAAAATACTTTTGCAAGCGTAATAATGAATAAGCCAATGTCAACTAGTTGTGATGATGCAAATTACCTTATCAATGTCAGTGACATGATGAAATTCAATGGATTAAGCAATAATTCAATCTTTAGTGCTTCAGAAAGTACTGATATTCTTTATGTCGAAGATAAGTTCAATTTTACTTCAGTTGCTGGCTATAAATTAATTATTAAACTATGGGAACAACCTAAAATTGCAGGTAAAGATAAACGTCAACTAATGACTACAAACAAGAGTGACAAACAGTTGATCAAAACAATTGAAATACCATTTGATGCAAAACAAAACAAAACAGGTATCAAACTGGAATTGAAAGACGGAGCAATTCAGCCGTCAAAGCCTAAAGTTGATAAAAATTTACAAATTAATCCATTTAAATCTAATTAATTTTAAGGAAGAATAAACATGAAACAAATAAAACCAATTTTACTACTCTCAACTCTAATCTATTGTGGCAGTTCATACGCGGATTGGCCAGTTGCATTTAATTTATGTAATCATTCACATTCAGCTTATAACGTCACCCTATCAAATTTTAATAATATTAGCTGGAGAATCGGTAGCGGTGGTGAGTGGAATAAGAACACCAACTTTGAACTGAAAGAACATCAATGTACACCAATATTTGTTAAGCCAAATGAACATAACTATGATAGGTACTCAAGTTTTAAAGTTGATTACTCAGGAAAAGGCGGACATGCAAGTTTTTTTCTTAGAACGGATCCTAATGATATCAAATACCTTGAAGCCAATGTTGCACACTGGACTATGTATACTTGGTGGGCAAATAATAACAATATGAAGATTGAAGCACCTGTGAAAAAAATTACTCGTTGCCAAAATGGCACTTGTCAGGATGTTTCAAATAATAAACTAACTACGTGGATGGTAAGTGAAAATACAAATAATAAATATTCTGATGGTAGTTATAAATTTTATCCTGTTGACCAAACTACAAAAGTTCAAAATATTAATTTACTACAAACCACAGACAATCCAGAGAACTATACCAATGAAGAGAAGGCATTACTTGCAGAAGTTTATAAAAACCTCAAAGCATTAATACCACAATGGCATAGTCAACACAAAACTGCCCCATTAGATATAACAATACGGAGAAATGATGGTAAGAGTCTTGACTTGTGGCAACGTGGTGCAATTTGTAAATTATATGACCCATATGTAAATGTTGATTATACTAATGTCTCGATGGAACCTGCTGGTGTGCCAAAAGTATCTGCATTATCACCAATCGCAGTTACTACGGAAGATTATACTAACAAAGGTGAATCAGCAACTAAATTTAGGTCACTTGAAGTAGCTACAACATCGATTAAAGTGTTTAGTGATACGACTAAAAACACCTTATCTTTTAAAAATAATTTAACTGTTACAGGCACTGTGAAAGTTCCCGCTGTTTCTGACACTTCAAAATCAATCTCGATTGAAATGGACGTTGCAAATGGTAAAACAAGGCTAAGTGAAGAACAAAAGAGTCAAACCATCATTAGCCCATCAAATACTGTTATTGTCCCAGCTAAGTCACAAGTTCACGCGATAGTTAATCTTGCGACCCAAAAAGTTGCAGGAAAGGTTTATGTTAATTATCCAATTAAGGACTATAATATTTCTGGCGATTGGGCATTGGATGGTAATTGCCGTAATAAACTCACATACAATATAGTTCCAGTAAAAATTCGTCTTGATTTACTAGCTATGGACAGTATAGACCCAGATAAATTTGGCATGGAAAAATCTTCAGGTGGAGGAAAGATTGCTTTGCGTGATTACCACGAATATACAACTGAAGTTGGGTATAATTATTCAAGAACTTCTAAAATTACACCATTACCTGGTGGCGGAGCGGCTTATCTAGTGACTGAATCAATGCCTTACTATTATGCGGATAAGGTATCAAATAGCACCGCAAAATCATATTCTAAACCATTAATCTAAATTAAACACTCTGTCGGCAACTGCTTAGCTTGCCGACAGCTTTCATTTAACGACCACTATACTAACATCAGTCCAATTGAAGCAATCAATAGCAAGCCCATAATCAAATTAAAAATACGAACACTACGTTCATTACTTAGCATCGCACGCATGATCACGCCACCAAATAGCCAAACAGATAGACACGGCATTAAAATAATACTAAAAAGCACAGTTATCGCAACAACTTCTAAAACTGAGTTATTAATTGGCAGACTAAATGCAGCAAATACACCAATTGACATCACCCAAGCTTTGGGATTTGCCCATTGAAAGATCGCCGCTTGAAGAAATTTTACTGGGCGTTTGCCGGCTTCAGCATGAATTTTAGTAGAAGAAAAAATGGTTTTAATCGCTAGGTAGAGAATATAAGCTGATCCTGCAATTTTGATAACCTTATGCAAAACCGGAAATGCAGTGAATATTGAATCCAGTCCCAATCCCATTACCAATAACATCAGCGCAAATCCAGCAGTAATACCACAAAAATGCGCCAATGAACGGCGAATGCCATAATTTAGCCCCGACATCATAATCATTAGATTATTTGGACCGGGGGTAACACTACTTGAAATACAAAATAATATCAACGGGAAATAATGACTCATCTAAGACATCTTTATTGAATAAGTTATTATGCTTTTCTGACAAACTCAGATTTAAGTTTCATTGGACCGATACCATCAATTTTGCAATCAATATTATGATCACCTTCAATCAAGCGAATATTTTTTACTTTGGTGCCGACTTTAACCACTAAAGAGCTACCTTTTACTTTAAGATCTTTAATTACAGTAATACTATCACCATCAGTTAAAATATTTCCGCTTGCATCTTTAACAATCAACACATCATCTGTACTTGCTTCAGCAGCAGAAGTACTCCACTCATGCCCACATTCTGGGCAAATATACAATTCACCATCAGCATAACTAAATGCTGAATTACACTGTGGACAATTTGGTAACTGAGACATAACAATCCTTTCTAATTTAAGTAGCCACTATTGTATGCTATTAACCTTAAATTTGCAATTGATAATAAAAAAACCTTGGTAATAAGCCCAAGGTTTTTAGATCTGATAACGCATGACTGGCATTGCTTAATCGTATTGATTCTTTTCCCAGCTACCATACATTGGATTTGGCAAAATAAAGTAACCGTTGCCAAACACATTAAAAGTGGCATCGTTTTCATTTAACGCATTCATTTTAGGCTGTTTAAATTTTGGAAAGTCCTGAATATTATCTCCAAAATATGCAATAACTTTGTGTGCTGGCAATTTATTCGACCAAACCATTTGGCTCGCATCGTAGTTAGCCGTATTTACAGCATTAAAACGCGGATTTTTATCGCTTGGAGTCTTAGAGTCACGATGATTAGCCAAAAGCACTTGATCAAAATAAACTCCTTGTTGTTTCAAATTAGCCACGGTCGTATTCACAACATTACCGCTATCATCGCTAAATGAACCATCACGATTAGATACCATACTCACATAACCACCCAATTTATGCACCAAATGAGTGAATGCAACTACTCCCGGTAGCGCAACTGATTTTTCGGGATTAGCAACATAATGGCTAAAATCTGATTCATTACTGGCTAACTCGCCGCAATCTCTAAAATACCACGAGTTATCTAAAGTAGTTTCATCAATATCTAAAACGACACCCCAAGTTTGTGGCTTCAGTTTTTCTTTCTTAACCAAATTGGTTACATAAACAGTTGCAATACCATAAGCTTGATTATAGAGCGCTTTTTTCTCAGCCGAGTCGCGATACCATTTGACTGCTTGGGTAATTTCAATCTGTTTTGCTTCTGGTGAACAAATTGCCTGTGACTCATTTGCTGCATAGACCATTACTGAATTAAGCGCTAATAATGTTACTAAGATTTTTTTCATGTTTTACCTCAAATATTTATTTACAGATGCTATTATAATCAAACCAATTTTTAATGGCTGGGTTCATTTCTATGCACACTACTTTTTAAAATATTATTAATTATATCAAATAATTGAATACTACAATACCATATTTTTCGCACATAAATTTATTATAAATACTGTAGATTTTTGATTACCAAGCAATACTTAGTTTAAGACCATAAGCGTACGAGGTACCAGTTAAGCTACTTTGATTTAATCCGCCTTGGTCAATCGCTAAAGAAGCATTGCTATCTGGCTGATTAATGGTAACCGTATATTGCCAATAAGGTAATAAAGTAACGGTATTAGTAAGCTTCATTCCTAAACCAACTTGATAGGTAATCGGTATTTGATCAAGAATCCCGTTAACTGGAGTATTACTCTGCGTTTGCGAATTAGGATATGCACCAGTCAGATAATTACGCTGAAAGCCGCCCCAAATATTGATATATGGTGAAAGTACTGGACTGGCACGAAAGCTGACTTTAGCACCGACCAAAGTCGCATAAGTAGTCGAATTAACATAATCTCCATTACCGTCATCCAATACCGGACCTGACATATTTTGAGATAAATTTACCCGTAAATATGGAGTTAAGTTTACATTTGGTGCGGGGTGAAAATTATACCCCAAAAACCAGTTAGTACCATAGCCCATTGGTGGATTTAGCTCAGAAGCTGGAACACCGGGGATATTTGGATTGGAAGATGCATAATTATAACGGGTAAGCAACCGGATTTCATAATAGACATCATTTGCCAAAGTTTGTGAGAAGAACACATAAAAATTGGTTCCATTTGGTGAAGCCTCAAATGCACCACCAGAGGTTGTAACTGTTTCTTGTTTAGGTGCAGTACCCACTACCCCTGAATACTCATGTAATTTAGTCAGCTCATCATCATTTGCTACTGTAGC
Source organism: uncultured Neisseria sp. (assembly GCA_964611845.1). GTDB lineage: Bacteria > Pseudomonadota > Gammaproteobacteria > Burkholderiales > UBA11063 > Aquella. Next base: position 12,356 of record CAZTBH010000047.1, read on the forward strand.
AAAGGCTTGTTTTTTTGTGCGGGGTGCTGATTCGCTAATAACTGTTTCAGATTCTATTCCCTCGATCATTGACGGCTCTGCCCAAACACAGCAGATACCATTGAGTGCTAGTAAAACTCTTAGTTTATTACGCATTTTTCTCTCTAAAAAATCGTCATCTTATTTGCTTAACATTGCTAAATTTTTCAAAGCGAGATTTTAACAATAAGACAAACTTGTTTATGCTCGATATTGCACTGCACAATAAATCAAAAATAGATTGAATATTTTCAGGATGTTATAAAGCATTTTATTGATAAAAAATTGCATATTAGGCAAAAAAACAGCCATTTTTACTCTAAAAATAGCTAAATTTGCCAATTTTAGCTAAAAATCCATCCATGCAAATCTTTACCACCCAATTATTTGGGTGGTGATTTTTTCCGCTGTTCACAGAATTGACTATCAATTACAATCACGGAACAATTTCGCAATACTTAACGCAATGACCAATGAACAAAACCAAAATATATGTTTTAATCAGTTTGTTATTCGGATCTGAATATATCTTTGCTGATAATATAGCAAATGCCAGTTCACAAACTACCATACGTTTAGGTAACCAAAATCTATTAAAGTTAAATATATTCTACAGGATATTAAAAGCATGAAATCAACTTACCAAAGATTAATAGCATTAGCTGCTCTTTGTACAATTAATGCCTCGGCAAACGCAACTCAGATTTGCGGAAAAGGTACTTATTCATGTAGAGATGAACATACGGGCAGCTACAAGTGTTGTCATGATTCTAATAAACATCATCAGTATTATAAACAAAAGCATAAAAAATCATCGAGTGAAAACACCAGCTCCAGATAACAATATGAAAGAGGAAATAATTACAATGGATAATATCCAGTCAAATTAATTGATCGTTTTTACCCTGGCAAAAACAAGGTATCAAAATCTGGATAGTTAAATTATAATCACGGCATTAAATATTTAAGGTGATAATTTATGCGAATTTCTTTCTATTTAAAATTTATTTTTGGGTTTATTCTGGCTCTAGCTAGCTTAAGCAAGGTTTTTGCGGATACAAATAATAAAGATGTCCTAGTCCTGATTGACTCTAGTGGCGGTAATACTTATAAGCTAGCAGAATCAATCAAATCTGGGATAGAAAATAAAGGGCTTCATGCGGTAATTAAAAAAGTGCCAAATCAAGAGCACACAACAAATGACCTTGATAAAGTTCCAGTTGCTTCAGCCGATGAATTAGTCAAATATAGTGGAATTGCCTTTGGCTCGCCGATATATTTTGGCAATATCAGCACCAATATGTCAGCTTTTATGACCCAAACATTGGCAATCTGGAAAAAGCAAGAACTAGCGAATGTTCCGACAACGGTGTTTATGTCAGGTTGTAGTGGCAGCGGTAATGAAACTGCAATTACTTCATTTTGGAATATCTTAGCTAGTCACGGGATGACAATTGTTACCTTAGGCAATCCGAGTATCGACGGAGTTAATAAAGCTATCCCTCAAGGTAATACGCCATATGGAACTACAACTCGTTCATGCTTACCCGGTGATAATCGTCCATCTAAAGATGAACTTAAATACGCTTATTTTCAGGGACAAAAATTTGCTAATGCAATCACTCATACTAATCTCGAGCAGAAAATCATAACCCCTGTAGTGAGTGAAAAAGCCAGCACCAACACGGTTGAAACTAAACTACAAAAACTAGGTCTTAGCCTACCAATAGCACCTCAACCAGTTGGTAAATATGTTCCATTTAAGAGAGTCGGTAACTTAGTTTATATCAATCAAGTAGCGCTTAAAGATGGCAAAATTCTTTACCCCGGCATAATTGAGAGCGGTGTCACCCAAGAGCAAGCCAAACAAGCAACCCAGCAAACTATGCTCAATGTCTTAGCAGTTTTAAAAGTTGCGGCAGGTGGTAATTTAGATAATGTTAAACAAGTGGTTCAATTATCAGGAACGTTCAATACATTACCTAATTTCACCAATCATGCAGGATTAATGAATTCAGCCTCCAATTTAGTTGTAGATATTTTTGGTGATAAAGGAGTTCACACCCGAGGGACTTTTGGCGCAAGTTCATTACCGCTTAATTCTCCAGTAGAGATCCAAGCAATCTTTGAGCTGAATTAGTACGCTAATCTTAAATTAAAAAAGCTGTAGAAATTTAACTTCTACAGCCGTACCTTTTCAACAAGATACTATGAGTATATAAATGTGTCTAAGCTTTAGAACGATGAACCATCAGTTTTTAAAAACTCCACTTCTTCCAAAGTTGATTCTCGTCCAAGGATAATATTCCGATGAGGATAACGCCCAAAACGATCAATAATAACTTTATGCTTGAGTTCAAAATCAAGATTGCCACTCATACCATCTTGTTGATAAAGCTTAACTGCTTCTTGATGAATCAGCGCTGATTCACTATGCATAAATGGCAAATAAATAAACCCACGCATAGTAGGAGTTAAATCCTGATCAAATTTTTGTAAAATAGCATTTTGTGCCAGTATCAATGCAATCGGATCATAGGCAAAGGATCGTGGCATATTTCGATAGATATTACGCGAAAATTGGTCAATTACAATTATTTCTGCCAAAGCACCAAGCGCCGTGTTTCGCCAAGCCCATAATTCACCCTTAATTGCAGCAGTATGTAATTTCTCAAAACGCTGACGGACTAGATCATCAAATGTTTGATCTTTCACCCACCATTGCTTAGGACTAATTTCCTCAAACCAAAAGCTGATTACTTCTTGATAATTGTGTGACGTATTTTCCATTTATTATTTCCTTTGCTTGTTTTATTAGAAAAAACGCTACCAGATTGGCTGATAGCGTTTTTTCTAAGACTAGTAGAGTATAACTATTTACTCTTCAACAACCGGGTGTTGATTATGTTTAGCTCGATGATAAGCCAAACCAGTACCAGCAGGAATCAAGCGACCCATAATTACATTTTCTTTTAGACCACGTAAGTAATCGACACGACCAGCTACAGCTGATTCAGTCAAGACACGCGTAGTCTCTTGGAATGATGCTGCCGAAATAAATGAATCAGTATTCAATGATGCACGAGTAATACCAAGAAGAATATTTTTATATTCTACTGGTTCTTTACCGTCAGCAATCAAACGATCATTTTCATCTAATAATGCCGAACGCTCAACTTGTTCACCCTCAAGATAGATATTGCTATCACCTGGGTTAACAATCACAACGCGGCGTAACATTTGGCGAACAACCGTTTCGATATGTTTATCACTGATTTTTACCCCTTGCAAGCGATACACTTCCTGTACCTCATGCGCGATATATTTGGATAATTCCTCAATACCTTTCATTTCTAGCAATTCATGTGGATCAACTGGTCCATCAACAGTCGCTTGTCCACGTTCAACATACTCACCATCATTTACCAGAATATGTTTATCTTTAGGAATTGACAAATCAACTTCTTCACCCTGAACAGAGATAATCTTAACTTTATGTTTACCTTTAGTTTCTTTTAAGAAGCTAATTGTACCTGATAAAGGTGCCAACATACCTGCAGCTTTAGGAATCCGCGCCTCAAATAATTCCGCAACCCGTGGTAAACCACCGGTAATATCACGTGTTTTAAGTGACTCTTGTGGTTTCTTAGCCAGTACATCACCAGCGCTAACGCTTTGACCATCACGCACCGCAATAATATCACCAATTTGGAATGAAATAATAACTGGAGCATCAGTACCAAAGATTTTAACTTCTTTACCATCTTCGTCAAATAGACGCGCGATGGGACGTAAGTTTTTATCTTTAGCTTTAGCGCCTTTCACTTTAGCTGGATCAATTACTTTAAGCGCAGTCAAACCAGTTACATCATCAGTTTCTTTAACTACCGTCAAACCTTCTTCAACATTTTCGAGCATAATCACACCAGTGTGCTCAGAAATTACTGGACGTGCATGTGGATCCCAGCTAGCCAATTTTGCACCAGCTTCGATTTTGGTATCTGGAGCTACTGCTAAGATTGAACCGTATGGAATCTTATGTTGTTCACGTTCGCGATGATGTTGATCCAAGATCACTAATTCCGCAGAGCGCGATACAATAACTTTCTCACCATTAGGTTTAGTTACATAGCGCAAATCTTTATAACCAACTATCCCTGAAGATTTAGCTTCAACTTGGCTAACTGCCGCCGCACGTGATGCCGCACCCCCGATATGGAATGTACGCATGGTTAACTGAGTACCCGGCTCACCGATTGACTGTGCTGCCACAATCCCCACCGCTTCACCGATATTAACCATATAACCACGAGCCAAGTCACGACCGTAACATTTAGCACATAAGCCATAGCGAGTTTCACACGTTAATGGAGTTCTAACTTTAACTTCATCAATATTAGTTTTTTCAATAGTTTCAACCATTTCTTCATCAACTAACTGACCAGCTTCAATTACCACTTTTTGTGTATCAGGATCAACTACATCTTCAGCAATCACACGTCCTAAAATTCGGTCTTTCAATGATTCGATTACATCACCACCTTGGATGATTGAACGCATAACCACACCATTGGTAGTTCCGCAATCATTTTCAATAATCACCAAATCTTGAGTTACATCAACCAAACGACGAGTCAAATAACCCGAGTTAGCGGTTTTCAATGCAGTATCTGATAATCCTTTACGCGCACCATGGGTTGAAATAAAGTACTGTGATACTGTCAAACCTTCACGGAAATTAGCAGTAATCGGCGTTTCCATAATTTCGCCTGATGGTTTTGCCATCAAACCACGCATACCTGATAACTGTTTAATCTGCGCAATAGATCCACGGGCACCAGAGTCCGCCATCATGTAAATTGAGTTGAATGAATCTTGTTCTACCTTATTACCATCTTTATCCAAAACAGTTTCTTTAGATAGCTCATTCATTAGAGTCTTGGCAATATCATCACCACAACGACCCCAAATATCAATCACTTTATTATAACGCTCGCCTTGGGTTACCAAACCTTCATTATACTGAACAGTAATTGCATCAACTTCAGCTTGTGCTTTTTCAACTTTGGTATATTTAGCTTGTGGTACATGCATATCGTTCACGCACACTGAAATACCACCACGTGTTGAGTATTGGAATCCAGTGTACATTAACCTATCAGCCAGAATTACCGTGTCTTTAATTCCGCACTTACGGAATGATACATTAATTAATTTAGCCACTTCTTTTTTCTTAAGCGGTTTATTAATTAATTCAAAATCTAGACCTTTAGGTAAAATTTGCGCTAAAATTGCACGACCAACTGTTGTAGTACGACGTACAGTGTGGCTCATAAATTCTCCACTACCATCTTTGTACCATTCTTCAAGACGAACGGTTACAATTGCATGTAAACCAACTTGTCCAGTTTGATAAGCGCGCTCCAACTCTTTAAAGTTGGCAAAAATTGCGCCCTCACCTTTATCATTAATTTTTTCACGTGTCATATAGTACAGACCAAGAATAATATCTTGTGACGGTACAATAATCGGCTCACCATGAGCTGGTGACAATACATTATTTGATGCCAACATCAAAGTGCGTGCTTCCATTTGAGCTTCTAAGCTTAATGGAACGTGAACCGCCATCTGGTCACCATCGAAATCGGCATTGAATGCAGAACACACCAATGGATGTAATTGAAGGGCCTTACCTTCTACCAAAATTGGTTCAAACGCTTGAATACCAAGTCTGTGTAATGTTGGCGCACGGTTTAATAGCACTGGATGCTCACGAATTACATCTTCAAGAATATCCCAAACTTGTGGATGTTCTTGTTCTACCATCCGTTTAGCGTATTTGATTGATGATGCTAAACCTAAAATTTGTAATTTATGATAAACAAATGGTTTAAATAATTCCAACGCCATAATTTTTGGTAAACCGCATTGGTATAAACGCAATGTAGGACCTACCGTAATTACTGAACGAC
>CAZTBH010000048.1:0-18145 GCA_964611845.1 uncultured Neisseria sp.
GCCAAATGGCTATTTATGTTTACCACAGCTACCTTCTACGACAAATGTAATTGAGCATAATTTTCAAATTGCCTATGGTGAAAATTGTCAGGTTTCTGCTATTGAAAGCTCCGATGATAAAAAAGCGACTCTTCAGAGTATGGCGGTCGCATTAAGCTTTGGTCCAGAGAGCTCACCCTATGCTGGATCTCGCTATTGCAGTGGTACACCATTAAGCTTTGATCCAATAACCAAAACAGGATTCATTCTTACTGCCGCACATTGCGTACTAATGCGCAGTACAAAAGCAGAAAATCAACAAATAACTCCAGACAATATCACCACATTCGAAACAGCTTTAGACGGCATCACTAGTATGGCTTACGTTAACCAAATAGATGATTCTCATTATGGGAGTGGGGTAACTGGCAGTATTGAAGCAGTTTATGTCCCCAAGCAGTATTGCCAAGTTCCAGCGTTTGAAAAAGGGATTTGCTCAAATTTAAGTGCACAAAATGGCGATGTTGCACTAATCAAGGCAAAATTTACTGAATCACAACAACTTCAATATAATCCTAACGTAAAACTTGCTACCCTCAATCTTGAACCAAAAACTCCTAGTTATATCATGGCACTTGGCTACGGTATGACAAACAATGACGAAAGAAACACTAATTTATTCTATATCAGCTATGAATACTTTGCTACCAATTCATACTGGGAGGAAAGCGGTGAGTCGGTTATTATGAATGGTTATTCGCAATATGGCAGTAATATTTTTTCCAGTATCATTTGCGGCGGAGACTCTGGCGGCGGAGATTTTTATTGGGAAAACAATACTTGGTATTTATTAGGCGTTCATTCTTATACATCTCGAGGTTGCGGAACTTCCTCGCCAGAATACTATAATGCCTTAGATGCTTCAGCAGACGTCAGACCTTTTTCCGCTGAGCTACAAAATATCATGTTACAAGATACGTCACAAAAAGGCTGTGGTTATAATTCAAAAGACTTTATTTGTAAAGATAATATACTGGGAGGATAAAACTGTATAAATATTTTAGCGATTACTTGTTCCGAAATCATCAAGGCTAGAGACAAGGAACAACTTATAATTTTTTAATTTTTCTATGAAAGAAAAGATCATGAAATTTACCCCTACAATAATACTAAGTTTTTGCTTAGCTCCTACGTTTATATTGTCTGCATGTAGTAACGCAGGTGCGAGTTCAACTACTCCGTTACCATGTGATAGTAGTCTGGTAATAAATACCAGTTCAAATACAATCTTGTCAGTTGAAAGTTATGCACAGCAACTAAGTTGCCCTACCCCTTCAGTAAATATCTGTACTGCATTTGACATTGATAATACCTTGATTACTAATGAACCTAATTTAGGTGGCGAAGCATGGGGAAATTGGCAAGAGTACTTAACAGAAAGTGATCCTAACAATCCATATTTGGCAACAAATTGGCTAAGCAATGTCGGAATATACCAAGCTCAATCAGGAATTAGATTTTTAATTAATTTTAGACCAGTCGAATCTATAACTGCAGCAAGTATCGCCAGCCTCCAGACACAGTATCAGACAATTGCAATTTCATCGCGTGGTTTTTCATCGTTGGCAACTACGAGCAGACAACTTTCTGCCAATCAAATTGATATGTCAGTTAACCCGATTGGTGATCATCAATTTGACAATAGTTTCTTGCAACAAAATAAATATAAAAATGATCTAAAAATGTATTATGATGGCGTTTACTATGTAGCGGGTACTTCAAAAGGCGAAACATTACTAAGTATGATACAGTATTACCGCAAAAAGATGAATCAGCCAGACTTATGTGAAGTTTTGATTATGCTGGATGATACACCAAGCAAAATAGATGATATCATTCTTAATCTTAAAGGACAAATTGGTATCATTGGAATAAACTATACTGCATTGCCACAGGCAATTAATCCAGCAAATTGGTATCCAACGCTGTGGGAAAGCCAGTCTCCACAATTAATGAGCACTATTTATAATCTAAATCATCAGTAATTTATATATTCTTCGTCTTTGAATATGCCATATTAATTTCTCTGGCAATTAAGTTACTCTAATCTTTCATCGACAATATAGCTTGATGAATGGTTTGGTAGCTTAATTGCTATTTATGCTAAAATCGTGGCTGAATTTTAAAGGATAAATAATGGCTATACAATGGTTTCCCGGCCACATGAATCGTGCCAAAAGGGCATTACAAGAATTAAGTGAAGAAATTGATATTGTCATTGAATTACTCGATGCCCGCGCTCCATTTTCCAGCTGCAATCCGCTGATACAAAATATAATCCGCTTTAAACGCAAAATCAGAATTCTCAATAAAAGTGATCTGGCAGATCCAGAAATCAGTAAAGTTTGGCTAGACTATTTTAGCCAACAAGAAAACACCATCGCTATCTTGGGTGATAAAGACAATAAAAAGCAACGCGATAAGATTATCCGCCTATGCAAAGAACTGGCACCCGCACGTGGCACCAGTTTTGAAAAGCCATTGCGAGTAATGATTACCGGGATTCCCAATGTTGGCAAATCGACATTAATTAATCAACTGGTCGGTAAAAAAGCCGCTAAAACTGGTGATGTACCTGCGGTTACCAAAGCAAATCAACGTCTCTATGTTAATGACACCTTTGTTATCTTCGATACGCCAGGTATGATGTGGCAAAAAATTCGCTATCCGCAAATTGGTTATAATCTGGCAATTTGTAATAGTATCGGGCGTAATGCTTTAGATGAAGAATTGGTAGCGCTCTATTTGATTGAGTTTTTACAGCAAAGTATTTATCAAGAATCATTTGCCGCACGCTATAAATTAAAGCCTGAGCATCTTGAGTTACATTATGATAAATTACTCGATGTTTTAGCCAATAAACGTGGCTGTATCATGGCTGGTGGCGTGATTGATCGGCAAAAAATCAGTGAAATTGTTATTCAGGATTTTCGTGATGGCAAAATTGGCAAAATTAGCCTTGAGACTCCTGAGTTATGGGATAAATGGATTAGCGAATTTGTCGAAGAGGAAGAACAATCTACCGCTGAAGAAGAAACACTGATAAACCCAGAATATCAATACAACGAAGAAGAGCAAAAAGCTGCACGACATAATCGGAAAGATGAAAAAAACTAATAAATTATTGTATCAAAAGTTTGCAAACGCTAGTGATAAGACTATAATACCAATATTATATAGATATAATTTTCATGAGTAGCCTAATGAAATTTTCTGAACGGATGGGATTTGTAAAGGTCTCAGATGTATTCCAAATTGATTCAATGAATCAAGAGTTACGTAATAGGATCTACAACTTTATTGATGAAGAATACCTAACCAATGATAATTTACGAAGCTCTATATATAAGAAAATACATATTAACTTTTATAAGTTAAAGCAAAATCAATTTAAATACTATAGTGGTACATTGCGCTATAGACATAAAACTTCATTTGAAGATAGTTTTGATAACTCTGAATGGTACAAAATCTATGACTTATTAGAGTTCATCCTACAAATATATGCCTCTTACAGCAACTTTGCAGAATACGTAGAGTATAACTCCGAGCCATTTATTATAAAAATAAATCAAATTCTTGAGGAAGAGCGCTCAGGGTATAGGATAGTTGATGGTTTAGTAACTCCAATTATTAATAATAATGAGATTGAAAGCATAGAAGAAGCAATTAATCAACAGGATAATGCTAGTATACACTTGAAAACTGCATTACAACATTTATCTAATAAACACAAACCCGATTACCGCAACTCAATCAAAGAAAGCATTAGTGCTGTTGAGGCAGTATTACGTAACATCACTGGTGACTCAAATTTTGGTAATGCAATAAAAAACATTAAAGATAGAATTGAATTACCAAACTCACTAAAGGATGGATTTGAAAAATTATATGGCTATACAAACAGCAAACAAGGAATACGCCATGCTCTTATGGAAGAAACAGAGTTGAAGCTTGAAGATGCAAAATTCATGTTAATAAGCTGTTCTGCATTTATAAACTACCTCAAAGCAAAACACCTCGCTACATAAATCTAATAATATAAAAATTAAAAGGTAAAAATATGAAAGAAAAGCAAATTATTTTAACTGGCGACCGCCCAACTGGGCAACTTCACCTTGGTCATTATGTGGGTTCTCTTGAGAATCGTGTGCGTTTGCAGGAAGATCATCAGCAATTTATCATGATTGCCGATATGCAAGCTCTAACCGACAATGCGGATAATCCAGAAAAAGTCCGCAATAATGTCGTTGAAGTGGCACTGGATTATCTAGCTGCTGGGCTTGATCCAGCTAAAACAACAATGTTTGTCCAATCGGCAATCCCCGAGCTGGCAGAATTAACCATGTTTTATTTAAATTTGGTGACAGTTGCCCGACTACAGCGCAACCCAACGGTAAAAAGTGAAATGCAGCAAAAAGGCTATGGCGCAGACGTTCCGGCTGGTTTTTTGATGTATCCGGTATCTCAAGCTGCAGATATTACTGCTTTTAAAGCGGGCATAGTTCCAGTCGGTGAAGACCAGCTACCAGTTATTGAACAAACTAATGAGATTGTGCGTAAATTCAATAGTATCTACGGTGATGTATTGGTCGAAACCAAAGGTTTATTATCGACACATACTCGTCTTGCAGGATTGGATGGTAAAGCTAAAATGAGTAAATCTCTGGGTAACTGTATTTATCTAGCAGATGATGCCGACACTCTCAAGAAAAAAGTGATGGCGATGTTTACTGATCCCGATCATCTACGCGTTGAAGATCCAGGTAAAATCGAAGGCAATATGGTTTTCTCATATCTGGATGTTTTTGATACGAATAAAGACCACGTTGCAGAGCTTAAAGCACACTATCAACGCGGTGGTTTGGGAGATGTTAAAGTTAAACGTTATCTTCTTGAAATACTTGAAGCCAAATTTGGGCCAATTCGCGACCGTCGTGCTGAATTTGCCAAAGATAAAGCTGAAGTAATGAATATGCTCCGCCTCGGCTCACAAAAAGCTAAAGCGGTTGCGGCACAGACGCTACTTGAAGTACGCCGCGCAATCGGAGTTGAGTATTTTTAATGTGCTCATATACAGCAACCCTAAGCGCTGACAACTGTTGCTGAAAAACTAGCGAACCCAGCAATCAAGCAGATGGTCATTAATTACACCTATTGCTTGTAAATGGGCGTAAATAGTAGTTGAACCAACAAATTTAAAGCCGCGCGCTTTTAAATCTTTAGCAACCCGATCCGATAATTCACTAGTCGCTGGAATTTGGCTCAAGCTAGTCCAGCGATTGTCAACTACCTGATTATCCGTAAAGCCCCAGATATAATTATCAAATGAACCACGCTCTTGTTGAATCTGGATAAATAATTTGGCATTGTGTACAGCTGCTTCAATCTTAAGCCGATTGCGGATTATTCCAGTATCCAGCATAAGTTCTTCAATTTTATTCTGGTCAAATTGAGCCACTTCAATCACATTAAAATCAGCAAAAGCATTCCGATAACCTTCACGACGTTGCAAAATTGTGTACCAGCTAAGCCCTGCTTGCATCGTTTCCAGCAGCAAAAATTCAAAATGCTTATGTTCATCGTGTAATGCTTTACCCCACTCGTCGTCATGATAACGTTGATACAAAACTGATTTATTACACCAGCCACAGCGATTTTTACCGTCATTTAATAATTCAAGTGTCTTTTTTGCCATATTTGATTTTAAAACCCCGTGCTTCTAAAAATTAATTCGCCAGATAGTTTTAGCTTGTGTTGCTAATACTCTTTGCCGTCTCATTAGGTTTTCTGCCGTCCATTCGTCAAATTCAATCAGCATCAGATTAATCCCTAATTTGCTACTCATAATAGCAGCTTTTTTTTCTGTAAAAGGCTTTCTATCTAAATTGCGATTAATATTTTTAGGCAGTAAAACCATATTAGCTAATTTAAATATCGATGACTCAGGAGATTTAAATAATTTAACCCAGTCAGCAGTTGGCTTTTGCGGCAAAATATGTTCAACCGTCAAATCACTTTCATGTAATGAACCCAAATTATTCTCTAAGGCATTTTGTAGTTTTAATAATAAATATCTGGCACGGTAAGTTTGTTTAAAATCTTTATGAATAAACGCACTTGTAAATTCTTCATCATTAGGATAGAATTTAGCTAGCTCAGATTTAACTTGGTGCGCCGAATAATTATCATGACTAACCCGATTTGCCATTCCTTTATAGAAGTTTTCTTGGTCATTGGGAGGTAAATTACAAATTACATTATAGCGCATTGATATAACCTCAATATTACGTAACAGATGAATAAAATCTGTTTTATTATACTTAATTTTTGCAGCTAATAATAATGGCATCGGTTGCATGATTTTAAACATCTTAAGCAGCTCTAATGTCGTCTTTATTTTGCGCTGCTCATCAGGAGAATATTCTGAGCTTACCCACATATCACTATTGGGATCAAGTAAGGCACTGTAGTTGAAACTTTGCATATATAGTCGCTGAATATAACTAAAACTCTCGACAGGAGTAGTGATCGCTGTCTTTATGCGACGAAATAATTCCGTTTTAGTTGCGCTGCGGCTACAGCTGTTCCATTCATGGCGTACAAAATCATTAAAACTATTATCACCAATTTGTTCGGTTATTTTTTCCCAAGTCTCATCTAATTCATCAACAACCGTACCGTGACTGACTTCACGTGCGGCTAAAGAAAGAAGGTAATTCTTGAGTAAATCAGGAGTTGACAATTGAACGCCACGCGCATTTAGTGTTTCGAAGATGGTATAAGCATTTACTTCATCATTCACAATAATAGTTGTAAAATAAAGACGCAATGAAACATTTTGCAAAATAAATTCAATTAGTTGTTGACCATCACTAAATTTTTCTTTGAGTTGTTTGACAAAATAATCTTTAGCTTCTTTGAGTAATTTTTCAGAATATTTTATACCTGTTGCAGGAATATGCTCACTTAACTGACACAAAAATGTCCTAAAGAAATGATTATTATTGCGATTAAGCGTTATCTTATTTTCTTGAGCACGGGTAATAGGATTAGTTGGACCAACATATTTTTTTAGTTCTTGCAGGCGAATGGTGTTTTCTTCAATTTCCAGCTTGTTACCAATCATTTCCTGAAAAACATAACACGCAGCAATAAACAATAGCGTTAATGTCGTTAAACGTTGCTGTCCATCGACGACAATAAATTGATTATCAGCAATTTCTTGTAAAACTAGATAGCCCATATAATGACTATCATCCTTCTCTGCAAAATTGATATCTTGTAAGTCTGACCATAAGTCTCCCCATTGCTCTTCAGTCCATGAATAATCGCGCTGAAATTTTGGCACGATAAACTTCTTGCCATTGCCGATTAAATCGCTTAGGCGCTCTTGGTTGGTAATGAATGGTTGCATGGTTTAATCCTGTTACAATCTATATTAAAATTTTGTTGGGTAATATTCTTTGCATAATTTTTTTAATTTTTGGTCGTATTCTTCAAGATCATCCCCAACAACGCGCTGAGGAAGCATTACTCTTAAGCTTGGAGTTACGTACACCGTGCCAGATTCAGTCCACGCATAATAACTCCCAGGGCTTGACACATCAACCATTATTTGCTCCATAGATTCTTTATTATATAATACATTGCAATATTGAAGATGAGTTTTTATATAGTAATTTTTATAATCATTTTCAAAAAAAATTCTTCCTATTAATGTATAGATTAAACTAAATGGTACTATATAGAATATCAATAAAACTATAACGATATTATTGTAATTAATGCCTACAGCAAAGATCTTGCTACAGATAAATTTTATTAGCTTTTTTATCTTTTCCCAAAGACATAAAACCAGCTGTGTATGAATAAACACTTTATATAATTTTAAAATACCTCTCTAACAAAAGTGAAGTGTAATGCTCGCACTTTGACCAAGAATAAGTGAATGAAACTTCCTACTTTCCCAACTGCTTTAGTTATTGGCTTTAAGTCTAATTTAACATAAAGGTATAAAGATACTATGAACACTCTACCTCTAATGGAATTTTGTATTATATTGCCAATTATCCAACCCAAGAACAGACTGATAAAAAAATAGTAAAAAAATCCACCACCCATGTTCAATACATTAAAGGAAGTACCTATATCATTAGACTTATCAGTTAAACTATCTGTTTCAAAATATCGATAATTAATATTGTATAGCGCGCTACCTACATCACTAATAGAAACAAGTATAAAATAAAAAATAGACACTAATACGGGAGACCAGAATGTAATCCACGACATAGGCGACCAAGTTATTACTTTGTACTCTCGAGATTGAATGTCTTTGACAATCTTCTTACAATTATTTAAAACTAAATACCGTTTCTTATATATTGCACTATTTTTTAAAATACCAAAAGGCAATTTTTCTATGTGCTCTAATAGCATAGCTAGTGGCGTTGCAAACACCTCATCGGTTTCGATGCGAACAATATTCCCTAGAATAAAAATATCATGGAGTGCATTGCCATAAACAATATGCTTAATATCTTTTCCAGTAGACTCTTTCACAATCTTAGAAAATTTTTCGTGACTAAGACCAATGATATTACGTTCTTTATTTGAAAGTATGTACTAAAATTGCAACCAATCATAAAAGCCTACCTTCATAATAAAACCCTATAACTCAACATCTTCGAATATAAAAATAACTATTGTTAAACCTACTTACTCCGCGCTTCCAGCTCTTCCCAGCGCGCTAATTTTTCAATCAATAAATCATCAATTTCTGCGACACGTGCGTGATATTTAGTTGCCAAATCTGGATTGGTTTTATAAAGTTCAGAGTCTTGCAACTGTTGATTAAGTTCAACTTGCTCTGCTTCCAATTTAGCCAATAAATCGGGTAACTGCTCAAGTTCGGATTTTTCTTTATAAGATAACTTACTCCGATTGGCGACAGGCGCTGGAGAAGCCGCCACAGAGGGCACACTAGCTACATTTGTAGCAGATGAACGTTCTACCACCGCGGCTGTACCCTTGTTTACAGAATAAAATTCGGCAAAATAACGGTCTTTATAACTAAACCAATCACTATAGCCACCGCTAAACTCTAAAATATTACCTTCACCCAAAAACACCCAAGATTGAGTTACGACATTATCTAAAAATTCCCGATCATGGCTCACTAAAAATACTGTGCCGGGGAAATTAGCCAATAACTCCTCAAGTAATTCAAGCGTGTCCATATCCAAATCATTGGTTGGCTCATCCATCACCAAAACATTGGCGGGCTGCGAAAACAAACGAGCCAATAATAAACGGTTACGTTCACCACCAGATAGTGAACCAACTGGAGAACGGAAGCGTGCCGGATCAAACAAAAACTCTTCTAAATAAGTTGCAATATGTTTACGCGCACCATTGATAAAAATATAATCCTGTCCTTGCCCAATTACTTCCTGAATCGTTTTGTCATCATCAAGTTGTTGGCGTAGCTGATCAAAATAAGCGACTTCCAGCTTGCTACCAAGCTTAATCTTACCCGCAACTGGCGTAATTTCCCCTAAAATGGTTTTGAGTAAAGTAGTTTTACCAATACCGTTACTCCCGATCAAGCCAATTTTATCACCGCGCAAAATTTTAGTTGAGAAATCATTGATAATTACTTTATCGCCAAAAGCTACCTTAATATGCTCGACCTCGGCAACAATTTTACCCGAATTAGCTGCGCTGTCAATTTGAATCTTAACCGAACCGATATGATCTCGGCGCTCTTTACGAGTATTGCGCAGTTGCTCCAGACGTCTCACCCGTCCTTCATTGCGCGTACGGCGCGCTTCAATTCCTTTACGTATCCAAACTTCCTCTTGCGCGAGTAGCTTATCAAATTCAGCATTAGATTTAGCCTCATCAGCTAATTGGCGTGCTTTTAATTCCTGATATTTGGTAAAATTACCTGGATAACTACGTAAGCTCCCACGATCTAATTCTAAAATTTTGGTTACCGTATTGTCCAAAAAGCGCCGATCATGGGTAATTAACACAATTGCTCCGGCAAAATTATTGATAATCTGCTCTAACCATTCAATCGCAAAAACATCCAAATGATTGGTTGGTTCATCTAAAAACATCACATCAGGACTCGAAACCAGTGCTTTAGCTAAAGCAACCTTTTTGCGCATCCCACCCGACAAAGCCCCGACTAACTGATGCCCATCCAAACTCAGCTCGGAGAGTGTCTTATCAATCAAATTTTTAACCACCCAACCATTATGATGTTCTAGGTCATGCTGTAAAGTAGTCATTTGTTCCAACAGTTCATCACTATAATCAACAGCTATTTGATCTAATACTGCATAGTAACCCTGTAATGTTTGGGTTAAATTACCCAATCCACTCATTACTTCCTGAAAAATCGTATTCTCCGGATTCAAATCAGGCTCTTGCGCCAGATAAACAATTTTTAACCCATCCTGATAATGTATCCGTCCATCATCTGCAGCATGCGCACCTGCCAGCACTTTAAGCAAAGATGATTTACCCGCTCCGTTGCGCCCAATTAAACCATATTTATCATTTTTTTCTAGCGCCAAGCTAACTTTATCTAAAAGTTGATGATGCCCAAAAGCCAAGCTTAATTTATCTACCGTAATTATTGCCAATTTATGTTTACCTTTTTATAACGATCTACTTAATATGTTTAATAGATTATATCATATACTTGCTATCTTGAGTTCTGGATTGCCCCCAAATACAACAGCCAAAAAGCTAGAAGCGATACTCCTAGAACATTAGAGATAGTGAGACTAGATAGAAAATGGAGGGTATGGATCAGTCAGGGTACAGTAGACAGATTATTTGAAATAAGCCTAACTACTTATCATTGTCACAAAAATAAATCTAACGGTGAAAATATATGTCACAGTAGATTAACCCAATCACGATGCATAATTAATTTGACCAATTTTATGTTTTTACTGAATTGCATTCCATGCTATACATGCTTTATCAACAACTTTCTGATAATTACCATAACACTGATTAACAAAGTGATGTTTACGTAACTACAGCCAAACTTGTTCTAGCACATTTGAACGCTGGTGAATATCAAGATAATAGATTTGATACCCCCGCTTCTTGCGGCGGAGGTATTTATTTACCGTGTAACTACACAGATACCAGACAAAATAACTTAGCTAAGACCAAATTGCTTATGCAGAATCTTGTCGAAGAGACCCCGCGGAAGAAATCGTCGAGCAAATGCACCCTGATGTGCTACTTTGCCGGATGGATAACTTAGGCGTGGTATTTTGTCGTTGGCTGCCAGAAGAATAGTTTTGGCTACGCTTTCGACGTTATCGGCCACAGACATTGCATTTTTATATGCAATGAGATATTTTTTGCGACTTTCGTCGTAATCAGATAGCAGCTGGTCTGGTGGTATAACACTGGCATCAAATGACGTCTTAGTAACACCAGGTTGAATTACTGAGACTCGGACACCGAACTCCCGTACTTCATGATCAAGAGACTCAGAATAGCCCTCAATTGCATGCTTAGTTGCTGCGTAATGTGCATTGTACGGAGCTGGAATAACCCCTAGCCCGGAACTAAGATTCAAGATCCGTCCACTACCCTGCCTACGCATAATGGGCAAAACTGCATTACTTACCCTAATGACTCCGAGCACATTGGTTTCAAATAGAACTCGTACCTGCACAATCGAGCTTTCTTCAGCTGCTGCTGGACCAAGACCAACTCCTGCGTTGTTGACTAACAGATCAATGCGCCTCTCCAGTCGGAATAGTTCATCAACCGCAGCTTTGACTGATGCCTCATCCGTTACATCCATCGACAGCATCGTCAAAAGCTCGCTCGTATGAGATCCGCGCCTACTAGTACCATAAACTTTGTAGCCAGCTAAGGCAAGTTTTTTGGCAGTGGATTCTCCAATTCCTGATGATGCACCGGTAACGAGGGCGATACGTTTGTTTATTTTCATTGAAAGTTCCTTTTTATATCTGGTTTATGGTTAAAAGAAAGATTAGAAAATTCGGATACCAATTCACATGAGAGTTGGGTATCAATATTCTTACTATCACATTTTTACAATCACTTTACCTTTGGCCCGTCCGGTAGCAAGATACTCAAGAGCTTCTTTTGCCTGCTCAAAAGTAAATACTTTGTCAATGATTGGTTTGATTTGCTCTGTTTCTAACATACGAGCTATTTCATTAAGTTGTATACCATCTGAATGTACGAAATGAAACGAGTAATTCACACCATGCTTCTTAGCATGACGCATGATCTTATAACTCATAATTCCGAACACAAACCTGAAAATGAAGTTCAAGCGTCTCTTCTCGGCGAAGGCTGCATCCAGTGGACCAACAATTGAGATGATCTTACCTCCAGGTTTGAGAATATTTAAGGATTTCTCAAGCAGATCACCTCGGATAGTACAAAATACCGCATCATAGTCATGCAGTACTTTCTCGAACTCTTGCCTCTTATAATCCACCACTTCATCCGCACCAAGATTACGTAATAGTTCAACATTTCCTGTACTGGTAGTAGTTCCTACCTTAGCCCCAAGATGCTTTGCCAACTGGATGGCAAATGTGCCGATCCCTCCCGATCCAGCTGGGATAAAAATCTTCTGTCCTGTGCGAAGATTGAAACGTTCCTTTAACACTTGCCACGAGGTGAGCCCGACCATGGGAATCGATGCAGCCTGCACGAAGTCCAAATTGGATGGTTTGAGTACCGCAGCACTCTCCGGCACAACTGCAAATTTCGCAAGTGCACCATTACCCATATCAAAGATGCTTGCGAATATCTCATCCCCTGGCTTGAAATTTTTTACATTACTACCAACTTCTGTTACCACACCAGCCAAGTCACTGCCAATTGTGGCAGGAAGCTGGAAATATAGAATTGCTTTAAACATTCCGGTTGGAATCATGTTGTCAATTGGATTCAAACCAACAGCTTTGACTTGAACCAGTATTTCGTTTGCCTTTAACTTAGGGCTGGGAATGTCAACAAATTCGATACTCGGTGATTTGCCATATTTTTTGAATGTGAGTGCTTTCATATTAATCTTATTCCTATTATGATCTGTAAAGTTACTCTAAAAGTTAATATAATTATTTAAATTAACCACCTAATCTATTTCATTAGGTAGCCTCTAAAAACTTTGGACATTTTTACAAAGTCCCTGAAGTAGTAGTCTCTTAACTTATAATGGACTATCACCGATAGCTTTCTTACTGTGGCTATTTCTATTTTTACAAAGCCTTTATTCCTTTCTATTGATAAATATTAAGTTTTCAAAAAAGATATTCTCGATATTGGACTAAGACCGCACTAGTCATTTGTTTATCGCCTAAGCCATGATACAACATCAATGCGTCTTGTGAACATGCAATTCACATTAGTGATAGCTCATGGGCATTAATATCAATTTGTTGTTGCTGGGCAGCGCGTTCAATAAGTTCTTCAGAAAAATCCAAGATGGATGAATTTGATCTTTAGTTGACATAAACATCTGCCATAAGAATTAAATTAGCTTAAGTAGAAAACGCTTGCCGCTTGTAATTCATAATTAATTATTTTGTTAGTCAGTAATTTGTTGCTCATGCATATTTCTCTTTATTGAATTTATTTTAATATTTATAGAACATCAACTTTTATAAAATACAAGTACAGTGCATATTATAATACAGACCGGTCGGTTTATCAATAGATATTAAGATTTATTTATTTTCTATAGTCAATTAGAGAGGTAAAAACCATCAATGAGCTTATTCTATTATAAAATAATTTTTATTCAATGTCTTAAATACATACCTTCATAACAAATTATTCAATTAGCTGATTATTATCCTCATAGTGCAGCGCATCAATTAATTAGGTTAACTTTACGAAGAATCATAGTACAATAGATGGTTATATTTTTTTGAACAACTCAAGTTACGACTTGATACCAATATGATCATACCTTACAAATGGAGCACTACCAATGAGTGATAAATTTAAACTAAATGAACAACTAACTAAAGACGCCTTGGACTATCACCGCCTGCCTACACCTGGAAAAACTCAGGTTGTTTCGACTAAGCCCGTAGCAACTCAACGTGATTTATCTCTAGCTTACTCGCCAGGCGTTGCTGCTCCTTGCTTAGAGATTGAAAAAGATCCTAAAACTGCCTACGAGTATACCAACCGCGGTAATTTGGTAGCAGTGATCAGTAACGGCACAGCCGTGCTTGGTCTAGGCAATATTGGAGCTCTTGCTGGTAAGCCAGTTATGGAAGGTAAAGGAATTTTATTTAAGAAATTTGCTGGAATTGATGTTTTTGATATTGAGGTGAATGAAACCGATGTTGATAAATTTGTCGATGTAGTTGCTGCCTTAGAGCCAACTTTTGGTGGTATTAATCTTGAAGATATCAAAGCTCCAGAATGTTTTGAAATTGAACGTAAACTCAAAGAACGTCTGGCAATCCCAGTCTTTCACGATGATCAGCACGGAACTGCAATCGTAGTTGCTGCAGCTACTATCAATGGGCTAAGCATCGTTGATAAGAAAATTGAAGATGTTAAAATTATCGTATCAGGCGCTGGCGCAGCTGCAATTGCTTGTTTAAATCTATTGGTGAGTCTTGGTGCGCAAAAGAAAAACATTTATGTTTGTGATTCTAAAGGCGTTATTCACTCCGAGCGCGAAGGTAAACTAGACTTCTCTAAACAACAATATTGTCAAACCACTTCTTACCGCACCTTAGATGATGCAATAGAAAACGCAGACATTTTCTTGGGTCTATCAGGTCCCAATACGGTTTCGCAAGATTCAATTCGCAAAATGGCACCAAATCCATTAGTTTTTGCGCTGGCTAATCCAACACCAGAAATTATGCCAGAATTAGTTCTGGAAGCACGTCCAGATGCGATTATGGCAACTGGTCGCAGTGATTATCCAAATCAGGTTAATAATGCCCTATGCTTCCCGTATATTTTCCGTGGCGCACTAGATTGTGGCGCAACTGCAATCAATGAAGCGATGAAAGTTGCGGCAGTGCACGCAATTGCCAACTTAGCAAGGATGGAACCAAATGAGATGGTAACTAGTGCTTATGGCGGGCAGGAACTGTGCTTTGGACGCGAGTATTTGATTCCTAAACCACTTGACCCACGCCTTATTGAAGTCATCGCACCAGCAATTGCCAAAGCGGCAATGGAAAACGGCATCGCTACTCGTCCAATTGACGATTTTAATGCATACGCTCAAAAGTTAAATGAGTATGTTTATCGTTCAAGCATGATTATGCGCCCTATCGTTAATGCTGCTAAATTACGTCCAATGCGCATCGTTATTTGTGAAGGTGAAGATGAACGTGCCTTATTAGCAGTGTCAGAAATTAAAGAACTAAAACTGGCACGTCCAATACTAATCGGTCGTCCGTTTGTAATTGAAAAACGGATTGAAAAACTAGGGCTTAAAATCGAAGCTGGGGTAGATTTTGAATTAGTTAATATTGAAAATGATTACCGCTATAAAGCTTTATGGCAACGTTATTATCAACTAACCAAGCGCAAGGGGGTTACCGAAGAAACCGCTCGCGATCACATGCTAACTCGTCGTACACTAATTGGTGCAATGTTAATTAGTAATGGCGATGCAGATGGGATGGTTTGCGGACTGGATGGCAAATATCATAATCACTTTGAAACAATTAAAACCGTTATCGGTTATGATAACCCGAGTAAGATTGCCGCAGCAATGAATGCGCTAATTATTCCAAGTGGAACATTATTTATCGCGGATACACACGTTAATGAAAATCCAACTGCTGAACAGTTAGCAGAGATCACGCGGATGGCAGCCAAAGTTGTTCACACTTTTGGTGTAATGCCACATATTGCTTTGGTTTCTCATAGCAGCTTTGGTTCTCATGGTGATTCACCTAGCGCAATAAAAATGCGTAGTGTGTTGGAAATATTACAAAAAACAGATCCGGAATTAATCATTGATGGTGAAATGCACGCTGATGCAGCATTGATTCCAGATATCCGCGCACGTGCAATGCCTGATTCTCCATTGGTAGGACCAGCTAATTTAATGGTAATGCCAAATATTGAAGCTGCAAATATTTCGTACAACTTAATGCGTGTGTCTTCATCTGATGGAGTAACGGTAGGGCCAATCTTGATGGGAATGAATAAACCTGCTCATATCATTAGCCCAATCTCAACCGTGCGCCGTTTAGTTAATATGGTTGCACTGGCATCTGTTGAAGCTCAACTAAAAGCATAATATCAGTTAGTCCACTACTTCACTTATCTACCAATAAATGAAGTAGTGCTTTTCTTATTCTATTCAGGGGGTAAATATGTCATATAAAAAAAATTCTCTAATTCTGGCTTTGATCACTAGCTCTTTAATAATTAGCTCTTGTTCAGATAAAAATAAATCAGCTTCTGGCAATGCAGCCAGCGATAGCAGTAGCAAAGTTATTAATGTTGACTTAGGAGCTGATATTGCCACTCTTGATCCACAAATGGCAGAAGATGTACAAAGCACGAGAGTTGCTTATGATCTGTTTGAGGGATTGGTTACAACAGATCAAAGTAATAAGCCAATTCCAGGTCTGGCAGAAAAATGGGATATCTCACCAGATAATAAAACTTATACTTTCCATCTACGCTCAGGTCTTAAATTTTCTGACGGAACGCCGATTACTGTAGATGATATCATCTTTAGTTTTCAGCGGCTTGCCGACCCCAAAGTTGCTTCACCATATAATTTCTTGGTAAATAATATTGTTAATGGACAAGCCATCATTGATGGTAAAGCAGCCGTTAATACGCTAGGAATAAAAGCACTTGATAATGATACTATTCAAATAACCTTAAATCATCCTGATAACTCATTTCTGTCAATTTGTGCAATGCCTAATTTAGGCGCTGTATCTAAAGCTAACATTACTAAGTTTGGAAGCGCATGGACTGATCCTAAAAACATGATTACATCTGGTGCCTATAAATTAGATGAGCGCGTGATTCAGGGATATATTCTGGAAAGTAAAAACCCCAATTATTACGATGCAAAAAATGTTACCATTGAACAAGTTAAATTTTTCCCGATTGTTGATAAAAACTCTTCTTTAAGCCAATATAAATCTGGTGGCTTAGATCTTACTTATTTATTGCCAATTGACCAATACAAAACCATCAAGGCACAAATGCCCGAACAAGAACATACTGTCTCATGGGAAACAATTGAATACCTTGATTTCAACATGACATCGCCAAAATTTAAAAATAACATCAAGCTACGTCAGGCATTATCAATGGGAGTAGATCGTCAGGCTATTGTTAAAGATGTTATGGGGCAGGATCAAAAACCACTATACGCCTATACGACTTCAACAGTTGAAGGTGGTAAATTTGCTGGCTTAGATTATGAATGGGCAAAATGGCCGCGGGATTTACAAATAGCTAAGGCTCAACAATTATTTAAAGACGCTGGGTATGGACCTAATCATCCACTGCAGATTTCTATCTCCTACAATACTCGAGATGATCATAAGAAAAAAGCAATTGCTATTGCATCAATGTGGCAGCAAGTCTTTGGTGAAAATAGTATCCAAGTAACTTCGGCAAATCAAGAATGGAAAACATTCTTGCAAGCCCGTCATAAAGGTGATTATGATCTAGCTCGTGATGGTTGGGTCGCTGACTATGATTCAGTAGATAGCTATACTAATTTGTATATGTGTAATGGTCCACAGAATAACTCGCATAGCTGCACTTCTGGTTATAATGATTTAATTACTAAAGCTCAAAACTCATCAGATGCCAAACAACGAGTTGATTTAACCCGCCAAGCACTAAAAGCTGCAATGGATAACTATGTGGTGATTCCGCTTTATCAAGATACGTATTATCGCCTGGTTAGTCCTAAAGTAAAAGGTTATACGCCTGAGACTAATCATTTGGATCACGTAATGAGTAAATGGTATAAGTTTTAAACATAGCTTATAAAAAAACCCTTGCTACATGACAGAAAATAAAAAAAGCTGACCATATCTTCAAAAATAGGTTA
>CAZTBH010000049.1:0-17227 GCA_964611845.1 uncultured Neisseria sp.
AACCTATTTTTGAAGATATGGTCAGCTTTTTTTATTTTCTGTCATGTAGCAAGAAGATTAATAGAGAATTGATTGATATCCACCTATACTTTTTGTACTTCATAAATTTATTTTCGAATATTTATTTAATATTCGTATTTTATACACATTTACGAATACTATATTACACGATACACCATATCTTAAGTATTATAACGCCTTACACAGAAATATCAATCAATATATTCGATAATTCATTATATCATCGAATTAAATAATCAATACAGGAGAACGAAATGAAAATAACTCCATTAGCAGCAATCCGCAAACTATATCAACAACCATTTTTAGAATTACTCTACCAAGCAGCACAAGTACAAAAAGATAATTTTAAAAGCAGTGATATTGAAATCTGTCAATTAATCAGTGTCAAAACTGGTGGTTGCCCTGAGGACTGTGCATATTGCTCACAAAGTAATCAAAGCGAGAGCGAAATTAAACTTAATCCACTGCTGCCAGTTAGCGAAGTTGAAGCAATTGCCAAATCCGCCAAAGAGCGCGGTGTTAAGCGTATTTGCATGGGTGCTGCTTATAAAAACCCAACGACCGCGGCAATTCAACGTAGCTGTGAATACATCACCGCAATTAAAAAACACGGCTTAGAAACCTGTGCCACGTTGGGTAGCCTAACTGAAACGCAAGCTCTGACGCTCAAACAAGCTGGGCTGGATTATTACAATCATAATATCGATACCTCGCCTGAGTATTATTCTCAAGTCATTACCAGTCGTACCTTTAATGATCGTCTGGATACAATTCAGCATGTTGGTGCAGCAGGAATTAAAGTTTGTTGCGGTGGGATTCTTGGCATGGGTGAAACACAAGATGATCGGGTTAGTTTTATTCATGCTTTAACAGTTCTCCCCTACGCACCAAGTTCAATTCCAATCAATATGCTGGTAAAAATTGCGGGGACTAAATTAGCGGAGGTAGCTGATTTGGATAAATTTGAATTATTACGTACGATTGCAACAACCCGGATTTTATTTCCAACTACAAGAATCAGACTCTCGGCAGGTCGCGATCAACTAAGTGAGCTTGAACAGGCGCTATGTTTCTTAGCTGGAGCAAATTCGATTTTTTATGGGGATAAGTTACTGACTGCACCAAATAATGCGCGCCATGCTGATTTGGAATTATTGGCGAAATTGGGTAGTAATAATGCTCAGTTGGGATAAGTTTATTCAGGAAAAAACGCGGCAAATTCCTAATCTGCGTACCTGGCGCGCTAAAACCGCACATCATCAGAGTTATTTGCAATTAGCAAAACAGAATCTACTTAATTTTGTCAGTAATGATTATCTGGGTTTAAATGGCGACTCACGTTTAATTAAGGCATTGCAGGATGGTGCGACACGTTATGGTAGTGGTAGCACTGGTGCACCATCGATGAGCGGTTATAGCCAAGAACATGCAAAGTTAAGTGCCAATCTAGCTGCTTGGTTAGGTTTTGCAGATTGCTTACTCTTTAATAGCGGTTATCAACTTAATGTAAGTTTATTTAGTGCATTAACAAATAGTAACACTCACATTTGGTTTGCCAAAAATAGTCATGCTTCACATATTGACGGAATTTTACTCGCTAAAGCTAAATTTACCACTTTTACACCCAAACAAATCTCTTCAATGGTTTATGCTATTGAAGCAGATCGCAATAAGTTGCATATAATTTTATGTGAAGGCAGCTTTAGCATGGATGGTAGCTGCAACTATCTAGCGCAATTAATCGAGTTAAAACAAAAATTTCCACAACAGATTTTATTAATCATTGATGATGCACATGGGGTTGGTGCACTTGGACAATTTGGCTATGGCACATTGGAGCAACAAGGACTCGATCATCGTCAGGTAGATTTATATATTGGGACACTGGGTAAAGCTTTTGCTAGCCACGGTGGTTTTGTTGCTGGTAACGCAGCACTCATTCATTATCTACGCCATAGCGTGCGCAGTCAGATTTTTAGCACCATGTTGCCACCAGCACAAGCTGCGGTTAGTAATGCAGCATTAGCAATTATTCAAAGTGGCGAAGGCATGCAACTACGTGATAAATTAGCTCAAAATATCGCAATTTTTAAACAGTTTGCGCTTAATTCTAGGATAAATATTTATCAAGCAGAAGAAAATATTTCAGCAATCCAATTAGTTATATTGAATGATCTTAGCCAATTAAACATGCTCCACCAACACTTATTGGACAAACAGATTTTAGTCGGCAAAATCGCATATCCAACGGTGGCAAAAAATACGCCACGGCTCCGAATTTCCCTAACTAGCGCACATACAGGCGAGGATATCGCTAAATTGGTAGCTACTTTGGCAGAAAAATATCATCAATGAACTCAGTAACTACCTTGGTAATTGGCGGTTTTGTACTGAATGCTAAACCATTAGAATTTATCACCAGTCAACTTAAAAACTATCACTACATAGATGTTAATCAGTTGCCACCAGAATTTACGCTTCAGTCTCAAGCACAAACTATTATCAGTCAATATGTCTGCGATAAACAAAAAATTCAAATTATCGCTTATTCTTGTGGTGGTTTATTGGCATTAACACTATTGCAATTAGCACCAGAGAATATCCACAGATTAATCATGCTAAATTCAACTCCATGTTTTATGGCACAAGAGAATTGGCAAGGAATTAGCAATGCTAATCTGCAACGTTTGCGCCAACGACTGAATAAACAATCGTTAACAGAATTTGCTGATTATTTTACTACTCTGGCGGCATACCCTGAAAGCATTGATAAAAAAGACGCACTGCAATGGCAAAATTTAGCCGCTAATCGTGACACCCTTATGACTTGGCTAGAATTAATCGAACAAAGTGATTTGCGCCCGATTGCCGAAAAATTTGCAACACGGATTGCATGGATTAATAGTGCGACTGACTCCCTAATTCCCAATCCTACACAAAATAGCAACCATAAGATAATTAGCAATTCAACTCATTTACGAATGAGTCCTGATTATCTACAATGTATATTTGAAGCTATTTATCATGAATAAACTCAAGTTAATCCAGCAAAATTTTGATCGTGCCGCAGCTAATTATCTCAAATTGGCTAAACTACAAAATACCACCGCACAAAAATTAGTCGCACAGATGAGCAACTACCTTAATTCTCCAGAACAAATCATTCTTGATCTCGGATCTGGCGCAGGAACATTTAATCATCAAGTAAGTACACCATCAAATTTGATTATTTCGCTGGATCTCAGTCGTGCCATGCTCAGGCAAAATCATTTGATGCCCGCAATAAATGCCGATGCAGCTTATCTTCCCCTAAAAGATAACTCGGTTGATCTGATTATTTCTAATTTAATGTTGCAATGGCCAGAAAATAAACATCAAGTATTTAGCGAAATTAACCGCATTCTCAAACCCAATGGCGTTTTAGTTTTCGCAACATTAGTTAAGCCTAGTTTACATCAGTTGATAGATAGTTTTGCGAATATTGATAATCAAAAACATACTTTAGATTTTTTGAGTAGTACAGAATATCAAGACCTGTTGGTTAATTCTGGTTTTATAATTAATGCTCAACAGCAATGGAGTGAAATTTTTTATTTCAGCGATATTTTAAGTTTATTTCGGCATTTTGGCAAAAGTGGAACTTCCTTACCTTCGGCACAACGCAATGGCTTAGGTGGTAAATCTACCATAAATAAATTAGAACAAATTTATCCACGTGACAAGGATGGCTTATTAGCGCTCAGTTATCATTATTTAATGATAACTGCTCACTTAGGAAAATGGAATAATTAATGCATAAATTTCATATCATCGGAACTGATACCTCAAGCGGTAAAACACATACCACAGTGCAGCTCATGCAATACCTGATTCAATCTCAGCACAAAGTCGCGGCACTTAAACCAATTGCCAGTGGAACTATGCCAAACAGCGCAATTAACGAAGATGTCGCACAGCTACTGGCAGCTACTAACTATCAGCTTACGCCACAACAAATTAACCTAATTACCTTTACTCCACCAATTGCACCACACATTGCCGCAGAATTGGAAAATTATCGACTGGACGCAAATAGTGTCAATACATTTATCAAAAATACGGAACTTGATGTTGATTATCTTTTTATCGAAGGCGTTGGCGGAGTTATGGTTCCGCTCAATCAAGATGAAACTTATTTAGACTTATTGCAAGTTTCACCCTACCCGATTATTTTAGTTGTTGGAATAAAATTAGGTTGTCTCAATCATGCACTTTTAACTGCTGCGGTTCTTAAACAACGAGGACTAAAGCTCGTCGGCTGGATTGCCAATCAAATTGATCCACAGATGGAGTATTATCCACAAAATCTAATTTATCTATCACAAGCACTAGATGCACCGCTGCTTGCTAAGATTCCCTATCAACAACCAATTCAGACTACCAAATTTTTCACGGAGCTCTTCCCATGCCTTTAATCCACACCTGGTTACCCGCAGCTACACCGGATAGCAATAATCCATTGCAAATTATTGCGGCAGAAGGTCCATACCTTTATACTCGCGATGGTCAAAAGCTCTATGATGCCATATCTAGTTGGTGGTGTAAGCCATTGGGACATCGCCATCCACTAGTCAAAAAAAGTTTGGAAGCGCAGTTAAAAGTATTTGAGCATCATTTGCCAGCCAATGCATATAATGCCACAATTGAGCAATTATCAACTCTGCTAGTTGGCATTTTCAGCCAAATGGACAAAGTAATTTATGCCAGTGATGGCAGTAGTGCAATTGAAATTGCCATGAAATTAAGTTATGAAACACGGGTTTTACAAGGCGAGATTAAGCGCTGTAAATATCTGGCATTATCTGGAGCGTATCATGGTGAAACTATTTTTACGCTTGGTGTGTGTGGAATAGCTAATTATACTCAGAATTATCAAGCATTGATTAGTCAAAATTTGTTTATTAAAGATATCGTTTACGTTGACTCACCGCAAGATCCAGCGTGGGACAATGCACCATTTGACAGTGATAAATTAGAGCAATTTTTTAATCAATATGCTTCACAAATCACTGCACTACTTATTGAACCAATCGTTCAAGGTGCTGCTGGGCTTAAAATTATCAGCCGTGATTATTTGCGCAAGTTAATCAATCTGGCGCGTGCTCATGGCATACATATTATCGCTGATGAAATTATGGTTGGTTTGGGGCGCTTGGGGTATCTTTCAGTAAGCAAGGAACTATTGGAAATCGAACCAGATTTAGTCTGTTTTGCCAAACATTTAACCGCAGGTAGTATTCCAATGAGTAGTGTCGTAGTTAATCGTTCAATTAGCAATATTTATCGTAAACACAAGCAAATTTTCCCGCACTCACATACCCATAGCTGCAATAGCTTAGCTGCTGCCGTGGCGGTTGATTATCTCAGCTTACTACAAAACTCAGATATTCTCAGCAATGTCCGCTTGGCAGAAAAGGTTTTAATCAACTTTAACCAGCAACTACAACAACGATTTCCATTCATCATACACGCCCGTGCAATTGGTGCAATTATTGCTTGGGAACTAGATATCGCGCCAAAGTCAATAAAGCAAATCGAGCTATTAGCCCATCATTTAGGGATACATTTACGCCCGATTGGTAATATAGTTTATTTACTGCCGCCAATTTATAATATTTTAGAAGATTTGAAACTCTTGCTTCCTAAAATAGAAATGCTATTTGAAAAGCTACAGGAACTTCTTAAATAATAAAATTATCGTATTATTTACCCCTGTGCCATATCGCTACTTTAGCTATATGGTACATCATTGTTGTACGCACATTAGTCGAAATGATGAACCACTACAGACCTCGGCGCTATATGCCGCCCAAGAAGGTGTCGTCTCAAGGACAAAACCAACAGTCCCAGACTCGCTATTGCTAGAAGATGTCCATCCACTACAATTAGCTGCAGGCACGCCAGTCCGGGCAAGTCCAGTCCAAGCAGCAGCGAACACACGAACACCACCAGATTCATTCCCTACTGGGTTAATAAGGCTATCATTCACCACGACTAGATTGCTTGTCGTAGCAGTAGCTATTTCCTCTCCTGCAAGATTTCTATAGATTGTACCAATCGTTGTAGAATTATTGCCATTTAGTAAAGCCTTAAAGTTAGAATTACCTAATTCATTCGGATAACTAAATATCTTAACATCCATATTACAAAAATCATCAGCTTGACTAAAGCTTCCAAATGCACCATCTGTTGAACCCTCAGTCACAAAAATATATTTGACTACTGGTGCAGGTGTAGGTGCAGGAGTTGGCCATGAACCACTTGAAACGCTCCCATCTGTGTTTGATATTACCTCTGTCTTACCGTTATTATAGCTTTGATCTATGTTAAATAATCCGTTTGATACTGATGATGGATTGGTTAATGATACTGTATAGCTTGTCGAGCTTTCTGTCGGCACATTTACTTTCAGAGCATTATTATTTTGTATTGCTCTTAATGACGATAGTGGCGACTCTTTTACTGTAGCAATTGAGAGATCACTGCTATTTACCGTATAGGATGTTGCAGATATATTACCTATATTTGCTACGGCTTGTATTTGGCTTGTATTTGCTGGGCTTAAGGCAATTGAAGATGGATAGTTATATAAAATAGCCTGATTACTTACAGTGCTTATTCTATTAATCGCTGCAGATGTTGAATTATTGCTTACCGTGCCATCTAGTGATACTTCTGATATTCGCAATTTAAATGATAATGAATGAAGATCTATAGGTGCTGGGATTAATATACTAAAACTATCACCTTGTTTAAGACTTGCAAAGCCATTTCCAAGATTTGCACTTAATATTTTTTGCTTCGCTAAGGGTATGTTATTCTCATCAAGTAAAATTGCACTATTAAATATCCCTACGTTATTTGATAATACTGAACCAGTTATTATCAACATTGAGGTATCATCGTTTATCACGGGATAATAAAATAATTTGATTCCATTTATCCCGCTGCTCGTTGTCGTCGCTACTTGATTTATTCCAATTGGTGCTTTTGATAGTTTCTTGGTAGTTGAAGAAAATATTTGTTTCAAATTATTCAAGATTGAACCGCCATTATTATTTGCGCCCAATACAAAGCTGCCACCAAATGCTCCAGATTCCAGATTAAGCTTCAAGACGCAGCTTCCCATTGATTCTATCATCGCACAACTTTCGGCACTCATACTGTCAATACTAATCTTTGAAGCTCCACCGACTACCGAATTTAGACTATAAACGATACCGCTTACGCTTCTACTTTCATCTGTATTACTTACTACTACATAACCATTACCAGGCGTACTTTCAAAACTCGCCAACTCATATGGTTGAATAAACTCCAACGAGCTCACACTACCAGTGGTACTTACGTTACTATCCCCACTACCGTTATTACCTCCTCCGCCACTACAAGCCGCTAAAGTAATACTTAATGGGAGTAGACATAAATAATTTAATTTTTTATTATTCATTTCTCAATCTTTAGTTTAAGTTTAATTATCATATCTACCAACTCCTATTTTGGAGGTAGCGTAAAAAATTTAAATCAGGTAGATGAAAATAAGACGCAATTTAACAAAGGCAAATATCGGGATCACCTATAATTAACAATCTTATTTCTAACTAGGTTTTATCACCTGATACTTTAAAGGATTTTTTCATGTTTTAATTATCCCCAAGATAAAATTTTGAATATGAATCATTATAACATATTTGCACATATTCACAAATATAGCTTTAGTTGTAAAAATAAGTGTGCAATATCTTACTCAATAAACACAAAAACTCTCCCCTGAACTAAAGTTTTTGATATAATCGCCGCAATAAAAACCATCTAAGATGAATTTGGAATATACTGGATACATGAAATTTGCCATTTTTGAAGACTGCTTAAATTATTCTCAAACCACTAGCTACTATTTTAGTGATCCACGAGCGGAAATCATCGCTCATAACCAGCATGAGTTTGATGTTGCGCTAGAGCAAATTGAGCATTATCGTGCTCAAGGTTTTTATATTGCTGGTTATATTAGCTATTCTGCGGCAAATGCTATTTATCCAAAGCTGAAACTAGCTACTAGTACTAAACCACTTTTGCATTTTGTTGTATATGCTAAAGCACAAAATTTTGCTGCACAGGATTTAATACAATTAAGACCAGAACTTAGCCAAGATAACGCCCAGATTAAGTTTAATTACCTCGAACTGGCTTCTGACTATAACGAATATCAACAAAAATTTGAGCAAGTACAACAACAACTAGAATTAGGCAATACGTATCAATTAAATCTAACCGCACCTCTGAATATCTCTACGCAAGAAGCAGCTAATCCACTTAATCTGTATTACCAGCTAAGTCGCAGCCATCCAGTTCGCTATGCTGCATATTTGCCATTTGGCTCAACAACGACTATTTCGATTTCTCCCGAGCTATTTTTCAAAAAAACTGATTCAACGATTAGCGTCCGTCCAATGAAGGGAACGATTGAGCGTGGAAATACTCCACAAAAAGATAAAATCAATCGTGATTTTTTAAGTGGTGATGCTAAAAACCGTGCCGAAAATTTAATCATCGTCGATTTGCTACGTAATGACTTAGCCAAATTTTGCCATACTAGCTCAGTTAAAGTATCCACTTTATTTGCTATTGAAGAATATCAAAGTTTATTTCAAATGACGAGTTCAATTGAAGGAACTATTAACAACACAGCAGATTTTGCAACAATTATCAAAGGACTTTTTCCGTGTGGCTCAATCACTGGCGCACCCAAACTTCGCACCATGCAGCTGATTGAACAGATTGAAAATTATTCACGAGATGTTTATACCGGCGCGATTGGTTATATATTACCGAATAACGACATGCAGTTTAACGTAGCAATTCGCACTCTTAGCTCAAGCTCTACTTGCCAAAAACGATTCAAAATTGGGGTTGGCGGTGGAATCACTGTTCAATCAAATGCAACAGAAGAGTGGCAGGAAATGATGACTAAGCTACGCTTTGTACGTAAGTTTTATCAGCCGGATTTTAAACTGATTGAATCATTTTTAGTTAAAGACCAGTCCATCGTTAATTTAAATAAACACCTTAAACGTTTACAAAGCTCAGCGGATAAATTGATATTTAGCTGTAATGTCGAAGCTATTAGAAACACACTTTTAGCTTATACCAGATCAAATATATTAACCAACGATCGCTATAAATTACGGCTAGAATTAGATTATCATGGTGAAGTAAAAATAGAACATGGTCTAATTGCTGAAAACCCAGAGTTTTTAACCGTAATGCTCTCTCCAGTCAAAATAAATAGTCGTCATGGCTTATTTTGTCATAAAAGCGACAGTACAATTACTCGCGGAGTTTATACTCAGCTTGATCGCGATTACAAACCGCAAGGTGTTGATGAATTGATTTTTATAAACCGTAATGGCATTATTACCGAATCGCGTTACCATAATGTGATTATTGAATATCGTGGAGAATGGCTAACTTCACCAATTAATCAAGGATTACTTGGCGGAATTTACCGAGCTAATTTACTGCGTGAGAAAAAAATCAGCGAACAACCAATTACTGAGCAGATGTTATATAACGCTACAGCAGTTTATTTATGCAATGATGTACGTGGAATGATACGCTGTAACATAGTCCGTAATGGAGCTAATAATGCTCTTAATAATTGATCACTATGACTCGTTTAGTGAGATGATTGCAGATTATTGTCGCGCGATTGTGTCTGAATATTGTATTCTTAAAACCGATCAGATTAATAGTAAAACATTAGCTGAAATTAACCCTAGTCACATAATTATCGGACCAGGTCCTGGACACCCTAGCGATACCGAATTGATTGCTAGCAAAAAATTAATCAGACAAGCAATAGAACATAATATTCCTCTTTTGGGAATTTGTTTGGGGCATCAATTAATTGCCGAAATTTATGGTGCGAAAATAGTCACCGCTAAACAAATTAGTCATGGTATTATCAGCAAAATCACCCATAATAATAGTGGAATATTTAATAAGCTGCCATTAAGCTTTGAGGTAACTCGTTATCATTCATTATTAATTGAAAATATATCAATCATAGGTAAAGAGATTCTGGTTAACGCAGAAACGGATAATGGTGAAATTATGGCAATTCATCATCCAAAGTTACCTGTTTATGGTATACAATTCCACCCTGAGTCAATAACTACCCAATATGGGAAACAGTTACTGGAAAATTTTCTATCTCAAGAGTTTTAAGGTTTAATCTGGCGAAAATGTAAAGCCTATTGCCAAAAGCACACCGAATAGTTATAGCAATATCTGTCTTGTTCTATTTGCAATATAACTCGCGGCAGGTGCTTACACACCTGCGATATAATCAAATGATCAATAACCTACTGTCCACCACGTACTGGCCAAACATAGTTAGTGGTGTTCTTAAAAGTCGAACCTACAATGCCAACATTGAAACCAACATTCCACGCGATAGCGGTATTTGACGCGTAAGTAGAAGACGTCCAATAGTTACTGTTCAGCACCTTGCTAAAGCAAGCGCCACTACAATTTGCTGAGCCAATGCTCCCAGTCCCGTACATCAGCCAATCTGCAGGACTCGCAGCACCATAATTAACCAAACTCTTTAACTCAACTATATTCGGTAAACGCCAATCGCTATAACCACAAAGTTTAGTTGACGCCGTATTCATATTCTCCACCGCAGTTAATGCTTGTGTCCAATTAATTTGATTCAAATTTAGCGTAGTATTCGCATAATCCGGCTGGGCAATCGGTCCACCACCATTAGTTGCTTCAAAACCAATAATTCCGTTTTTTGGCCACATTAGTCCAGTTAGTTTATCGGTGATACAATCAGCAGCCGCACCACTCCCCTCAACAAAACGTGGACTTATCCATGCCACTCCCTTATCGGAGCCAGTTGCACCACCAGCCTCGCCAGTTGCTGGCACTCGTGCGGGTGCGGCCGCAACAGCACTTCCTGCAACCATCAATAAACTTAATAGTACACTTATTTTTATAACTTTATTCATCCTTTGTTCCTTGTTTAAATAATTTAACCACTGGTAAACGCTGTTTAATCCGTCCCAGATAACTTTCTGTTTCGTGAATAATCACTACCGAATAACCTAAATTTAATACTTTAGACAAATACTCTGACTCCTTTTTACATGGGAAACTATAATAAGCTTCTCACTTTAAGAGTTTAAGAATGAGTCGCATATTCAACAATTTCTCGCTTTAATATTAAACCATCCAGCTCTCTAATCAGTGCCTCTCGCGGATGCTTATTTGATGGAAACTCCACAGGAACCTTAAACATTTTGTTAAAAGTTGGTTTGATCATTCCTGTCACTTTTAAATAAAATGATCCAACTGTCAATGTAATCTGATGTTTATTGATATCTACGATTTGTAAAATATCTCCAGGATGCTTTTCAAAAATAATGAACCCCATCATGATCTCCTCATATCATAAATAGACTAATGCAAATCTGAAGCGGTTAATCCGCTTACCGCTTTCTCCAAATAGACCGCCAAATCTAGGGCTTGTTTATAAATTTGTAAATGTTCATTCTGTGCCATTTTCATCACCTAATCCGCGCGTGGCGCTAGTGCCACGCAAATGATCAAATCACCCAATAACCCATCACGGTACCAGACGTACTGGCCATACATAGTTATTGTCAGTCTTACTGTTCGCACCCACACCACCGAAAGTGAAATTGACGTACCATGCGGAAGTGGTACTAGACGCGTAAGTAGAAGACGACCAATAGCTATTGGTCCGCACATTTTGGAAATTTTGTAATATCAGCCATTGACTTTGGTATTTGTTTGCTCCACCAATAAAACCATAATTGATAAGGCTAGCTAAATCATTGACAGTTGGTAAATACCAGTCGCTGTGTCCACAATAACCCGCCGTATTAATGTCTGTAATCGAATCTAGCGCATTCTGCCAACTCGTCGGTGAGCCAGCAGCGCTACCCTTAATTGCTACTGCATCAAGATCAGTCACCCACTCTAAACCAGTTAGGTTGTCAATCATACAATTAGCATCATTCGGGTCTAGCGTAAAACGGGTCGCTGGTGTAGTTGAACCACTGCTAACATACGCCCACGGCACACCAATATAGCTATAGCCATCCATGCCTGCAGTAGCAGTGATTGGTGAGGTTGGGGTTTGTCCAGTTTGCGGCAAGGCAATTGATTCGCCTGCTTTAGCAATCGCAAACGTCACAGTTGACGGGTTCGGCGTTGCTGCCGGATTGCTAGTAGTATTACTCAACGTCACCACATTGCCAGTTGCTGCGCTTGCGCTTACCGCAGCAGTCACAATAATCGTACAACTATAACTATTTTGGCTGTTTAGGGCACAATCATTGTTCGCAAAGCTTATATCATCCGTCGTGCCAGTAGTTAATGCCGCATGGATGGTTTGTGCCGCTACCGCATAGCCACCGCTTAAATTTGCAGTAATGCTAAAACTATTTTCTGGTGCCACACTGATATTACTAGCTGGTGTGGTAGTTATCGCAATCGCAGCCGGGGCATAGACATTGACATATTGAGTACCGCTCATATTCTGGTTTTGTCCAGTTGGGCTATCCTGATCGACCCAGTACATGGTCATACCCGAAACATTCAGATCTTGTGAACCGGTAGTGGCAGTACTGTTGAGCGTAAATATTAGGTTACAGCTACCATTACCTGCCGCCAGCGTGATTTTATTGACTGACGTACCACAATTGCCACCTACCGTCCAATTATTGGCAGTTCCACTAATATAGAAATCCGTCGCCGGCACCGCTCCACTATTGGTAATGGTATAGCTGATGCTTGGGGCAACAGCATTTTGCATAATTTGAAACTGGTTGGTACTGCTACCATCACCGCCAGCAAAACCGCTACCAATTGCAGTTCCCTGTGCTATATTCGCTGATTGCGCAGTTACCACTTGACCGTTCAGTAGAGTACTGGCAGTTACGCTAGTTCCGCTAGGATATGGTGTATATCCGACATCAAGACTAGCAGTTTTGGCACCAGCGCCAACGCTGCTGGCAATAGTGCCAAACTGAGTATAAATGGTACAAGTATTGCTACCAGTAGTATTGGAAAGGCTGCCATTCGAAACACAACTACCGCCAGCAATTATGCTAAACAGGTTGCTGTTAGTTCCTGTAACGCTAAATGCCAGATTATTGGCTGCTATATCGCCGCTATTGGTAACGGTGACAGTTTGGCTATTGGATTCAACATTATTGTTCAACACGTTGGTAAAAATTACTGGATTGGGCATCAATGTCAGAATAGCGGTTGATTGGTCTACTTTATAATTCACGGCAGCAGTGGTTGGCGTTGGTGCTGCTGTGCCGTTATTATAGTTATAGGCAATGCTGATATCACTTGACGCTTGAGGGGTCACTGTAGAATTGGTGTAAGTCACGGTAACATCACAACTGCCAGTGCTTGCTGCAAGAGTATTGCTAATTGTTGCTGGGCTCGTTCCCTGAGTTACCGTACAGCTATTGTTAGTACCACTACTAATACTAAAATTAGCTGGCAAAGTTAAAATAATACCACTCTCAATAGTATTCCCAGTATTCGTTAAGGTCAGCTGACGAGTTACTGCCTCTCCTGCAGTTGTTTTAAAGAAGTTATTATTAGGACTAAATATTGCAGTCAACCCCTGTGTTGGTGTCGGACTAGGTGGTGTAGGTGCCGGCGTTGGCGTTGGCGTTGGCGTAGGACTCGGTGCTGGATTCACATTCTGATCGACACTTCCTGAAGTACTGGTTTCGCTTTGTCCGTTATTGTAAGTTAAGGTAACATTGCCGCTTGTTGCTGCTATTGCTGTATTTTTTAGTTTCAATGTAGCGGTTGTTGTTGTACCACTTGTCAGACTTGTGGGACTAAAAACTACTTCTACATTTGGGTTATTTGAGACTAATTGCTGCAATTGAGCAGCTACATCACCAGTATTAGCAAAAGTTATAATCTGTTCAGGATTAGCAGTAGTCAAGTAGACTGCCGAAGGTAGCAGATTAGCTATCCCAATATTTTGCTGGATGCTTAAAGTACTACTTGCCCTTGCAGTTGAAACCGCTACATTGTTTTGTTGGGTTTGTACTTTGATCGTCTGGCTTGCGTTGTTTGTTGATGGTACTGGCAATAATATATTAAAGGTTGATCCCTGAGCACTACTTACCGTACTAATCAATTGTTGATTGGGAATTTCAGTTCCGCTACCATTTACCAACACCACTTTATCAAAGTTTCCGGCATTATTCGAGGCTACTAGACCACTTACCAAAATGTATGGTGTACCATTAATCACCGTATTATAGTAACTCAACGTTATACCATCTGCACCGCTTAGGCTATTATAAGCTACTTGTTCAATCCCCATTGTGCTAGCTAGTGCTGCGGCGGCTTGAGCTGACTTAGTCAATTTACTTAAAAGAGTACCATTGTTACTTACACTAAAACCTAAGCTCCCTGCCACTGCTCCAGCTGCAACGCTCACCTTCACATTACATTGGCTATATGCGGCAACTGTACTACAGCTTGCTGCACTTACTGGATCGATTACGGCTTTAGTCGCGCTACCGATTGGATTCGTCAAGCTATAGTGCAGATTTTTTACTGCACTATTAGTTGGATTGTTAATTACTACGTAAGTACTACCAGTTACATCTGGCTTACTATAGATTGTCTTTGGAGTTATAACTTGTAAGGTACTTGCATCGCCATTAGCACCATTACCACCACTATCACTTGAAGCGCTGCCACCACTATGGCTACAAGCCGTTGCTGCCAATACAAATCCACCAAGCAGCGATAGGCGCAGTGCATTATTTGAGTATAATTTTACTTTATTCACGTTAATAACTCCTATGATGATGATGTGTCAAGTTACTCTACAAACCAAACACAGCAAATTTAAATTAGTTATCTAATCTACTTTATTTTTTCAATTAGATAACCCCTAAAACTTTCTTTAATTGGTCTAATTTCACAGATATTATTTACAAAGTCTGTGAAATACTAACCATTCTTTAATATGTAATAAACTATCGTTAATAATTTTCTAGCTGTGGCTACAATTGCTTTAGCAAAACCTTGTTTAGTTTTTATCTTGTTGTAAAAACCACATAATTTCTGATTGTACTTAATCGCTATTAAAGCGCATTGTAATAGCGATTTTCTTACTAAGATCACCACGTTTAGTTATGCGACCATGCTTGACTGTTTCATTTGAGTTATTTATCCTTGGCACTAAACCAAAGTATGCTGCCAGCTTTTTCTCATCTTCAAAATCATTGATGTCGCCAATTGAGCTAAGCAAGGTTACTACTGTATTAGTCCCAATTCCCTTGATGCTGGATACATTTTCAAAACCTGGCAGCTTACTGCCAAATTCAGTGATCTTGTCATCAAATTGATCAACACGTTCATTGAGATTCTTTATCTCTACTACTATTTGCTCTAACTCAAATTTAACTAGATCATCAACTTCATAAGCTAGAGCTTTATTCAACCCTTTTATGCTGGTTAAACTACTTTTTTAATCTTAATCACGCAACGATTAAGTAAATTATGAATCTTGTTTTTTAGCCTAGTCCTCAACTCAATAAATTTATTTCGACTATCTACCAAACTATGTAGACTGTCATCTAAAATGCTTTTTACCAGAGCTACAGGTAGCATATCTTTACTTAAAAATTCAGCTAATAATTTAGCATCATTCTTATCCACCTTCTTACATGACTTAGTTATAACTTTGAATTGCATCGTATTCACAACCACTAATTTAGCTACCAAATCAACACAATGCCGATAAACATAACTACTATTTCCAGTTGCTTCTACAGCTCTTATATAAAAGTGAAAGATTTAGTGCTTACCGTTAGTATAGTTTGTAAAGAGTATTGCTAAAGTCTAAAAATTGGAAACATACGTAGGCAATATGGAAACATACAGGTTTTACTATCGCTGAGGTCTATTTTCTACGGTATAATACTCAATATTGGAATTTAATCGTTGTAAATTACTACATTAATGATTTTTGAATGGATGATAAATGTTAGATGATATTGTGCTATTTTTAAGAATTGTTGAATTAGGTAGCTTTAAAAAAGCAGCTGATTTTTCACGACTTTCGCTATCGACAGTAAGTAAACGAATTTCTGCACTCGAATACCAACTTAATCATAAGCTAATGCTTCGTGACGCTAAAAGTATCATACTTACCGAATATGGTAAGGTAGTTTATGCAAAATTTCAGAATTTGCTAATCTTCTCCAGCAAGATTGAAAATGTCAACAATAGCTTTAAAATTCAAGAAAGTAAAATTAATGATTGTGTAACTCTTTATCTCGGAGCTAATATTGCGAATAATCTAGTTAATCCACATTTGTGGTCTTTTCTCAAATCAAATCCTACGCTAATGTTAAATATTATTTATCAGATAAATCCAGACAGCGTCAATGGCATAAATAGTAATATAATGTTAACTACCAATTTTCTAAAGATAGAAGGGTATACAGCTCGCTTACTACGCAATGAGCATTTTCAGTTCTATTGTTCCTCAAATTATGCTAGACTTTATGGAGTTCCGCAAAGCATCGCCGAATTAGGTAAACGTGAACTGATTGGTGGAATATCAGAAGAAAATCAGTCAGTAAACAATATTCTAATGAGAAATCTGCTCACCAATGAAAGAGCAGCATTGAGTCTTGAGCACACTCAATTGAAAATTAATAATCCTGTTGTCATGAGGAATATCGGGATAAATTGCGATGTAATCTTTCCCTGCTGGACGTCATTATGCAAAAATGATTTATTAAATGGAAAAATTGTTCGTATCTTGCCAGAGTGGACTATTTATACTAATCAAATCTATCTAATAACCAAAAATAATCCATCTCCTGCTGAAGAATTGGTAATTAATTTTTTAGTAGAATGCTGCTCAGAAAAAGTTATAGCATCAGAATCCGAAGGTTTTTAAAGTAGTTTATAATTAGTCATCTATTATGTTCAATGTGCGATATTTCCTGCCATCAATCAGATTGTCATGCATGAAATCCATTGACCAGATATGATTTTGAAACTGCGCGCTAGCTAGTTTCTCTGGTCGCTCACGCTTAAAAATAACCGACACACACGTCTAATG
>CAZTBH010000050.1:0-3121 GCA_964611845.1 uncultured Neisseria sp.
GTATGACCGGCATTAGCAATTACCATTGATATTCATGAGCGCGATGATGGCACTCGCCGTACAACCCGCTATGATATAGATTTGACCAAATGTATTTTCTGCGGCTTTTGTGAAGAAGCTTGCCCGGTAGATGCAATTGTTGAAACTCCGATCCATGAGTATCATGGCGAAAAACGCGGGGATTTATTTTACACTAAAGAAATGCTCTTAGCTATTGGTGATCACTACGAAAGTGTTATTGCCAAATCTAAAGAAGCAGATCATAAATATCGCTGATAAGAGGTTGTACAATGGATGTAACTAGCGTTTTATTTTATGTGTTTTCCGCAATACTACTAATAAGTGGTTTGCGAGTGATCACAGCCAAAAATCCAGTGCATGCAGCACTATTTTTGGTATTGGCATTTATTAATGCCAGCTGCCTATGGATGATATTAGGGGCCGAATTTTTGGCTTTAACTCTGATTTTAGTCTATGTAGGCGCTGTAATGGTATTGTTCCTCTTCGTGGTAATGATGCTGGATGTTGATCTTGAAGCAATTCGCAAAGGATTTTGGAAAAACTTTCCACTTGCTCTGGTTCTTGGTGTAGTTGTGCTAATTGAGATGCTACTTGTGGTACTAAAAAATCCACTGGTGACAATGGCAGCAAATAGCGATCCAGCAACTAATATCAGCAACTCCAATAAGCTGGGGTGGGTACTGTATACCCAATACTCATATCCGGTTGAGTTAGCTTCTATGGTTTTATTACTTGGTTTAGTTGTCGCGGTTGCCTTAACCTTGCGTAAATCAGAAAAGGCTGCCAAATATCAAAATATCAATAAACAGGTGGCAACTGATAGTAGAACCCGCTTTACCATGGTTAAAATGGATGCCGAAGTGGAAGATAAAGGAGATGCACAATGATTGGAATGACTCATTATTTAGTTTTATCTGCAGTCCTGTTTGCCTTGTCGGTGATGGGTATTTTCCTTAACCGTAAAAATATCATTGTAGTCTTGATGTCGATTGAACTGATGCTCTTAGCGGTTAATTTTAACTTTATTACCTTTTCGTCTTTTTTACACAATGTTGCCGGGCAAATTTTTGTATTTTTTACTTTAACGGTAGCAGCAGCAGAGGCGGCAATTGGTTTAGCAATATTGATTATCTTATTCCGTAATTTGAGATCTATCAATGTGCAAGACATGGATCAACTTAAAGGCTAACAGGGGACAGCTATGACTGAAATGAATTTATATTTAACGATTATTTTATCGCCCTTGCTTGCCTCAACGATCGTTGGTTTATTCGGCTTTGCGCTAGGGAAAAAAATTAGTCATTCATTGACTATTTTAGGGGTGTTAATTTCAACTATTGGTTCTTATTGTTTATTGAACAAGGTTCTTAATGGTGGTTTAACTTATGATGGTCCGCTATACACTTGGTTAACCGTTGGTAGTCAATCATATTCAGTAGGAATTTTGGTTGATAGCTTAACTGCAACAATGTTGACTATTGTAACTTCTGTATCATTAATGGTGCATATTTATACTATCGGGTACATGGAACACGAAGAGGGTTATGAGCGTTTCTTCAGCTATATCTCATTATTTACCTTTATGATGATTATGCTAGTAATGGCAAATAACTTCATCCAGTTATTCTTTGGCTGGGAAGGTGTTGGTCTGGTTTCTTATTTACTGATTGGTTTTTACTTTCAACGTGAATCAGCAACCTTTGCCAACTTAAAAGCGTTCTTGATTAACCGGATCGGTGACTTAGGTTTCTTATTGGGAATCGGTTTAGTTTTAGCTTATTTTGGTACATTGAATTACGCTGAGGTATTTGCTAAATTACACGAGATTTCTGGTGTAACATTCTTAAATACTGGCTGGAACGCGATTACCGTTATTTGCTTATTGCTCTTTGTTGGTGCAATGGGTAAATCGGCACAGTTTCCTTTACATGTTTGGCTACCAGATTCAATGGAAGGTCCGACACCAATTTCAGCATTGATTCACGCTGCAACGATGGTTACTGCTGGTATCTTTATGGTAGCACGTTTATCACCAATGTATAATATGTCAGAAACTGCATTGTCGTTTATCGCAATTATTGGTGCAATTAACGCCTTATTCCTCGGACTACTCGGCTTAATTCAAAACGATATTAAACGGGTTGTGGCGTATTCAACATTATCTCAACTTGGTTATATGGCGGTTGCGCTAGGATGTGGTGCGTACTCAGTTGGTATCTTCCACCTAATGACACATGCTTTCTTTAAAGCACTGTTATTCTTAGCTGCTGGTTCAGTGATTGTTGCTATGCATCACGAACAAGATATGCGTAAAATGGGTGGCTTGTGGAAGTATATGCCAATCACATACGTAGTAACTATCATTGGTAATCTTGCATTGTCAGGTATTCCTCCTTTTGCTGGCTTCTTCTCTAAGGATATGATATTGGATGCAGCATCGAATGCGCATGAGCATCATATGTTTGGTAGTTCGTTTGTAGTATTCTGTGTTTATGCTGCAGTATTTGTAACTGCATGCTATAGCTTCCGTCAGTTATTTATGACTTTCCACGGTAAAGAGCGTTTCCGTGAAATTCATCATGACGATCATGGACACGATAGCCACGACGATCACGGTGGGCATGGACATAGTGAGCCTAAAGAATCACCATGGGTTATAACGTTGCCATTAGTACTATTAGCAATTCCATCCGTGATTATAGGTTGGTTGGCTTTTGATAAATTTGTTCCAGGTGAGTTTTTCAATGGCGCAATTTATAACGCACAGTTCTTTGCTGAAGAAATTGTTAAAGATCCAATATCTCCAATTGCAATGATGGCACATAGTTTACATCAACCGCCAGTATACTTAGCGTTGGCAGGGATTATTGCAGCATTTATTGCTCATAAATCTCCAGCTTTTGTTGCCGTGATTAAGACTATCTTTAAGCCTGTAATTTTTGTAATGGAACGCAAATATTTCATGGATGATTTGTTTATCAATATCTTGGCTCCAATTGGCCGCGGTCTCGGTAAGATATTATGGTCAATCGGAGATATATTGTTAATTGATGGTTTGATTGTGAACGGCAGCACGAAAGTGATTGCATGGTTCTCAGGC
>CAZTBH010000050.1:3131-16216 GCA_964611845.1 uncultured Neisseria sp.
GATGGTTTGATTGTTAATGGTTCAGCAAGAGTTATTGCTGTATTTGCCAAGATTTTCCGTCGGGCACAAACTGGATATGTTAATAGTGCTGCTACCTATATGGTTTTAGGTGTGCTGATCT
The DNA here is from genome assembly GCA_964611845.1 of uncultured Neisseria sp. Taxonomy (GTDB): domain Bacteria; phylum Pseudomonadota; class Gammaproteobacteria; order Burkholderiales; family UBA11063; genus Aquella. The sequence goes on from CAZTBH010000050.1 coordinate 3,253, forward strand.
TGTTAACATTCTGTACCGGTTTAATTCTACACTAAGGGTGAAAAGAGAATGATGAGCTATTTATTAAGTTTAACAATATGGACGCCAATAGTTTTTGGTTTCATTACCTTAGCGTTTAATAAAAATGATTGTATGGCGCGCTATGTGGCGTTGTTGGGTTCGGTAATTGCATTAGTGTTTTCACTAATAGTATTCCAAACTTTTGATCCACAGCAAACTGCGATGCAGTTTAGTGAAAATTATGCTTGGGTGCCAAGTTTGAATATTAATTATCACTTAGCGGTTGATGGTATTTCAATGCCGTTTGTAATGTTAAATAATTTCATTACGGTACTAGTAGTATTGGCTGGTTTTAAAGTTATCAAGCAAAAAGTTGCGCTATATAATGCAATGTTTTTAATGATGACCGGTTTTATTAGCGGTTCTTTCTGTGCACTAGATGCAGTTTTATTTTATGTGTTCTTTGAAGCTATGCTGATTCCGATGTATTTAATTATCGGGGTGTGGGGTAGTACTAATCGTGTTTATGCAGCGATCAAGTTTTTCTTATATACCTTAATTGGTTCGCTGTTGATGCTAGTGGCATTAATTTATCTGTATAACCAAGCTAAAGGTAGTTTTGAAATTTTTGATTACTATAATCTGCCATTAACGATGGGCGTACAAATTCTGATTTTTATTGCGTTCTTTTTATCTTTCGCGGTTAAAGTTCCGATGTGGCCATTACATACTTGGTTACCAGATGCCCATCCAGAAGCGCCAACTGGCGGTTCGATGGTACTGGCAGCGATTACACTGAAAATAGGTGGATATGGTTTCTTGCGCTTTATTTTACCAATTGTACCGGATGCTTCGCGTGAATTAGCTGGAGTAATGGTGGTATTGTCGCTGATTGCAATTGTGTATATTGGTTTAGTGGCATTAGTCCAAAAAGATATGAAGAAATTAGTGGCTTATTCCTCAATTTCTCATATGGGATTTGTAACATTGGGTTGTTTCCTTTTTGTTGGGGCTAACTTAAATACTTGGGCATTGGAAGGCGCGATTACGCAAATGATTTCGCATGGTTTTGTGTCTGCGGCAATGTTCTTCTGTATTGGTGTAATGTATGATCGTGTTCACTCACGGAATATTGCAGATTATGGCGGTGTGGTAAATAAAATGCCGGTATTTGCAGCTTTTTTTATGTTATTTTCAATGGCTAATTCAGGATTACCCGGAACATCAGGGTTTGTCGGTGAATTTATGGTGATTATGGGTGCAGTTCAGACTAATTTTATCGCGGCTATCTTAGCTGGAGTAACTTTAATCTTAGGCGCTGGATATACGTTATGGATGTACAAACGAGTAGTCTTTGGGGCAGTAGCAAATTCACATGTGGCAGAAATGAATGATGTCAGTAAACGTGAATTTCTGATTTTAGCATTATTAGCGGTTGCTGTATTGGTGATGGGTATATATCCAGACTTGTTTGTAGCAAAAATGCATGCCAGCGTTGGTCATTTAATTAATCAAGTTGCGCAGAGCAAAATTTAAGCATAGGGGCGAAAAAAGATGACTTATCCAAATTTGATTCCGGTATTACCAGAATTATTCATGGTATTTATGATTATTGTTTTGCTCTTGGCTGATGCTTTCACTTCCGAGAAGCAAAAAGGTGTTAATCTTGTATTAACAATGATTGCACTTGTTGGTTGTTTTGCTTTGCAAAAATATATCGATCATGGCGTTACTGAGCTAACATTCAACAATATGTTTATTTTAGACAATCTGGCTATGGGAACTAAGATGTTTACCTATCTGTTCTCGTTTGTTGCTGTGCTATACATTAAACGTTATGTTAGTGATAAAAAATACCAGAGTGGAGAATTTTACGCAATTTTCTTATTCTCAGTACTTGGTATGATGGTGATGATTTCTGCCGATAATATGTTAACTTTGTATGTAGGTTTAGAATTATTCTCATTAGCCTTGTATGGTCTGATTGCGCTTTATCGTGATAATGTGCGTGCAACTGAAGCGGCAATGAAGTACTTTATCTTGGGTGCGTTGGCATCAGGAATCTTGCTTTATGGTATTTCTTTTGTTTATGGCGCAACCGGTGGACATTTACAATTGGAAGATATTTTACGCTCAATGTTGACTCTTGGTGATGCCAATGCAGGTTTGATGACATTTGGGTTGGTTTTTATTGTTGCTGGTTTGGTATTCAAACTTGGTCTAGTTCCATTTCATATGTGGGTACCAGACGTATACGAGGGCTCACCATTGGCAGTTGCTACTATCATCGGTAGCTTGACTAAAATTGCTGCAGTTGTGTTTGTAATTCGTTTCTTAATCGGTGGCTTGGTATTGTTAAATCCAGCTTGGTCGGTTATGTTACTAATTCTTGCATGTTTATCATTATTCTTCGGAAATGTGATTGCGATTGCGCAAACTAATATCAAACGGATGCTGGGTTATTCGACAGTTGCGCATATGGGATTTGTCGCACTTGGTTTGGTGACAGTGAGCGTTGATGGTGTTTCGGCTACTATATTCTATGTGGTGACTTATTCGTTAACTGCTCTAGCTGGATTTGGAATTTTGACAATGCTGTCTAAAGGTGATTTTGAATGTCAAAGCCTTGATGATCTTAAAGGCTTAAGTAAGACTCACCCAGTAATGGCTGCTCTAGTAATGCTAGTAATGTTCTCTATGGCAGGTATTCCTCCATTAGTTGGCTTTTATGCCAAATTTAAAATCTTAGCGGCATTATTGGCTTCTGGTTATGTTGGCGTAGCGGTATTTGCTGTAATCATGTCTTTAATCGGTGCGTTCTACTATATTCGCGTAGTTAAAGTGATGTACTTTGAAGAACCAGTAAAAACTTTGGAAATGGCAGATGTATGTGTACTTAGTCGTTCAGTATTGTTAGTAAATGTAGCGTTATTAGTTATAATCGGAGTTTTACCTTCAGCACTAATGATGTATTGTAACGCATTAGTTTCTGGTTAGTATCCTTGTTCATCTTTATAAAAAGCCACGCTATTAATAGTGTGGCTTTTGCCTTTTAAGGCTATGCTGAATATAGTATAATTATGGGAAATAAAACTTTAGGAATAATCATGCTAAGTAAATATAAATCAATTACTGGTCGTAAAATTCGTTTTGCTTTAGTCGGTTGTGGTCGGATTTCCGCTAACCACTTTGGTTCTTTAGAGCAACATAAAGAAGAGTGTGAGTTAGTTGCGGTTTGTGATATCGTTAGTGAACGTGCACTAGCTTCGGCAGAAAAATATGGCGCAACGGCGTATTCTTCACTAGGTAAAATGCTTGAAGCTGGTGGTTTTGATGTGGTGATTTTGACTACGCCAAGTGGATTACATCCAACCCAAACGATTGAGTGCGCTGAAGCTGGTTATCATGTAGTGACCGAGAAACCAATGGCAACTAGGATGTCTGATGGTATTGAAATGGTTAAGTCTTGTGATAAAGCTGGAGTTAGATTGTTTGTGGTTAAACAAAATAGGCAAAATGCAACGATTCAGATGGTGAAGAAAGCTATTGATGAAGGACGTTTTGGGCGAATTTACTCTGTTGCCTGTAATGTATTTTGGACTCGTCCGCAAGAATACTATGATCATGATGCATGGCGTGGTACTTGGGAATTTGATGGTGGCGCATTTATGAATCAGGCTTCACATTATGTCGATTTGATGGAGTGGTTAGTTGGTTCAGTTGAGTCCGTACAAAGCTATACCGCAACGCTTGCACGCAATATTGAAACTGAAGATAGCGGTGTTCTGGCAATTAAATATCGCAGTGGCGCTTTAGGAACAATGAATGTTTCAATGTTAACCTATCCTAAAAATCTGGAAGGTTCAATTACTTTGATTGGTGAAAAAGGAACGGTACGGATTGGCGGTGTGGCAGTTAATAAGATAGATCATTGGGAATTTGCTGATAAACGCCCTGAAGATGATGAGATTTTAAATGCTAGTTACGCAACAACTTCAGTTTATGGGTTCGGACATCCATTATACTATGCAAATGTGATTGCTACTTTACGCGGTGATGAGTCGCCATTAACTGATGGTCGTGAAGGATTGCGTTCATTAGAGTTTTTAATTGCAATATATATTTCTGCTCGTGATGGTAAAAAAGTGTCGTTGCCATTAGTATATTAATAAGGATAAGTCATGAGTAAATACAAAGGTATTATTTTAGCTGGTGGTAGTGGTACGCGTTTACATCCAGCAACGCAAGTGATTTCTAAGCAGCTATTGCCAGTTTATGATAAACCAATGATTTATTATCCCTTATCAATCCTAATGTTAGCTGAAATTCAAGAAATTTTGATTATTTCTACTCCACAGGATATTGGTCGCTTTGAGCAATTGCTTGGTGATGGCAGCCAATGGGGGATTAAGTTGTCTTATGCAGTTCAAGCCAGTCCAGATGGTTTAGCACAAGCTTTTCTGATCGGTGAAGAATTTTTGGCGGGTTCATCTGCGTGCTTAATCTTAGGCGATAATATGTATTATGGTAGTGGAATGACTGAGCTACTTATCTCAGCACAACAGAGTGAGGGTGCGACTGTGTTTGCCTATCAAGTCTCTGATCCAGAGCGTTATGGAGTGGTCGAATTTGATGCTAATAAACGCGCGATTAGTTTAGAAGAAAAACCTAGCCAACCTAAATCGGATTTTGCGGTAACTGGTCTTTATTTTTATGATGAGCATGTAGTTGCCAATGCCAAACAAGTTAAACCTTCCGCACGTGGTGAGCTGGAAATTACTGATCTTAATAAAATCTATTTGGAACAGGGCAAACTCAATGTAGTAACGATGAAGCGTGGTTTTGCCTGGCTTGATACTGGAACTCATGATTCACTACTTGAAGCTTCTAATTTTATTCAAACCGTTGAACATCGTCAAGGAATTAAGATTGCCTGTTTGGAAGAAATTGCTTTACTTAAAGGTTGGTTAAGCAAAGAACAAATTCGTGAAAAAGTTAAAACAATGGGTAAGTCAACTTATGCCGAATATTTACGGAGATTGGTTAAATAATGGAATTTATTCGCACCGCAATTGAAGATGTAATCTTGGTTAAACCCAAAGTATTTGGCGATGAACGTGGCTTTTTTATGGAAAGCTATCGTAAATCATTATTTCAAGCCAATGGAATTTTGCCAGAATTCATTCAGGATAATCATTCAAAATCAGCTAAGGGTGTTTTGCGTGGTTTGCATTATCAGTTAGATCCTAAAGCACAAGGGAAATTAGTCCGCTGTGTTAGTGGTGCGGTTTTTGATGTGGCAGTTGATATTCGTCGTGGCTCACCAACTTTTGGTAAATGGGTCGGTTATGAATTGAGTGAAGCTAATAAACAGATGCTTTGGATTCCAGCGGGATTTGCTCATGGGTTTGTGACCCTGCAGGATAATACTGAATTTTTGTATAAAACTACTGCAGAATATGCACCAGAATGCGATCGTGGTATTAAGTATGATGACCCACTAATTGGGATTGAATGGCCTGAGATCGGAGAGTTGCTCTTATCTGAGAAAGATCAAAAGCAGCCATTACTTAAAGATGCGGATATTAATTTTATTTACGAAAAATAGGTCGAATTATGACAAAAAAAACATTATTAGTAACTGGTGGTGCGGGATTTATTGGTTCTGCAGTGGTTAGGCAATTAATTAATCATAGTGATTATCACGTGGTAAATATTGACAAATTAACTTATGCGGGTAATCTTGAATCTCTTAAAGAAATAAGTGATAATCCACGCTATAGTTTTGAACAAGTAGATATTGGTGATAAAGAAAATATTAGTCGGATTTTTAAACACTATCAACCAGTCGGAATCTTGCATTTGGCGGCAGAAAGCCATGTCGATCGCTCAATAAGTGGTCCGGGTGAATTTATCATGACCAATATTGTCGGTAGCTACAATTTACTAGAATGTGCTCGTGAATATTATAATGGTTTAACGGATAAATTTCAGTTTAAATTTGTCCATATTTCAACCGATGAAGTATTTGGTTCTTTGGGTGATAGTGGTTATTTTCGTGAAGATACTGCTTATGATCCACGCAGCCCTTATTCGGCATCAAAAGCCAGTAGTGATTTACTTGTAAGAGCTTGGTATCATACCTATAATTTGCCAGTGGTGATTACTAACTGTACCAATAATTATGGTCCATATCATTTTCCGGAGAAATTAATTCCGCTAGTAATAAATAATGCATTACAGGGTAAAAATTTGCCGATATATGGCAAAGGCGATAATATCCGCGATTGGCTGTATGTTGATGATCATGCCAAAGGAATTATATTAGCTTTTGAAAAAGGGCAGCTTGGTGAGAGCTATTGCATTGGTGGACATAATGAACGCACCAATCTGGAAGTCGTGCAAACAATTTGCCGCTTACTTGATGAGTTACAACCACGGAGCGATGGGCGGTCATATTTAGAGCAAATCAGCTATGTTAGCGATCGTGCTGGGCATGATTATCGTTATGCAATGGATCCAACTAAGATTCAAAATGAGCTAGGTTGGCAGCCCGAAGAAAATTTTGATACAGGGATTCGCAAGACAATTCAATGGTATTTGGATAATCAACAATGGGTTAATCATGTACTAAGCGGAGAGTATCAAAATTGGATTAATCTAAACTATGACAAACGGGGACAGTAGTGGCAAAAATTGTAATTTTAGGTAGTAATGGTCAACTAGGTAGTGATCTTCGTAAAGTTTTAGCTCCCAATCATGAACTAATTAACTCTACTTCAGCAGACATCAATGCTGCCGCTGCGGATGTGAGTTTGCAGTTTGCCTCTTATGTGGATGCTGATTATATAATTAATTGTATTGCGACTACTAATGTTGATGGTTGTGAATCAAATCCGCAGCAAGCCTTTTTAGTTAATAGCGCATTTGCTGTCCAATTAGCGCAATTTTGTACGCTTAATCATATTATTTTGATTCATATCTCGACCGACTATGTTTTTGATGGCACAAATCCTAATGCCTATCTGGAAAATGATCAACCTAATCCGCTGAATGTTTATGGCTTGTCTAAATACGCTGGCGAAATTGCGGTTAAGATTTATGCCGATAAATACTTTATCCTTCGTGTCTCATCTTTGTTTGGTATAGCAGGAGCATCGGGTAAAGGTGGAAATTTTGTAACGACGATGCTTAGATTGGCGCGTGAGAAAGATAGCTGGACGGTTATTAGCGATCAAATTACTTGTCCAACACATACCTTGGATGTGGCGCGCGCAATTGAGGCTTTGATTAAACAGCAAGTTAGTGACTATGGAATCTATAATTGTGTGAGTAGCTCAGCTTGTAGTTGGTTTGAGTTTACGCAGGAGATTTTACGGCAAAGTGGACAAGATGTAAATAAAGTAAAACCGATTAGTTATAAAGATTATTCGTTTAAAGCCTTGCGTCCACAATATGCTATATTAGATAGTACAAAAATTGCGCCATATTATGTAATGCCTGATTATAAAAGTGCTTTGAGTGAGTACTTATCGCTTAATAAAAATTAAATTTGTTAGAAAGAAAATAGAAATGCATAATCGAATTGTCTCCCTAGTCGGATTAGGCTATGTGGGATTACCTGCAGCGGTTGCTTTTGGTAAACAAAAGCAGTGTATTGGTTTTGATGTTAATCCGCAACGGATTTTGGAATTAAAACAAGGTATTGATCGTACTGAAGAAACCACCTCTGCTGATTTAGCGGCGGCAGATATTTTATATACTTGTGACATTAATGATTTAAAAAAAGCTGATTTTCATATTGTGGCAGTTCCGACTCCAGTTGATGATGCTCATGTGCCTGATTTGACTCCAGTAGAGCGTGCTTCGGAAACCGTTGGCAAAGCATTGAAAAAAGGTGATATTGTAGTTTACGAATCGACAGTTTATCCTGGTGTCACGGAGGAGATTTGTGTTCCTATTTTGGAACGTGAGTCCGGGCTTCGGTGTGGTGAAGATTTTACTGTTGGTTTCTCACCAGAGCGGATTAATCCCGGGGACAAAGAGCGTAGTTTTACAACTATTCATAAAATTGTATCTGGACAAGATCAAGCGACGTTGGATATTGTTGCTGCTGTTTATGCTTCAGTCGTGACTGCAGGAGTACATAAAGCCAGCTCAATTAAAGTTGCTGAGGCGGCCAAAGTTATCGAGAATTCACAACGTGATTTAAATATTGCATTTATGAATGAATTAGCGGTTATTTTTGATCGGATGGGAATTGATACTGAAGAAGTCTTGCAGGCTGCAGGTACTAAGTGGAATTTTCTGCCATTTCGTCCGGGGCTGGTTGGTGGGCATTGTATCGGCGTAGATCCTTATTATTTGACTTATCGTGCCGAACAAATGGGCTATATTCCTCAGGTGATTTTGGCAGGACGTAGAATTAATGATAATATGGGGCGTTATGTGGCTCGTAAGGGTATTAAACTGTTATTAAAAAATGGTTTGGATATCTCTAAGCTCCAAGCTGGAATTTTAGGCTTTACCTTTAAGGAAGACTGTCCAGATGTACGTAATACCAAGGTTGTTGATATTATCAAAGAGCTGGAAGATTATAATGCTAAAGTTTATTGCTGTGATCCAGTTGCGGATGCGCCAGATGCAGAACACGAATATGGTGTTAAATTTACCGCATTTACTGATTTACCACAAGTTCCATTACTAGTTGTGGCTGTTGCGCATAAAGAGTTTAAATCTTTATCCTTAGATGAGTTATTGGCTAAAGTACAACCTGGTGGTGTTATTTTGGATGTTAAGTCAATCCTACCGAAAGAAGAGATTCGCGCACGTGGTTTTATCCTGTGGCGTTTGTAAGTAACAAAAGTTTTAAAAGGTATTTGGGGGGGTATATAAGTGTTTAAAAATATAGTAGCTCGGGAATATAATTATCAGGATGTCTATCTGCGTCCGCGTCATACTCTGGTGAATAGTCGTAAGGAATGTGATACCTCGGTAGTTTTTGGTGGACATAAATTTGTCATGCCAGTTTATCCGTCAAATATGAAGTCGGTAGTTTCTGCAGATACATGTGAATTTATGGCTCGTAGAGGTTGGTTTTATACTATGCACCGTTTTAATGTTGATCAAGTTGAATTTGTGCGTCATATGCAAGAAAATGGTTTGATTGCATCAATAAGTATCGGAGTTAATGATGATACGATTGATCAGCTAAAGCAATTGCAGGTGGCAGGACTTACACCAGAATTTATGACTTTGGATATCGCTAATGCATGGTGCCCAAAAGCTGAAAAGATGATTAAATACGTAAAAGATCATTTTAGTTCATTTTTAATTGTTGGTAATATCGCTTCACGTGATGCGGCGGCGGCGATTCATGCTTGGGGTGCTGATGCGCTTAAAGCAGGGATTGCTGGGGGCAAAGTTTGTATTACTAAAAATAAAACTGGATTTCATCGTCCAATGGTAAGTACAGTACTTGATTGTGCTAGTTATACTTATGAGGCTGATGTACCACTGATTGCCGATGGTGGCGTGGTTGAACATGGTGATGTTGCCAAGGCTTTTGCTTGTGGTGCGACGATGGTTATGGCGGGTAGTTTATTTGCTGGCTATGATCAATCAGCGGGTAATATTATTGAAGTCACTCTTGATGGGCGCTCATTGCCTCGTGCATATAAAGAATATTACGGTTCGGCATCGCAGTATAATAAAGGTGAATACAAAAATGTTGAAGGTAAAAAAATCTTGATTGATTACCGAGGTAATATGGAGCGTTTATTAGTTGAACTTCAGGAAGATTTACAATCCTCAATCAGCTATGTTGGTGGTACTAAAACTGCAGATTTGATTAATGCAGAAATTATCGTGATTAATTAATATACATGATGGCCACACTAATATGATATCTTTAGTGTGACTTTTTTGTATGCCGACATCATATGCTCAGGTATCGCGATGATCCTTTGAGGTAATTAATAAATTGACAAAGATAATTATATGGATTCAGACGTTATTGAATTTGATAAGTTTATACACGCGACTCAGCAGTTTTTTAGTTGTATTAAAGGGCAGATGATATTTATTGTTAATGTTGACTTAACAATTTGTTACGCGAGTAGTTCTTTTATTGCTCTTAGTGAATTAGAAGTTGGTCATGTTTTTAATGATGCTACAATACTAAAGCGATCAAGCTTAAATTTTGATTTTGTGCTAATTGAAAAACATCTTCGGGCTGTTTTTAGCGATAAAGTAAAGCGTTTAATATTGTGTCCTATTACTAAAAATGGAGTTGCTAAAATAGCGAGCTTTACCATTGGTTGTGTTGTTAATCCTAGAACAGAGAACGCTATTGGCGCAATTGTTTATTTGCAACGCTTTAACTTAATAGATAAATTAGATATTGTTTCAACTTTTTATCATCAAAATATTACTGAATCGGCAATAATATCGGATGAAAGTCAACTAACCACAACTAAAATATCATTAAAGAATGTGCTTCTAACCAAAAGAGAAGAAAACGTTATATTTTTACTTTTACAAAAATATAGTTCTCGTGAAATTGCCGAAATATTAACCAAAGTAGATAAAAATTCTATTACCAAGGATGCGATTGATAAGTTAATTACAAACCAATTGCAACGTAAATTTGATGCTATAAATAGATACATGTTAATAGAGACGTTAGTTAGCTTTGGTTATCATAAATTAGTACCAGATACTTTTACTCACAATTTTACTCGTTCATATTTGTTGTTGGATTAATTTAAAATCATAACAACCAAATTTAGAATGCGACCCATTAATTCTTGCTCTTTTTTATTTCACATAAAAAATATATTGACTCCGCAAAAACGGAGTTTTTATTTATGTTTATATAATATATAATATATAATATATAATATGGTCATTATTAAGAACCAACTAAATCTTATAAAATAATATCGGATGATGTATGCACGTAAATAAAAATTTTTTATGTTTATCGATGCTCTTTTATCTCTTGACTGGTTGTTTAAATGATAGCCAAATATCAAAGCAAAAAGAAAAGTCATCAATACTTCAAGTTAATAAAAACTCTACGAGTGATGCTTTACCAAAGTCAGAACAAATAGCAATTTCTTTTATAAATGAACTAAATCAGCAAAATTATGTAGTAGGATTGGGCGTTATATCACCATCTTTAAATAAAGATGACGTGACAAAATTGATGGGCATTTGTGATGGAGTAAAAGGAACAACTACATCAGATGTTAGTATGTATTCTCAAGGGCAGCTTAGCTGGTTTGGCAGTGATATAATTACTTGTCAAATTCCTCTGGTTTTCAAATTTAAGAGTGTTCAAGGCGTTGGTGATAAAATTTCTCTAATTTATACTGAGGAAATAGAAAATAGCCGAGTGCTGCCTCCAAATTTTATTACAGGAAAAAACAATTTTGTTATTAATGGCTGGAGTTATGAGACGTTAAGGAGAGGTGCTATGGTTTTTAAAATAGATATTCACTCTAGTGCAATAGATGATGAGGTTAAAAATATAAATAATTATACAACACTTATATCAAAGAGTTATGATCAATAAATTTAAATTGATGCTTTATAAATTTAGCGGTTCATAAAATTTAAACTTCTTAATAGTTACAAGTATGTGTTTTAACTGCTGTAACTGAAAATAAAACTATATATTAAAGTAAAGGAAAAAGGTGAAAGTTAAATTAATCTTATTGACAGGTGGTATTTATTATAATCAAATACTTTTAAACTAATATATAGGGGTTAATTATGCTAGAGTTTAATATATCATTTGTTATTTATTTAGTAGTAGCTACTTACGTAGCTGGTTGTTTTAACTTCTTATATGGTTGTGTAGCATTTATAACTGTGTTTTTATTGTGGATTATATTTTCTATACAACGTATTGGTAAACAACTCAAAAGGGGTGATAATATAAATAACGTGTTAGATTCATTTAATTAAAGATTTATATCATGAAGAGATTATTATTCGTATTATTAGCTGTTACATCTATCACCGTACACGCCCAAACAACCGAAGCAATGCAACGTTGTGAGATATCATACAGTGCTATGATAGAACAATCAGCAACTATACTACCAACCAAAAAAGTTGTCGAAGTATTAAAGGCAGCAGCTATAGACGCTACTATACACCACAAAATGACCCATGAGTATCAGGGCTTCATGGGTATAACTTATGGTGGTTTTTACGATACATTTAATGGGTTAACATTAGTTGAAGCACAACAATGTGCTCAAAATGCAGAGCGTGATTATAAAGAGGGTAATTAAATGAATCGTAAACAAAGGCGCTTTTAAAAATTTAACTATTATTTAATTAGTTGTATTAACCATTTACCACACTACTTACTAACTTAAATGGTGGTGATTCACCTCGCATTAACCGCATAGTTTCATTAGTAGCCTACAGCGTATGTGATTATTATTTCAATCATTTGTATATCTGTGCTCCAAAATGGATTGGTAATAACCTTATTGGTGATTAGATCACTGAAACCTCTGCACATTAATTTATTTCAGGTTAAAATATTGTAAAATGAGAATTAATTGTAAGATTATTTAATGTTTCTACATTAATTTTATCTCTTTAACAAATAAATTTGTTGTAGATTATCTAATTTATTTTTATGTGCAGAGGTTTCTCATTGGTATCAATATTAGGCTTATTTATTATTGTTGTTAATTGGTGATTAAAAAAGTCGAATACGTATTCAAGGTATTCTATTAGAATTAATGTGTTATATCAGTGGAGTAATTCGTGGCATTCATATTGGCTGGTTATGTAACTACGGTACTCAATATTTGTTCTTTATTTTTTGATAAGCCAGTAATATACGACGAACCAGAATCGCAACCATATTCAATATATAGAGATAATCTTGCTACATGACAGAAAATAAAAAAAGCTGACCATATCTTCAAAAATAGGT
>CAZTBH010000051.1:0-16014 GCA_964611845.1 uncultured Neisseria sp.
AACTATGGTTCATATCCAATAAATGGATTAACTGAATCTTTAATAATTCTGGTTGGAATTTATCTTCTATTTTACGTGGTTTCATGTTTTTTGCTCACTGATATTGCAAGGTTTAAAGCATTATTTTACCATTTCTTGCAATATCTTGCCCATTAAAATGGCGTATTATTAAATTAAATCAGATTGATACATGATTTTTAGCATCAACGATTTAACTTTGCTTATCAATAAATCAAGTTCTTGTTGCCTAACTATACGTCTGCTATCACCTTTGAGTCACGCATAATAGCTAGACCTGACAACCTTTAAGACTTTACAAGCTAGGCTAACTTTAAGCTCATCTTTATGTTTCTGTATCCAAGCGTACTTTACTTCATTTCTTTCGCAAAATACGCTGCCGTCTTTTTTAAGATCATTAACTCTTCATTTAAGCGCTTAACATCTTTCCGTAGTTTAATTAATTCCTGTGCTTCTCTTGGTGCTAAACTTGGTTTATTAGCCTTTGCTACCCACTGATAAAATAGTTTTTCGGGAACATTATAATTACGTGCACATTCAGCCATGGTTTGATAAATTCCACTATTCCAGACTTCAACAATTTGGTCTCTAAATTCTTTAGTATAACCGACTGCACCTGATTCTTTTTTTGTCAGTTCCTGTTGTTTATTACTCATTTAAAAATAGTCCTAAAAATCGCTCTAGAAAGCCATGCCTAAAGTTTAGCATGGGCTTACTAGATTCTTATTTACTTTTGTCTAGATTTTTAGGGACGGTGCACTCGACCTTTTGTCTGATTTCTACTTCATTTAAGACTAGATTTTCCCAAACATCCAGTTAATTGACGATACTCTCTAAAGGTAGTGCACTTTTAGTCCGAGCTTGACAATTAGATAAATTTGAATGAGTTTATGGTCAAGAAAAGCTGTTCTCCTAGTGTATAATTACAAAATTCACAATTGAAAGGAGCAATCGGAATAGTGATTTTACTATTATTTGATAGGTGGCACTCTAACTCATAATAGCTCTTGTGCACATTAATCTGTGTTATCTGTGCTGATATTGATAATGGTGTAATAGCTCTATTGTTGATTGAAATATTATTTGACTGAATTAAAATGCGTGAAGTTTGTTGCTGTTGTTGCCAACTTGGCAAAATAATTAAACCAAGTGACGAGAATAATAGATTTTCTTTATCAGTTTTTGTAACATCTAATAGAATATTATATTTGCTGTAGTCTTCAAAATGTTCTAACATCCTATAAATATTGCCGTGGTGGGTGATTTTTCCTGTTGCTAGCTTAATTACATAGTCAGCACAATGCATTATTTCATTAATGTTATGATTGACCATGATTATTGGGAGATTAGTCTGCTGCTTTAGATAATCCAATAGGAGCATACTGCCGGTATTATCTAGTGCTGCAAAAGCTTCGTCTAGTAATAACAGTTGCGGAGAATGTAATAAAGTTCGTGCTAAAGCAATTTTTTGTTGTTCTCCACCAGATAATTTATGCGGCATCCGTGACAATAAATGCTGTAATGAGAAATCATTAACTAATTTATCGAACATGTCAGGGGGGGGGACGTAGAGACAAAAAGCAAATTATCTTTGACATTGAGATGTGGAAAGAGGTATGCTTCTTGAAAGGCCATACCAATTCGTCGTTTTTCTGGAGGTATAAAAATATTTTTATCTTGCCACACTTGTTTTTGAAAACTAACTTCATTGCCACTTAAAAGCTCTAAACCACTAATGATTCTGAGTAAGCTTGACTTGCCCGAACCAGATGGACCATAAATTGCGGTAATTTTATGTGGCGGAACCTCTATTGAAATATCTAAAGTAAAATTAGATAATTGCTGTTTAATATTTAGCTTAAGCAATATATCAATCCTATTTTTCTTTTTTAATTTGTAAACAATAAGTTACAAATAGGGTGGTAAAGCCAAATGATAACATAATCAAGGCTAGGCTGTTGGCATTATGATACTCAAATGCTTCAACATGATTGTAGATTTGAATTGAGACTACTTGGGTCTTGTCCGTAATATTACCACCAATCATTAGCACTATTCCAAACTCACCCACTGTATGTGCAAAACCAAGCAATGCAGCTGAGATAATACCATTTTTAGCCTGTGGTAAAATCCCTTTGATAAATGCTTTTGTTGGTGATGCGCCAAGCATGAGTGCCGTTTCAAGCGGTCTGCGCCCAATTTGTTTATAGATAGTTTGAATCGGTTGCAATACAAAAGGTAATGAATAGATTACCGAGGCAATCACTAATCCACTAAAAGTGAATGATAAAGTGCCAATTCCGAATAACGTGGTAAATTTACCGATTATTCCCGTTGGGCTAAACATGACCAGTAAATAAAAGCCAATTACACTAGGTGGCAAAACTAGTGGCGTTGTACACAAAGTATTTATAATGAGACTTAATTTATTACTTCTAAGCGTTAACCACCACGCCAGTGGGATTGCAATCATCAATAAAATTAGGGTAGTAATGAGCGCCAATTTTACACTTAAATAAATTGCCAGTAAGTCATCATGACTGATTAACATCTATTGATATCCATAGCTATGAATAATCTGCTGCGCTTGACTACTTTTAAGAAAATTCATAAAGTCATAGGCTATTGGATTATTTTTAGCAGACGTCAAGACAACTGCAGTTTGCTTAATCGGTGTGGCAATATTAGCTGGAACTACCCATGCTGACCCCGATGTTATCTTACCATTACGCATTATTTGTGCCAGTGCCACGAAACCAAGTTCGGCATTACCACTGGCGATTAATTGATACGTGCTATTAATATTATCACCAGTAACAATTTTGGTTTTGAGTTGTTCGGCTAACTTAAAATAGTTAATGACTTGATAGCCAGCTGCGCCATATGGTGCTAATTTTGGATTGGCAACAGCCAGATGGTTATATGACTGAGTTTTCAAAATACTACCATTATTATCTACATAATTTGCTTGCTTGCTCCAGAGCACAACTCGCCCTGTTGCATAAGTATAGTTGCTGCTCTCAATTACCAAATTATCTGCAATCAGTTTTGCCGTGGTTGTGGTGTCAGCTGATAGCAAAACTGCAAAAGGTGCGCCATTTTTAATTTGGTTATATAATGTTCCAGTACTTGCGCTTGAGATCACCACGTTATTACCTGTGGTTTGATGATAGATTTGCGCCAGTTGTTTGGCGGTAGTTGCAAAATTACTAGCTACCGCTATATTTAGTTCTGAAGCGTGTATATATGGTATTGATAACATTAATACCATATTAATAATGTTAAATTTATGCAGCCTCATATTGATAAAATCCTTGATAACTAGTAAGTCTTTAAATCAGGTTAATGTAAGTTAATGCAATGCAGCTCTCACTGGCTATTTTACCATGTAACAGATTTGGTGCTTACCTAGTATCAGGTTATTTTCCTCTAGTTAATTATTTTCTAACAATTTGGTAACCGGTTCGGGTTAAGTACTGTAATGGCACGCTGACAATATGTACCAAACGCGTAAACGGGAATAACACAAATAAGGTCATACCAACAAATAGATGAATTTTAAAGATTATATTGATGTTTTGTAAATAGAGGTAAGCATCAGTTCGAAAGGTTACAATATGTTGTACCCAATTTGCCAAGGCCTCCATATCGACACCATCAAGATGTTTGGCTGAAACATGAATGGTTGATAAGCCTAACATTAATTGTACATACAATACTAATAGAATCATGATGTCAGATGGACGACTATTGGTACGCACCCGTAAATTAAATAGGCGACGTAAAACCAGAATCGTCATACCAACCCAACAGATGGTACCCAAAATACCACCTGCCGTCATGGCCAAGATTTGTTTATGGTGTGGACTAATAATTGATTTGTACAATGCTTCAGGTGTCAATAAACCAACGAAATGCGCTGAGAGCAACATGATTACACACCAATGAAACAAATTATTGCCCAGCACAAACCACTTATCACTTAAAATTTGGCTGGAACGCGCATTCCATGAATACTGCTCACGGTCATAACGAATCCAGGTTGCCACGACAAAAATCGTAAATGCAACGTACGGGTACACTTGAAAAAAAATGAAATCTAAGTTCATGAATCTTATCCTTATTATAAACCAGATGGCATATTACATCCACTAGTTGAATTAAATGATACCGGTGGTTCTTGCCAATCTTTATCAATATCACTAGCGGTTTTGAGGATGATAGTTTTATCTTTGATACTTGGGCTTTTACCCATGTAGATTAATAATAAATCACAAATTACCGCATATTGGCTATGATGCTGTTTTAAGCGCATGCCAATTTGACTAATTAACTCGAGCATGTCAGTCAAGAATTCTTTAATCACACTTTCATCTTGTTCCGACAAAAATTCCAAAATTAATGGTAAATAATCTGGTAATTCATTGCTATTTATTATAAAGCCTAAACTTTGATAGTATTCAACTAAATCGACCATTGCTTGACCGCGATCCTTAGATTGACCATGAATATATTCAAAAAGATACAATGAGACATTACGATCAAAAATACTCACATACTCTTCTTGCCACGTAATCAAATCATAGTTGGCATATTTGTCAGCCCATTCTCTTAAGTTTTTTAGGTATTTAGTATCAAAAATTTTTTCATCGTTAAGGATAGCAACCAGATTGCTAAGTTCAGCTTGGATTTCTTTACTCGGGTAATGTAACATTATGCTTAACACTTTAAAGCTTTTCATTTCTTGTTACCACCAAAGAAATTAATTTTTTGCACTTTACCAAACGCATTCAAATTGCTATCACCATCCGAGCTACAATTTCCTGCACTAAAGCCGCAACTGCTGCGTAATCCAAATGCATCGCCTGCATATTCAGTATGACTGGTTGGTACGACAAACCGATCTTCATAATTGGCGATTGCCATGTAACGATACATTTCAGCGGCCATTTCTGCGGTTAAGCCAACTTCGGCTAAGATAGAGGAATCAATCACACCATCAACGGTTTTAGCACGCATAAAGCTCCGTAGCGTTAGCATTCGTGACAGGGCAAGATGCACCGATTTTTCATCGCCGGCAGTTAGCATATTGGCTAAATATTTGGCGGGTATGCGCATGCTGTCAATGCTTGGGAAAATATCATGCGTTTCCAATGCTTGTTGAATAGGGGATAATGGTGGAATGTACCACACCATTGGTAAGGTACGAAATTCTGGATGCAGCGGGAAAGCTACTTTCCACTCAATCGCCATCTTATAGACAGGTGATTTTACCGCGGCATCAAGCCATGATTCAGGAATACCTTCTTCACGGGCTAGTTTAATGATTTCTGGGTCATGTGGATTTAAGAATATATCCAATTGTGACTGGTATAAATCTTTGCTCTCAGGAACTGAGGCTGCATCAGCAATTTTGTTGGCATCATAGAGAAGTACACCTAGCGTGCGAATCCGTCCAACACAAGTTTCTGAACAAATTGTTGGTTCACCAGACTCAATCCGTGGATAACAGAAGATACATTTCTCGGATTTATTCGATTCCCAATTGAAGTAAATTTTCTTATACGGACAGCCACTGACACACATGCGCCAACCACGGCATTTGTCTTGATCGATTAAGACGATTCCGTCTTTTTCGCGCTTATAGATCGCACCCGATGGACATGAAGCCACACAAGCAGGGTTCAAACAGTGTTCACATAAACGCGGTAAATACATCATAAAGGTGTTTTCAAATTGACCGTAAATTTCTTTACCAATCTCATCGAAATTTTTATCCAGAGAGCGCTTACTAAATTCACCCCCAAGCATATCCTCCCAGTTTGGTCCATGCTTGATTTTGTCCATAGCTTTACCAGTTAAGATGGATACTGGTGTTGCAACAGGAGACGCCTTCGATTTTGGTGCATGTTGACCGTGCTGATAATCCAAAGTGAATGGCTCGTAATAGTCATCAATTTGCGGTAGATTGGGATTGGCAAATATTTTTGCCAAAATTTTTATTTTACTACCTTGTTTTAGTTCTAATCTACCGCGACGGTTTAGGTGCCAACCACCATTCCAGCGCTGCTGATTTTCCCAATCGGTTGGGAAGCCAACTCCTGGTTTGGTTTCAACATTGTTAAACCATGCGTATTCAACGCCACGACGTGAGGTCCAGACATTTTTACAGGTTACTGAACAAGTATGGCAACCAATGCACTTATCCAAATTTAAGACCATCGCAATTTGTGCGCGGATTTTAGGTTTATATTGAGTCGACATTTTTGCCCCTATTCTTTTGTATATGCAGTTTCATTTGTGGCATAAGTATTGCCCCATTCAATTTTTTCAGTTACTTTACGCAAAACGACAAATTCATCGCGGTTTGAACCAACGGTACCATAATAGTTCCAACCATAGGCTAATTGATAGTAACCACCAATCATATGTGTTGGTTTCATGGTAACGCGTGTCACTGAATTATGCACACCACCACGGACACCGGTTTTGCGACTCATTGGTGCATTAACTGTTTTATCTTGAGCATGATACATCATCACTACGCCATCAGGAATCCGCTGACTGACAATCGCACGTGCCATAATTGCACCATTTTCATTGTACAATTCGACCCAATCATTGTCAGCAACATCAACTGATTTAGCATCGTTTTCACTTAGCCAGACATTTGGACCACCACGCGATAAAGTTAGCATAATCAAATTCTCGGCATGGGTACTATGAATACTCCATTTTTGATGTGGGGTTAAGAAATTAAGTACCACATTTTTTTTGCTCTTATCAATTACATTGGCAATACTGCTTGGGTTAAGTGGCGCTTTATAGACGCATTGTTCTTCACCAAAAGCACGCATCCATGGATGATCCTGATAGAGCTCTTGGCGTCCAGTCAAGGTACGCCATGGGATATATTCATGGACATTGGTGTAACTAAAAGTATAACTAACATGTTCGGACTCAATTCCACTCCACGTTGGTGACGTAATAATTTTGCGTGGTTGCGCTTGAATATCACGGAAACGAATTTTTTCATCTTCACGTGCTTCAACCAAATGATTGTGTTCACGCCCTGTAAATTCGCTAACTTTTTGCCATGCTTTATTGGCAACCTCACCGCTAGTTTCTGGCGATAATGACAAAATAACTTCACAGGCATCAATGTCTGATTCGATTTTAACTCGACCATTGTCGGCTGTATAATTTAAAGTTTTGAGCAAATCAATCTCTTTATCCGCTTGCCAACTAATCCCTTTACTACCGATACCAAGCGTCTCAACCAATGGTCCGAGCGAGGTGTATTTTTCTAATATTTTACTGTAGTCACGTTCAACTAGCGTTACATTGGGCATAGTTACATTGGCTATCGGTGCGGTTTGGTTATCCCACCAGTTTTTATTATTATCACTAGCTAATTCTGCAACGGTATCGTGCATAATAGGGGTTAAAACTACATCGTGTTCAGTCGCTAAATGACCTACAGAGAGATGAGATATTTTTCTGGCAAATAATTTATAGATTTCCCAATCATTTTTTGATTCCCAAACTGGATCAATTGCTTGAGAGAATGGATGAATAAATGGGTGCATATCCGAAGTATTTAAGTCATTCTTTTCATACCATGATGCCGTTGGTAACACGATATCAGAATATAAACAAGTTGAGGACATTCTAAAATCAAGTGTTACCAGCAAATCTAATTTACCTTCTGGGGCTTGCTCATGCCAAATTACATCTTCTGGTTTTTTGCCTTCGCTACCTAAATCTTTACCTTGCACACCATTGGATGTTCCTAGTAAATGTTTCAAGAAGTACTCATGACCTTTACCACTAGCTCCAAGTAAATTTGAGCGCCAGACAAACATATTGCGTGGCCAGTTAAGTGGATTATCTGGGTCAAGGCAAGCCATTTGCAGACTACCATCTTGTAGATGTTGAGTGATATATTCTTTCGGGTCTTGCCCTGATTCTTTGATTATGCGCCCGATTTCTAGTGGATTAGCTTGCAGTTGAGGTGCAGTTGGTAACCAACCGCGCCGTTCAGCGATCACATTAAAATCAATAATCGATTTATTTTGCAAATCTTTACTATCTGCAGTTGGCGAGAGAATATGTTCCACATTTATTTTTTCATAGCGCCATTGATTGGTGTGCGCATAGAAAAATGACGTTCCATTCATAAGACGAGCTGGACGTGTCCAATCGGCAGCAGTTGCCAATTGTTGCCAACCTGTTTGCGGACGCAATTTTTCTTGTCCAACGTAATGACACCAACCACCACCAGATTTACCAACACAACCACACATTACTAATAAATTAATAATCGCGCGATAAGTCATATCCATGTTGTACCAGTGATTAATACCAGCACCAACAATAATCATTGATTTACCTTGGGTTTTGTTGGCATTTTCAGCAAATTGTCGCGCAATATCAATTACTTTATACGCAGGTACTCCAGTAATTGCTTCTTGCCATTTTGGTGAATAAGCTTTATTTTCATCATAAGTCGCGGCACAATTATTATCCGCAAAACCACGCTCAATACCGTAATTGGCTAAGAACAAATCAAATACCGTGGCAACTTTAGCTGCTTCACCAGATTTTAGCTGTACTGTAATCGTTGGTACTTGATGCACAATAATGCTAGCTGTCTCTTGTGCTGTAGCACCAAAATATGGAAACACTACTTCTGTCAATTGATGATTGTCAATTTCTTGTAAACTTAGGATTGGGTCAATCTCGGCACCACTCACTAAATCTTTTAATTCAAGATTCCATTTGGCACTTTTATCCCAGCGCGAGCCAACGGTACCATTTGGTGCGACAATTTTATTCGTTTTAGCATCAATTAACAGCGTTACGTGAGCAGCCGTGGTTTCATCAATGGCGAGTGACTCAGCCAATTCATTAGCCCGCAACATCCGTCCTGAAATTAATTGCCCATTTTGATTTTTTTCCAGAACAATCAGAAACGGCATATCGCTATATTGTTTGCAATAATCGCTAAAATATTTGGTTGGTTGCTTGACAAAAAACTCTTTAAGAATTACATGCCCCATTGCCAATGCCATTGCGGCATCGGTGCCTTGTTTGGGGTTTAACCAGACATCGGAGAATTTAGCCACTTCAGCATAATCAGGGGTAACCGCTACAACTTTAGTGCCTTTGTAACGAGATTCTGCCAAGAAGTGCGCATCTGGCGAACGTGTCATTGGGATATTTGAACCCCATGTTATGATGAAACTTGAATTGTACCAATCGGCACTTTCTGGGACATCGGTTTGTTCACCCCAAATTTGTGGGCTGCTTGGTGGTAAATCACAGTACCAGTCATAGAAGCTAAGAGAATTACCTCCAATTAATGATAAATAGCGTGTACCAGCAGCAAAAGATACCATCGACATTGCGGGAATCGGTGAGAAGCCAGCAATACGATCTGGTCCATATTTTTTAATCGTGTAAATATTTGCAGCTGCCACTAAATCAGTTAGCTCATCCCATGACGCACGAATAAAACCACCCATACCACGCTCTTGTTGATAACTTTCACGGGCTTTATAATTTTCAACTATACTAGTCCAAGCATGCACTGGATCTGAGTTTTTGCTTAATGCAGTTTGCCATAAACGCCATAATGTCGAACGAACTAATGGATATTTAATCCGTGCTTGGCTATATAGATGCCATGAGTAACTTGCACCACGTGGACAACCACGTGGCTCGTGATTGGGTAAGTCTGGACGTGTACGAGGATAATCGGTTTGTTGCGTTTCCCAAGTTACTAAACCACCTTTGACATAAATCTTCCAACTGCATGAACCAGTACAATTGTTTCCATGAGTTGAGCGAACAATTTTGTCGTGTTGCCAGCGTTGGCGATAGGCATTTTCCCATTCGCGATTTTCTTCAGTGGTTATACCGTGACCATTAGCAAATGGTTCTTTCTTTTTGCTAAAGAAAGTAAAACGGTCTAGTAAATGACTCATTAAATTCTCCTCGAATTTTCTCGGTAGTCGGTTTAAATCATGACGATAACTTGGCCGCTATGCTCTTTTTTTATTTGAAGAGAGATTAGTGTATTAGCATGATTTAAATAGGTTATTGGATTACATTTTTATTTATATGGTTATTGTACTAAGTTATTGCTAGGAGAATAGTGAATAAAAATAGAATGTATGGCGCTAAAAATAGATTGACTAATTTGCTCAGATATTGATTTATGATTAATTAACTATTGATGTGGTTAGCTAATTTTTTATAAGCTAGAAGTTGGGCGCAAAAAAGCATAAATAAAAATTTAATGCTATGTTAGAATACATAACCTTAATGACTGTTGGTTTATTGCATAAATTGCCGAGTAACTCCATCTAACACATAAAAAAGATTTAATATGAAAATTGATACCAATGATTTTGAAGTCTATAGCGACCTCTATCTTTTTGTCGAAGTTGTTAATGTTGGTGGTATCAATAAAGCCGCACGTAAGTTAAATCTGCAGTCTTCTAAAATTAGCCGGCGTATTAAGATGCTTGAAAGTAAACTAAAACAAGCGCTATTAACGCGTAATGGCAATACGTTGGAGCTAACTAGTTTCGGCAATAAAATTTATCATTTATTTGCCGAAGAATATGTCCTTGCTAATAATAAATTGAACGTCTTAAATGATGATAGTTATGAATTAGCTGGCACTATCAATCTATTTATCCCACCGATATTTGCACAAAAAGCCATTGCCGGAGACTTGAATAAATTTCTAGCAAAATATCCGCAGTTGCAAATTAATTTTTCGGTGTTTAATTTTTCAGCGCTGTATAACCACGCCTTTGATTTAGCTATTTCGACGCAGATGCCAGAAAATGAAAGCTATCTAGTACGCAAGCTTTATTCATGTTCCAAAATGCTATTTGCAGCACCAAAATATACGACTGAGTATGGAATGCCGGTAAATATCACTGAGCTTGCCGAACATAAACTATTGCTTGATATCCATAATGGTTCAGCAACACGTGAGATAAATTTATTTGATAAAAATGGTGAAGTTAATCAATTTGTCATTACTAATTCTAATTTAGCCTTTGATAATCTGTTTTACGGCTTGGAAATGGTTTTGCATGGCTACGGGATATGTGTATTACCATATTTTATGGCCAAACCTCATTTAGTTAAAGGTGAATTAGTTCGTGTCTTACCTGAATATATTGCCAATGAATTTAGTTTTTATTTAATTCGTTCTAATATTAAAATAACTAAAAAAGAAAATGAAGTCGTAAAATTCTTACAACACATTATTGAACAATATTTTGACGTATAAGAGTAAGTTAACTTGTATGTATGATGTGTTGCAAATTAGTCTGTTGCTTGTTCTATTTATAGGGCTTGTTATATAGAGATAACCTGCCTTATAATAAGGCTTCACTAATTAAACTTATTGTATAATGGATACTACCAATTTGCTACAGGATACCTATCACCGCCAGTTCAAATATATTCGATTGTCGCTTACCGATAAATGCAATTTCCGTTGTCAATATTGTTTGCCAAATGGATATATTAGTACTAATTATAATTCTTCGCTGAGCACAAACGAAATTAATAATCTTGTGGCTGCGGTAGTTGAGTTAGGTGTTAGCAAAATTCGTTTGACTGGTGGTGAGCCCTCCTTACGCAATGATTTAGGCTCGATAATCAAGATTATCAAACAATTTCCACAAATCGAAACGATTGCTTTAACTACCAATGCCTATAAATTACAGACTCAGCTCGATGACTACATTCATGCTGGATTAACTAATCTGAATATTAGTGTCGATAGTCTTGATCCAGAGCACTTTAAGCAGATAACCGCTACTAACAAACTCAACTATGTCTTAGAATCGCTAGATTATGCTTTGCAATCATCGATCAAGAAAGTAAAAATAAATACAGTGTTATTAAAGTCTAATTTTGGTGAATTGACAAATTTTCTCAATCTATTACGTCAGCAAAATTTAGATGTTCGTTTTATTGAACTAATGAGAACGAATGAGAATCAACAGTATTTTGCTGATAATTATCTACCAGCTAGCCAATTAATCGCTGAGTTGAATGCCAGAGGATGGCGAAATAGCACGTCAGGGCAGAATGATGGTCCAGCTAAAATGTTTGCCCATCCCGGCTATCTCGGCAAAATTGGCGTTATCGCGCCCTATAGCAAAGATTTTTGCACTGGGTGTAATCGTTTACGCTTTACTCATTTAGGTGCGCTAAAATTATGCTTATTTGGCGAACAGAGCTATAATTTGCGTGATCTAATGCAAAATAGCACGCAAAAAGCACAACTGAAACAAACAATAATTAAATTACTCACTGAAAAACCCAAAGAGCATTTATTGCAACAGAATAAAAGTGGTGATGTAATCAATTTTTCCAAGATTGGTGGTTAAATGAATAGTTATTATCATATGATTGATGTCAGTGACAAAATCTCAACTAAACGGATTGCGATTGCCTGCGGTAAAATTATTGTGGGTGCTGAAGTACTCCAATTAATCAAAAATGGTCAAATGATTAAAGGAGACCCATTGCGCTTAGCTGAAGTTGCTGCGATTATGGGGGCTAAAAATACTAGTGCTTTGATTCCATTGTGTCATCCACTCAGTTTAGATAAAGTTGAATTTATTACCGAATTGCTCGAGGTAGAAAATGCGGTGCAAGTTTACTGTGTTGCAATTACCAGTGCCAAAACTGGTGTTGAAATGGAAGCTCTTGCTGGTGTGAGTGCTGGCTTATTGACCATCTATGACTTGAGTAAAATTAGTGAGCCAATTTTAACTATTTCAGACATTAAATTAATAGTTAAAATTGGTGGTAAAAGTGGCGTATGGTTTAATCCGCAAGTAAATACCTATCCAAAGTGGCTTTATGAATATATTCCTGTAGTAATTGATTTAGCGCAGCTTAATTGCGCCACGATCACCTTGAGTGATCGTGCGAGTCGTGGTGAGTATAAAGATAAATCTGGTCAGCTATTGCAAGAAATTCTCCATAAGCACAATGTGAATTTAATTGCACATGAGATATTAGCAGATGAAGCGGAATTATTAAAAACAGCAATTATTAATCTACAGGCTAATGCAAGTGTAAACCTGATTATTACCACCGGTGGTACTGGGCTTACTGAACGAGATATCGTTCCTGAAACTTTGGCCGAATTGGGGGGGCGCGTTATTACAGGTATTGGTGAAGTTTTGCGGATTCATGGGAGCAATTATACTCCATTTAGCTGGGGGAGTCGTTCAGTTGCCTATGTAGTCAATAAAACCATTATCATTGCATTACCCGGTAGTAGTAATGCGGTACGTGAGAGTATGGAGTGTTTATTACCGATTCTCAATCATTTAGTTAAAATGGCTGCTGGTGGTAATCATGATTAGTTATTTAGCTGCTATTGAATTAATTAGATCACATGCTAAGTTACATACTCATGAAAGCGTAATGCTTCAGGATGCATGTGGGCGAATTAGTGCAGCAGATATTTATAGTCATATGAATTTACCGTCGTTTAATAATTCGGCTATGGATGGTTTCGCGCTTAAAGCGGCAGATACCGTAACGGCAAGTGCGATTTGTCCAGTTAAATTACGCGTTGGTGCAACCTTGGCTGCGGGCAGTGATTTGCAGAATGTGGAGTTAGCTGATTGTATTGCGATAATGACTGGTGCTGCCGTTCCTGATGATTATGATGCAATTATTCCGATTGAACAGGTACAAGTAGTTCATGAAGGTGAACAAAAATATATCTTAGTTTCTGATGGCGTTGAATCATCTGCTAATTTACGTTTTGCTGGCGAAGATGTCCAGCAAAATAGTTTAATTGTGCATGCGAACCAACAACTGCGTCCTCAAGATATTATGTTATTAGCAGCTTGTGGTGTTGCTTCTGTGACAGTATATAGTCAAATAGCTATCGCATTGGCAACTAGTGGCGAAGAAATTAGTGATAAATATAGCCAAGCTCTTAATTTTGGGCAAATTTATAATGCAAATGCGCCATTATTGCAAAATTTAGCTACTTCACCAGTATTTGATTTAAACTATCATGGTATTATTGGTGATAGTGGTAAAGAATTAATTGATTTAATCTATAACAGCAGCGCACAGATAATTATTACCACTGGTGCGGTCTCAATGGGCGAATGGGATTTTATTCCTGAGACTCTTCGTGAAATTGGCGCGGAAATAATTTTTCATAAAACGGCAATTCGTCCAGGCAAACCAATTTTATTTGCCAAATTCACTGATGGACGTTATTTCTTTGGCTTACCAGGCAATCCTGTGTCGAGTTTTGTCGGTTGGCGGTTTTTTGTCATCCAATTAATTCGTGCAATGGTTGGTAAACATGCCGAGAAAATATCTACGGCAATTGCGCAGAATGAGTTTCATAAAAAACACCGCTTACGCCAGTTCTTGAAAGCTAATTTAAGCATTGATGATGGGCTTGCACAGCTAACTATTAGCCGTGAACAAGCATCATTTAAAATTGCGCCGTTAACCACTAGCAACGTGTGGGCGATTGCCGGCGAAGAGCAACAAATTAAGATTGGTGATAAAGTGCAATTTGTACCGCTGATTGCTGATTTATTTGATTAACAATTCTGGAATAGAGCTATGAAAATTGAATTAAAAGGTTTTGGCTCGGCGCGCAAGCTTAGTGGCATGCACATCGAACTAATTGCAAATAGTAATATTGCACAGTTACGTCAGTTATTGCTTGAGAAACTTCATCTTACTAATGATGAAGAGATGTTAGTTCTTTTACAAACTTGTGCTTTTGCTAGCGCGACGAAAATTTTATCTGAAGATACTGAATTGGTGAATAGTCAACTGCTGCACGTGTTACCGCCGGTGTGTGGTGGATAACCGTTACCGTAGTCAAATAGTACTCTCAGAAATTGGTCAAGCTGGGCAGAATAAACTTGCTGCTGCCAAGGTATTATGTGTCGGAGCTGGTGGTCTTGCAGCTGTGGTAGTGCCATATCTGGTAGCTAGCGGTGTCGGACAAATAACAGTCTGTGATGCAGATATTATTGAAGAGTCAAATCTCAATCGGCAGATTTGGTTTACACCTACCGATATTGGCAAAAACAAAGCTCTGACCTTGGTTGATAAATTAGCCCAGCAAAATCCATCCGTCACACTGATCGCCGTTGCTAATAATTTGACAGTACATAACTGTGGTGAGTTAGTAACTCAACATGATCTAGTTTTAGATTGTAGTGATGACTATAACAGCAAATTATTAATGAATGATACGTGTCGTCAATTGAATACTGCGTGGGTCTATGCTTCGGTGCTTGGCTTTGATGGGCAGGTAATTTTCTTTGCTAATCGCCATAGTCGTGATGAATTGCCGTGTTTACGCTGCTATCTTCAGCATGTACCTATTACGCAGCAATCATGTAACATCAGCGGTGTACTGGGAGCGAGTGTTAGTCTGGTGGGAAGTTATCAAGCAACTTTAGCATTGCAAGCACTACTCGGTAATTTTGAACTAGCGCAGCAAATCTTAGTCTTTGATCTATGGAGCTTGCAAACGCACTCATTTAAGCTCAGTTATAATGTCAATTGTCAGCATGGTTTAAATGAAACGAATTATTTAGCTTATGCAATTGATGACTACGCACAAGAAGTGTTGAGTCAATATTCAATCGTTGATATTCGGACACTGAGTGAGTGGGATGATGGTCATATACCACAAGCTGAGTATATTCCAATTGGGCGAGTTGTAACTTATCCTCATAAGTTATTTAACAAAGAAGATAAAATTTTGCTATACTGCAATAATCAACAACTAAGTCAATTGGCGGTTGCTAATTTGCGTAAATTTGGTTATAACGCATGGTGGCTCAAGGAGGGTTATCTTGGTTACCAGCAATATCAGCATGACAAAGTATAAATGAAATCTTGCTACATGACAGAAAATAAAAAAAGCTGACCATATCTTCAAAAATAGGT
>CAZTBH010000052.1:0-15929 GCA_964611845.1 uncultured Neisseria sp.
CCATTTATAAAATGTTGCACTACTTATTCCATTGCTACGACATACTTCCGTGATTGGCATACCACTTTCTGCTAATTTTAGAATATTGATTATTTGTGATTCAGTAAACTTTGAGTTCTTCATTTTTAATACCCTTTTTGATGTTAGTCGATATTGTAAATCTCTCTACTTATCAATAGCGCTTTTTTTGGGGGTATTACCAACCTAAACAATTAAATTTGATGCGCGATTATAGCATATTAGATATAGTATGTTATAATCGCGCTAACTTGAAAATAACAGAATCAAATAGCTAATGATTAATTTGCTTTACATACAGACAATTATTCTGATTATCTTATTACTATTTATCAGTATCTATTTAATACTCAATACCAAAACAAACATAAGACCTTACGATACCAAACACTCCATTAAGCTAAATAAAATTGATTTCTCTATAATATTATTGATTTTATTACTATCTTTTAACATAAGTATACCGCATCTAGGTGAACGAACACAACGAGCTAGCTATTACTCTTTCCAAGATAATGATAAGTTACAACTGAATTTTACTGAACCAACAACGCTAAAACAGATTAACATTTATGTAGGAAATCTTAATGGTGGATTCAAAATTTATGCGGCAAACAAAGAAAGTTCGCAAATTGAATTATTTGAAATCAAAACTGATGCAACTCATCCGTTAAATTATCGTTGGCTTAGTTATGGTATAAGTTCTCAACTTAAATTTAATCAGTTATGGATTCGTACAACTGTAGCACCAATTGAAATTAAACAAATTGCACTTTTCGATAACAATAATCATTATATAAAAGACGTAATTATCACTACCGTTCAAGCGATTAATCAACAAAATTTAT
Source organism: uncultured Neisseria sp. (assembly GCA_964611845.1). GTDB lineage: Bacteria > Pseudomonadota > Gammaproteobacteria > Burkholderiales > UBA11063 > Aquella. Next base: position 867 of record CAZTBH010000052.1, read on the forward strand.
TAATTACAAAGCAAGCACCAACAGATATAATTAATATACCACAAAACACCATGGTTTTCGATGAAATATATTATGCAAAAACGGCTCTTGATTACTTACATAAAATTGCACCAACGTTATCAGAAAATCCGCATCTAAGCACGTTTATTATTGCTGCAGGTATTGCCATGTTCGGTGAAACTCCATTTGGTTGGAGAATAATGCCCTTATTATGTGGAACTTTAGTCTTAGTTATTATCTATTTATTTACCTTGCAACTATTTCATCAGCGCAAAATAGCTTTAATTGCTGCTTTTTTATTGACTTTCGATTTTATGCATTTCAGTATTAATCGTTACGCTTTAATTGAACCAGAAGTAACACTATTTATTTGTTTGGAATACTATTTTTTATATCAATATATTCTAGCTAATAGTGCGCTAAATTTTAAAAGTGCTAGTCGAAATATGTTGTATGTGGGAATCTGCTTAGGTCTCGGGCTAGCCTGTAAGTGGACGGCACTATTTACACTAATTCCGATCGGAATAGTTATTTTACTCTGCATTATTCGTAAACCAAAATTACTAAATTTACCCTCCTTATTTACGTATACTCTATCAATTATAATTATTCCAACTCTGATATATATACTTAGCTTTGTACCTTATAGTATTGTCACTCAGCAGACTAGCTTATTTAACCTATTTATCAATGCTCAAAAATTTATGTTTTGGTTCCACAGTGTGGGAATTAATAAAATACACAGTATGTTGCAAGGTTCTCAATGGTGGAGCTGGCCTCTAATCATAAACCCAATGAATATTTACTCGCTTAATATAACTCCCCATCAAGTAATTAGCATTACCTTAATGGGAAACCCACTAATCTGGTGGCTAGGAGTCCCTGCCGTAATATTAATAGCTATTTATGTAGCTAAACAACGTAATACAAGCTACTGTTTTATCCTACTCCTCGCCTTAGCACAATTACTACCATTTGTATTCATTAGCCGAATTAGCTATATCTATTACTTCTATAGTGTAACTCCATTTTGGATCTTAGCTATCGCTGCCAGCATACGAGTTTTATTAAAATCATCTACGACCAAGTTAAGCATACTCATTTATATATATCTTGCAGCAGTCGTTGGATTATTTATTATGTTTTATCCCGTATTAGCTGGAATTAAAGTTGATAGTAACTACATATTAAAATATCTCTCATGGTATCCGAACTGGCACTTATACCAATCATAATATATATTAGGAAATAGACAAACCGTGCTTAATTTATTCAAAATATTATTAAATCGTAAGACTTGGTTAATTCCATTATTGATGACTATAGCCTATGCGATCATTAGCGGAGTTAACTTAGCTCAGATTAGTGGAAATCCTAGTGCAACATGGCTCGGGAATTATAAAGGTAAAAGCATTACTTTTATTTTTGACAAACCAACTGAACTTAGTAGTATTCGTTATTTTCTAGGACTAAGTAATGGTAAATTTAAAGTCTCAGCTCAACTTGAGTCAAATGCGGTTATTCCAATAGCTTTAATCAACACATCTAACGACAAACCACCAGTTTATCAATGGGGTGGAATAGCCTTGAATAAAAACATGCGTTTCACACGCTTGATCTTTAATATCGAGTCACCTAGTATAGAATTTAAACAATTTGCTCTTTTTGATAGCAGTAATCATCTTGTAGCCAATTATAAAATATCTATGAATTACAATAACACTGATAACGTTGATACGCTATTTTCAGTAACAATACCACCAAAAAACTACGACCCATCAATTAAATCAAGTATCGTCTTTGATGAGCTCTATTATGCGGTAACAGCATACCAATACATTTACCATGCCCCACTCTATGTAACTAATCACCCACCACTTGGGACTTTAATTATTGCATTAGGAATTTTAATCTTTGGCATGAATCCATTGGGATGGCGGATTATGGCATATCTTTGTGGGGTTATCATGGTTCCACTAATATACTACTTTGCTAAAAAAGTTTTTAAAAGTAACCGCGCGGCTATTTTTGCGGCATTATTACTAATGTTTGATTTTATGCATTTTACAATTAATCGCTATGCATTGATTGATTCAATGGTGACATTATTTATTTGTGCAGAATATTTAATGCTTTTTTGTTACATTGAGAACCAAAAACTTGCTAGGCTAAGCTCTGCGCAAAACAACTTATGGGGAATAGCTTTCTTTTTTGCGCTTGCGCTTGCTACCAAATGGATTGCATTATTTTCCCTGACCGCATTACTACCTGTAATTATATATTATGAGTTTTTTCATAGCAATAAACAAATTAATAAGCAAAATAGTAAATTTAAAAGCGCGCTTAAATTGGTTTGTTTAAGTGTGTTTGTTGTTATATTGTATAGTTCAAGCTTTATGCCACAATATTTGGCTCAGAATGAGTCAAATAATTTTATAAGCTTTATAATCCAACAGCATCTAGCAATGTGGCACTATCATACAGGTTATGCAGTTACTCACCATCACCAATTCGAATCACCATGGTGGTCATGGCCATTGATGCTCCGCCCCGAAAAAATTTATAGTTGGATGAACTTCGTGACCAAACAATATAGCTCTGTAGTACTGATGGGTAATCCAGCAATCTGGTGGTTTAGCATTGTTGCGGTCATGCTAATGGCGATAAACTTCGTCAAAACACGGAGTTGGCAACTAGGTTTTATCTCACTAGCGATTGCATCACAATATTTACCGTATATGCTCTTGAAACGTACGAGTTTTATTTACTATTTATACTCAGTAACACCATTTATGATCTTAGCAATTACTTGGGCACTTGACGCAGCACTCAAACGTCCGGAGAAAAGCTTAAAAAGACTAGTGTGGATTTATTTAATTCTAGTGATAGGGTTTTTTATCCTATTTTATCCAGCGATTTCTGGTTTAGAAATTCATCGTGATTATACCTATCGCTATTTACTTTGGTATCAATCATGGGATTTTTAATTATTTACTAACCAAAGGATAAAACACATAATGCTGATCTAAGCTTCTTAGCGGGGACTCTCCTAGTTCACGATTCAGCTTTTGGATAATGCTCTGCCCTTTGTCTTGATAACCATAAGTATCAATGACGAGTCCGCTATAACCTGCTGGCTTTAGTTTAGCTAACATTGCCTTTAGCGGTAGATCGGCAGTGGTCTTATTCCACTTATCAACAGCTCTACCCTTAGTTGCACCATAGCTCCAATAGATATCTCTTGAATAAAGAGATAATGACATAGGTTCGTAAGTTCCCATAGTCCCAGGAATAACCTGAGGCTCAGGAAAATCCATATATGGAAGTTGAAATACTGCTGATCCCCTAGGTAAATTTTGTTCAATATCTGTAACAAAATATTTATCGCTTGCTGCTGGCATAATATTTTTACGGTTATCAAACGACGATGAATCAATCTGATCTGCAGAGGCGAGAGTTAATAAGCCAATTGAAATTAGCCAACGCCCTGTAAAATGTAACCTAAATTTAGAGATGATGAACTGTAATAAATACAACACCATCAAAATAGCAAAAAAGGCAATAAAAACACTTATTCGGTTTACTGAACGAATCATATCTGTCACAAAAAATGAAAATAAAACCGCAAAGCCACTCGTTGTCGCAAATAACACAGCCAATAAATTAAGCCTGCTAATTAATTTTAACCGATCATTATCGGGGAATTTACGCGGTATAAATATCATCAGCAATAACAAGATAAATCCGATAGATGAAATTATTCCAAGATGGGAATAAACACTTTCATTTAATCCAGAAACAAATATTTGATTATACCGATTACTAATATTCGCTAAAAAATTAATTCTACTATACTCTGGTGGTAATAGTAAATGTGCAATCCGTAAACCATAAATCTCAGTCTGCGCAGGGCTTCTTACCGCAGCTAATGGATTAGCTCCGTGTTGTACATGATAAAGTATTGATGGTGCTAACTGGAGGATAGTAAAAAATATAGCTAGCGTAATCATTATCAGGCTGATTACTGCTGCAAATGTTCGTTTTTCACTCCAGGCAATAACTGCAACGCAAATTAAAAAAAAGCAACCGAAGAAAGTATAATAAATCCCAGTCGAAGACAGGACATAGCTAAGCAATAAGATAAATAATACATTTAAGAAATTATTACTATGCAACTTAATCCTACCAGTTTGATAAATAGTTGTAATCACAGCACACCATAATGGAATCGTAAAATATGATGATAAAAACAGATGCATAGTAGAACGATAGAAATGATACGGTAAAAACGTGAATACTATCGCACCTGCTAGTGCCAGTGGGTAAGATAATTTATAATAACGTAACACCCATAAACTACTCCATGCTGCCAAAACAAAGCTCAGTAAATAAAAGAGGTTAGTAATAATGATCGGCTCATGCCCAAATATCGAACCTAATAACATGATCAATAAAACGTGAAATGATTCAGTCATCGGAAAATCATAGCCGATATATCCATTCGGAAATCCCAAATGAGGATTAAGCCAAATACTGTGATTCTCTAGGATTCCTTTAACTATTCCTAAGCTAAAAACTCCATCATAAGCATAAAATAATGGTGAAGCAAAACTAAAATAGCTAAGCCCTGAAAAAGCGCCGAGAAGTATCAACATTAGAGTTAGACAAAATAAATATTTAGACACTACTTTCAGCATATTACGAATCATCATACCTTGGCTTTTGATCACTTCTTATCACACCTTTTATATAATATACTGTACAACAACAGCAAAGATAATTATTTATCCAACGCCACAGATGAATTTATCAACAACTAGTTATATCTTTCTAGCAAAAGCAACCATATTTCCAACACTAGCCTGAATTACACGATTAGCAACAGATCTACCCAATGAATTATTTTTCATAAATTTTAGACACGCTTTCTTTAAGCCTAGAGGAATTGGTAATAATTTGCTCCAATAGTGCAACGGATAACCATTTTTTAAAGGTGCAATCTCTATGTTTGAAAAGTTACATTTCCTAAGAGTAAACTCCAGACTTTGCGGCGAAAAGAGTTGAAAATGCTCAATGTCAATTATTGGAGAACGCGCGCCAAGCAGCCGCATCAACCAATGGCGATAATTATGACCAACTATCATCAACATTCCACCAGATTTTAGCAATTTATGTGCGCTCTCAATAAATAATAAAGGATCTTCCAAGTGCTCCAGAGTTTGACAAATCACTACTAAATCAAATGATTCTGGCTCAAAATTTTTGGCATCAAACATTTCAACACGAATCATCTTTTTTATTTCTGCAGAAGCACAGTTTGCTGCACTAAGTGATGGCTCAACACCAATCACTTTTTGAAATTTTAAATTCAGTAACTCAACAAGAAAAGCACCATTTCCAGCGCCTATTTCAAGAGCTGCCCCACAAATATTTAATTTACTAAGCTTAGCAGCTAAGGCTTGTGCATACGTTTTAGCTGCATAAATCGCTTCTTCATTGCTATCATATTCCGCCGTATTATATGCCTGATCTAAGCTTGCATTTAAATCAAAGACTTCACTAACATACAATAAATCACAACTTGGACAACAAACTAGATTGAAATTCATAAATTCTGGAATTTTCCGTGATGCATAAGAATAAGCATTTAATTTACTCTTGTCAATATTTTGTTTAAAAATTAGCCGACTATGGTCTGTCGAATTACAAGAAGGACAGCTTCTAACTCTAATATTTGTATCCATTTAGTACCCAATAAATTTATTTTCTGTTAACATTCAAAATATGTTCAGTTGAAATTTTTTTGCCATTTTTAATAATATAGCGCCGGATAAATCCTGGTCGTTGCTTAGTTTCTTCGAAAATCTTGGCAATATATTCACCAACGATACTAATAGAGAGGATCGTAAATGAACCAAAAAACATAATCAACAAAATTACTGTTGTTAACCCCTTGGGTGCAAGATCGGGCAATAGAGCCCTCAATAAAATTTGGGCAATTGCTAAGATTATAGTTAGTATCACTAGGCTAAATCCAGCAGTCGTTAGTATATCAATTGGAGTACGGCTAAAACTTAATATTCCTTTTTTAGCCCACATAATATTTTTAAATAGATTATTTGTCGAAACTCCAAACATTCGCTCTGGTCTAACATATGGGACACCAGTTTGTTTAAATCCAACATAAGCGCGTAAGCCACGCAAGAATAAATCACGCTCTTTGCATTCTAAAAGCCATTGCACTACTTTGCGATCAATTAGCGAAAAATCTCCTGCATCTCTCGGCATAGGAATAAAAGAGAACTTATTAAATAATCGATAAAATGCTTTATATGCAATCTGCATCATCAAAGGAGCATCCCTTTTTACCCTAACACCATAAATAACATCATAACCATTTTTCCATTGTGCTAAAAATTGTTCAATCAATTCGGGAGGATCTTGCAAATCCCCGTCAAGAAGAACACAGGCATTTTTAGTCGAGATACCCATTCCACTCATAAATGCTGCTTGTGAACCAAAATTACGTGAATGAGTTATTCCTATTACACGAGAATTTTTGAGTGAAATTTGCTGAATAACCTCTTCACTATCATCAGGACTACAATCATTAACTAAGATAATTTCATAATCAATTTGGCATTTGTTAAATATATTTTCTAAACGCTCGACCATTATTGGTATAGCCTGATTATCTTTATAACATGCGACTACCGCAGAAATACTATATTCATGAGAGCGTGGGTTTTGTTTGGATACTTGAAAATATTTATCGTGATCAGCCAAGCTACAATACCACGTTGTAGTTTTTGATAAGCCATCACTCAATGTAGTTTGTGCTCGCCAACCAATAAGATGCTCAGCTTTTAATGGATTTGCAAACCAACTTTGTGTATCCCAGGCTCGTTGCTCCATCGTAGCAAACTGAGGCTCTTCATTTATATTATAAACATCTTTTGCCAATAACGCTAATGATCTGATCGTCGTCTCGCTACCCGTACCGATATTAAATGACTCACCATAGTTTTCAACAGATAAATTGACTACCGCATCAACAAAAGCACGGCAAACATCATCAACATAGACAAAATCACGGGAAATTTCTGGATTTACAAAGGGGGGAAACTTACCACCAACACCAGATTTGATAAGTTGAGGAATTAACCTTGAACTGTCTTCTAATGGACCATACACCGAATATAAACGCAAATTTGCACAACGAAACGACTCAAATTTACCAGCATAATAGAGTCTTTGTGCAATTGCACATTTAGTTACAGCATAATGACTATTAGGAGTTGTCATGACATCTTCAAGTGGTGCTGAAGAATTAATACCGTACTCGGAGGAGCTACCAGCATGAATATAACAATAAATATTACGTTTGATTAGCTCGTTAATCAGAAAAACCTTAGTTACCAAATTCGTTTGATAAATTTTTTCATAATCTTTTTCAAATGAATACCCACCATAAGTAACACAGTCTAAAACCGTCATTGGTTTGACTGCATCCAATAAATTTGAGACCTCATATTCTGAAGTTAGATCAACTTTAATAACCAACGAATTATCAACATCATCTAGTCGCCAAGCTGGCAATTTTGAAGCAGTTGTAAATACATCAGTTCTGAATTGCTGTATTAGCCTAAATAAATTTGCACCAACAAAACCGCTACCCCCCAAAATTAAAATCGGTCCTGGTATATCAGTTATTTTTTGATTTAATAACACATCATTTATCATTACTAACTCTCTCTGCAACTATAGTAAAACCAAGGCAATCAGCAGCCATGTTTGTTTTAGCAATACTAATATTTCCAATAATGCTCACTAGCAATATTATTGGAAAGCATATTATACCTAAGCCTCTGAATATAATTGTTCTTAATAATGTTTTTTTTATAAATAATAATGGTATCAGTATACCAAGTATCTTATAACACGCGACAGTTAATTCATTACCGCGAGCATAGATATAAACATTTTTGTATGCATCAGATAATAGGTTATTAATGCTTGATGGAGTGTAACGAAAATAGTCAAAAGGAATAAAATGCCACCTAGCAGCAAATGGAATGGTCATTATCAGTGTTCCATTTGGTTTCAATACTCTATTTATTTCCTCTATAAACCAACTTGGTGAGGCTATGTGTTCAAGAGTTTCAGTACATAGCACATTGTCAAAGGATGAATCCTCAAATGGAAATACTTCTCCACTATAGTACTGGGTGTCAGGATCTTCATAGCCAAAATTACTTTTCGCATCAATAAAATCCAGTCCAACATATTTAATTTTTCCCGCGTGTAATAATGTTCTAAATGGTTGAGAACCACAACCAACATCTAAAACACGTCCACCAAGCTCTGGCAATATTAGGCTTAAATCCCGCCAAATGCTGCCAAATTGTAAATCTAACTTTCGCCGAGTCCACGACAGTAATTTAGATAATATAGAACCAGTATTTTTATCAATTACTGGAGGTTTAAAATATTCAGTATAGTCAAGCAAGTTACCACGCTTAAGATTAAAGCTCATCTAATGAATTCCTAACATCTGAATAATACTCTGAGAATCTAAGCCACATTCATGACGGTGAAAGGCTTGTGATCCATAATTACCCGATAAATAACCGAGCCCTGTACGGTGTACTATATTTGGCATCTTAATACCATGTGTCTGTAACAACCAAATTAAGCTTTGCCCAACACTACCAGCCGCTACATGTTCTTCGACAATATACAGATCTTCCGCATGTGCCAAATTTTGTAAAAACTCACGGGGAATAGCCTCTAATTTGAGAGGCAACTCACTTATACACCATACCGTCGGTGATAAAGTAGAATCATGCTTTATTATTTCACCGATAACTCCACCGATAAGCGGACCAATTCCGAGTAAAATATTTTTTGTTCCACCTAATAGCAATTTGCGCCACTGATCGTATTCTGGTAGTTTAAACCCAACGGGCAATTCGCATCTTCCTAAACGAAGGTATGAGGGTAAATTAATTTCTGACATTTTGCGCACAATAGGATCAATATCCGATGCAAAAGCAGGGATAAATATTTGCATGTTTGGCAATGTCGATAATATCCCATAATCTTCCAAAGCATGATGAGTGCTTCCCATACTGCCATAAGCATAGCCGCCACCGTTTCCAACTATTTTCACAGCTAACTTATTAAAGCACACGTCATTGCGAATTTGTTCAAAAGGTCTAGCATAGCAAAATGGAGCAATACTATACACCCATGGTTGATAACCTGCATAAGCTAGTCCAGCAGCTACAGTAACCATGTTTTGTTCGGAAATTCCTGCATTCACAAATTTGTCCTGCAACGCATCACGTAATGGTTCCAGAGCCATAAAGCCTAGGTCACCAGTCAAAAAAACAATCGGATAATTTTTTGAATATTTGATTAAAGTCTTGCAAATTTCATTTCTCATCGTTATTACTCACTAATTTCGTGGATAGCTTGTTTATATTGTGCTTCATTTAATGGTAAATAATGCCACTCCATGGTATTCTCCATAAAAGATACACCATGACCTTTAATTGTATTTAAGATAATAACACTTCCTGGGTTGCTATCGATTGCATAAAATACTGCATCTGCATCATGTCCATCAACTTCAACAACATTAACATTAAATGCCTTAATTTTATCTACTAAGTTACCCATTGATGCGACACCTTCAGTCGAACCAAACCCTTGCAAACGATTACAGTCAACTAACATAGTCAAATTAGTTAACCTATGATGTGCAAAAAATATAAGTGCCTCCCATGTCGAACCTTCCTGCCACTCTCCATCTGAAGTTAGGCAATAAACATGTTGATTACTCTTAGAATAGTGATAGCCTAACGCAACACCTAGAGCAAATGAAAATCCATGCCCAAGACTACCACTAGAGCATGGAATACTAGAATGCCATTGGGAAACTGGATGACCTGCCAACTTAGTATTATCCGCGTGAAAAGTCTCTAAGTCAGCGTCAGTTAACAATCCTATGCTCCATAGCGTGATGTATAATGCACCCGCTGCATGTCCTTTAGAGAGTATAAATTTATCATCATTCTTCATAAACTGGTGATGAATGACCATCATAGCATCTAAGCAAGATAAATTACCACCGATATGACCAATTTTTTTATCAAAATGCATCGTTAATAACTTATTCTTAGCTATTTTAATTTTTTCTTTGATTATACTCATTATTTGATCTTTTATAATTTATATGTTAATTTATTTATGTTGTAAAAAATAAAGTGTTTCATATTTATTCTTATCTTTGATTTCATAATTGCTAAACAGACTCACGTAATCAAACCCAGGGTTAAATTCAGACTTAGCAGAACCTATAAATACACAACTAGGTTGGATAGATTTAAATTGCTGTACAAAACTATTTAAATCCGAGGTCAAAAGCATTTCTACAAGCCCAGGACCAACAATTGGCGAAGATAACCCTGCTTCTGCATAATAAATACCCTGCCGCAAACTCAGGATTATGCATGACTGACCAACAGTAGTATGCAGCTTGATAAATTTTAGTTCATCTAATACAACTGGACTCGCTGCAGGTAATTCACCAAACAGATTGTTACTTACATCAGAAAAAGCGCGATGGATATTGTAATATAAAAAAATATTTACTGCTACAACCAAGGAAAAAAATGCCGATATTGGCACAATATTAGCCAATCCAATCAATCTGAGCCTGACGCTTCTAATAATAGCGTCCGAAAAAATCATACTTAACACTACAGCTGGCCACATTACGGATAATAAATTTAGCGGATGGGAACGACCCTCATAATAAACAAACAAACCTATTCCCAAAATACTTAGATAAAATATCACCTCAGACTTATTACTCGGACTTGCCCTCCATGAAAATAACGCGCTAATTAAACCATAGATATAGATACTAATAACGCCTATCCACGGATCAAGTTTAGTAGGAATTGGCATCATTCCAAAACCCAATAAATAAAAAACTGACTGATACTTATATAGCCAAGAGTAATCTAGTTCTTTACCAGAGCTAATTTTTAAATAAGCAAGAAACAGTGCTATTATTATCACAAGCGTTATACAATGCAGAGCTAATGCAACCAAAAAGCTTTTTAGTTGCCAAAATTTTTTGATTTTTTTACGAGAAAAATAAAAATCAGTTAAAAATCTAGTAAATAGATACATAGCATAAGCAATAAAGATAAATAATCCAGTATCAGCATTCCAAATGATAGCAATAGCAGAAGTAGTTGAAATTAAAAATGACTTAAAAAGAGTTTTATGTTGTACAAAGATGTAAAACAAATAAACTGAGACAGCAGGCCAAAAAAATCTAATCGGCCAATATTGATAGATTGTATCTTGCGTATTAGTACCGCATAGATATAACAAATTTCCAAAAGTAATAACAATTAAAAATAACACACCCAAAAAAACCAATAATTGATTCTTAATAATTTTATTAACAACAAAGATCAATGAGAAAAGTGATATTATTTGTAATATGGCCATCAGTAGCGTAAAATTTAATACCGTTAGTCCAATAAGTTTAAATAACGGAGACAAAGTCTCAGGAAATAGACCGTATTGTGATGGTAAATCAACTAAAATAGTTTTACCTTTCACCACTTGGCTCAAAGGATAGATAATTGCATCCAGATGGACAAAATATTTACTTGATTGTGTAACAGAGTAGATACTGATTATTCGCCAAGCAAATAATAAAATAAAAAAAACTCCAATAAAAACCCACCATTTAATCTTTCTTATAGCGCAAAATAACGGCTGCAAATAAATATCAAATTTTGCTATGCACAGCATACAGAGCATAGTCAAAATAAATATAATGACCAAATAAAGTGATGACTCAAAAAAAGTGCTCGCTCCGATTCCAAAAGAAATAATATCCCACCAAAAATGTCCAAATAAACTTGCAACTAAAACACTTCCAACCAATACAGGAATCAAATTTGCACACACTATTCTTATCAATCGCAAAGGTCTTTGCTTATTAGGCTCCCTAAGCGCAACAAAAAATACTGTAAATAAAAAAACTGCAATGATACATGATAAAAAAATTCGTCTTTCAACTGGTTTAGGTTGAAAAATACTCCCTTGGTATAACGGCAATAATAAATCTACATTCCCTTTTATTGGCGGGAAATAATGACTAATCAACAAATTTATTGCAACAATTGCAGCTATTAAGAGTAAATTTAAAATAAACAACTCATGGATAGCAAGCTGCACGCGAGCAAATTTATGCTTCATTATTTTAACGCTTGTAAAGGATCTGGATATTGTCAGAGTTAACTTTGTCATACACGCTAAACTCTATGACTCGAATATCTGAGAGACTATTGATATCAGAAAAAAATATAATTTGCTCACTACCGACATGCTTTTGTTGATAATCAACTAAAATTTGCGTAAAATCCTGCGTTTCACAAGCTAAAAGTTCCGCAGGTGGAATTAGCAATTTCGTTATCAATTCACGCATTGCTGGTATTTGCGCTGCTAGTTGATTAGAAAGCAAGAAAATCACCTGAGAAGGGATTAATGTTTGAGTATTAATTAATTGTACTGCACTCTCTAGCTCTTGTTGATCTGCTATTTTTACGGCAATTACATAATCTTTGGCATTGCTTAATTCATAGAGTTTTAGATATTTAACCAGAACACCCATCGCATTATAGCAGCTGATTAAAAATCCCTCATATCCGTATTTAAAACCTTTTTTAAGCAGGTAACTTTTAATAAAGGCCATGAAAAAACGAAAAGGAATCGTCCATAGTTTGACTTTCTTATGCCCAAGCTTGTTCTCAGCATAAAGATCAGCATAGTGCTCCAGCTTTGCCATTAGTTGACGAGTATTACTGTAGGGGAAATGATAGATAAATGAGTTTTTATCACTCAATGTTGTGATCGTTAAATTATTGGTCTGAATACTTTCATGAACCTGATTATCATTAAAACTCGTGGTTTTACGGTTATACAAGCGCACCACATAATCATTATCCCAATTACAACCATCAATCAAGCGACCAGCATAATAATTCTTACGGTAAAAGCGATAGACTTCTTGCTCGCTTAATTGCTGTCCAAGTATTTTTTGGACTAACTCAGGGCTAACTATTTCGTCACTATCAACAAAGAATACCCAGTCGTGACTGGCTAGGCTTGCGCCGATATTCTTTAGTGGTCCAAAACCACAAAACTCACGTTGATAAATCTTAACATTAGCAAATCGAGCCGCAAGCTCCATGGTTTGATCGGTAGAGCCATTATCAACAACAACTACTTCAGGAAAAGCTTGTAAGACACCCAAACAGCGCTCAATATACTTAGCGCTGTTTTTAGTTAGAATTACTACTGAAATCATTGCAGTATCTACTCAAACTGTTGCAGGAATTTAAGTTCATCCGCAAAGCCGCTCTTAACTTTAACCCAGATTTCGAGATGGACTTTGCTATCAAAGAGTTTTTCCATATCCAAGCGCGATTCAATTGATATTTTCTTCAATTTCTCGCCACCTTTTCCGATAATCATCGGCTTTTGATTTTCCCGATCAACGATAATGGTTGCAAAAACTCGGCTGAGTTTACTCGTTTGCTCAAATTTATCAATTTCAACCATCAAGCTATAAGGAAGCTCTTCACCCAGTGAACGAAATAATTTCTCGCGAATAATTTCACTTGCCATAAAGCGACTACTTTTATCGCTAAGCTGCTCTTCTGGATATAAAAAAACGCTCTCTGGTAAATATAATTTAGTTGCCGCAAGTAATTCATCCATTCCATGATCATGTTTAGCCGCGACGCTCAATACTTTTTTAAATGGATATTTTTCAGATACTTCTTTAACAAATTGATTTAGCTCGTTACGATCTTTATATTTATCACGCTTATTGATTACTAGGATTACATTTGCTTCAGTTGGTAATAAGTTTAATACTTCTTCATCACCAATATTAAAAATCCCAGCTTCGACCACATAAATAATCGCATCAACATTACTCAAACTATTAACCACGCTTTGATTTAATGCCTGATTTAATTTGGTTAAATATTGCTTTTGAAATCCTGGAGTGTCAACAAAGAGATATTGGGTATCATCCTTGGTATAAACCCCAGTTACCCGATGGCGAGTAGTCTGCGGTTTACGCGAAGTAATACTGATTTTCTGTCCAATCAGATGATTCATCAGTGTTGATTTACCAACATTTGGACGTCCAACTATCGCTACAAAGCCACAAAAAGTTTTAGATTCAATCATTAAAGGGCATCTCATTCAGCAACATTAGTAAATTATTTGCAGCACATTGACTAGCTTGTTTTTTACCTTTACCTTCGCCATAAGCACGGATATCAAGTTCTTCAATCGTACATTCAACTCGAAAAAGCATGTCATGCTCCGGGCCAGTCATTCCGACGATCTCATAACGCGGTAAACGAAAACGTTTAGCTTGGATATATTCTTGTAATTGAGTCTTATAGTCTTTAGTTTTACCTTGCTGCTGCTCACGTAATGGGTAATAAAATAAACGTTCAATAACCCGACGGCATTTCTCAAAATTACTGTCTAAGGTAATTGCTGCAAAAATAGCTTCCAGCGCATCAGCTAAGATTGAAGGGCGCTGCCGTCCTCCGCTTTTAAGTTCACCATCACCTAAATACAAATAATGCCCTAGATTAAGCTGCTCAGCAATCTCGACTAGACCATCTTGATTAACCAAAGCCGCGCGCATCTTAGATAATTCGCCCTCGGATAAATCCGGATAAATTTGATAAAGATTAAGCGCAATTACATAATCCAAAACACCATCACCAACAAACTCTAAGCGTTCGTTATTGATTTTGCTGTAGCTACGATGTGTAATCGCTTGACGCAATAATGAGAGGTCTTGAAACTCATAACCCAATTGTTCTTGTAAATCAGAAATATTTGCCATTATTCAATCTTTGTTCCGACACGGGATAAATCACGGAAATTCATCCATACATAAATAGCTTTACCTAAAATTGCTTTATCAGGTACAAAGCC
>CAZTBH010000053.1:0-15875 GCA_964611845.1 uncultured Neisseria sp.
AAATCGGTGGTTTACCAGCTGAAGTTACGGATATTGCGCAAGGCATTGCTGCTAAGCTTATGGATAAGGTAACTGAAAAGAAGTAGTAAACTTATAAATTTGTACATACTATTATTACTGGCATATCAAACTAAAGTACGTTAAGTCTGATTGGTATGCCAGTTTCTATTGTACTGAATCATGCAGTTAGCACACTGCTTGATTTGTTTTTACTAGTCTTAGTGAATTAGAGTGACAATAATAAAGCTGGTTTTCTATTGTTTGTGCTGCAGCAATTATCTTAATTGCGCTTGTAATGATTTTCATGATATAAGCTTTCATGGCTTTCTCCAATAAAGTTTTTTATTTAAGTTAATTTATAAATTATAAATGCTGATCATTTATAGAGGTATTATAAGGATAATAACTCCTGTCTAACAATAATCAAAATTGTTACTTGTAAAATATTTGAATTTGTGCTAAGGGTATTTCATCTGTCCCAATTTAATTCTGGGTGAGTATAGTTACTTTTCATATTCATGGTTTAAAGAGCTTACCCTTGGATTGGATGTATAACTAGTTTATATACTATATTTTCTAAAATTCTGTTAATATTCATTCTCTGAAGAATCGTTATATATTTATAGGTAAGGTAATGGATATATTGAGTTTTATAGGTTTATTTTTTTTATTGCTTGTTGCCAGTTTATTTTCCTTTTTAGAAACTGCCAGTGTGGCAATTTCAGAACATAAGTTGATTTCGCTAGCCGATGAGGAAGTGTGGGCGAGTTATGCATTGAAATTAAAGCGGCAGCTAGAGCGTGTGTTAATTTTTAGTTTATTTGGTAATAGTTTTTTTAATGCGTTAGTCACTACATTATCAACTATGTTGGTTTTAAAGATTTTTGGTACGGGTCACGAATTAGTTTTATCGTTATCAACATTGCTCGTGACATTGATGATTATTATTTTTTCAGAAGCTGCACCTAAAATTATTGCATCAAAAGCACCTGTTGCTGTTTTACGTGCTGTTGCCGTTCCTTTGTATTTTCTATTTGTTGTTACTCGACCACTTATCTGGTTCATTGATAAGATTGTGTATTTTATTACGCGGTTGCTGGGTGTCGGTCATGCAGACGGTACGTCACTTGATGAACTAAAAGCAATCATTGCTGATAAACGTTCCCCATTTGCTGAAGATCATCGTTCGATACTACTTAATTCTATCGAATTGGAGCAATTGGCAATCAAAGAAGTAGTGATTCCTTTACGTAATGCCGAGATTGTTAATCTGGATGATGACTTTCAAAATATTCGTGACCAGTTGCAGCACCCTCATCATACGCGAATACTGGTTTGTGAAGGAAGTTTAGATCAGATTATTGGATTTATCCATGCCAAAGATATTTTATCCCTTGGTTCAGAAGAGTATGACTTGAATGATTTGCGAGGGCTAATTCGTAAGATTAAATTTATTCCAGATTTTATTCCAATTATTAAACAATTAACCGAAGCACAAAAGCAGCGTGAACGTATTTTTGTTGTAGTTAACGAATATGGTGATACCTTGGGAATTGCTTGTCTTGAGGATATGCTCGAAATTGTCTTTGGCGATTTTACAACTGATGCGCCACACCGAAGTTACTTAATGATTGAAGAATCCGCCGGACAGTATATTGTTGATGGAGCTACTCTTGTACGAGAATTTAATGAGGCATATAACCTAGACTTGCCTGCAAGTTACGATGCAATGAGTATTAATGGACTGATTATGAAACATTTGGGTGTTATTCCCAGCCCTAATTTCTGTTTTAGAATAAATAATTTATGTTTTGAAGTCCTGAATGTCGGCAAGTATTGGGCGGAAAGAGTTCGTATTTCACGGATCGTAGAATAATTAAATCAGTACATTTGGGCATACATGATAAAATATCAGGTTAAATAGTAATAATTTTGCAAAGCTAAAAACATGGCATTGAATAGTGGTATATTTACAATTTTGGCTCAAGCTGGGCTATTACAACCAGATGATATAAAAAAAGCTACAGATACAGCAGCTCATGAGCGAATTTCAATAATTAATGCAATATCCAAGGTGAAGCCTGAGATAACAGTCCACAAGATTATGAATATTCTTGCATCATTCTATGGTATTCCTGTTTTAGATATTGATGCATTTAATTTGGACTTTATGCCCACCGGTTTGATTGGTATGGATGTAATCATCAATAACAGAATTGTACCACTAGTTAAACGAGGTAAGCTTTTGAAGCTTGCAGTTGTAGACCCAACGAATAAAGAATTATTTGATTCAATTAGTTTTAAAACCGGTCTGAAAATTGATTTAATTTTAGTTGAAGAATCACAGCTGGAGCGCGTGATTAACCAAAACAGCAGTAATTATTTCAAAACTATTGACCTGGATGAATCCGCTCTGGAAGGGATTGAATTTGCTACTGAAGATGATGGCGGTAGCACGGATATGGTTAACTCTGGTGATGATGATCAGCCAATTGTAAAGTTTGTCCATAAAATGATTTTTGATGCAGTACAAATGGGAGCTTCTGATGTCCATTTCGAACCATATGAAAAAAACTATCGGGTACGTTATCGGATAGATGGTGTTTTAAGTGAGATAGCTACTCCTCCAATGGCTCTGAAGGATAAGATTGCAGCGCGGATTAAGGTGGTATCAAAGCTAGATATTTCTGAGCGTAGAGTGCCGCAGGATGGACGTTTACGCCTTGCTGTGTCTCAGAATCAAATTATCGACTTTCGGGTTAGTACCTTGCCTACATCCTTTGGTGAAAAAATAGTTTTACGGATTTTAGATCGTAAAGCGGCAAGTCTAGGAATTGAGGCTCTGGGGTTTGATCCAGATCAGAAGAGGATTATTGTAGATGCGGTATCACGTCCGTATGGCATGGTTTTGGTAACAGGTCCTACGGGATCTGGTAAAACAGTTTCTCTTTATACTTGTTTAAATATGTTGAATGATAGCAGCCGTAATATTTCTACTGCAGAAGATCCAATTGAGATCCCCCTTAGTGGAATCAATCAAGTAGCGATTAATGAAAAAACTGGCTTGACATTTGGGGTAGCACTTAGGGCTTTTTTACGGCAAGATCCTGATGTAATCATGGTTGGGGAGATTCGTGATTATGATACTGCTGAAATGGCAATTAAAGCTGCACAAACTGGACATTTGGTTTTATCTACATTGCATACCAATGATGCTCCGTCAGCACTCGTGCGCTTAGTGAGCATGGGCGTTCCTGCATATAATGTCGGTGACTCAATTTTAGCAATTGTTGCCCAGCGCTTAGTGCGTAAGCTATGTCCTCAGTGCAAACGTTTGGCGAAAATGGAAAAAGCAGCCTTGATTGAGGCGGGATTTACTCCAGAAGAAGTGAACTCCGGATGGCAACCATATGTTTCTGTAGGCTGTTATGCATGCCATAATACCGGTTATAAAGGACGGGTTGGTGTGTTTGAAACTATGGCGATTTCAGATGAGCTCAAACGTTTGATTTTATTGAGTGCAACATCGGTAGAACTAGCTGCTCAGGCACGCAAAGAGGGGGTGCTGAGTTTACGGCAAAGTGGTTTGAATAAAGTGCGCTTGGGTGTGACATCCTTATCAGAAATTGAAGCTAACACTAATGGATAAACAAAATGGCGAGTAAGAAAGATAAGCAGAATCTTCGTGAGCTAAGTTGGTTTTATGAAGGTAGAACCAAAAATGGGGACTTAGTTACAGGAACGATTGAGGCTGAAACAGCGATTATTGCACGGGTGAAATTGCGCAAACGTGACATTATTCCATTTTCAGTTAAGCAGCGCAGCAGTCTTTCGTTCCTGAATGATATTCTATCGCAATTTAAATTTAAAGCCAGTACGCAAGAAAAGAAATTGAGCTTATTCGCCAAGTTGGCGCGCTCTAAAGAAATCCATTTATTAGCGAACAAAGATACAACAAGTAAAGAGAAGAAAAAGGTCAAAAAACCAGTAAAAGATAAAGAGATTACAGTTTTTATCAAGCAGTTTGTGGTAGTAATTAAATCAGGTGTTCCATTACTTAAAGCGTTTGATATTGTAATTCGTGGGCAGGAAAATAAAAAATTCTATGAAATTTTAGAAGATATCAAGTTTGGGGTGGAAAATGGCTTGAGTTTATCGGAGTCATTTGGAACATACCCAATGGTTTTTGACGCATTATTTATCAATTTCTTGTCAATCGGTGAAAAAGGCGGGATTTTAGAAACCTTGCTTACTCGTTATATCGAATATAAAGAGAAAATTGATGCCGTCAAGCGCAGAGTTAAATCAGCTATGGCTTATCCGGTAATTGTTGTAATTGTGTCAACTATAGTATTGGGCATAGTATTAGGCTTTGTCGTGCCACAATTCCAGAAAATCTTTGAGGGAATGGGTGCCAAATTGCCTGCACCAACCTTAATAGTAGTTGCAATCTCGCATTTTATAATTGGTTTTTGGTGGTTAATCATTGCTGCAATTGTTGGTGCAGTCTTTGCTTTTAAATCTGCCTATCGCGGAGTTCCGCGGTTTAGATTTTTTGTTGACAGTGCAATTTTTAAAGTACCGCTTTTTGGTGAGTTAGCCCAGAAAACCCTGATTTCACGTTGGACACGAACGCTATCACTGCTGTTTTCAGCGGGTGTTCCACTCAATGATGCGCTGCGTTCGATAGCTCTTCTGGTTGATAATTATTTATATGGTGCAGCGACCTTAAATATTCAAAAAGATGTAGAGTCAGGTAGTAGCTTATATAACGCCATGCTAACTACCGACATATTTCCTAATATGGTTAATCAAATGGTTGCTGTTGGTGAGGAAGCTGGTTCGTTGGATTTCTTGTTACAATCAATCGCAGATTATTACGATCAGGAAATTGAAATGGTGATTGAAACACTCTTGTCACTAATCGAGCCAGCAACTATTGTAATTTTAGGTAGCGTTTTAGGTTCAATTATTGTTGCAATTTATTTACCATTATTCCATTTGGGGGATGTGGTCGGTTAATATACTCATTGTCTTTGATTTTCGAACTTAGTCGCATCTCAAAAAAGACTTGTCGTTTACTTCTGTATGCACGTTCTTGTCTTTTTTATCAATGCTTTGGGTTCAAAGATCAAATCCTGCGAGGATATAATTTAAAGTAGGACTGATATGTTTGATTTATTTGGTTTTTTATTTTTAAATAGCTTATTGTTTAGAGCGATATGCCTGTTGCTTGTCGGTTTATGTATTGGCAGCTTTCTTAATGTAGTTATTTATCGCTTGCCAATTATGCTCAATCGTAAATGGCGCAATGAGTGTATTGAAGTCTTAGGCGATGAATGTAGCTTATCTCCAGATGAAACGCGATTTAATTTGGTACATCCTCATTCGCATTGTCCAAAATGTCAGGCTAAGGTTCCAGCTTGGACAAATATTCCGCTTATCGGCTATTTTATTATTGGTGGTAAATGTACTAGCTGCAAAGCCAAAATCTCACTTCGTTACCCTTTAATTGAAGCTCTTTGCGGAATATTGTTTGTTGCGGTTGGTTATGTTTTTAATGACCCATGGGCACTGTGCGGTAGTTTGATTTTTGTGTCAGTGGTTTTATCTCTGATGGTTATTGATTTGGATACATTTTTGTTGCCAGATGAGCTAACTTTACCATTAATTTGGCTTGGGCTATTATTTAATTTATATGGTGGAATTTGTGGTGGATTGACTAATGCTGTTATTGGTGCAGTCGCAGGTTATATGATTTTATGGCTGTTATTTTGGGCATTTAAATTAATTACCAAAAAAGAAGGTATGGGTTATGGGGATTTTAAACTACTTGCGGCGATTGGTGCATGGCTTGGCTGGCAAAATCTTCTCAGCGTTTTGATTTTATCTTCAGTATGTGGGATTATTTATGCAGTCACTTTACGGTTATGCGGAAAATTAAATGCTGGTAATCCAATTCCATTTGGTCCATTTTTGGGCGCAGCAGGAATATTAGTATTGCTATTTGCAAATGAATTATTTCCTTTGATTGTGTATTGAGTTGCGATAATGGCTAAAATTGTAATTGGCTTAACGGGGTTGATTGGAAGCGGTAAATCAACTATAGCTCAACTTTTTGCAGATCGTGGAGTTAGTATAATTGACACCGATGCAATAGCTCATCAGTTAACAGCAGTAAATGGTATGGCATTACCAGCGATACAACGAGAATTTGGCGATGATCTAGTAGATAGTGCTGGTATCTTAAATCGAATACGTTTACGAGAAATGATTTTTAATGATAACGATTCACATCAGCGGCTTGAAAGATTGATGCATCCATTGATTGTAGCAGAAGCCAAGAATCAATTAGAAAATAGTTATTCTTATTCAGATTGTTACGCTATGCTTGTAGTGCCATTACTTTTTCGCGCTCCAGACTACTTAGCTATTACCTATCGGAATATTTTTGTTGATACTGAATATCCAGTATTGTTAGAGCGCCTAAAGCAACGAAGTGGCTTAAGCCAAGAGATGGTTGATGCTATTCTCAAGCGGCAGGTTGCGCGTGATACGCAATTAGAACTAGCAGATGATGTAATTGTTAATAATAATGGTGTCGAAGCATTGATTCCACAAATTGATCAATTACATACTCAATATTTATTATTAGGTAACTAGATGCGTAAAATTTATCAGGTTAAAGTCTCACGGCAAAGCGTGCGCTTTGTGCTGTGGGGGATGTTTGTTTTATTTTTTTTAACGGTGTGTATTCCGTTGTTATTTTTCTATTATTTATTTGATGCGAATAAAGTCAAACAAATGGTGATTAATCAATTTAATAATAAAAACTATGCAGTTATAATAAATGGTACAGTTGAGCCACGCTCTTGGCACGGGCTAAGTTTGTTTATTTCTGATCTAACCGTGCAGGATGATGCACATCATGAAGCGTTACATATTAATACGGCTAATTGTCAACTTTCATGGCTAGATTTGATTGTTGGGCATTACAAAGTTAGACGAATAGCATTAAATGGCGTAACTTTTTTTCAGCCGGAAGACAAAAGTAGCAAATATGCAGATCTTTTAGATTATGACAGTATTGCTCATTCTGAATTTGGTAATTTACAGACTTTATCGATTACTAATTTAAACTGGGTTGAGTCACAAGAACAGTATATTATCCGTGATGCTAGCATGTCATTAACTGGTATTGAAACTAAACCTTTAGTGCAACTGAATTTTAAAAGTGGTAGATATAATACTGATTTTTCTATTCGTGGTAATATCAGCAAAGCAGATACGGATAATTTAAATATTGAACAATTAAGTACTACGATGGATGCTCCTAAAATGCATGTCGAATTGCAGTCAGTGGGGCATTATGACTATATTAATCAAAAGCTATGGGTTGAAGATACTAATGGAGTTATCAGCTCTGAAAAATATAATGGTAATTTGCACATGGATACAATCTTACTTTCCATGTATGGCTTAACTGTTCATGATTTAGGGATGACGTTGACTGCGGGCTTAAAAAATGGCTCACAAAGTCTGGTGCTGAATTCCCTTAACTTGAGGACAAATAATTATAGTGATTTTTCAATTGATAATAGCAAGATCAAATACAATGCGCAAAATAGCTTGCGTAAAGTTAATCTTGAATTAGGTTTGGTTGCGACCAAGATTGATTCAAAATTTAATGTTGCTAACAAACGTTGTGATCTTGGCTTGTCAGTAGTACCAAATCAAGCCAATGCTACAGTTCTTTCTAGCTCTTTAAGTGGTACATGCAATTATCATGAATCAGATAATTGGGTGGGGGTACAACTACGAGGATTAATTGATGGGGCAAGCGCGAAAATTGATGCTGAATATGCAGTCAATAATGATAAAGATTTTCTAAAGTTAAATGGCACAATTAGCGCATTAAATTTGTCACGGTTTATGAGTTCGGCACAAGGTAGTCTTCCTTTATATTCTGATGATAGTCTTTTGCCTTTTAACTGGTTAAACTGGTTAGATTTGGAAGCGAATCTAAAAATTAATAATCTTGATTTAAGTCACATTCACTTAACTAATGTTGATAGTGCATTAAGCGTAAAAGATAAAACGTTAAAACTAACCAGGTTACATGCTAACCTCTATGATAATGGCGTTATTGATGGTACTGCGGTGATTAAGGCTGATCATGATGCCTATGATATAAGCATAAATAATCAAGTTAGTAGTGTGGATTTGAAAAAAATGTTTATTAATTTATTTGATGTTAGTGCGATTAATGGTTTAGCGGATTTTACTTTTAATACTCAGGTAAATAATGCTAGAACGTATCAAGATTTACGTAGAAGCTTAGATGGTAAAGTTGGCTTGAAGGTACGTAACGGTGGATTTAGTGGCGTGGATTTTAGCTTGTTTTTGAGTCCGGAAAATTTAGCAGCGTTTCAAAGCAAAAGTCAGTTAATGACAAAATTCTCTACGCTGAATGCCACATTTGAATTTGAAAGTGGGATTTCAAAAAATAGTAGTATTAATTTTAGTTCTCCAAGTATTTTAGCTACTGGGAATGGAATAATTGATTTTGCGGCAACTAAAATCAATTATCGTTTAAATGTTAGCAGTATTATGCCATTAAACGAGCAACATATTAAGTCAGTATCTATACCAGTAGGAATTGATGGGAATTTATTTAGCCCACAAATTTCAATTCAAAATATGACATTAAATACAGTTGAACCTAAAGTAACTAAGTCACGTAAACATAGATAAGGTATTTTATGAATAACATCATTAAGGTTAATATTCAAAGCAGACAAGATTTGCTCAAGATGTACATTCAACAGTTTAAATTTGGCGGTGTATTCGTTGGTGGAAATTATAGTTATCAGCTTGGAGAAGAAGTTTTTCTGATTATAACCTTACCGGAAGGTGGCGAGAATATTGCGGTGACTGGTAAAGTTAATTGGATCAGTCCTAATTCTGCAGTTGGTTATCCACCTGGAATTGGTGTTCACTTTAATCAAGATAAGGCAGGCTCAGATGCAAGATCTAAAATTGAAATTATGCTGGGTGGCTCATTACAAAACCAAGCAAATAGCTATACTTTTTGAGAGGGAAACATGCTAAAAGGATGTATAACTGCGATTGTTACACCGTTTTTTGAAGATGGTAGTATTGATTACCAATCATTGACTAAGTTTACTGAATGGCAGATCAACAGTGGTGTTTCTGGATTAGTTGTCGTCGGTTCAACCGGCGAGGCTGCGGCATTGACTGATTCTGAAAAATTAGCTGTGATTCGTCACGTAGTTGAAGTTAATCGTGGACGTGTACCATTAATTGTGGGAAGCGGGACTGCAGCTACTGCAATGACGCTGGAGTTTATTGATGAAGTTAATCAGCTTTCTGGGATTGATTACTTGATGTGTTTGGTACCATACTATGTGAAGCCAACTCAAAATGGTTTATATCAACATTTTGCAGCGGTGGCAAAACACTCTAAATTTCCAGTAATTTTATATAATGTACCGGGGCGTACTGCATGTAATTTAGCCGACGATACAGTGTTGCGTTTGGCTCGTGATTTTAAAAATATCATAGCGATTAAGGATGCTACAGGTGATTTAAAACGTTGCACTTACTTAATGGCGCATAAGCCAGAACATTTTATTCTACTATCAGGTGATGATTTTAGTGCGGTAGCCTTTATGTTATCAGGTGGTTCTGGAGTGATTTCTGTTGCCAGTAACATTCGTCCACGTCAATTTAGTCAGATGTGTACTCACGCTTTGGCTGGGGAACGTGATGCTGCTTTGGCAATTAATAAGCAACTTTTGTCCTTGTATGATGCGTTATTTTGCGAATCCAATCCGATTCCTGTTAAGTGGGCGTTATGCCAAGAGCAGCAAATCGCTTATGGAACATTGCGCTTACCATTGACTGAGTTAAGTAGCAGCTATCATAATAGGTTTAGAGATATTTTAGAACAAATTAAATAGGTTGATTTATGCAATTCAAGATGGTAAATAAAAAAGAATTCGCTTTAATATTAGCGACATTACTCGGTGTAAGTGCTTGTGGTACAGTCGATTCGCAAGCTGCGTTTACATCTACCGCACCACGTAATACTGATACGTTGGTAACCCCACCGGGCTTAACTTCACCTGATTTAGTAACAAGCTATAAGATGGCGCCAACTGCAACACAACAGGCACAAAATGGTTATCAGCTGGCTAATACCAAAGGAATGCAAATTGTCTATGGTGGTTCACAGCGCTGGTTAGTGATTGAGAGCAAAGATGTGAATACGGTTTGGCCAATGGTTGCTGCATTTGTTAATCAGATCGGTTTGACGATTAAATATCAAAATCAATCAATTGGCGTGATGCAAACTGATTGGGCAGCACGTAATAATAAAGTTCCACAGGGAACAAGTATCCGTGGTTTCTTTGACTGGGTAGGTTGGGGCAGTATGTATTCATTAAATTCAATGTATATGTATCGTATCACCTTGTGGCAAAATGGTAAAGATGTAGTCATCATGGATACTAATTATCAAATGGATGAGGAGTATGAGGGCTGTCGTTCGCCTGGGATAGCTGATACTTCAACCTTAGCATCTTCTGATCAACAAAGAACTAAATGGATACCACGTCCGTCAAACCCACAGCTAGAATTGGAATTTTTGACGCAATATATGGCTTTTGCGGGCATGCCAGAAGAGCAAGTTAAGAAAATTGTAGCAACTGCGGAATCGGCACCCAAAACAGCAGCACTAGTAAATAATCAGGTGGTTGTAAATGATCAGTTTGATCGGGCATGGTGGCGTACTGCGATTGCTCTGGATCGTGTTGGTTTAGGTATTGTGGATAAAAACCGTAGCAGCGGCGATTATTATGTGTACCCATTACAGTCTCAAATGGATAATCCAGATCCTAGCTTCATTCAACGTTGGTTTGGTAGTGAATCTGCCAATGCTAAAGCTGCGCCAAAACCAATGTATACAGTCAAATTAACGGCTCAGGGTAATCAGACGCTAATTAGTCTAACTCAATTTGATAGTAGTACTCCAGATAAAGACTTTGCGGCTAATCAGAAAAAATATCTGACTGGACTGGCACAGCAGTTACAATAACTAAGAGTTATTACTATGAAAATTCTTGGCTCTATACTTGACCAGCTTTATCAATCGCGTAAGGAATCTCCGCAGATTCAACGCGATTTGGTGCTGGATATTGCCAGGCGTGGTTTTTTAAAACAGGTGGTAAGTGCGACGGCATTTGGTGTAGCTCTTGGCACTTGTAATCATTTTGCTTATGCTACTGGAGTCAACGGGCTACCAGATTTAGGTGACAATGATCGCTCCAATCTCTCGCCGTATCAAGCGGATTTGTTGGGTAAGCAAGTTATTCTCAATATCTACGCTCAAGGTAGCATGGTTGATGACTATGATTGTTTAGATTATTTAAATACTTTAGGTAGTCAGTTGGTAAGTTTCTCGCCAATGGCTGGCGATCAGTTCAATTTTTATCTAATTAAAGATAAAGAAATTAACGCGTTTGCTCTACCTGGAGGATATATTTGTGCCTATAACGGTCTGATTTATACTACGCTTTCCGAAGCTGAGTTATCATCTGTGCTCTCCCACGAGATTGGTCATGTCGTACAACATCATATTTTCCGTAATATCAGTGTGCAAAACCGTGCACAATGGACTAGTGTTGCTGGCTTGCTGGCTGGGGCGCTTCTGGCTACAGTTAGTCCGAGTGCTGCTATGGCTGCAATTCAGGGTGGGCAAGGCTTAGCTCAACAAAATATGCTATCATTTTCACGTGATTATGAACGTGAAGCTGATCGAGTTGGGCAACAATTAATGTATCAGGCTGGGTTTGATGCGCATGCAATGCCGGAATTCTTTCAGCGCATGCAAGATGCCTATAAATTTAATACAAATGACGCTTTAGCTTTTTTACAAACTCATCCAGTAACTGTAGAACGTTTGAGTGAGGCGGAATCACGCGCCAATCAAATGCCTGTGAAAATGCGTCAAGATAGTATTGATTTTTTACTAGTGCGTGAAAAATGCCGTATCCGGCAAATCAGTAGTGAAGATGCTACTAAATTTTATCTCAATTCAATAGCATCTAAGCGCTATGTAAGTTTGGATGCACAGCAATATGGTTTGTCTTTAAGTTATTTTCTGACTAAACAGCTTAAAGCTAGTATTGCCACACTTAATAAAATTAATAATCCACATTATATGAATCATCCGATTATTTTGGGTCTTCGGGCTAAATTACTAATTGCTAACCGTGAGAATAAATTGGCAGATAAACTCTATGATCAAGCGGTAGAAAGCTACCCAAATCACAAAGGATTATGGATGGGGCAGCTTGAATTTCTGATTGCGGGTAACGGTTACTCTAAAGCTGGAGCTCGTTTGGATGAACTGGCACAGACTAATGCTAGTGATCCTGATGTTTGGGATCAGTACGCGATTTTGTATTCTGATACTAAATTGGATAATCCTCTGCGTTACCACTATGGTTTGGGAAATGAATTTTATACATTAGGAAATTACCAATTAGCTCTGGAGCAATATCAATCAGCAATGAAAGCCAAAGTAAAACAATCTGGAGATGACAGCATTCAGGATTTGGTTAGTGCTAAAATTCCTGATGCAATGCGTAAATTAAAAAGTTAACATTTTTTATGTAAATAATCACTATTTAGCCGCAAATTTAAGGTAAAATCACAAATATCTATTATCTGTTTAAGGGTTATCATGACTGAACAATATCCTTTTCGTAATTTCTACCACATTATCGCAACTAATGCAAAAAGCTCGCCAAACAAAACAATAATTTATGATGGAGAGCTCAAAATTAGTAACCGACAATTATTAGCATATGCTGATAGTGTTGCTAGTCGCTTGCATGAGTACGGCGTTAAACCTGGTGATAAAGTTGCGCTGGTAATGGCAAATTCATGGCAGTTTATTGCGACACTTTTTGCAATTAGTAAGCTGGGTGCTGTGGTTGTTGCAATCAATAACTTTCTTAAAGAAGATGAAATTGCCTATATTGTTAATGATTCGCAGGCAAAAGTGTTGTTTTCGTCGGCAAAATTTGCCAAAGAAACTCGTGAATTATTGATTAAAACCAATATCTGTAAAATTATCTGGGTTGATGATGGAGCACCAGTAATCAATGATCGTAATATTGATTATGCGCAAATTATTGCCGAACAAAAAAACATTGCACCCTATGCTGATAAATCTCCTGAAGAGTTAGCTTTAATTGTTTATACCTCAGGTACAACTGGTAAACCTAAAGGCGCAATGTTATCCTACAACAATATCCATTCAAATGTTCATTGCTGTATGCAACATCTGAGGGTTAAGCACGGTGGCATAAGAATGGTTTGTTATTTACCGATGTTCCATGCCTTTACTTTGACTGTAACGGTAATTTTACCAATCTTTACTGATAGTGGTGTGGTAGTTATTCGCTCTATTGCAACTAAAGGTGATTTTGCTAATCTACTAAAACAGGTCTTGTTGAAGCGAGTTCCTTTTTTTGCCGGTGTGCCAGATGTTTATAGTGCGTTGGCAAAAGCAAAATTACCATGGTATTTTCACTGGTTTCATTCGGTTAAGGGGTTTATTTCTGGTGCCGCACCATTAGCAGAGGAAACAATGCGTAATTTCTCAGCCAGCTTTAAACGTGGTACTTTAATACAGGGATATGGAATTAGTGAGTGCTCTCCAGTTGTGTCTGTTAATCTTCCGTGGGAGAATAGAAGAGGTTCTGTTGGTAAGCCTTTGCCTAGTTATCAGGTAGAAGTTTTTGATGATGAAATGAAACAGTTACCTCGCGATTCAATTGGTGAAATTTGTGTCAAGGGTGGCTGTGTTATGATGGGCTACTATAATCGACCAAATGATACTGCAGAAACAGTTATTGATGGTTGGTTTAGAACTGGTGATATTGGTAAAGTTGACAAAGATGGGTTTATATTTATAGTTGACCGTAAAAAAGATTTGATTATCAGTAAAGGTATGAATATCTACCCGCGTGAAATTGAGGAAATTATCTATACCAATGAAAAAGTTAATGCCTGTGCTGTAATTGGCATAAGAGATAATGATGCCAATGAAACTCCAGTAGCGTATATTGAACTAAAAGATGATGTAACTGCAACTGAGGCGGAGTTAAAGGATTATATTCGTCCACATTTAGCACCATTTAAGCAGCCCCGCAAGATTATCTTTATTGAAAAATTGCCACGCAATGCAACAGGCAAAATTTTAAAACGAGAGCTGCGCGAATTAGCTCATAATTGATTTATAATGACCGATAACTGCCATAATATGCTGTAAGAGTCAGGAATAAGGTGACGTAGTGTACATGAAAAGTGCATGAGGAGCTTTGTGACGATGCTTACAGGATAGGATGAGCAGTTTTAATTTTTTAAATTTGAAAGACGATAAATGACAGTTAGAACACGTTTTGCACCCAGTCCAACTGGGTTTTTACACATTGGTGGAGCACGTACCGCATTGTTTTCATGGGCATATGCAAAGAAGAATAATGGAGCTTTCATTCTTAGAGTAGAGGATACTGACGTTGAGCGTTCAACGCAAGAATCAGTTGATAGTATTTTACATGCAATGGATTGGTTAGGGTTAGATTATGCTGAAGGTCCTTTTTATCAAATGCAGCGCATGGAGCGTTACAAGGAAGTAATTCAGCAGATGTTGGATGCGGACACTGCATATCATTGTTATTGTTCTAGAGAAGAGCTTGACCAAATGCGTGAAGAACAACGTGCTCGCGGCGAAAAACCGCGTTATGATCGTCGTTGCCTACATCAGCAACCACGAGAAGGTGTTAAACCAGTTGTGCGCTTTAAAAATCCACAAGATGGTGTGGTGGCTTGGGATGATCTAGTGAAAGGCCGTATTGAAATTGCCAATAGTGAATTGGATGATCTAATTATTGCGCGCTCTGATGGAACACCAACTTATAATTTTTGCGTGGTTGTTGATGATCTGGATATGAAAATTACTCATGTAACTCGTGGTGATGATCATGTAAATAATACACCACGTCAGATTAATATTTTACGTGCTTTAGGCGCAACGCCGCCACTATATGCGCATTTACCGATGATTTTACGTGATGATGGGCAAAAAATGTCTAAGCGTAATGATCCGGTTAGTGTCGTCCAGTATCGTGATATGGGAATATTGCCTGAAGCATTACTCAATTATCTGGCGCGTCTGTGCTGGGGGCACGGAGATGATGAGGTGTTTAGTATTGAACAGTTTGTTGAGTGGTTTGATCTAAATAATATTTCGCCTTCTCCAGCACGCTTTGATATGAAAAAATTATTTTGGGTGAATGCACAGCACATAAAAGCAAAAACCAGCGCTAAACTAATTGAGTTGATCACGCCGCAATTATTGGCACAGAATATTTCGCCTGAGCAATTAGATATTAATGCAATTATGGAGCTGGTGAAAACGCGCAGTGATAATTTGAACACGCTTGCCAAGGAAGTTGCATATTTTTATCAACCACTAACACCAAATGCTGAAGAGTTGGCAAAACACATGACGGACGATGCAGCACAAGTTCTAAATAATTTTGCCAGCGCTGTAGATGGGCTCAGCGAGTGGTCATTAGATGCGATTAAAGCATTAATTAAAGAGTTTTGTACTAGTCAAAATATTAAAATGCCGCAGCTTGGGATGCCTTTACGCTTAAAATTGTGTGGAACAACACAAACTCCTTCATTTGATGCAATCATTCATATTCTGGGTAAAAACAATTCCTTAGCTCGGTTGAGAGCTTAGTGCGGCAAGGTTTTTTGCAAAATTATTGCAA
>CAZTBH010000054.1:0-15710 GCA_964611845.1 uncultured Neisseria sp.
TCGAACCTGTAACCCCCGCCTTAGAAGGGCGGTGCTCTATCCGGTTGAGCTACGAGCGCAAAACCACACCATAAAGTGATTTTGTGATGAAACGAAAAAGTTTAAACTGGTCGGGGCGGTGGGATTCGAACTCACGACCCCTTGATCCCAAATCAAGTGCGCTAACCAGACTGCGCTACGCCCCGTTTTTCCTGTCAAACTTTGACTTTCAAGAGCGATATTATATGCCTAGCAAGGCTTTACTGTCAACTTTTTTTGTAAATATTCTTGAGTTTGCATCTCCTCAAGGCGACTTATGGTACGCTCAAATTCATTGGCAAAATCACCTTGCGCATAAATATTATGAATTGGAACAGTGCTAGATAGTGCTAATTTACTACTGCTATCGTAGAGAATATCAATCAACCAGGTAAATCTGCGTGCCACATCTTTTTTTTCTGCTGTGAGTAAAAATACGTCACTAATGATGAACCAGTTGAATTGTTTAACTAGCTCAAGATAATCAAGTTGGCTACGCATATTGCCACAAATTACCGAGAAATCGAACCAAATAATATCACTGCCTGATTTAATCGTTGGGATTTCACGAGTACAGATTTCAATCACTGAGTTCTGTTGCTGATGATTATCGAGATTAATTGCTGTGAAAATTTTATCCAGTGCAGTGTGGGAGTCCGCTTGCTGGACTACGAATAGCTGATTAATTGAGGTATTAATTAAGCGATAATCCTGATCGCTATTTAAACTCACTACATTCAACCGATCTTTTAAGACTTCAATTGCTGGCAAAAATCGCTCACGCATTAAACCATTTGGCCATAATCCATCAGGATGGTAATTTGAGGAGGTTACAATATAAATTTTATTGGCAAATAGACTCTCTAACAAGCGTTTCATTATCATGGCAGTGGCGATGTCGCTAACATGCATTTCATCGAGATAAATAATGTCAAACTGTTCTTTTAATTCTTTGGCGATAACCGCTAACGGGTCATCAACGTTAACCATTTTAGCTAGTTTTTCGTGAGTTTCGTGCATAAACTCGTGGAAATGTAAGCGTGTTTTACGCTTGACATCTGTATATTGGTACATCGCATTCATAATCATTGATTTACCGCGCCCTACATCCCCATAGATATAATATCCTAATTTGTGGTCTTTGCGCCATAGCCGCGTGATAAAATTGAGGCTCGCAAAATTGCTTAAAAACTGATTGAGTTCTTCCACTAGGCGTTGTTGTGCTGGATCAAAGCGCAGTTTAGCGCTTGTGGTTTGTTCTTGGTACCAAGTAAGTAAATTTTGCATTTATTACACTCATTTATTAGATTAAGTACGTAATTGTATACTAAAATAGATTTGGATACACGGGTGTGGAAATACTGCCAAGCTTTGTCCATTCTATTCACTTAAGTGAAGGACAATACAATGCTTTTAGGGCGGATGAGTATGTTTTGGTATAAAATATTAAGAGATGAAAGAAAAGGTAATATATGACATTAAATTTGAGAGACCCGCGGGAGTATAGTGATGTTTATCCTGATGCAAATATATTAATAAACCAAGCTACTCATGATTTAGCGGCAAATGACAATAATAGTTTGATGTGCGCGTTAATTGAAGATTTACTTAAGCAAAAACAAGACCAGCTACTAAGCGTTGCTTATAATTTAGCACCGACACAGGCAATTGCAGATTATGTTTGGAGTTCATTGCAACAAGTTATAAATTCTTTAGGTCGTCAAGACAAGTACTGTCAGCTATTTGTTTTACCTGTGGTTGTTGTTGTGGGTAGCTCTACTCAGGTAACGTTGGACAATAAGATTGATCAGATTGCTTTGGCAAATTTATTTTTTGACAAGAAAATATTCAATAATAAGCAAACCAATAAAATAAGTGCTAATCTAGTTGATTTAGAGGCAATTGTTAAAATAAAACCTTCACAATTGCTTGAATACACAAATGAGGTTAGTCGTTTTGAGCTTGAAAGTTTGCAACATAAACCGATTCTTAATATTGGTGAAGGTGTGCATTTGCGCTTTTTGCTTGGAATGGCATTACATAGCAATAATCAAGAATCTGGTTATATTGCTGCTAATTTTAATCAACTCGGATTAGAGTTATTGCAACTTTTAACCACAACGCTTAAACATGACGCTGCAACTGTGTTTCCACTACCTTTTCCACCGTGTGCATTGAGCGAAGCTGCGGTTATTGGTGAACACCATCGTAAAGAAATTAGTATCGCACTTGGTTTAAGCAATCAAGTTAAGAAAATGCGCTTAGCAGGTAATGAACCACATATAAAATTATCTAGTCAGAAAAATAATATTCAAATTGAAGTTTGGGGTAGCAGGGATAAGACTCAAGCTGCAGAAATAATGATTTGGTCATTACAGCGCAGCGATAATTTTGAGCAAGTATGTCAAATACTTGATGATTTATTTAATGATATGCAATTAATGGTTAGTTATTATGAGGATCACCATGCCCATTGATTTAGTTAAACAAATTGACTCATTATTGCCACAGACGCAGTGTACACGTTGTGGTTATCCTTCTTGTAAAAAATATGCTGAAGCTCTAGCAGATAATCAAGCTGAAATTAATCAATGCCCACCTGGTGGCAATGAAGGGATTATTGCATTATCTCAATTACTTTCCCGCCCGGTGCTGCCATTAAATCCTGCTAACGGCACGATCAAACCTCGTCAGTTAGTGGTCATTGATGAAGATGTCTGTATTGGCTGTACTTTGTGTATTAAAGCCTGCCCAGTTGATGCAATTATTGGTGCTAATAAAATGCTGCATACGGTAATTGCCGGCGAGTGTACTGGCTGTGATTTATGTATTCCTGCTTGTCCGGTTGACTGTATTCATTTTTATGATGATCCTATCCCAGAGTGGAGTGTGGAGCGACGAGATTTGGCAAAATCCCGCTTTGATGCACATCAAAATCGCCGTGAGCAAGAACAGCAAGCTCGAGAAGAGAGGATGGCACAACAAGCTCAATTATTGAAAAACCTGCATCGAAGTAAAGAAAACAATGATAATCAACAAAATTTGACAGAATCGAATAAGACTGATTTTATTGCTGATATTATGGCTCGCGCACAACAAAAGAAATAGTATTTTCGAGAGCTATTAAAAGTAGTATAATTTTTTAAATTAGCGAGTTAGTAATCTTCCCTTACACGAGGTTTTAAGTAATATACTTGGGCAATTTATGAATTTATCAGTTGATTTATTTACGCAAAACCATAAGCCAGTCATAAATTGCGCATCATTGTCACGATCACACATTACCATAATTGATTTAATTGGTATTTGTGGATTCAAATTATGAATTTGTTGTTGTACTGATTCAGCAGAGAGTTTAAAACTAAACGTTGCTAGATTAATTTCTTTGTACAGCGCAATGCTTTTGCTAAAGTAGTGATTAACTTGTTGGTAATATTCTTGTTCACTAGCGCTTTCTAGTCCAGCATAATAATAGTTGGAACAAGTGCCGTGCTTGCTCCATTCATGATTTAAAAAGCTGGCAGAATTACTGAGATAGCTATCAAATGGATTGCTAAAAGATAGTTTAGCTGTATTTAGTGGTGGTACTGCTGAACAATCAGCAGGGTAGGTGCCATTGCTATTTTCTGGCCATAGTCCGTGATACATTAGTGGTTGGCTGACTTGTTGCTGGCAAGCATGGGTGTCATCTAGCTCGGCACCGCTTTTACCTGTTCCAACTGCACACCAACCAGGAATCCACTGTGTAGACAAGATATAAAAATCAAATTTGTTCTTGGTGTATGCACTGGAGTGTTTATTGTCTGCACTAGCAAGAGTATTCCAAAAAACAACTCCACCCACTAAACCTAAGCAAATTAATTTTTTCACGTCTAACACCTTATTCTATTGCAGTTCTTAATTAAGGAGTAAATTTACATAATTTTCAACACCTTGTTCAAGGGTTAAAAATGCTGTTTTGTAGCCACCTTCTTTAATTAGTCTGGTATTATTTGATTGAGTAAAACATTGATACTTACCTGCTAAATCACCCGGAAATGGGGTGTATTCCAAAATGCCTTGTGTAACTGCAGTTGCCAAGTCAATTGGATTATTGCCCTCAGCTTTGCGACAGGCATTAATAGTTGCAAGCGCCAGATCATTAAAACTACGTGCAACCCCAGTCCCACAGTTAAAAATTCCAGATAATTCGTCAGGTTTTTGGGTGTGATTATCAAAGAAATGCATGTTAACACGTACCACATCTTCAATAGAAATGAAATCACGAGTTTGTCCGCCATTTTCATAGCCCTGACAACCTTCAAATAATTTCACACCGCCATGCTCTTGGTATTGGCGGAAATTATGTAGTACTACAGATGCCATACGCCCTTTATGAAACTCGCGATGACCGTAAACGTTAAAATATTTTAAGCCAACAACTGGCGCACGTAAGCCACCACTAAAGTAACGGCGCACAGTTTGGTCAAAAAGCATTTTTGAATAACCATAGGCATTCAGTGGAACTTCATTTTCACGATCTTCAACAAATACTTTACCCGCTCCATAGGTTGCAGCTGAAGATGCGTAAATAAAAGGAACTTCATTTTTTTGTGCATATTCGAGCAGCAAACATGAGTATTCATAATTGTTTTTCATGATATAGCGACCATTGGCTTCAACCGTA
Organism: uncultured Neisseria sp.; assembly: GCA_964611845.1. Lineage (GTDB taxonomy): Bacteria > Pseudomonadota > Gammaproteobacteria > Burkholderiales > UBA11063 > Aquella. Next base: position 4,685 of record CAZTBH010000054.1, read on the forward strand.
GCTGAGCATGCGCCTTGATGGAATATATAATCTAGTTGATTATCATATTCACCATCTACGATAGCCTGAATAAAATCTTCTTTATCAACAAAATCCAGAATATCAACGTCTGCTAAATTACGGCATTTATCACCATTGGTTAAATTATCCACTGCAATGATATCAAAATGTCCACGACGGTTTAATTCTTTTATAATATTTGAACCAATAAATCCGGCAGCTCCAGTAACAGCGATTAACATAGTTTAGACCTCTTGCTCTTTTATGTGTTGAGTTAAATGTTTAATTAATTCTTCTTTTTTGACAGTTGCAGTTCCTAATTTGGCAACGACTATTCCTGCAGCAAAATTTGCAACTTCAACCGCTTCACGAATGCTGGCATTGTTGGCAAGCATTAGCCCTAAAGTGCCGATAACAGTGTCACCTGCGCCTGAAACGTCAAAGACTTCCTGGGCAAAAGTAGGGTAATTATACGCCTCATCTGCAAAAAGTGTCATACCTTCTTCACTTCTGGTAACTAGCAGGTAATCCAAATTTAATTGTTGTTTTAGTTCCGTAGCTTTATTCAGTAATTCTTGTTCACTGCTCCAACTGCCAGTAGCGTCGCGCATTTCGCTACGATTTGGGGTAATCATAGTGGCATTTTGATATTTGCTATAGTCAGAACCTTTGGGATCAACTAGGACAATTTTATTATGTGCTTTAGCAATTTCAATCATTTTGCTGGTATGGCTTAGTCCACCTTTACCGTAGTCAGATAAAATTACTACTTGATATTGATCTATGATCTCTGCAAAGTTATCTAATACTTCAGCTAAGATTTCATGCGAGGGCTTTTCTTCAAAATCAATCCTAATTAATTGCTGATTTTTAGCAATTACGCGTAATTTGACAATTGTGCTAATGGTTGAATCTTTTTTGAATACGGTATTGACTTGTTCAGTAAGTAGAAGATTTTCTAGTACTAACGCTGGTTCATCTTCACCAACTACTGATAGTAATGTAACATTGCCACCAAGGCTGGCTATATTGCGTGCAACATTTGCCGCACCACCCGGACGATCTTCGATTTTACTAATTTTGGCAATTGGAACTGGAGCTTCAGGGGAAATTCGATCTACGTTGCCAAACCAGTAACGATCAAGCATAACATCACCGACTACCAAAACTTTATTTTGGGCTAAATTTTGTTGTAGAAATTTAATATGTTGTTGGGTAAACACTTTTTATAATATCCTAAAAACGTGGGCAGCGTTATTATAGCATGCAGTGTGCTATAATCCTAGCACCAACTTAGAATAAAGGGAAGCAAATTGTGTTAATTAGCGAAAAAACAATGACGGATAGGCTAAATATAAATCATGGTACTCGTAAAACTTTTGTATTTGATCTAGATGGAACAATTGTTTATGATGGTAAACCGTTAGAGGATAAATTTGAAAAGATTTTACTGGAAATTAAGTCAGCGGGACATAATATAGTCTTTGCAACCGGGCGTTCCTGGCGCGATTTTGTGCCAGTAGTACCGCTATGGTGCAGTGAGCAAGATAGTGTAGTTTTTGGTGGTGGTTTGGTTATTGCGAGTGGTGAAATAAAAACCCAGCATTTTCTGGATAACTCTGTTTTGTCTGAGATGGTGAAATTCTTGGAAGATAATCATGCGCACTATTTAGTTGATGGTCACTCTAACTACTATCATCCATCGAAAGAACATTGGCTTTATCAAGATATTATCAAAATCAGCGGGCAAACGCGTAGTTTGCACGTAGATCATGTTTTGGCAGATGGAGCATATAAAATACTGGTATTGGATGATCAGTATTTAGAGTATTTTAATCAATTTATTGCAGATCGTAGCTTAATCATAAAATACCACTTTTATGACAAGTGTTTTGATGTTATGCCTGCACACGTTAATAAATTTGCTGGTTTGAGCGAGCTAACTCTACCAGAAAAAAGCGATATTTTTATTTTTGGTAATGATCATAATGATCTTGAACTAATGCAAGAATTACCGAATAGCATTATGTTCGGTCATCATCAGGAATTACAAAAATATGCTAAGATAAAGATTGATTACGATGATGATTTATTTGAAAACTTTGTGACAGTGATTAACACAATCCTTGGAAAGTGATAAAATAACTCCTAATGACTATTTATATTGAAAGAAAACTATGTTAGATACTAATTTATTACGTAATGATTTGGATGCCGTAACGGCTAAATTAGCAGTGAAAAACTTCGCGTTTGACAAAGAATTGTTTTTTTCACTGGAAGACAGACGTAAGAAATTACAGATGAATATGGAAGAGCTACAAGCAAAACGTAATTCCAGTTCAAAACAAATTGGAGTTTTAAAATCCAAAGGTGAGGATATTGCTGCGATTATGGCTGAAGTTGCTGGTCTTGGCGAGCAATTAAAACAAGTTGAAACTGAATTCAATGAAGTTGCTTTGCAATTAAATAATTATCTGGCAACTGTACCAAATATTCCGGATAGCTCTGTTCCTGCTGGGCGTGATGAAAGTGCCAATGTTGAGGTGCGTAGAGTTGGTGTGCCACGCGATTTTGATTTTCAGGTAAAGGATCATGTTGATTTGGGTTTAGCGTTAGATCGCGGAATTGATTTTGAAGCTGGTGCAAAAGTTGCAGGTAGTCGTTTTGCGTTTTTAAAAGGTAAAATTGCCAAACTTCATCGTGCACTAGCTCAGTTTATGCTAAATACCCATACCGAAGAACATGGTTATACTGAGGTTTATTCACCATATATGGCAAATGCTAAATCTTTGTATGGAACTGGGCAATTACCTAAGTTTGAAGAAGATTTATTTAAGACCAAGCGCGATCAGGATGACATGTATCTGATTCCAACGTCTGAAGTATCAGTGACCAACTTGGCTGCCGATGAGCTTTTTAGAGAAGATGAGTTACCATTTAAATATGCTTGTCATTCACCATGCTTTAGAAGTGAAGCTGGTAGTTATGGGCGTGATACTAAGGGTTTAATTCGCATGCATCAATTTGATAAAGTTGAGATGGTAAATATTACTCATCCGGATAAATCATTTGAAGCATTAGAAACAATGGTGCAGTGTGCCGAAAATATTCTTAAAGCTCTGAAATTACCATATCGTGTGATCACTTTGTGTGGTGGTGATATTAGTTTTGGTGCGGCAAAAACTTATGATTTAGAAGTATGGGTGCCATCACAAAATACTTATCGTGAAATATCATCTTGCTCAAACATGACTGATTTTCAAGCTCGCAGAATGCAAGCGCGCTTTAAAGATGCTAATGGTAAAAATCGTTTAGTACATACGCTGAATGGTTCAGGTTTGGCGGTTGGCCGTGCTTTGGTAGCTGTGCTTGAAAATTATCAAAATGCAGATGGTTCAATCACTGTGCCAGAGGTTTTACGTTCATATATGGGATGTGATGTTATTAGCGCGTGAATTGATAAAAGTGCTTACGCGGCAAAAGATGTAGTTATTTCAACTTAAATTTAAGAAATGGATAGTAATGAAGAAAATAATCCTGTTAGGTAGTTTGTGTATTAGTACAGCTGTATTTGCTGCAGCAAATACTAGTGAGAGTGTTAACCAGTGCATGCAGTATAAACAACAAATGATGAAAAATCATCAAGCAATTGATGCTGCGTATCATAAAAATGATGCCTGCACCATGGGTAAATTAATGATCCAGAATCGCCAGATGTTTGAAAGCCATCCTGAGTGTTTCCCGCGCATGGCTAAAATGAAGGGAACGCCTACAGCACAACAGTCAGCACCAGCTAAATAATTAAGCTTAGCAGCTGATTTACTTGGACACCATAAAATTCCTCGCTCTAGGGCGGGGATGTTTTGCTAAGAGTGTGATATGAAGAAAAGTATTTTATTATTTGTGTTTATTCTGCTCGTACTTGGTGGTGGCTATTTTTATTTTAACCACAATAAAGCTAATACTGAGTCGCATGAATACAGCGAAGCTATTAGCCGATCAGAATCAGCTAATTTACATCTTGAGAGTTCTGCACCTGTAGTAAGTTTATCAGATATGTTAGCGTCTGGAATTAAAACTTTGCGAGGTGTTTTGCAGAGTCAAAAGATTGCCGAGAGTGCAAGTATTGAAAATTATACATTGATTTTAGATGGTAAGCCTTTAAAAGTAAAATCAGTTTCTGAAATTGAATTAAGCAAAGCTTTTCTAATTGATGGTAATCAGGTTTTATTGGTGGCTTTTGATCAAGGTGGTAATCAATGTAGCCGTCAATATCAAGTAGTTACGATTAGTGAAAGTGCAACTAAGGTTAGCAAAGTTTTTGGTAGTTGTTTACCATTAAGTTCTGCAATTGAAGGTGGTTCGCAGATTACGTTTAGTATGCCACAGAATAATCCATACTTAGGTGATGATGTGTTGGTGAACTATGTCTATAAAAACGGTGAAATTCATCAAGAAACTAAGCCACAAGAATTGAAGCAGAAATACGCGAAACTCACCGCCAGCAGGATTTTGCAAATTGCTGCTGATGATGGTTGCTATGTTGATGGTGTGATGTTAGATGATAATTCATGCGGTGGTGGGCGTAAGTATTGTGTTATGTTTAAAAATTTGCCTAAATCTAAAAAAACCGCAGATTATAACTTTTTAAAATCATTTTGTAATTAGACTCATAGTGAGAAATATCATGGCATTAACCGAAGAAATTATCTATAGCTTTCCAACTTTTGCATTAAAGGTTGACTTGGATGCAACTAATATCTATCATGCTGAATTTTTGCCACCAGCTACAGATGCCGTTTCTCAATCAATCAGTCGCTCGCCTCTGGCAACTGAAGTTATCCGACAGCTTGATGAGTATTGTGATAATCCCAAGTTTAAGTTTGACTTACCGTTTAGCTATAACGGTACGCCGCACCAACTTAAAGTCTGGCAGATAATGCAACAGATTGAGGCTGGCAGTAGTTTAACTTATGGTGAGGTTGCAAAAAAACTATTCTCAGCACCACGTGCGGTAGGTGGTGCTTGTGGTGCAAATCCCTTGCCCGTGTTTATTCCTTGTCATCGAATAATTGCTGCCAATTCTAAATTAGGTGGTTTTAACTCAGGAAATATTTTTTTTAATTTGGGGATTAAAAAGTGGCTGCTTAATCATGAAGGTATCGCCTTGTAGCATATTTGTTATGCTCAAATACTCTCAGTCATAATCACGGTCACTTAGGGTCTATAATAAAAGTGCCCAAAGTATAACTATTTTTTCATCATACTTAGATTAACGTAAAAATAGAACTTGATTTTTATGAATTAATCCCTATATCTGCTTTTAGTATTAAGTTTTATTAAGGTTTTATATATATGTCAAAACGTGATTATTATGAGGTTTTAGGCGTCGCTAAAGGCGCATCTGATGATGAAATTAAAAAAGCTTATCGTAAACTAGCAATGAAGTTTCATCCTGATCGGGTTTCGACATTACCTGATGCAGAGAAAAAAAAGGCTGAAGATAAATTTAAAGAGTTACAGGAAGCTTATGCCGTATTGTCTGATGCTGAGAAAAAGCAGATGTATGATCAATTTGGTCATGCTGGTGTGGGTGGTAATTCTGCAAGTGGTGGCTTTGGTGGCGGTGGCGCAGCTGGGTTTGAAGATATTTTTGATGTATTTGGTGAAATGTTTGGTGGCGGTAGACGAGGTGGTTCTGGGCGGCATAACTCGGCTATGCGTGGTAATGATTTAGAGTACAATATTCAGATTAGCCTGGAAGAATCAGCATTTGGTTGTGAAAAGGAAATTAAATTTCCGCGTACAGAAAAGTGTACAACTTGTGATGGTAAAGGTTCCAAAAATCCTGAAGATGTTCATACTTGTAACACCTGTAAAGGTGCTGGACAAGTGCGTTTTGCACAAGGTTTTTTCTCGGTTCAGCAACCATGTCCAGAATGTCATGGGCGTGGTAAAACAATTAAGAATCCATGTGGTAGTTGTCGTGGTAGTGGTCTGGTTAAAGAAAACCGCCAAGTTAAGGTTACTATTCCAGCGGGAATTGATAATGGAAGCACTTTGCGCTTGACTGGTGAAGGTGAGGCTGGACTTAACGGTGGACCAAATGGTGACTTGTATGTCCATGTAGCAGTAAAACAACATAAGGTATTTACTCGCCAAGGCAAAGATTTGCATTGTGAAGTGCCAATTAGTTTTGTAACTGCCGCTCTTGGTGGAGAGGTTGATGTACCGACTATTGACAGTAAAACAGTTAAACTAAAAATTCCTGAAGGTACACAAACTAATCAGGTGTTACGTATTCGTGAAAAAGGTGTTAAATCCTTGCGTGGTGTGACTTCGGGGGATTTATACTGTCATATTTATGTTGAAACTCCAGTAAAGCTAACTGAATCGCAGAAAGATTTAATTCGTCAATTTGGTGAAGCGAGTGGCGGGCAAAATTCCGCGCATCATCCTAAAACTAAATCATTCTTTGATAAAATGAAGGATTTCTTTGCTGGTGAATAATGCTTGATAAGTATTATTGGTTATTCAACTAAGTAGCAAACTATGTTAAAATCCTACAAATTATTTGTAGGATTTTTTTATTATGAAAACAAGCAGAACAGCTAATAGCCTTAACTTTATTGCACTTTATTTTCTCTTTTTTGGATGGGGATTTGTGACCTGTCTAAATGACTTATTGACGCCAATTTTTAAGGGATTATTCTCAATTTCCCACTTTCAGGCTAACTTAGTTGCATTTGCTTTCTTTACTGCTTATTTTATTGGTTCTCTAATTTATGTCTTGGCCGCAAAATTTGGAGTTAACTATTTTGAGCGTTTGGGGTATAAAGGGCTTATTCTACTAGGGTTGGCATTGTCGACCGTTGGCTGCTTGATTTTTATTCCAGCTGCTGCGTATAAAAGTTATGGGCTGTTTTTGTGTGGTTTATTTACCATCGGGTTTGGTTTTACGTTTCTACAAATTTCGGCCAATCCTTTGGTCTTAATTACAGGTAATCCTGAAACTGGAGCGAGTCGCCTTAATCTTGCAGCGGGATTTAACTCATTGGCAACTGCAATCGCACCTTTAATTGGTGTTTATGTATTTTACGAACTTTTACAAGTCAAAGAAAATTCTGGTAATTTAAAATATCCATACATTATTTTGGCTGGATTTTTTATGCTTTTAGCCTTCATTATCTGGAAATTCCTGCATACCAAAGAAGAGTACTCTGCATCACATGAAACTGGTGGTAAGCTATTTGCATTAAATCATCTTAACTTGGTATTTGCTATGGGCGCTATATTTTTCTATGTTGGCTCCGAAGTAACTATTGGAACTAATTTAGTAGCATTTTTAAAAGATCCACATACAATCGGATTAGAGGAATCATCTGCGGGTAAATTATTAGCTTTTTACTGGGGCGGTGCAATGATTGGTCGTTTTCTTGGTTCAATTGCTCTTGGTAAACTAAATGTTTCGAGTAAATTTTTATTAATGATTTTAACCAGTGCTGCATTAACGCTTTTCATGGTTTATTCAGTAGGCAATGTAGAGTCAGAATTAAGTTATTATGTAATTTTCCAAGCTTTGGCAATTTTACTTTTGCTCTCTTGCAAATCCAGTCCACGTTTAAACTTAGTTATGTTTTCCGTTGTAAATATTGCTAATTTGATTGCTGCGATTTTACTACATAATACAATGTTTGCTGCATGGGCTATTTTATCAATTGGGATTTTTAATTCTGTAATGTGGCCAAATATTTTTGATCTGGGCTTGGCAAATTTAGGTAAGTTTAAAGAACAGGGCGCATCATTATTGGTGATGATGATTCTAGGTGGTGCTTTACTACCATTGATTCAAGGACGTATCGCTGATGTGGTTAATGTGGTTGATTCGTATTGGGTGCCAGTAGTTGGATATGCGTATATTTTGTGTTATGCTTTATTTTATTCAAAACGTCAAGTTAAGTGGATTAAGTAAATTAGAATATTTTATTTAAAGGTACGTTAAAATGATTGTTACTACAACTAATGATGTGGCTGGGAGGGAAATTGTACAAGTGCTTGGGGTAGTGCACGGCATAATTGTACGCACTCCGACCATAGCTCAGGGATTTTTAGGGAATATTAAGAATATTTTTGGCGGGCATAACCAAGCTTTTACTGATATGTGTGAGCAAACACGCAATGCCGCGTATCAAAATATGATTCAGCAAGCTCAAATGCTTGGTGCTAATGCGATCGTTGCTATGCGCTATGACTCAGACAGTGTCGGTGGTGATCAAACACGCGCTAACGAAGTTTTTTGCTATGGTACTGCAGTAATTCTTCGTTAGCGATTAACAAATGTTTTTAAGCGAGGGTAGCTAGTAAGTTGCTGGTTACCTGATCAACACTCTTGGTACCATCAATCTTGATAAATTTAACATTTTTATCTGATGAATAATATGTACTTAGTACTGCAGTTTGAGCATGATATACCTCAAGGCGTTTTTTTATTGTTTCTTCCTTGTCATCATCCCTTTGAATCAACTCTTCGCCACTCACATCATCTTTGCCACTAATTTTAGGTGGGTTAAATTCAACATGATAAGTTCTACCACTTGGCAGATGAACTCTACGACCTGAAAGTCTGGAAATAATTGCTTCGTCTGGGACGTTTATTTCAATTACATAATCAATAGTTACTCCAGCAGATTTTAGTGCATCAGCCTGAGCGCTAGTGCGTGGGAATCCATCAAATAGGTAGCCATTCTTACAGTCAGCTTGCAAAATACGCTCTTTGACCAAACCAATTACTATTTCATCAGAAACCAATTGCCCTTTGTCCATAATCTCTTTTGCTTTTAGACCGAGTTCTGTACCAGCCTTTATTGCATTTCGCAACATGTCACCAGTAGATATTTGGGGGATATTAAATTTTTCAGTAATGAATTTTGCTTGAGTTCCTTTGCCTGCACCGGGTGCTCCAAGAAGAATAATACTAATCATAATCGTTGTCCTTATTGACTTTTAAAGTATAGTACCAGATTATACCAGAGTAAATTTAGTTTAATTTACTAACTTTAATCTCAGATAATGATATTTTTTATTGCTGACAATATCCATCATAACTATTAGATAATTTGATAAAATATTAGCTCTGCAGTAGTCTCACATTTTTTAGGGAAAAAATAATGAAAAGTAAGTTAATTTTATCAGCACTGCTTTCTTCTGTTTTGTTGGGTACAGCATTTGCTGATTGTACATTTACATTTGTAAATAAGTCATCTTCTCCTGTCACTGTGCAAGGGTATTTCCTTGAAGCTGGTGATGCTATTTCTGATGAAGCTTGGGTAACAGTTGATCCTACACGTCAGATTAGTCAAGTACGAAGCGGTAAAAAATGTAATGCTATTTACAAACATACAGGGCAAGTTGCTACCCGTGTTGATTTGAAAGATAGCTCAGGTTACTGGATAGGTAATAAAGGGTTCTTGTTTGCTGCAGATCGCTCTTATTCACATTATTCTGGGGATCGTGCCAAATCAGATAGCGGTAAAGATATCACTTTATCAAATGGTATTAAAATTAATGCCAAAGAGTTTAAAGTTTATATTTGTGATGGTAGCATAGATAGTGATGACTGTCATTAAAAATTAGTTGGAATTATCGTAAATAGGATTGAGCCTATAGTTGCTCAATCCTATTTTTTTGTACACTCAATCAAGTGGGTTATGCTAAGTCGTTGTGGGATTTTGCGTACTAGTTTAGAGCTGGGTTTGAGTATTTTAAATACCTCTTAGCAGAGTATGATAAAATCACGCCCTATTTAGCAAATTAATAATAAGGCAAATCATGCACAAACCCAAGTTATCTCCACGCCGTATCTCGCGTTCTTTAGCTGTACAAGGGATTTATTTTTTTCAAACTAATCCTAAATCAGTTAGTGAAATTGAGGATTTTCTCCAAAGTACAAACGAAGAGATTTATGCCCGTGCAAATTATGATTTACTCCACTACTTACTGGATATGTCGACTAATAATTTTGAACAAAGTCTAGCGCTTTATACTGAATATTCAGATCGTCCAGTGAATGAAATTCAAGTTACAGAGAAAGCTATTTTGGTAATTGCGTCGGTAGAATTAAAACATAATTTAGAAGTGCCAGCGCCAGTGATTATAAATGAAGCAATTGAACTTGCCAAGATCTACGGTGGTGAAGATTCATTTAAGTTTATCAACGGACTTGTTGATAAACTAGCTATGAATTTACGTCAGTCTGAAATGGAGCACGCAAGAAATAATCGTCGCAAACCCGCGAACCATAGTTAGTTCAACTATTGATCATTAAGTATTTTTGGGCATTTTTAAGTTTGGCTTATTCAAATCCAATAAATTTTGCCTAAAAATAAATACCCCCATAAGTAATTCGACGATAGTTAGAGTAGCATAGAAAATAATAAATGCACATAAGGCGGCATTCAGAGAGATCTGTGCATAATATATCATAGATAGTACATATGCAGTAAATACAAATGTGGAGATATTTGTATAAGTCTTCATTGCTTGTCTAGATGTAAAGATCATGATCGAAAATAGCGCATCAAGTATTGATTTCACTGCCCCTATGCTAACTAAAATGCATATTTCAGTTTTAAATGAGCTGACACCTAAATAATGCGTAATGTAGTCAATAAAATATAATACAGAAAATAATAATGTAATTGTAATGAATGCTGCAGCAGCTATAGTTAATTTAATGAAGTTGTGAAAAGATTCATTATGCACGATTGATTTAGCTAAAGAATCGCGTATCACTTGGTGAAAAATTGTTCCTAATAGCTGGAATACACGCACTATCACAAAAATATATCCACACACTGCAGGCTCAACCTCACTATTTCCAAATGCCTCGACCAATATTATAAAAGTTAAAATTAAATCATATTGTAATGAAAATAGTGCATAGTAGAAAATTTCGCTACGCCAGCGTTTATCTATAGTTAACCTATAATCATTTGAGCATAATGTGTTAAACTATACAACCTCTAAT
>CAZTBH010000055.1:0-6573 GCA_964611845.1 uncultured Neisseria sp.
TACTTACCGATGGAGGTAAAATGCAAAAAATTAATTTCTGTCATGTAGCAAGATTAAATGGATTAAATGTTACCGCATCATTACCGTATTCAATGGATAATAGCTGAGTGATGCTACCACCGAGAGAATGACCACTTATTGTCATATTCGCAGCAACAGTACTGCCTAAAGTAGTTATTGCTTTTTCCATTAATGCTTTAGCATCATAATATTCTGTCGGAACTACATCAGTTGCCCACATCTCAGCATCATGAATATAGTTTTTTAGGTTATCTGAGCCACGGCTAACGAGGATGTATTCACCAGTTAAGTTCCCAGCATTATCAAGTTTCCCGTATACAGCACCGTAGTAACCTGAGTCAGGATTATCAACCTCCAAAAATTTTGTGGCACTCCCGTTTATGCCTTCTTCTAATACAACTTTTTTCCATGTTGTTGGTTTGCCATCAGCTTTATTTGTATATGAGATTGTCAGCGTTACATCTTTACCATATTCATCTAATTTTCCAATGTTATAGATTTGATTTGCTAATATTTGATAGTCTTTATATGTAGCCATTTTTAATACCCCTAAAAATTATAAATTAATTTAACTTAACATTCACAATAAATTAACAAAATTAAAAAAATCTTCGCCACCAATGCGGTTTTGGATTTTTATAGTTAAATGTCTGTGGTTCCCAATAAATTCCATTATGAGATATAGTAACTCTGTATTGTTGCCCAGCAGCAATACATAATTGAGAACTACAAGATAAATGACTCGCTAACCACATTGATTTGTCATTTAAAATTGTAGTCTTCCAATTAATCCCATCATCTGAAATATCTAATAAACCAATTCCAATAAATTTACCTGACAACCCATAAACTAAATCTACTGGTGAATCCTCCACTTTATAACTATGCCACCCAGAATTGCTATCAACTAGCACCAAAGCGTTATCCTGAGTCATCGCCACAAATCGATCCTTACCTCGAGTTATATGCCCAACCGATGCAGGATAAATCTCATAACTCCACTTATTCGTAGTTAAATCTTTGGTATAAATTAAACCGACATTTTTTCCATCATGCATCCAGTTTGTGGACGTGATTAGTTTATTATTACCAGCTGCCATACTCAAAAAGCTATTTTCAAAATTACGCGGCTCTGATTCTTGTGGATACGGTAATTGTTCTTTGTGCCAAGTGATGCCATCCTTGCTTTGATATACTCCGCTTCTATTTGTACCAACATACAAACTATCGTTCACAACTACCGAGCTACCTGCATTCCAAAACGGTGTAGCTTCACCATTTTTTTGTTTGGTTTCAAGATATGACCAGTTATGGCAATCTGGTGACACTAGTATTTTAGGAACTGCACCGATTAACATACACTGATGATTAAAATAAGCAAACGTTCCTAAATTCGAGATACTGTAATAACTATCCGCATCACTCTTAGTTTCTGGCTTAACCTTGGCAATCACCGCTTTATCCCACTTTTTGCCATCTAATGAAGTAAAAATCACTAGCTGTTTAGCGTATTTCGCATTATAATCAACCCCATACATCACAAACTGATTATCAATATACGCTATCTTCTGAAAATCAATCGCATTATAGGGCAAGGAAAAACGATATGGATTACTAAATGACAACCCGACAAACAATACTAGCCAAAAGCCAAAAAAACAAATTACCGCAACTGCAAATATTCCTTTAGTTCCGCTAAATATTTTATTTGGCTTGTATTCTCGTTTCTGCTTTTCATAATACTCTTCTAGATCACTCATCATCTTACCTTATTTATGCCATTATTCACTAAATTCCGATTATATCTCAAACCACACACTAAAAACATTATGCAATGCAACAATTACTCTGTAAAACAGCAAATTAGCTAAATTTTATGCATACCGGAGTTGCATTTATGCACACAGCTTAACTAACTCACGCCCTTCGAAAGATGGTGCATCGCCATCAATCACATAATTGTACAAATGATAACCCCCCGCATGATACGCATGATAAAGTTGATTATTGAGTTTAGCATCCGATATATTTTTGTTCAATTCATTCAGTTGTTGGTAAAGTTCATTTGAATTAGTTGATGGATTTCAAACTTACTCTTATCGTTAAAACTTTGCAGAAGTGAGTTGAGTTGAGGCTGCTCTACACTTGTGTCCGTTAACCGTATAAATAAATCATCGCCAGCATTTAATTTAGCATTTATTTCATTTGGATCAAAATTTTTCATGAAATGATCTCTAAAGGTTAAATCTGTAGCTGGTTTAGAGGCAAAGTCATCCCAATATTTCTGATAAAATTCAACTGGATCACCTTGCTCAAAATTAGTGGGTATCACACTAAAGCGTATTTCAGTACCCAACTGGTTAAAGTAATGGCTTGTTACTGTATCTTCTGCCATCATAAAATTGGTAATATTCTGTGGGTCGCTACCAGATTGATAATGCTCTACCAAGTGTTGTAATTCAACGATTTCATCAATTTCTTGTTTTTGTTTTTGCAAACTTTCGATTTCTGTCGCAATAGCTTGCTGATAAGTACTACCGCCTGTGCTGTTCTTTAATATATCAATATTACTTTGAATAGCCACACTTTGGCTATTTAAAGCATCAAAATCATAATTTTGGCTTTTCATCTTATCAAGAAGAACTTGCGTATTAAATGGATTAAATGTTACTGCATCATTACCGTATTCGATGGATAATAGCTGAGTAATACTACCACCGAGAGAATGACCTGTAACAGTCAGAGTTCCAGGTTTTGATTTCAGATACTCCTGCGCTCTATCCATTAATGCTTTTGCATCATAATACTCTGCCGGAACTACGTCAGTTGCCCACATCTCAGCATCATGAGCAAAATTAGCTAGATTATTAGTACCACGACTAACAAGAATGTATTCGCTACCGTTTTGATAAACAGCTCCGTAGTAACCTGTATCAGGATTATTTTGATCAAGGACTCTTGTCCAACTAGTTGGGTTTGAACTAGTAGGATCCACCACAATATTAAGAATGGCATCATCACCATGTTCATTTAATTTTCCAAAGTTATAAATTTGATTTGCTAAAGTTTGATAGTCTTGATATGTAGCCATCTTAATATCCCTAAAAATTATTAGTTAACATTCTCACTAAAATAACAAAATTAAATAAATCTGCGCCACCAATGTGGTTTTGGATTTTCATGATTAAACTCTACATAACTCCAATTAATTCCATCTCCTGTACGAATAATTTGATATTTAATACCAACTCCAACACATAACCTAACATTACAGGCAACATTTAGAGCCCATATTTTATTTTTATTAGATTTATCACTTTCTATCCATGTTTCACCACCATTGACGGATGTTTGTATGCCTCCGACTCCAATGAATTTATTATCTAACCCATAGCTAAGGCTCAGAGAATGATGTGTAATTGGATAATTGAACCACTCTGGACTACTATCCAGCAATACCAAAGCACTATTTTCGTTCAGCCCTATAAATCTATCCTTGCCACGAGTAATATTTCCAACTGGTACAGAATGAAGCTCATAACTCCACTTATTCGTCTGTAAGTCCTTGGTATAAAAAACACCGATTAATTTTTTATCTTGAGGCATACTTGCTTCAACTATAATTTTATTATTCCCTGTTGCAATACTTCCAAACTCTAACGGATATTTATTTCCTGTCGGATTAGGTAATGACTCATTCTGCCATTTTATGCCATCGCTGCTGGAATAAACACCATTTTTATTCGTCGAAATATAAATCCTATCCTTAACCACAACTGAACCAGGAACTCCCCAAGCTAATCCATTAGGAGCATTAGTTGTACTTTCAATCTCAATCACTTGGTTGTGCCAATGCCGACAATCAGATGCAACTAGTGGAGATAGTGTCGCACCAAATAGATAGCATTGTCCTTTGAAATAATTAAATGAAGCTTGATAAGAAACATTGACTGCTTGGTTGGGAGTAAATGCAATCTCTGATTTATCCCATGATTCACCATCAATTGAGTTAAAAATTACCAAACTATATGGCTTAGGCTTATCGTAATCAATCCCGTAAACTACAAATTGATTATCAATATAAGCTATCTTCTGAAAATCGATAGCATTATATGGAAGTGTGAATTTATGTTCACCAACCAAACCCCAATAAAGAAAACCAAAGCCACCAAAGAAAACAACAAGACCAATTACTAGAATAATAAGAGAGGGTGTTAAAATAATTGTGTAAATTTTATTCACTGTTATAATAAATGTTTGTAGCAGGAGTAGAAATGAACAAACAGTTAACCCAAGAAGAAATGCTTGCTAAGGCTATGGATTTAATCGTCGAGTCAGGTGCAGATCTTAAAACCTTATTTGACCAAGATGGATTACTTAAGAAGCTAACCAAGTCGTTGGTTGAGCGTGCTTTGCAAGCTGAGATGACTAATCTTCTTGGTTATGAGAAGTACGAACGTAGTACAGCATCCAACGGGCGCAATGGTAGCAGCAAAAAAGAGCTGTTAACTGATAATGGTGTGGTTGATTTATCAATACCTCGAGACCGAGATGGGAAATTTGAACCATTGTTGTTACCCAAAGGACAAACACGAATACCCGGTCTAAATGAGAAGATTATCTCGTTATACGCTAAAGGCATGAGCGTTAATGACATTAAAACCCAGTTGTCTGAGCTTTATGGCGGTGCAGAAATTAGCACCGCACTCATTAGCAAGATTACTGATGAGGTTATGGACGAAGTTGAAATCTGGCGCAAACGAGCATTAGAATCAGTGTATCCGATTGTATTCTTCGATTGTCTGGTAGTTAAAGTAAAACAAGATAAGCATATTATTAATAAAGCTGTATATGTTGCATTGGGCATTGATACAGAAGGCAAAAAAGATGTACTTGGAATCTGGCTCAGTGAAAACGAGGTGGCTAAGTTTTGGTTGTCAAACCTGACCGAGCTAAAAAATCGAGGCGTACAAGACATGCTGATTGCATGTACTGATAATTTGACAGGCATGACTGAAGCAATATCTGCAGTTTATCCCAAAACAGAACACCAGTTATGCATTGTTCACCAGATTCGTAACAGCTTGAAGTTTGTATCGTACAAAGACCGCAAAGCTCTAGTAGCTGATTTAAAGCCAATTTATAAGGCATCAACCGAAGAAGTAGCTCTAGAAGCACTTGAAGATTTTGCTAAAAAATGGGATTCCCAATACCCATATATAACCAAATCTTGGTATAATAATTGGGATAATTTAGCGATATTTTTTCAGTATCCAGCGGAAATTCGTAGGGTGATTTATACGACCAATGCTATCGAATCATTAAACAGCCAGCTCAGAAAAGTAACCAAAAACAAGCGTTCTTTTCCGAGCGATGATGCGGTGTTTAAAACACTATACCTAGCGATTGAATATATCACCAAAAAGTGGACAATGCCGATTCAAAACTGGAATCAAGCAATGGCATATTTTCTAATAAAATTTGAAGGTAGAATTTGAGGCGTGAAAAATTTACACAAAATAGTTAACACTCCCGAATAAACGAAAAAGATAAAAAATCTTGTCTGCTACAACATCCCATCTTTTCTCTTGATCACTATTTAGCTTATTCATGGCTTACCCCAGCATCATTGACTAGTCACTATTATATACCACCACCTTTTACTGCATCATTTCGCAACGCAACAATCCACACATAAACGAGCACATTAACCAAATTAAGCACGCAAATATGTAGCTTTTATACATACTTAATAAATTAAGAATATTTACCACATGCATAACTACCCCCTTTAGCGCTCAGTTCAATTCTATAGTAATATAATTGTAACGCTATAGATTGATTATAAATTATACGAGCTCATTGATTACCGCAAATTTTTCACAAATAATACCACACGAACAACACCCCAAATAACCATCTGTTATAATTTAATTTAAATACCTAAAAGATTACACATTAAACTAGTATCATCACTCTCTGCAACAACATGAATAGATTCACATTCCATCAGCCTTATAAATACCGTATTTGAATATTAGGATTTAGCATTATCCGCCAAGAATTACTATAAACTCTTTCACGGATTAAAACATCCATGCATTACCTAGGTGTTTTAATTGGCAAAATGTGTTATAGGGTTCTAAATTTTTAGTCTGGGATAAAGACATTGTCTTATCAAACCTTAACTAAGCAGGTAAAAACTGGATAAATCATAGCAATCAATTTTTGTATTAATACAACATATCAAAGGTTAAAAATAAAGCAACTTATAGGATATACAAATTAAGCAGCAAAATCCTCTTGCACAATTCAAACATTTGTTTTATAATCTCTCACTAATCAAGTACCATATAATTATAAAAACAATAATCCTGCTTTTTAGTATAATATTACCTTAATATTTTTTTGTTGTGAAATGAACTCAGAAAACCTAATTCAAATTGAAAATCTATCTTTTTCGTATAGCGAAAATAAGCCGATTTTAAAAAATATCTCGCTGCAAATCCCAGCGGGTAAAATCACGGCTATTATGGGGCAGTTCCGTGCCAA
>CAZTBH010000055.1:6583-15353 GCA_964611845.1 uncultured Neisseria sp.
ATTCACAGTGGTTTTGGTAATATTACCAGTAGATAACATTTCATTACCAAAATTACTTGACAAACTGTGAAAGGCTATGTTAGTATTCTTTAATAAATTCTAAAGAGGTAATTATGACAGAAGTTATTATTTATGATGCTTTATGTGGAAGTGGTAAAACTACTATTTTACGCCTGATTTCTGGACAGATATCACCACAGCAAGGTAGCATTAAAGTATTTGGACAAGATATAACTAAGCTTAATCATCGTCAAATTTATGATGTACGACGCAGGCTTGGTTTGCTATTTCAATTTGGTGCTTTGTTTACTGATCTGAGTGTTGCGGCAAATATTGCTTTTCCTTTGCGTGAAAATACTAATCTAAGCCGTAATTTTATTGAACGCATTGTTGCGATGAAACTTGAAGCAGTTGGACTAACTGGTACACAAGACTTGATGCCAGGAGAATTATCCGGAGGAATGGCACGCCGGATTGCACTGGCACGGGCGATGGCTCTAGATCCTGAGCTTATGCTTTATGATGAACCATTTACTGGTTTAGATCCGATTTCACTCAATACAATTGCGATGTTAATTAAGAAGCTTAACGACCAACTAAAACAAACAGCAGTATTGGTAACACATGATATTGCAGCAACTATGGAAATTGCGGACTATATTTATTTTATGTCAAATGGTGAAGTAATCGCTGGTGGCACAACTGAAGAAATCAGAAATAGTAGCAATCCAGCAGTTAAACAATTTATTAATGGCGAAATAAGTGGTCCATTTGAGTTTAAATACCCAAGCCAGTATAGTTACGAGCATTATTTAGGACTTAAATGAAACAAATTAGCACATTAATTCGTTATATCGGGCATCCAGTAAGCTCATTTATCATAATGCTTGGCGAATGTGTACGATTATTGACCTATATTATCAGTGGACTTGGCTACGCATTAAAGCGTCCACAACTAATTATAAAAGAAATCTTTTTTAGTGGTGTATTATCATTACTGATTATTGCTGTCTCTGGCTGGTTTGTCGGAATGGTACTGGGTTTACAAGGATATAATACCCTCCAGCGTTTTGGCTCAGTAAGTGTGTTGGGTTCTTTAGTTGCGCTGTCTTTACTCCGTGAATTAGGACCAGTACTGTGTGCAATCTTATTTGCCTCACGAGCCGGCTCTGGGATGACTGCCGAAATCGGCTTAATGAAAGCAACCGAACAGCTTGATGCGATGAGTGTGATGGCAGTTGATCCGATTAAACGCGTAATTGCGCCCAAATTTATCGGTGGGATTATTTCTGTACCTTTGCTAACCGCTTTATTTGATTGTAGTGGTATCTGGGGTGGACATTTTGTTGGAGTAACGCTACTAAAATTAGACCAAGGAACTTTTTGGTCGCAAATGCAAAGTAGTGTAAATCTTCATGATGATGTTATCAATGGTTTGATAAAAGCCTTGGTTTTTGGTGTTGTTGTTAGTTTAATTTCTGTCTATCAAGGTCTTCAAGCCAAAGCAACTGCTGAGGGCGTATCCTCTGCAACAACACGAACTGTAGTTCATTCAGCACTAGCAGTTCTAGCATTAGATTTTGTACTTACCGCTTTTATGTTTTAAACGCTTATAAGTTGAGCTTTTATGTATAGACTCTAAGTGATCGCGATTATAGCTAGGAGTATTGAATAAAAAAGGTGAGGCGGTGTACGCACAGTACATAACGAACCTTTTTTAGCAATACGACAATGCTAGAATTGTGAGCACGACGAGTATATGTTTTAGGAATTAGAATGAAACGTAGCACTATTGATTTTTGGGTTGGTATTTTCGTGGTTATTGGCTTAGCCTGTATTGTTTTTCTATCGCTAAAAGTTGCCAATATAACTTCATTTTCTTCCAGCAGCAATGGAACATACACCCTTTATGCCAAATTCAGCAATATCGGATCACTTAAAAATGATGCTCCAGTAAAGGTTTCTGGCTTTACCGTTGGACGAGTTACTTCTATTGGCTTAGATCCTAAAACTTATCAGGCACAGGTAACAATGCAAGTTGATAAACATTATCAATTCACCACTGACAGTTCGGCTGAGATTTTGACTACTGGTTTACTTGGTGAACAGTACGTTGGCTTACAATCTGGTGGTGATGTCGATGATCTAAAAAATGGTGATACCATTACCCTAACCTCATCCGCTATGGTGTTAGAGCAATTAATTAGTAAATTTATGACCAATATGTCTTCAAAATAAGGAAACTCGATGAAAAAAATTATTACTTTATTATTAGCCTTAGGTTTTAGCTCTATATCTCAAGCGGCAATAAGCGCCAGTGCACCTGTTGCAGATGATAATGACGCAACAACTAGCCCAACAAACAAATCAGGAAAAGCTGTGGTGGTTGTCGCTACCAGCGCAGGAAGCTGTGTTGATGGTACACCTTGTGAAGTAATTAAGTCAAGTGCACAAACACTCAGTGATGCGGTAAATCAAAACATAAGCGAAAAAAAAGCAGTTAGCATGATCCAAAATAGTATCGTCCCACAAATTGACTTTACGATTATGACTCGTCTGGCTATGGGCGCGCAGTGGAAACAAGCTACACCAGATCAGCAGACACAAATCGTTGGATTGTTTAAGCAAATGCTGGTTTACTCGTATACCAATGCATTATCTAAATTAAAAGGTGCTCAAGTATCAATCAGCAGCAGTACCATTAGTGGTGAAAAACAGAACAAAGCAATAGTTAATAGCTCTCTGAAAATGCCTAATAATGGTGATAGTAATAATCAACCAATCAATATTGAATATGATTTAGCTAAAATCGGTTCAGCGTGGAAAATTTACGATGTAAAAATTGAGAAAGTTAGTATTGTAACTACTTACCGTACACAATTTAATGACGAAGTACAAAAAGATGGTATTAATGGACTGATTGCTCAGTTACAAACTAAAGTTAACAGCCTTAAAGGTAATAAATAACTAATGTTTGATTTTGCACTCCCTCAAGAATTAACTAATGCCAATGTTAATCAACTCCTTGATCAAATATTGGCAAAATTAAAAACTGTTAAATCATTAAATCTTGACTGCAGCCAAGTAATTAATATCGATTCGGCAGGGATTGCATTACTCCTTGAGCTAAAATCAATTGCATCTAAGCAAAATATAAAGCTTGATCTTCAGAATAAGAGCGCTTCTATTTGTGCTCTTTGTGAACTTTACGCTATAAAAATTTAGCATGCTCTCAAAAAAATTTACTCAATCGCTGGTCGTAATAGGTAGCAGCTTATTGATGGGCTGTGCAACCAGTCAAAATCCAAATGATCCTTACGAACATTATAACCGCGATGTATTTACCTTCAATATGGTGATGGATCACTATGTATTACGTCCAGTAGCTGTTGGTTATACTTATATTCCTGAACCAATTCGCTATGCAGTGAGTAATTTCTACAATAATTTGCGTGATTTTGTCAGTCTTGCCAATGATATTTTGCAACTTGATGGCACTGATGCAATGCAAACCACAATGCGAATTAGTATTAATTCAACTTTTGGTCTCTTGGGTTTAATTGATGTTTCTTCGAGTCTAGGATTACCGCAGTACACCAATACATTCGGTAATACTATGAAAACCTGGGGCTGGCAAGATAGCAACTATTTCTTGGTACCATTTCTCGGACCAGGAACTTTTCGCGATCAATTGGGTATTATACCTGATGTCTATTTTAATCCTTTATTCTGGATTATTCATGACCCATGGATTTCGTATAGTATCTTTGCAGTTAATCTTATTGATCAACGCTCACAATACCTAGGGCAAGATAAATTACTCACCCAAACACTTGATCCTTATGCCACAATTCGTGATGTCTACCTTCAAAGAAAAGGTGCTTACAAATATCCAAGCGAAAGTGAAAGTAATGATTCAGAATCTCTAGATAATCTTATTGATGAGGAAAATGGAGCACCAGCCAAAGCCAGCACTAACTCCAATTTAGATAATATTATTGATGAGGAAAATGCTGCTTTAACAACAGCTCCAGTAGCATTAAAAACTAGTGTATTTGCAAGGAATAATAGTTCAGAATCAACAAATTTATCTACAAATGAAAGCGCACCAGCTGCCTCTTCAACAAAGCAGCCGGTAATTGAATCTAGCTCAACTGTTGTTACTAAGCCTGTTGCTGAAACTGAATCAGCTGTTTAATTCCTAGCTCCGCCAAATCAAGCATTTGATTTAACGCTACTCGGTCAAAAGCACCATTTTCGGCTGTACCCTGAATCTCAATTAATTTACCAGATGCAGTCATAACTATGTTCATGTCTGTATCGCAATTACTATCTTCGACATAATCCAAATCTAGCACCGCAGTACCCTGATAAATCCCAACCGAAATTGCGGCAACGGCTTCAATTAGTGGACTAACTGTTAACTTTCCACTTGTAATTAAACCATTAATCGCATCGCGTAAAGCAACGTATGCTCCAGTAATACTAGCAGTTCTAGTGCCACCATCCGCTTGAATGACGTCACAATCAATCAAAATTTGCCGCTCACCTAATGCTTTTAAATCCACAATACCACGTAAACTACGCCCAATGAGGCGCTGAATTTCCTGAGCACGAGCATTAGGCTTACCTTGTGTACTATCACGTTTATTTCGAGTATGAGTAGCACGTGGTAACATAGAGTACTCAGCAGTTACCCATCCCTCACCTTTGCCTTTTAAAAAAGCTGGAACAGATTCTTCAACACTTGCAGTACAAATTACTTTGGTGTTACCAAACTCAACCAGTACCGAGCCTTCGGCATGACAAGTATAATTACGGGTAAATTTGATTTCACGAAGTTGATTGGCTTGACGATTAGAAGGGCGTAGATTCACAGTAATTACTTTCTCTAAATTATATTTATAGCTGGATTTTAACTAATATCTGCTTACATATGCAAATCAATTGTAAAAATTAATCAATTTACTAAAAAAATTATTAATTACATATCAGGAAATTAAGCGTAAATCACCGGCAGCACTAACAACATTATACAAAAAACACTTGCAAAAGATTAGCAACACTGGCATAATACCTATCTCGCAGCGTAAAAAACACGCTAAAAAGCGGGCGCTTAGCTCAGTTGGTAGAGCATCTGCCTTACAAGCAGAGGGTCATAGGTTCGAATCCTGTAGCGCCCACCACGTGGAGTGGTAGTTCAGTTGGTTAGAATACCTGCCTGTCACGCAGGGGGTCGCGAGTTCGAGTCTCGTCCACTCCGCCATCATTATTTAATTATCAAAGATTCCCGATATTCCATAGCTTCATTAAAATACAATATTACTTGATGATCGTAGCCAGCAATCAAATCCGTTGGTATATCACCTGATTTCATTAGCTCCCACATCCTATTTGCCAACTCAGGGTTATTTGGATACTGTTTTTTAGATAGCTCCGCCCACAGATCAATTCCCCTTTGTGCCAACACCTGAACTTCATCAGACAACGGATCTTTCCCTTCAAGCATAAAGCGCTTAGCTTCGCTAAAAATATCAGCCCATAGCTGTTCATAATTGATCTTAATCTTCTGAAATCCTTTTCCACCAAAAAACTTGCGCTCTTCGATAGAGAAATTGCGTTCCGCCCACTCTTTCCCAAAATCACTATGCGAAATTTTGAATGTTTTGAGAACTCGACTTAACCTTTGCCAGTCAATCTCACCATTAATTGTATAATGTTTGATACTTTCCTCGACAACAATCAAGCCTTTATTCATTTGAGCAATGCTTTCGCGCAAAGCGTTGGCTTGAAGGCTCAAAGAACCCAGCAAATCAAAATTAAGACTAGCCAGAATTTTTTTTATTTGCTTCAGATTAAATCCGACATATTTAAGCGTTATAATTTTCTGTGCAATCAAAAAGTCTTCTTGAGAATAATAGCGAAAACCATTTTCATTCTTATGGTGCGGCGTTAAAATGCCTTCTTCATCATAATAATGTAGCGCACGAATAGAAAACCCCGTTAACTTGCCAAATTCTGCCGTACTCCACAAATCACTCATCATAGCATCTCCATAAAAATAGATTTATCCTCTTTGATCGACTTCTAGCACAGCCTGCTAAATTCAATTATAATTTTTAGTGTTACAATAAGGAACAAATTTACTACATTAAAGAAATATAATCCAAAATCAGCATCTAAAATTAACTTAGGACTTGCATATAACGTAACGTGATACCCTATAATTAGACACTACATTATAATATAATTTAAGGATTTAAATCATGCATAAATACTTAATATCACAACTGTCCATAAGCATTATGCTTGGATTTGGAATAGTTGCTTGCTCTAGTAGTTCGGGAGGAAGTTCTTCAAATGCCCAAACGCAAAACCCACAAAGCTATGGCGGGGTCAATCAACCAGCGTTTGCGGCTTACAATCTAAGTGATGGCAAATCATTTAATGGAATTATTCGCCTTACAACTACTAATTCAGGGATGATTTATCTTAACTCCACAGAGAGCAACCAGTTATTCAATCTGAAAGGTCTGGTTAGCAACTTTAACCCACAATCAGCAAACTGCTTACCAAGCACTACCCTTAGCGGCAATATAAATTCCTCGGCGGCTAACCCAAGTGCTAGCCTAAGTAATTGTACGGTGAGCGGTAATAATTTGACTGCAACACTGCAAATCAATGCAGCTGGTAGCAGCCCAATAATCTATAACTCAATATCACTGGGTGCGATTGATATCGAAAGCACCAATCAATTTATTGCATCGGTAAATAATCTTCGCGCAACCGACCCTATTAATTACAATTTTATTGAAATACTTTATGGTGATTTTACCACTACTATATCCGGCGTTGCCTATAATTCAGGGAATAGTGCATTCTTTGGTGGACTATCTTTAGGGCAACTAATGACCATACTTAGTAGTGAATCTAGTATGACAGTTGATATCGGAGATGGAACTATCACTACGACTATGATAGATAGCACCTCGATTAATTTCACTTTAAGTAATGTTAGCATTCAAAATTCAGCTCCAGCCAACTTACAATGTAATGTTTTATTTACTAATCTAATTGTAAATGGTAGTCCGTATCATAATTTCACTGGCTTTATGACTGGCTGTACAAGTAATCTATCTATTCCAAATTTGGGACAAGTACAAAACATAACTGGCACTATTAACGGTCAATAAAGAAAGGAATTTAAAATGAACAAGAATATAATTGGTTTTCTACTTATGGCAATATATAGTCTGGTAATAGCCGGATGTGGAGGAAAATGGGATGCTGCTGAAATAAGTAATGATAATTACACCACAAATGATAATATCTATCTAAAATTGTTCTCTGTATCACCTATCAAATCAGGTAGTAATCTTACTATTAATGCAGAATGCGTAGCTGACAACCCTTTTTACGGATGCAAAAATGTAAAGTTTCAATCATACTCCACTATCTATGAGTCTGCAGAGCTATCATGTGTTGATCATGCAGGGACTTATCCCGTTCAATTGTCTTTAAAGAATATAACTCGCAATGGTAGCGTTTTATTAGAGTGTGGTTATCAAACCTCTGCATTCGGACTCTCTGAAATATTAAAAATTGATATGGTTATTGAAAGTAGCGTAACTATTACTCCACCTTCATCTTTATATTCACAGATAGTTTTATCGCCTGGGCAGCAACAGGAATTAACAGTAACGTTACCTAGCACTAAAAGCTTACAAATTGGGAGTAAATTTACAATTTTAGAATCTCAACAATACCTCAGCTTTGTTGGTAATGAAAGTTCTTGTACTATTAATGCAAATGAGTCCTCATGTTCGGTGACTATACAAGCAAATAGCAATGTTACAACGACTGTTAACCAAACTCTGCGAGTGATAACTTCTGAATTCCCAACCGAGTCAGTATTTATAAAAATTGTACCTAATACTCCACCACCTACCCCAACTAATAAGTACATCTTTGTTAGCCAAACTACTATGGCTGGAAATTTTGGTGGTTTTAATCAAGCCAATACTATTTGTAACAATGATAATGCAAGAATTGACTATCCAACCCAGCTTGGAAGTGGTACATTTAAAGCATTACTCAATGGCAATAATGCAACGGCTATCGGTACAGAATATAAAAATTTGGCTGGTGAAGTAATCGCAACCGCTACAACAACTAATTTAGTTGCTCAAGATACTGGTTTAACTAATCCAATTGGAAAAACTCCATCTGGTGCTCAGGATGGACAATATGCTTGGACAGGTCTGGCTCGAACTGGTACACCAGCTTCAGACTGTGTTAATTGGACTACAAATTTGAACACTTCATCTGGTACGGCTGGATATGTAAGCCTCAATACAGCGGCTTGGTCAGTTGCGAGTGCTGGAGCAAGCACATGTGATACTGCTAATATTCACTTATATTGTGTACAGCAATAAATTACAACGCCTTTTGTTAAACCGGAAACATACATGTTCCGGTTTATTTTATGTCTAGCCTATGCCTAGGATTTATAATCAACAATTGATTTTCACCCACTTAAAAACGCATAACCCCTAATTCATTAAATATAAACAATAAATAATATCCATTCTATATCAAAATATTAGTCTAAACAAGCACCGATATAACATCTACGCGATGAAAAATACTTGCAATTAGTTGCTGTTTGATGGCATAATACGGTTCTCACAACGCAAGGCATCTTGCGAAATAAGTGGGCGCTTAGCTCAGTTGGTAGAGCATCTGCCTTACAAGCAGAGGGTCATAGGTT
>CAZTBH010000056.1:0-15057 GCA_964611845.1 uncultured Neisseria sp.
ACTTGTTTTCTTGCACTTTAACCACCATACAATCCAGAAATAAAATAGGATAGCGCGATTCCAGTGGTCTATTCGCTCAATTACTTCATCTGGTATTTGAGCTAATAAATTTAATTTATCTTGAGTAAGATGAGGATTTTTTGCCATTTTGTAAGTCCTTTTAATTAACGTTAGTTTAACTAAAATCAGACAAAAGCACAAGATCTATGACAGACTCAATTAGAGGCTAAAGATTCTTCATCGCCTCATTATCTGCTTTAAATAGTTTATCCTGTGTGCCGCATAACAAATATCTGAGTAGTTACCTTCGGATATTTGTTATAATCCGCATCACTATAATATAAGATACTGGATTATGAGCGCATTAAATCTTCAGAATTTATTAAAAGAAACCATTTTAGTCGGTATTACTGATCATAGTCTGCAAACACTGGTGGGGTTATCAATAATTAGCCTTGGCATCTTGCTCGCAGGATTTTTGGTTTATAAATTAGTTAACGTTATTATTGCTCGCTGGGTAAACCAAATTTTTCGTCATTCCCAATATGTCTTTCTAAATGCAATTGCTGATGCACGTCTAATTAATATTATTTCTATTTTTATTTTCGCAATTATCCTTGATATTGGCAGCGCCTTAATTGATGCCAAGTCAGCCAGTTATCTAGTAGATAGCTATGCCAAGATACTGATCAATTGCGCATATTTATTATATTTTTTAGCAGTTACGACGATGCTGGCAAGATTTCTCAGCGCGATCAATATTATTTATGAGCGTCAATTTGATCAACAGCATGAATACTCTATTTATGGCTATGTTAAGATGTTGCAATTTGGCTTGTGGTGTTGTGCGGCAATTATTTACGTTTCTTTTATTCTTAATAAATCTCCTTGGGCAACTCTTACCGGAATTGGTGCTGTTTCCGCCTTTTTGCTTTTGATTTTTAAAGATACTTTCTTAGGTTTAATTTCCAGTATTCAGGCAACCGCAAATCAAATTATCAAACGTGGTGATTGGGTAGTTATTCCCAAATACAATGTTGATGGTGAAGTTATTTATATTTCAATCAGTTCAATAAAAATCCGTAATTGGGATAATACGGTCACCAGCCTCCCAACTTTTGCATTGACTGCAGAGGCTATTCATAACTGGCAGGCTATGGTAAATAGTAAAGCACGGAGGATTTTTCGAGCAATTAATGTAGATACGAACTCATTAATGAATTGTGATCTGGAGTTATTGACTAATTTGGCTCAAAAATATTCATTTGTTGCAAATAAATTGCAAACTGGACAAATTCGTCGTAGAGTTTTAAATTTGGCATTGTATCGTCTGTATATGAATGATTTTCTGCAAAATAATTCATTACTCAACCATGATTACTCAAATTTAGTGCGTTATCTGGCACCAACTCCTTTTGGTATTCCCTTACAAATTTATGCATATAGTAAAGAGGTTTTTTTGGAAGAGTTCGAGGCGACCCAGTCGCAAATTATTGAGCATATGCTACAGACTCTTCCTGATTTTGGTTTAAAAGTTTATCAAAGTGCCACACACTTGCTTGGCGAGAATAGTTTATGAAATTAAGTTGTGCCTGCGGACATGCTATTTGGTCGTTCAGTAAAGTTTAATTTAATTTCAAAAGTAGTGTCATTAATCGGCTTACCCGAAGCATTTAGCCAGATAAGCTGACCATTGTCTGCCTGCATAATCCTTCCGCCTGCGCTACCACTAAAGCGCCCCATGAAGTTAATTCCTCTTTCCAAGGGTGAATAATTTGCACCTGCACCTTGAGGATCTTTGGGGAACATGATATAAGCTCTACCAGTCCCAAAAGGTGTCGCATCATTGCATTTATAATCGCCTTTCATTCTGACAAATGTCGTATCAGATGGCTTAACTAGAATGCTACTTTCGGTGCTGCCATAAAAGCCAACTTTAGCGCTTACTTCAAAGTTAGTATAGTTAATAATTTTAAAATCACAGTCAGCAAAAGCTAAACTGCTAAATATTGTTGCTATGGCGAGAAGAAGATTTTTTTTCATGATTGTCCTTGGTGAGTGCGATTAAATGATCCAGTTCGCTATCGCTAAATCCAGCTTTTTTGCGATCGATACGATTAAAATTACCTCTTATTTTGGGTGCATTAAATTGCTGCATTAGGGAGAAATAAGTGGTTTCAACATCGAGATTATTCAGTTGGCACAAATATTTGAACCACTTGTCGCCATAGCTAACATGTTTGATTTCATCTTGATGAATAATGTCGAGGATTTTTATTGCTTCACTATCGCGTAGTTGTTCTAATTTAGTCTGCATTATTGGAATAGCATCAATTCCACGAGCCTCAAGCAAGCGTGGAATCATTCCCATTCTTGCGAGTAAACTATTCTCAGTTTTATGCGCCATTTCCCACAAGCCATTATGCGCGGCAAAATCTCCATAGCGATAGCCAAGAGTTATTAGATGATTATCGAGTAATTCAAAATGATAAGCTTCTTCAGCTGCAACTTGCAGCCAATCTTGGTAGTAGTCACTTGGCATATCTTGATAACGATAACAAGCATCTAGTGCCAGATTGATTGCATTAAATTCAATATGTGCCAGAGCATGAATTAAACTGGCATGTCCAGCTACTGTTGCCATTGAACGCTTGGGTACTTCCAAGGGGGGAACTAATTGCGGGCGCTCAGGTCGTCCAGCATCTGAGATACTTTGTATGTTAGGTAAAGCAGCAAAGGAAAGTTTTTCAGGTGCGTTAATTAATTGCGCATAAAGTTCTTTGCTGCCCAAGCATTTTTGTGCAGGATTTTTTTGCTGAATTAAATTCAGACATAAACTAAAAAAATTAGACATGATTACTGGGTTTTTAAGATCTGAGGAATTAAAGTTTTCATTAATTGATTATCTGGCATAAAATAATTAATGTTAGCACTATCGCGTTTGTTGGTCATTATTGCAAAAGATACGTCTTTTTGTGGAAGGTAGCCAACAAAAGCTATATAACCTTCAGTTACACCTTGATACCACCAAATTTTACCATATTGGGTAGAGGTGTATTCATACACACCTAAGCCAAATCTTGCACTTGTCGGCTTAGGTTTATGCTCACCGATTGAAATAGTACTAGTTAACTCTTGCTGTTGAGTTTTGGCTAATACTTGCCCACTCATTAATAAACGAAACCATTTTGCAATATCGTTGGTATTGGAAATAATTGCGCCAGCCGCGTCATAGCTGGAGAGATTGATATCTGTTACATCTTTATTGTCACGGTAGCCATGAACCAAAAATGGTTTAACATTTGAAGGAAAGCCATTATCGACATATTGTGTATAATTAAGCTCTAATGGCTCAAAAAAAGTCAAAGGTAGATATTCGCCGATATTATGTTCACTGACTTGTTCAATAACCATTCCCAGTAAAACATAGTTGGTATTAGAGTATTTCCAGCTACTGCCACTAGCAAAGTAGTCTTTATGTTTGTAGGCAATCTGTACTAGTTCATCTGCTGAGTATAGCTTTTCTTGCTGAGCTTTAGGCAAGCTCATGATAGGCAATGCATCGGTATAGTTATAAATTCCGCTAGTCATATTAAGTAACTGCTTGAGGGGGATTTTACTCCAGCGCGGGTAGTTTTTTAAATATTTACCCAGTGGATCGTTAATATTTAATTGACCATTTTGTTCTAGAGTTAGAATAGCTGCAGCAGTAAATGTTTTACTGATTGAACCAATTTGGAAATAGTTATGCTGTTGTAATTTTGTTGTGTTGCCAATTGCAGTTGTTCCACTGTAGTAGCTTTTTGTACCATTGGAGTTATCTATAGTCATAGAAACCGCTGGAATATGGTTTTGCTTTTGCCAATTTAATAAGCTAGCAGGCATGGAGTCAGCCATTATATTTGTGGTAATACCAACGGCGGTTAGTATAAAAAAGACTAGTCTGAATTTTCGCATGGGCTTTATACTTCCAAAGGGTCAACATCAACGGCGATTGTAACATAATTATTTGGTTTTAGCTGAGATTCTAATGTATTTAGATAGTGATGTAAAGCATTGCGATTATTGCTGCTGATTAACATTTGTGCACGATAACGATTATGGAGCTTATACATTACAGCTGGAACACATGAGTAAAGTGTTACTTCAGGATGATGGATTTGTTTGCTTTGTGTACTTAATTCCTGCATAGTATGTTTGAGAGTTGATTCAGAAGTGCTACTAATTTTTATCAGTGCATAAAAAGCAAAAGGTGGTAGATTATGTGCTTTACGTTCTTGAAAAATATGATTAATAAAACCATTAAAATCATGATTTTTTAGAAATTGGTACACTGGATGGTCAGGGTAATTAGTTTGGAGCAGAACCAGTCCAGCCTTATCTGCGCGCCCAGCCCTTCCAGCAACCTGAGTCAAAACATTAAACATATCTTCGCTAGCCCGAAAGTCATAGCTAAATAAAGCATTATCAAGGTTTAAACCAATTACCAGTGTGAGATTGGGAAAGTCATGCCCCTTTGCTAACATCTGGGTGCCAACTAAAATATCTATCTCTTGCTGATTGATATCATTGTAAATTTGCTGCCAAGCTTTCTTAGTACTGGTAGTATCGCGGTCAACTCGTTTAATCTTGGCATTGGGAAATTGTTCGGCTAAAAACTCTTCCAATTTTTGCGTGCCATGTCCGATAGTATGGAGATATTGATTATGACAGACTGGACAGGCTGGCGGTACGTTGGTTTGGAAACCACAATGATGACATTTGAGCTGATGCTTATCATGATGATAAACCATATTAGTCGAGCAACGTAAACAGGTGCTAACCCAACCACAATCATAGCAAGTAATTACTGGCGCATAACCGCGACGATTAATGAATACTAATGCTAACTCTTTGCGTTCAAGACAAGCAGCGAGTTTTTCCAATGCGATCTGATTAATCCCCGCAAAATTAGCCGGATAATGTTGCAAGTTTAGGAGTTCAATTTGCGGTAAAACCGCATTTTGTACCGCACGAGTAGTTAATTTATAGAGGCTATATTTACCTGCTTTATAATTATATAATGTTTCCAGTGATGGTGTAGCGGAGGCTAAAATAATCGGAATTTGTAATTGCTTAGCACGCCAAACCGCCAAATCACGGGCATGATAACGTAAACTGTCATTTTGTTTAAATGAGTCATCATGTTCTTCATCAACGATGATTAGCCCTAAATTAGCGCACGGGGTAAAAACACTGAGTCGAGTGCCTAAAATAATATTAGTTTGTCCATTTTTTGCACTGAGCCATGCATTTAGGCGTTGTTTGTCACTGATTTCACTATTTATCAAACTAATTTTTGCATAGGGGAAGCGCTGCTCAAAACGTTTTGCTAATTGCGGAGTGAGGTTAATTTCAGGTACTAACACCATTATTTGTTGATTATTAGCTAAAACTTGTGCGATTAAGTGTAAAAACACTTCAGTTTTTCCGCTACCCGTAATTCCATAAAGCAGAGCAGCATGAAATTTACCTAATTCGGCAGATAAAGCACTGACGACCAGAGTTTGTTCAGTGTTGAGATTCAATGCCTGATGAACATAACTAGCTGGCGGAGGTGGGGTTATTTGCACCAGTCCAGCGGCAAGCCATTCATCAATTAAGTTATTTGCATTTGCACCAATAATCGCGCGGATTTGCGACAAACTAAGTGTCTGTTGTCGAAGTGCCTCAAGTAATTGTTGACGTTTAGTTCCGTGCGGCTTAATCTCGCTGTCCGTTGCCTGATAATAAGCATTATCGGTGCTAGTGTAACCAATCGCTGTGCTTTTACGTAGTAAAACTGGTATTGCACAAAAAAGGGTATTGCCTAGCGGATGATGGTAATAATTGGCAGCAAATTCACATAGTTGCCAGATATGTTCCGGAATGATTAAGTTGCTATCACCAACTGCTAATATTGGTTTTAGCTTGTCTAGTGGATAAGCACTAAATTGTGCTGTTGGCATTGACGATGCCACAAATCCAATTTGGGTACGCCCGCGCAGCTCAATGTTTACCGCAGTTCCGCGCGTCAATGCTTCACTATGCAAATAGCTGTAGCCATTACGTAGCGGAATATCCAAAATGAGATTGATTACATACATGAGCTAAATTTCAATTACCAATGCTGGATTATGTGGTTGATAACGTCGAGTCATGGTTGAGGCATTGATATAAGTGGTTGAACCTTTTTGAATTATGCCATAGGCTTCATGGATATGACCGCTGATTACTAGCTGTGGGCTAATTTGTGCTAAGCGCTCAGCTAAAAACTGGCAACCAACATTTTGCCCTTCTAATACCAAATCAAGTGTACCATAAGCTGGGCTATGATTAATAACGATATCACAATCTTTTGGGATTTGCGGATATAATTCAGCTCGTCGCGCATCATCCCACATAAAGCCCATACTGCGATAAGGTGGGCTGACAGGCGAGCCCCAGATTTTGAGCCCTGCACATTCCACTAACTGATTTTCAAGATAAATTACATTCTCTGGTATTGTGATTAATTCGCGTGAATGTTCAAGTGCGCCATCATGATTGCCACCGACAAATATTTTGTATTTATGTGGTAGCGCACTGAACCAATCAACAAATTCCTGAATCTCAGCAACACTACCATGAATGGCAACATCTCCGGCATGAATAAGCATATCGCCATCTGGTAGATTGCCATCAAGCACATGGTGATGGTTGTGGGTATCAGAAATGCAAACTATTTTCATTTAATTTTACTTTTGCGAAATCGACTCTATCGAACGTAGCTCATAAATATTATACAATGCAGTGCGTTCCAGCCAGCCATTAAAATCAAGTTTAAAAATCCAGCTCGGGCAGTCAGAAAATATCAGTTTACCATTTGGCACACCATATTTTACAGTTTCCTGACAGGTTAGTGCAATCAAACAATTTTCTGATTCTTTACAGTCTAGTTTACTTGGATTATCCAATGGTACTGGGCGTAAATTCAAATGCTTATAAAAATCTAACACATTACCACCTTCAGTCACATAATTAAACGCAGTTGGCTGCTGGTAATGTTTATAGAGCAACTCATTAATCCGAATTTGCATCGCTGCTGGGAAAAACATAATTACAACTACGACAAAACAATTGAAGCGCCAGCTAATCGTGTTGAGCTTAATTAATTTAGGGCCCAAATGCCAGTTGTATTTAGCTGCCAAAATCTGTAAACTATCTAAAATTACAAATGGCATAAAGCTTAATAATGGAGTTAAAAAGCGTAATTCCTTATGTCCAACCAGCAAATGTCCAACGATAAAAGGCAACATTACCCAGCTAATTACATGCGTGCGTCGAAAAGCAATAAAATAAATACTGGCTAAAATATACAATGGACCATAAGGCACCATCCCGGCAATTGATAAATACATATACCACGGATCTACGCTAAAACTCGCCGCTTTACCTTGTAGAATATTGGCATCAAAATAGCGCCACGGAGTAAATACCCAATTACCATAAAACCAGTGATCAATCGTTAAGCCAGCTGCAATCGCAACAAAAACTCCCAGTGTGATAATTAGTAGTGAGCTAAATTTAGTGCGACCGATAAATAACAACCATGCCATTAAACCAACTAACATAAAGCCAACCTGATAACGAGTAATAAAACTCATCCCCAAAATAACTCCGATTAGCAGATAACCCAGATAATTGCGGCGGAATTTAGGCCAAAAGAGTAAACACATTCCGATTAAAAATAATTTAGCTGAAACATTCTCAGATGAGTAACGAATTCCGTTAAAAATTGCAATCCAGCTAAAAATACTCAGTAAGATAAACCATTTTTGTTTATTTGGTGTTTTTAATTCGTGCTTAAAAGTATCAATAAAAAGAATTATTGCCAATAAAGACAAGACTCCGGAGATGGCTCTAGTTAAAAATGCAACGAAGAATGGATTAGGTTGATCGACCAGCGCAATTAATTTATAGAGATAGACGACAATCCACGCCTGAAATGCAGGGCGAATTTGATCGTAAAACTCCCAAGTTAATCCGTGCGGTGAGTTTAATTGTAGCTTATAAGCCGCAAATTCTAGTATCTGGTAGTATTCATCGGGGTGAAGATGTCCGAGAGAAAAAAAAGCCGTGATAAGATAAATTACCACAGCTGCGTAAATATACTTGGGTTTGATGTTCATATTATCTTTCATCTTTAAAGAGTTTTTTCATCTTTTTTTTGATGAAATTTTGTTTAAGTCCTGATAAGTAGTCAACAAATACTTTGCCATCTAAATGGTCGTTTTCATGTTGAATACAGATTGCTTGTAAACCATCACACTCTAGCAGGTGTTTTTTGCCATCAAGATCCTGGTATTCAACTTTAATCCATTCAGCGCGAGTGACTGGCTCAAATACTCCCGGCACAGACAAGCATCCTTCATCACCACGTACTTCACCGCGCTTTTCTAAAAAACGTGGATTAATAAATACTTGTAGACGGGAAGTCTCTCCTTCTTTGGCTAAATCCATTATAAATAAACGCTTTTGGATATTTACTTGATTAGCCGCCAAACCAATGCCATTGCTGTTATACATAGCTTCAGCCATGTCTGTAACTAATTGTTTAAGTTCAGCATTAAATTCTGTAACCTCTTTAGCTTTTAGATGCAGCCGCGGGTCAGGATAATGTAAAATTGATAAAATAGCCATTAAATAGTACCTTGATTAAGCATATGAAAATATATAATACTAGTTCTAAAGAACGTTATTCTAGCAAGAAAGCTACTTAAATGCTCAAAAAAATATTATTATTGTTCCTAAATTCACTAAGTTTGTCAGTATGCTATGCCGCTGAGAGCGATGGTATGGTTTCTTTTGCGGACTCAAGTCCACGCGTAATTAGTGTGCAAAGTAACAGCACTGGTGTGCGTGCTGACTTGGTAAAATCAACTGCTCCACGCAGCTATACTGTGAAAAAAACAGACACTGTTATGAAATTAGCAGAAATGTACCTCAAAAAAATCTCATATTGGTCGCAATTTATGGGGGTTAGCCGCTTTAATGCTACTAAACTTTACCCGGGAGACCAGCTACAGATACTCGGTGTTGATGGTTATAAAGTCTTAGTGGTTAGTCACGGTAACAATGGCTCCATTTCTCCGGGATATGAAAAATTAGTCCCAACTGCTAGAGATATAGACAGTGATGCATTGCCACCGATGTCCATTCGTAAACTTAGAAATCTGCTAATGAAGCCTACACTAGTTGATCAGAATATTTTTGAATCTCTTCCTGTGGTCGTAGCTGGTGGTGAAGTTGGGCAATATATGTATACTGCCGGTGACAATATCTATGTCAAGGGGCTAACCGGTGTTAGCGTTGGTTCTCAGGTGTCGGTTTTGAGCAAGTTTCGCGAAATAGTTGATCCAGATAGTAAAGAGTCTTTGGGATATGAAGTTCGTTGGGATGGCACGGCAATTCTTGATCAATTGGGTCCGGTGAGTACTCTGCACGTTAATAATACGGTTAGTCAGATTTCACCTTTGGACAGGGTCATGACCGTAGCAGAGCCTGATATTCCAGTGATAGTTCCGCACAAATCGGATCAGATTATTAGTGGTAAGATTGTTGCGCTTTATGATTCATTGACTTCCACTGCCGAAGATAATACTGTGGTGATTAACCGTGGTAATCGCGACGGCGTTGACGTCGGTCTGGTGTTTGACGTCACAAGTACGCGTAAAATTGTTGATCCAACGTCTAACCAAGATAAACCAAAATATCTGGTAATGCCACCAGAAATTATTGGTGAAGTTATAGTTTACAAAGTATATGATAAATTATCTTTTGGTTTAGTAACTAATTCTAGTCGTGCCATCGAACTATATTCTGTAGTACAATCCCAAGAATGACAAACACGAATCTTAAATTATGGTTAAAACTTGCCTTCAGCTATGGCATAGGTCCTGCAACTGGATTAAAATTAATCCAGCATTTTGGTAGTATTGAAAATATCTTTACGCAGAGCTTTAATAGTTTGTCTGCTATAGTTAGCAAAGGCATAGCCGAGAGCCTCTTGAATACGGATGTAGATGGTGCTGTTGAGAGTGCACTTAATTGGCAATTACAAATGCCAGAAAATCGCCATTTATTGACTTTGGAGCATGCTTCTTATCCCGCAGAGTTAGCGCAAATAGCCAACCCGCCTCTAGTCCTTTTTGCCGAGGGTAATCTGAACTTACTGCAAACCTCCAATAAAATAGCGATGGTCGGTACTCGACATCCAAGTACTCAAGGTATTGAAAATGCCAAGAGTTTTGCAAATGAACTAGCTAGTCGTGGCGTTACAGTTGTCAGCGGTTTGGCTGCGGGTATTGATAAGGCAGCCCATGAAGGAGCTTTGGCAGCAGCAAATGGAGCTTCGTCAATTGCAGTGATTGGCACTGGAATGGATTTGGTTTATCCAGCATCCAATCGGGAAACTTATCGCCAAATGGCAAAACATGGTTTGATTTTGAGTGAATTTAAATTAGGTACACCAGCACAAACCCAAAATTTTCCCCGCCGTAATCGAGTTATCGTCGGACTAAGTAAAGCTTGTTTAGTAGTTGAATCAGCCAGCGATGGTGGTTCAATGATTAGTGCCAATTTTGCGCTTGAAATGGGGCGCGATGTGATGGCAATTCCAGGATCAATTCATAACCCAATGGCGCGCGGATGCCACAAATTAATCAAACAAGGTGCAAAATTAATTGAGACCGCGAGTGATGTGCTCGATGAATTTTCTGTGCAGCAAAATACACTGTTTCACAATGAGATTAATACAAATAATGAAGATCCAATATTACAGGCTTTAGGCTACGATCCGTTGTCAGTAGATAGCTTATGTGCAAAATTAGCTATTGATTTTGGTGAGTTATGTGGCAAACTATTGGAGTTGGAGCTTGCCGGACAAATAATTAATTGTGGCGGCGGACGTTATCAGCGGATTTTTAGATAGGTAAAATATGATCGAAATATTACAGTTTTTATTTGCAACCGCAAAAGATCAAAACTTATATTTTAATCAAGAAGGTTTGGTTAAAGAGTTATTAAATGAACATAAGTTTACAGCAAAAGAAATTTCTGAAGCATTAGAGTGGTTTGCACCGATTTTGCAAGGTGGCACTGGATTAGAAATTAATCCATCGGCAATTAGAACTATTAGTAGCTGGGAAGAAAAGCATCTACCGCGAGCAATAATTCGCCAAATTTTGGAGTGGGAGCAGAGTAAGAGCATTTCTTTAATTGAGCGTGAGATTTTATTAGATCGTTTAGGTGAATTAGGTTTGGATGGTGAATTTGAAGATGATGAGATGCAACTAATTTTGGAAGGTTTAACTTACCATTTACAGCATTATAAGTATAATCTGTTAAATTCTAGTGGCAGTGGTAGTGCGTATTACTGCTCGAATAATTTTACAATACATTAAAAAATATTAAAGGTTAACTATGGCACGTAAGCTATTGATTGTTGAGTCTCCTGCTAAAGCTAAAACTATTAGTAAATATCTGGATAATGAATTTACCGTTTTAGCCTCATTTGGGCATGTGCGTGATTTGCCCAAAAAAAATGGTTCAATTGATGTGAATAACGATTTTTTACCCAAGTATCAATTAATTGCTAAAAATCAAAAACACGTAGATGAAATTTTGGCAGCAGCTGAAAAAGCCGATACGATATTTCTAGCAAGCGATCAAGACCGAGAGGGAGAGGCAATTGCGTGGCATATTACTGAAATTTTACGTGATAATAATTTGTGTGCAGGGCGCCATGTTGCCCGGGTAACATTTAATGAGATTACTAAGCCCGCGATATTAGAAGCGGTTGCTCATCCGCGTCAGATTGATGCCAATTTGGTTGATGCTCAGCAAGCCAGACTTACTTTGGATTATCTTATCGGGTTTAATGTTTCGCCCTTATTATGGCGCAAGATTAAACCTGGTCTATCCGCGGGAAGGGTGCAATCTCCAGCTTTACGCTTGATTTGTGAACGCGAAGATGAAATCAAGAAATTTGTTCCAGAAGATTATTTTGGTGTACATTTATTTAGTCATAAAGAACGGATTAAATTTCGTGCTAAATTAATTGAGCATGCAGGAACTAAAATTGAAACCCGCACCATCACCACCGAACAATATGCCAAAGATATTGTTGCTGGTATTAGTGGGATTGAACAGGCTAAAATTCGTAAAGTTAGCAAGAAACAAAAGAAGAAAAATCCAACTGCGCCATTTATTACTTCATCTTTGCAAATAGAGTCATCCCGTCAGCTAGGCTTTGCCACTGATCGGACTATGCGTATTGCTCAGACACTTTATGAAGGGGTTGCATTAGGTAAAGAGTCTGTCGGTTTGATTACTTATATGCGTACTGATTCAGTGCAATTATCAGCTATAGCAATAGAAGAAATTCGCGAATATATTACGGCAAATTTTGATGAGCGTTATTTACCTGCAAAAGCCAATGTTTATACCAGTAAATCTAAAAATGCGCAAGAAGCCCATGAAGCAATTCGTCCTACTTCAATTTTACGGACTCCAGATAGCGTTAAAGCTTATCTTAATGCAGATCAATTCAAGCTCTATGAATTAATTTGGCGGCGTACGCTAGCATCTCAGATTAGTTCTGCTGTTTTAGATACGACAGCAATTGATTTTGAATTGGGAAATACCGTGTTTCGCGCTAATGGAGTTATGGTTAACTTTGATGGTTTCATGAAAGTCTATCAGGAAACCTTTGAAGATAGCGTAGTAAATGAAGATGAGGAAGCTCGTTTACCAGAGTTGATCGAAGGTGAAATGGTACCAGTTGATAGCCTTGATATTACTGCGCACCAAACCGAACCTAAGCCACGTTATACTGAAGCTTCTTTAGTTAAAGCACTCGAGGAACTAGGAATTGGTCGTCCGTCGACTTATGCATCAATCATTGCAACGCTTAAAAAACGTGAATATGTGGTGATGGATAAAAAACGCTTTGTACCAACTGAAATTGGGGCTATTGTCAGCTTGTTTTTAACTAATCATCTGACTAAATATGTTGATTTACAGTTTACTGCCAATTTAGAAGATACTTTGGATAATATTGCGATTGGTAAGAGTGCCAAATTACCGACGTTACACCAATTTTGGGATGAATTGCACGCTTTGGTTACCGAGAAACAAAATATTTCTAAAATGGAACTAACCAGCGAAAAGCTTGATGAAAACTGTCCTGAGTGCGGCAAGCCGCTTATTTCGCGCTTTGGTAAATACGGGCGCTTTATTGGTTGTTCAGGCTATCCAGAGTGTAACTATATGCGCAAAGTTGATAAAGATGGTAATAGCGAAGTCGTTGCACCACCTGAAGAAGTTGAAGGGCGGGTTTGCCCTAAAGATGGAGGCAAGCTACTAATTCGTAGTGGTAAATTTGGTAAATTCATCTCATGTGCCAATTATCCAAAATGCAAACACATTGAAAATATGGATACTCCAGAAGTTGAAAATGCGGTGGGTTGTCCGGAATGTAAAAAGGGTAAAGTTATTCCGAAAAAAGGACGTTTTGGCGTGTTTTATTCTTGTAATAATTACCCAGAATGTAAAACTATTTTCAAATATGAACCAATTAGTGCGAACTGTCCAGAGTGTAATTATCCAGTAATGATGGTACACACTACCAAAACTAAAGGCACACAGCATATTTGTCCTAAGTGTAAACATAGTGTGAAGGTGTAGTTTATTTCATTTTGCATTGAGATTGCTGCATTCTTGATCTATTTTAACAGCATCTCTGTGCATTTATTTTCATAAAATCTTTAAGCAAATAATACTTGCTTAAAGATTTTTACTATTTATAACCTAAAAATCGTGAAGGAGATTTACCCAAATAATGAATTTTATATGAATCGAGAAATTAGGAAAAGGACCATACGCAAATGTCGAAAAAGTTATTATTTATAGCTGCTAGTAGTGCTTTCTATTCTTGTCATTACTGTTTAGCAACCGAGTTGCTAGACGTAGAGTCAAGTGTTTCGCTGGCAGATCAATATCACCAATTAGCAAATCAATATGCTCAAAAATCAAGTTACTACAATTCAATTGCCACGCTTTATGAATCACAGGTACTGCCAGTGACGTCTGTTAATGCTAGTATTTTTGTTCCGCCACCAGCTAAACCACCATATAATCCATGGCTGGGCTCGCAGTTTGGTTTTGGTGCAGGTAGTGCTAGCGGTGATACTAACAGTAGTAGTGTCAATGGTAGTGCTATTGTTAATTATAAACCAGAATCAGGAGCTGTTGGCTGGCAATTTAACACTATCGGTCAGTATGATAATCTACAGACTTCTGGATCAGGTTCAAATAAAAATAGACTATATCTTCAACAAAACGGTGCGTATATGTTCAATAAATATAGCGGGATATTTGCCCAAGCTTCTT
Source organism: uncultured Neisseria sp. (assembly GCA_964611845.1). Taxonomy (GTDB): domain Bacteria; phylum Pseudomonadota; class Gammaproteobacteria; order Burkholderiales; family UBA11063; genus Aquella. The sequence goes on from CAZTBH010000056.1 coordinate 14,452, forward strand.
ATTTGAACGATGCTAATGATGGTTACTACTATGTTTGGAATGAGAATATTGGTTATAAGCTGCAGATTTTTAATAATGACTTAATGGGTTTGCAGCTAGCGCTTGGACCTGGGTTGCAGCAACGCCACGTTGTTTCTACTAATGTTGCTGGTACACAGCCACAATGGTTAACGCAGGCAACCTATAACCTTAATCTAAGTAATATTCTAACTTTTTATGAGCAGTTACAAAATACGGCTGCTCAGAATAATACGACAACCTACTCGATATCTACCTTAAACATACAAATAAATAAGAATTTTGGCATCGGGATTAATTATCAATTGACTTATAATTCTAATCCGCCAGCTGGTAATGCAGCAACTAACGCAATTTCTAGCTTGAATATGGTCTATGGAATAAATTAAAATTCTTTAAATTAGGTAATCTAGATTACTACGTTGTTTTTGTGGTGTTGAGATTAATTTATTGTTTTAGTTGCTATTTGTCAAGTTACTAAATTTAATTAGTAAAATAAATTCAATTTTTACTTGACGGGAGAGTGGTTTTTGGATACAATGAGTACCTCATCAATGGAGAGGTTACCCAAGCGGCCAACGGGTCCGG
>CAZTBH010000057.1:0-14038 GCA_964611845.1 uncultured Neisseria sp.
CCTATTTTTGAAGATATGGTCAGCTTTTTTTATTTTCTGTCATGTAGCAAGAAATATTTTAAAAGTTATAAGTTAATTTATCCTACTTTAAATAAATGTATTAAGGAAAAAAAGAAGGTTTTTAATTCAAAATCAAAAGCCAAGAAATTAAATTGGCAATGTTTGCTAATTGATGGGGCTTGGGGAAGCGGTAAAACTACACATTATGAGACTTATTATAAGTATATTGATGCTAATCCTAATATTTATATTAGTTGTTTTAGTGCGTCACGTAGTGAATTAATCGCACAAATTATCCAGAAACAATTTTTGTGGAGGTTATTAACCTTAAATGGCTTATTAGCTAGACTCATGGAAAGTAACTGGCAAATATTTATGCCGAAAAATAGAGTGGTGGTTTTTGATGATTTAGAACGTTTACATGCAAGTGAGGACAACTATTTAGATTTGATCGGTGTTATTGATTGTCTGAAAACTACGAATAAGTGTCAAGTAATTTTGATTGCGGACATATCAAAAACTCCTCAGATATTTAATAGTTATCTGGAGCGCATTGTTGATGAGATATTAGACTGGCAGCCATGTAAAATAAATGAACTATTGCCTGAAGACAGCACGATTTTTACCCAGCAGCTGGCAAATTATCTAGCTTACCATAGTAGTAGCGGTTTTTTAGAGAATCGAAGAATTATAAAAAACATTCTACTACAGATAAACGATTGGGCTCTTACTGATAACTCATTGAAGAGTAATGATAATAAATTTTATTCAAGTATGATTGTGGGGCAGATAAAACACAATATATCGTTTTTAATTAAATGGCATTATCTTTATTTCAATGACCATAACTTTTTTGTAAGTTTGGCTAATGAGATTCATGATGAATTTATGCGCTACAAACTAGGGCAAATAAAGAAGCTGAATCCCTCCGCTATTAGTTTAAAAAAGAAAATGATATTATGCATTTCTTTCAAGATGCTAAGTACTCGCCAACTCAAATCATACCACCTGATTCTGCATACGATTTTGGTGTGCATTACTTAAGTAAAAGCACCCAAGATAAATGTAGCAAATACGAGATTAATGATGTTGAAATAAGATATCTAGCGGGCATATACCACCTATGTGTTAATAAGGTTCAGTTACAATTAAAACAGGATTTTTATGATCGACTTGATGGCGATAATTTAAGTGCCAATAAAAACAAAGTTACTTTTAGTAGCAAAAAGATTTTTGATCTTATTATACGTGTTAATAATGAGCAGTCGTATGTTAAAGCAATATTTCAATTAAGCGCTGGAGTACAATCTCTAATCTCACTGGTAACTAAGTCTAATTATGAATGTAAATTAGTAAAATCTTGGTTTTTGCAAAAAGATGAATCCTGCTGCTCAAATTTACCTACGAGATTACATAATAATCAAGAGTTCGTAGATTATCTTATAAGGCACCCAGAAATATGTAATGCAATTCAAGAATATAAAGAGTATTTGCGAATTAAATTTCAACAACTTCAACAGGTTAAAAGCTTACAAGATAAATTATTAAATTATCTTGATGTTGATAATCTTAATGGTACGTTAATATTTCTTGGAATCTTGTATTTTGTTGATAAAAGTGTTTATACTAATATTATTGGACAAACATCAACTCAAGTTAAAGAACTGCTGGAGAAGAGACCAGATCTCAATAAGTATGCCAAAGAATATTTTAATAAACAGAATGAAGAAATTTTACTTTGGTGCTTTAATGGAGCAAATAGCGATATTGCTACAGAAATATCTCAGGTATATACCACGATCTTGAATGATGTTGAGCGATCTGATGTAAATAACAAATAATTTATGGTAAGAAAATAACAGAGAAATATAAATTACAGCAAGAAGATATAAATAGCATGGATTTAAACTGCGAGACATTGGCCAAACTCAAGTAAATATTGCCGGAAGTATGCAAATAAAAATTAGACATTATAAGTCGGAGCTTCTCTGTTTTAAATTAAATGAGATGGTAAAATCATGACTAAGAGTAAAGAGTGTACAATATGAATAGCAATATTCTAATCTATCAAACCGAAGATGGGCAAACTAAAGTTGAAACCTTGCTTATTGATGAAACGGTATGGTTAACTCAAGCACAAATGGTTGAGCTATTTCAGTCGAGTAAAGCTAATATTAGCGAACATATTTCTAATGTCTTTGCTGATGGAGAATTAGTTGAAGATTCAGTTGTTCGGAATTTCCGAATTACTGCCGCTGATGGTAAAAAATACAATACCAAGCATTATAATCTAGATGTTATCATCTCGGTTGGTTATCGGATTAAATCGCATCGAGGTACTCAATTTAGAATTTGGGCAACACAGAAACTCAAAGAGTATCTTGTTAAAGGCTTTGTGATGGATGATGAGCGCCTTAAACAAGCAGGCGGTAGTAATTATTTTGATGAATTACTCACTCGTATTCGCGATATTCGTTCATCTGAGAAAGTATTTTGGCGCAAGGTATTAGAAATTTATGCAACCAGTATTGATTATGATCCTGGTGTTGAATCTACCCAATTGTTTTTTAAGACAGTGCAGAATAAAATGCACTGGGCTGCGCATGGGCACACCGCAGCAGAGCTTATTTATACTCGTTCAGACAGCCAGCAGTTAAATATGGTACTAACCAGTTTTAAAGGGAGTTCAGTGCATAAATCCGATGTACTAATTGCCAAGAACTATTTAACCGAAGAAGAGTTAAATCTTTTGAATAGGATTGTAACAGCTTATCTTGAATTTGCAGAAATACAAGCGATTCGTCAAACCCCGATGTATATGTCAGATTGGATTGCCAAATTAGATGACTTTATCAAAATGACAAGTGGCGAAGTTTTAACTCATGCTGGTAAAATTGCAGCTAAACTCGCCGAGGAAAAAGCTACTCTTGAATATAGTAAATTTCAAGAAAGCAATACTAATCAAATCTCAGCTGTCGAGATTGATTATATTGATTTTGTTGAGAAAGAACTCAAAAATATCAAGATAAAATAACGCAGCGGATTAAATTATTATGATAATTCAATATGAAGGTTACAATAATATCAAAGCTAAATTACTTATTGGTGCCTTACAAGTTGATTATAAAGTTGGCTGTGATATAAAAATTTCATAATGCAAAAATTCGCCTAAAAAATATGTTAGCCGAGATTGGTTAATTAATCAATCAAAACTAAGAAAGATACACTAAAAGAAACTATGAATTTTAACCAAATAAACCTATTGACACCCAAACAAACTGACGACGATGTAATTTCAGTCAGTCAGCTTAATAAACTTGCCAAATCAACCCTAGAAAATCATTTGCCGATTATGTGGATTAAGGGTGAAATTTCAGGGCTGAAAAGCTATGCTCATCTCTATTTTGATCTAAAAGACGAGGGCGCAAAAATTTCCTGCGTCATGTTTGCCAAACTAGCTGGATTGCTGGATTTCCCGCTGGAAAATGGTACTCAAGTTGAAGTGCGCGGTAGGGTTACGATTTATCCACAAAATGGGAGCTACCAAATTAATGTTGAACGGGTGCGCAAAGTTGGTTTGGGCGCTCTATGGGAAGCCTATGCCCGTTTGATTGAGAAGCTGAAAGCTGAAGGCTTATTTGAACTGAAATACAAAAAATCAATTCCGGTTTTCCCTCGTGCTATTGGTGTGATTACTTCCAAAGAAGGTTCGGTGATTCGTGATGTGGTAACAACGCTTCGTCGACGGATGCCAAATATTCCGTTGGTGATTTACCATAGTGCGGTGCAGGGCAGTGATGCGAGTATGCAATTGGTGCGTGCCATTCGTACTGCTAATCAACGTCAAGAGGTCGATGTACTGATAGTCTGCCGTGGCGGAGGTAGTATGGAGGATCTGTGGTGCTTTAATGAAGAAGTTGTCGCGCGTGAGGTTTTTAATAGTCAGATTCCGCTGATTAGCGCGGTTGGGCATGAAACTGATACCACGATTATTGATTTTGTTTCAGATTTACGTGCACCCACGCCAACTGCAGCAGCCGAATTGGTTGCCAAAAGCCGTAGTGAGTGGCTTGAAGTTGTGCGCTCATTAGAAAGCGGACTTAAAACCCAATTTTTTCAGCTCCTTAATGATAAACAACAGCGTTTAGATCTGAACCTTGCTCAGTTGAAAGCATCAAATCCGCTCAATAAACTGGCAATGCAAACCCAACGTTTGGCGCAGTTGGAACAAAAAATAGCCCAAGTTATGCAAAGTAAACTATCACAATTGCGCTGGCAACTTGATCTCTACCAGAGTAAAATTGTTCAGCTAAAACCAGATATTGAACCGCAAACCGCACGATTAGAGCAACTTAAATTACGTCTTGTACGCTCGTTTAATTCGGTCTATAAAGATCAGCAAATTAGGTTGAGTAACTGCATACATAATCTTAATCTGCTCAATCCACATAATGTTCTAACGCGTGGTTATGCAATTGTTCGTGACAATAACGGTAAACTAATCCAAAGTATCAAACAAGCTAAACATCATGGCAAGATTGCGATTACGCTTAGTGATGGACAGGTTAGTGCGATTGTTGACAAACAAAATTCACCAGAACAAAGCGAATTGTTATAATATGTGGATAATTAAACTAACAAGTTAAGTGTTTGAATTTTATTGCTTAAATTTAGTTACTCATCGGTATTCTGTATAGTTATGTCGATTGGGTGTGGGTGAGTTGTGGATAACAGAGCCTGTGCGCTTAATCAAAGTAAATAACTGTTATAGCGGTTGAAATATGAGTTGCTCACATGAGGCATGAATAGGTTGATTAATTGGATGTGCATAAATTGTGTACAAAGTAGCGCTTATTTAAAAGCGCTTTGATATCATAAATTAGCTATTCTGTTATTCTAATTTAAATTTTGTTTTATCAGAGGAATGGTAATCGCTTTTTTAAGCGCTAATGCCGAATTACTCACTTTTTGAATTAGCTGAATCAACTTGCCTAGGTTGCGTGTGTAATGGTGGAGTAAATATTTTAATTCTGCTTCACCAATTTTGATACCCTCACGATTGCTATAAATGATTAGCGCATTGAGTAGTTCTGACTCATTAAGGTTTTTAAGTCCAAATACTAAACCAGAGTAAATTCTTGTTTTCAAATCAATCCGAATCTTAGAGTTATTAAGATTAATTGTTGAGCTAGTTAATAAATAATTGTCACGGTTATTAAGCTTTATATGATTGAATAAATCGAATAACTCGATTTGCTGATCTTCGTCTAGAGTATCAATATTGTCTATCGCGATGAAACGTAGTTCATCTAAATTTATACTGCTCAACTGCTCTGTGTTTAGCTCCAAAGCATCGAGGTAAATTGCATTTTGACGGCGACCAGATGCAAGATTAACCCATGATTTTAATAAATGAGTTTTACCCGTCAAGTGTTCACCATATATGTGGGTAAACTGATTAGTAAAGCTTTGCAAGTTCGCTACGGTTATTTCATTACCAGAAGCAATGAAACTATTAAAATCATAGTGCTGATTGAATAAATCTAATAACTGCTGAGCACTCATTACGAATGATCTTTATAATAATGGGTGTTAGTATAGTATTCTTTAGCATGACGGAGTAGAACTACTGCGATGGTTGATAAAGGAAGCGCGAGCAATACACCAACAATTCCAAATACTTTACCAAAAACCATCAACGCAAGAATAATCATTACCGGATTAAGCCCGATTCTACCACCGACCAAAAATGGAGTAACCAAACCACCCTCCATAACATGACCAATAGCAAAAACAATCACGATAGCCAATAAATTTCCAGATCCTGTAAACTGTGAAAGCCCAATGGTTAATGCAAAAATCAAGCCAGACAATACTCCTAGATAAGGGATAAACACCATTAGTCCCGTTATAATTCCAATAGCCGTGCCTGATGGTAAGTCCACGATATTTAAACCGACTGCATAGTAAGCTGCCATGATTAGCATAACTGAAAGTTGCCCACGCAGATAAGAAGAAAGCATTATGTCCACATCACGAAATAAACGATGCATTGCTGATGTAAATGAACGAGGAATAAGTTCATCAAAAAATTTAAGAATATTATGCCAGTTGATGATTGAGTAAAAAAGAGCAAATGGAATTAATATAATATAGACAACAATTTCAATGAGAATTATACTATTTTGGGCGATATGCGAAAATAGATCTAAATTATTCGAAATTTTTGCTTGATTAGTAACCAGCATTTCTTTCAGGCTGTTTAAGTCCAAGCTTAGATGAGTACCTAATTGAAGATTCAGTTTACTAATGATATTCACATTGATTAAAGCAATAATTTGCGGTAGTTTAGTGAGAATAACTTTAAATTGTCCTACGAGTACTGGAATAAGATACATCGGAATTGCAACAAAAATTAGTAAAATTAATAATGCCAAGAACATGGCGCTAAATTTTCTGCGTATTTTGAATTTATTTTCTAGTTTATCAACTAATGGATTTAGAATATAAGCCAAAATTAAAGCTGCAATAAATGGAATTAGAACTTTTCCAACATAAACCATAAAACCAAATAGAAGAATGGTTGCGCCAAGAAATGAAAGTATCGGTTTTAGCTTAATCAGCTGTTGTTGCATATGTATAATTTCCCATGATAAATTTAACAGTTATTATACTACAGCAGACGCAATGCTTTTCAGCTAGATGATTATATTTTAAATCTATTTCTGTTCCGTTCGCACTTAAACCCAGCCTGCATGGATTAATCATTCAAAATCTTTATCGCCATTTACTGTCGGAAAAAAGATTCTTTGCTCTGGGTGATATGTTTTGCGATACTCGTCATATTTTTGACGGGCTTCGGCTAGAGTTTGCACGCGCGTTGGTTTATTGTCTAATGAGGCCACATAGATTTGTGCCGCAATTGAATCATTGATATATTCGTGGGGCGCTATAAAGGCATTAATTTCTCGCATACCTTTGATTAAATAAAATTCTTCCCAACGTTTATTTCTCTTTGATTCGTTATCTAGTTCTTGATCATCAAGATTTGCCATACATTGAATTGCATTGATACAATCTACGGTAAACACCACGGGATTTCTAAAACACTGAGAGTACGAGTCATAGCCCGTTATCGTTTGATATAGCTCGGATAACGCTATAATTTGCGCTAGGGTAAATCTTCTGAATATCGGATAGTTATAGCATATGGTTAACCATTTGGCTTTTGCTTTACGAAATTTGATTCGGCTCTCTCGATATTTTGTTTTGGTGCTGCTTTGTTTACAACCTTCGCAGCGACAGAAATCAAAATAACACTCGGCATACATGTCATTATCCCAGTATTGGTATTCGGTATCGGTAGCTCGTTCTTGGATAATTTTTTCATCAACAAAACTCGCAACTTTTAATAATTGTGAGAATCTAATTTTATTTGTTTCATTTTGTAAGTAAGTCATAATAACATCCAATCTTTGTTTTATTTTATAATTTTATTAAATTGTGTAGTGAATCTTTTATTTCAAGACTGGATTTTACGCGAATAAGCATAATAGTAAAAACAGCATAAATACAAAATGTTACAATGTAGTTTATTGCTGTTATGATTTATTATTATTGGTAATTTGCTGATAATTTAGTTCTATTAACTAGAACTTACGAATACAAATTATTAAATTATATAGCTCAACCTTGTTTTTAGTCTAAACTATGAATTTGAATTTACCTGCAATAAACGTAAAAAATAATAATTATTTGCCATTGAGTTATAGAAACTAGAATTTATCAGCTATGCTTGAAGTAAAATACTAAATTACTTCAGACATAAATTACATTACTTTTTGATGTATTACTGCTGTTTGTCACAGTGGTGATAATTATATAAAATACTGCTATTAATTTATTAAGCACTAATTGTTACGAGCAATTAATTTAATTATGTAAAATTAAATCCGCTATAACTAATATTACAACTATTCTTCATTGGTATATAGGAGCACACAGATGAGTTTTGAATTAGATCCCAAAGTACGGGTAAATGTTCCTGAATTTTTAAATGAAATAATTCTCGGTGATGTCGAATCATTCGCAATTACTAAAAATAAACTTTGTAATGAAATCTTCCGCTACTATGGTGATAAAAAACTCAAACTTGATAGCGAAATAAGTTTAGAAAACTATAAAGTATTACAGTTTACCTTAAACCAAGATAACCTCGATTATTTTGCGGCAATCTGTGACTCAATCAAGATTGACAATAAAGCCGAGTATTTCAGAAAACTACTCTATGCCTATTGTAATCAACCAAGATTCCTCCGTGAACAGGTTATTTATTATAGCTCATGCTTACTTATCAAAGAAGCAGTCCATTATAAACTAAAGCTTAAGATTCGTTATAAGGATGAATATCGCATAATCGAACCTTACGCACTAATCAAATCAGATGGCGAAACGCGTAATTACATATTATGCTACTGCAACAAACGCCAAGAGTACGCAATCTATCGTTTGGCACACATCAAAGCGGTATCAATCCTCCGTGAACAAGCATATGAACATTATGATGAAGAATATGTAAATAGCTTAAAAAACAACTTTGATGCATTTTTATCTTATGGCAAACATATCAAAGTTCGCCTGAACTCAAGTGGAGTCGCCATGTACCAAAAGAATATAACTCATCGTCCCAAGCTAATTGCTCAAGAAAACGATATTTATACTTTTGAATGTTCAGCACTTAAGGCACAATTGTATTTCCCGCAGTTTATGAATAATGCTGAGATACTTGAACCCGCAGAACTTAGAACATGGTTCAAAGATAAATATAGCCAAGTTGCCAGTTTATATCAGTAGCAATGCAGATTGTAGTTAGACAAATAAAATGAGATAGAGAATTTAACGACCAATTCTATGGTTTAGGTGGAATTAACAGCTCATAGGCTTGACAATTTAAGATTTTGGCTATGGCTGCCAATAGATCTAGGCTAATACCACGCTTACCGGTCTCAAGTAATGAAATGGTATTGCGGTGAACATCGAGCATTTCGCTTAGTGATTCTTGGCTAATACCAAGGATTGTGCGACGTGAGCGAATGTTGGAAGCTAGGATGTAGTTGAGAGAATGATTTTTCATGTAGTTATTTTATGTGAGTGTACCTTATAACTCTATACACTGTGAGTGTTACACATTAATAGTGTGATATAATAGTCTAGATAGTATGGTTAATATTTACATGGTAATGATATAGCGATAGATTATTCTGACACCAGAAAATATGAAAGAAGATATTTATGAACGTAGCATATCTGTACCATCAGTTATTTGATGAAGAACAGTTGCTGGAAAAAGCGGCTGAACTCAGTACAAGAATACCACACAAAGTATTAAGTGTTATTGATTCAAGCTATGACTTCAAAGGTCAACATAATAGCATAGAATTGGCATTGGCAAGGATTGGCCAAGGTGAAAATCTAATTGTAAATCATTTAGATGACATATGTCTATCAATCAATTACTTAGCCATATTACTCAAGCAACTTGAACAAAAAGGTGCGGGATTAATTTGTATTGAAGATAGCTTGGACTTTGGAGTCCCAATTAATGACTTAACCATGCGGGTATTAGCAACACTGCCAGTAGGTAGATTGTATAATACTTGTTTGACTATATCGTATTGTTAAGGGCTAAAATGGATTTAAGAGTATTATTACGTTACCAAATATCTGGTAGCGTTTTTATTGGCTGGTTTTTGTTATTTCACTATAGTGTCCATTCTGCTGATTGGGCAGATATGGCAAAACAGATAATGGATGCCACAACACTATTAACCTTTGTTGCATCTATTCCAATCGGGGCGATTATTCATCAATTTTCGGTTACGATAAAGAATCAATTTTTGGGGCTATGTGAAGGTACTTGTCTTAGCGATTCACCAATGAAAAGCCCAACCAAAGAAATATTGGCATTTTATAAAGATAAAATCAGCAATGAAGATAAAACCAAGGAGGTCTCATTAGAATATTTAAATTATATTAAAGAGAAAATAAGTAATCTTAATTCATTTTACTATATGCGGTTTGATAATGGGTTTTTAGCACCAGCACTTGCTTATATGTTGTTCTTTATTGTGGATGGTAAAATAATTCAGAATAGTAATATCATCATCTTGACAATAATTTTATTAATTTCGTCTGTATTACTTATTTCTTATAAGTATCCAGTAATTAAAGCATTTGCTTATATTACCTTAACTATACTATCTTTAAGTTTAGCATTTTGTACCAATGTGGTAATTTTGCCAAATTCAAGTAATTTGAGAATTGAGCTAAATACTCAGCACATTATGTTTGAATCGAATACACGTTATGTTATTACAAATGAGTACTCATTTGAGAGTTCAAGCAATACATTGCAAGAATCACAAATACTTGTTGGTAAATGGACCAATGCCAAAGTGTTATTGCAGGTTCTCGAAAGTAATAATATACAAAAAACATCAATTGTTGAAAGTAATGGCGGAACTTCAGAAAATTGTTGCACACGTATGGAAAAATGTACAAAATATTTAAACAATAGTGCTTGTAAACCTTATGATGTTGAGAGTATTGGTGAGGAAGGTAAACTATATATTTCAAAGGCTGAGATAACAAAAATAGACCCATCATTATTAAATAAATTTTTGATTGCTTGTTTAGCTATTTCTTTTTTATTATTATCATATATTCCAAGAATAATTCAAGAGTTAAAAGAGTATAAAGATGAACTTAAAGAAAAAAATCTAGTGTACGTAATGATTAAAACAGGCAAAATATAATATATTATGGAAAAATATAGAAAAAGGAATTTAGATGATTTCAATTAAAACTAACAATCTAAGCATGACAATGCCAAGTTTTGAAGAGGCTAAAAATAACAGTGTATACTCAACCAATGTTAATAATTTACAAAATGAGTTACATCACAAATCACCATCTTCTCGTGAACTAAAAAAACAGCGCATGAATGAGCTATTGGATAGTTGTAGAGATGAGGTTTTAAAACAAATTATTGGACCTTTTGGCTTAAATAAAGCCATGTTTAATGATAAAGATGGTGGTAATGTTACAACACTGCATAATTTTGAACAAGGTGTAGTTGCCAATGAAAATGATAAAGAAAGATATGATAAACTTCTGAAATCGAGAAATGATTTTGATCGAACTCCTTACGATAAAGATCTACCAAAGAAACGCAAAGAGATGTTTCAGAATGATAATCAAATAAACAGTGCATACACAGGAAAAGAATTATCTCGTGATGGAAAAACACATCTTGACCATGTTAATGCTGCTGAAAATATTGAGCGTGATTTAAAATCAAATTTATTTATGACACAAGAACAGCGAGTTAAAATGGCGAATAGCCCAGAAAATCTAGTTCCATGTGAATCGGATATAAATCAGTCGATGGGGAAAAAAGATAAAATACAGTGGGCAGAAAGTGAGCGTAAAAAAAATGATGGGAAAACAAATGCTGAATCATTTGGTGTGGATGAGAAAAAACTGCGAGAAACAAAAAATCAAGCTGATCAACATATTAACACAGAAATAGCTAAAGCTCAGTTCAAGAAGCAAGGTGCTGAGCTTTTGCAAACTGGATTAAAAGATGCAGGGAATAATGCTTTGCGTCAAGCGATGGGGTTGGTTTTACATGAGTTAGTTAATAGTTCATATCTTGAAGTAAAGCGAATAGCAAGAGATCCTGATCTGAAGGAAAACTTTGTTGATAATGTTATTGAGGCAATTAAAACTACAATTAGTAGAATAATTAAAAAGTCAGAACATATTTTTAAAAGTGTTGTTTCTGGTGGAATACAAGGATTTATAAGTAATTTCCTGACGTTTATTATAAACAACATTATTACTACGTCGGCAAAAATTGTTACTATAATACGAGAAGGTTTAAAAGGATTGTGGGATGCTATTAAGTTAATAACTAACCCACCAGAAGAAATGAGTGGCATTGAAATAGCTCGCCAAGCAACAAAAATTATTACAGCGGTAATTACTACGAGTTTAGGATTACTATTTGAAAAATCAATTGAAACTTTTATTTTATCAATACCAATATTTGCACCATTGGCGCCGATTATTTCACCTGTAGTTACCGCATTGCTTACTGGAATTATGACTACATTTGTTATGTTTGGCATTGAAAGGTTTTTTGATTGGCTTAATGACACAGGAACTGAAAGATTAAATACTCAAATAGAGCACATGGAAGGAAGTGTGGGATTATTTGAAAATATGGCACAAATGATGAACTCGCAATTCAATAATTCACAACAATATCAACAATGTTCTGCACAATATGGATATATTATAGAAGATTTTAATCAAAGTCAACAAAATATGAGCAATACGATTACGATTGCGGAGAGTTCGATTCAAAACAGAGATGCAACTATTCAGCTTCTTCATAATTATGTCGACAATTTTAAAGTTATTAATGAAAATGAAATTGATGATTTATTAAACAGCCTACAAACACTAAATAAAGGAAAATAACATGGCAGATATCATTCAAGATATGTCGCAAGTCACAATAAGTGATGATCTTATTAAACAAATTAACATGGATGAACTTCTTAGAAACTTTAAAGAAAATTATGAACGGCTTAATGAATTCAAACAAACTAAAGATGAATATGAACAACGTGGTATAGGTAAGAAATTATGGCATGCTATAAGTTTTGATAAAACAATGGAAAATGCCCAAATGGATGCAACAGAGGTTCAAGCCGAATTTTCAAAAATTCTTGGACAATTAACTGTTGTTAATATTATGCTATCTAGACACTTAAATATGCAACAAAATCAACTATCTGAACAACAAAGTGTTATTAAAAAGCAAACAACGCAAATTGAATCACAAACACATAAACTAGAAGATCAACATGATATATTGGCAAAACAAAATGCAGAACTTGACAAGCTGGTTAAAGAGTATTTTGAGCTTAAGGGATTGACTGAAGATGGCGCAAGAAAACTTATTGCAATATCTAAAGAGATTGGAAATACAAGGGATATACTCTTAAAATCGGTTGCAGAATCAATTGGAGATTTAAAAGAATGGATTTCATCCCAGCACAGTGAAATTGACTCTAAAATTTCCGTACTAGAAAAGAATGTAAATGAAACGCAAGCTAAATTACTTAGTACGGTTAGAGAATCTCAGGAATTTCTTTCAAAACAACAAGAACAAACACTTGGTGAGGTTTCTTTGAGAGTAAATATATTTGAAGAAAATGTTAATGAAAATTTATTGAGTGCTAAAAATGAATATCAGTCTTCGATGTCAATCTTAAAACAAGAGCAAACAAAACAAAGTGAGAAACTTTTGAGTTTAATTGATTCTAAGGTTTCAGATTTAGAACACTATGTAAATGATAAGCAAGGTAAATTAGTTGATATAGTTAGAGAGTGTGAGGGAGTTTTTTCTAAGCAACAAGAAAAAACTCTTCATGATATTTCTCATAAAATTGAAGGACTTGAAAACAATATTCATGAAAATTTATTAAATGCTAAAAATGAATATAAATCTTCAATTTCAATTTTAAAACAAGAGCAAACGACGCAAAATAATGATATAACTAGTGTTAATGATAACTTAATTATTTTAACGGATAATTTTAAAAATCTGACAGATGATTTCAACTTATATCGTAATGTAGAGCATAAAAAAATTCAAAAATTAACTATAGCATTTGGTGTAATTACTATAGCATTATCTTCAATAACAAGTTATTTATATTTATTTGTTCATTAAGACATGGATTTTGCTTTAAAAATCATTAAAAAATGTGTATTTTTAAATATCTACAACCAAAGATGATGGTCTTGGTGCCATGAGTAAATTAGAAATTTTTTAAGGTATATGATTATGAAGAAACTTCTCATTCTTGGCATATTTGCCAAATTATCATTTGCATTGACTGTAGTCCCCATGGTAATACTCCCATTTTTAGAGCAATTTAAAAGTATAGATTATTTACAGCTT
>CAZTBH010000058.1:0-4772 GCA_964611845.1 uncultured Neisseria sp.
GGATTGATAAAAAAGACGACGCAGTGTAGTTAGAACTACATAAGGAGTCTTTTTTAAAAGCCGACAAAGTCCAAGATTCAAAGACAATGAGTATATTAAATTTTGTCGTCGATACTCATCAACTGCACATTCCCACCCGTTGCCGTAATATTAATACTTACCGTACGTTCGGTTACTAAGAAATGTATGTTATAGCCATGATCTGCTTCTTGCATTACACCAGTTAACAAGCTGTCGCGCTTCGCCAATTCATTTTTTATATTCGTCAAATTAGCGTAGTTTTTGCTTACTAACAAGACATGAATTAATTCAACCTTAGTAAGATCGCTAGTGAAGTATGATTTATTCGGAAGATAACGTCCTAAACTATCCGCAACCCCATCCTTCGGTAAAATTACCTGATTACCACTTGCCAAGGCGTAAATCACTTGAACACAGTACTCATACAAACTATCCGACAAACATCCGACAAAACCACGGGCAGCAAACAACATAAAGTTGCGTTCACCAGTTGGACCTGGTAATTCAATTTGCTCGGTTAATGGCGAAATTCCTTTTAACCGCGTAGCTAATGCCAATAATTCAGTAATCTGTGCTTGATCAAGAGATAATTGTCCAAGGCTATTAACAAAATTATCCAACTGCGCAAAATTTACGGCTTTTTTAGTAACTTTAGACTTAGGATGCGCTGCAGTATGCACCAAGCGATATAAGTACAATGGTCCACCAGCTTTAGGTCCAGTTCCAGATAATCCTTCACCGCCAAAAGGCTGAACACCAACCACTGCACCAACCGTATTACGATTGATATAAATATTACCAGCTTTAATATTGTTATAAACTTTGGCAGCAGTTTCTTCTAAACGACTGTGTAAGCCCTGCGTTAAACCGTAACCACTGCTATTAATTTCGGCAATTACTTTATCTAAATCTTCACCAGCAAAGCGAATGATATGAATAACCGGACCGAATACTTCGCGTTTTAATTCTTTAATTGAACCAATTTCAAATACGGTTGGAGCAACAAAAATTCCATCAGCGCATTCGGGCTGAAGTTTAGTTTGGTAGCACATCCGCGCAGTTTTTTTCAATTTATCAATATGATCCAATAGCACTTTTTGCGCTTTGGTATCGATTACCGGACCAACATCAGTATTTAACAAGCACGGATTACCAACCCGTAAATCATCCATCGCACCTTTAAGCATTTTGATAGTTTTATCAGCAATATCCGCTTGCAAATATAACACGCGCAATGCTGAGCAACGTTGTCCAGCACTATCAAAACCAGAGGTAACCACATCCAATACCACTTGTTCTGGTAAAGCGGTTGAATCGACAATCATCGCATTTTGACCACCAGTTTCGGCAATTAGTACTCCAGAATCAGCTTTTGACGCTAAATTTTGATTAATCGTTTGCGCCACTTCAGTAGAACCTGTGAAAATAACGCCCGCAACACGTGGGTCTTTGGTTAATTGATTACCAATAATACTACCGCTACCGATCATTAATTGTACTGCCGCAGGAGGAACACCCGCTTCATGCATTAATTTTACTGCATAATGGGCAATCAAGTTAGTCTGTGCCGATGGTTTCGCAATTACAGTATTACCTGCAACCAAACTACTCACTACTTCACCAACAAATATCGCCAATGGGAAATTCCATGGACTAATACAAATTACCGGACCAATCGCTTTATGAGTATCATTATTAAACTCATTGCTTACCTGAGCGGCATAATAACGACAGAAATCAACAGCTTCGCGCACTTCAGCAATTCCATTACTTAGCGTTTTACCTGCTTCACGCACGACAATATTTAAAATCTCATAATAATTTTGCTCAAGTAAATCCGCAAATTTAACGATCATTGCCGCACGTTCTGATGGAGCTGTTTGTGACCACAGAGGAAAGGCACTAACCGCATTACTAACCGCAACACCGACTTCATCCAGATTAGCATTCAGTACTTCACCAACCGTATCATTTTTATTGGCTGGATTAATTACTGGTTTAACTTCGCGCTCGCTAATCACATAATCCCAAAGTAAAGGCTCTGCACGGTAAGTTTTAGTTTGAAATTGATTTAATTTAGCTTCTAATTCACTTAGTTGAAATTCATCTGATAAATCCAAACCTAATGAGTTTATCCGATTTCCAGGATAGATATGACTTGGCTTATTGAAGAATGGATTAGATGCCCGCTCAGCTTTTTGCATTAATTCAACTGGACTTACTACTAATTCACTAACTGGAATAGAAGGATCAACTAATTGATGTACAAAAGAAGAATTTGCACCATTTTCTAATAAACGGCGTACTAGATATGCCAATAAAGTTTCATAAGTTCCAACCGGAGCATAAACACGGCAAGTTAGATTTAAATGCTCTTTACCGACTACATTATTGTAGAGAGTTTCACCCATCCCAAATAAACACTGGAATTCAAATTCTTTATCTTCAGCTTTTGCCATAGTATAAATGGCCGCTAAGCTATATGCATTGTGAGTAGCAAATGCTGGATAAATTTCATTCTGTGCTGAAAGCATTTTGCGCGCACAAGCTAAATATGACAAATCAGTATAAAATTTACGTGTAAACACTGGATAATCAATCTGACCATCAACCTGAGCTTTTTTAATTTCACTATCCCAATAAGCACCCTTAACCAAACGTACCATGATACGGTTATTGGCACGTTTTGCCAAATCAATTACATAATCGATTACATATGGTGCACGGCGTTGATATGCCTGAATAACGAAACCAATTCCACCAAAGCCAGCCAGATCTTTATCTAAGACTAGTTTTTCTAATAGATCAATTGAAATTTCTAAGCGTTCACTTTCTTCAGCATCAATAAACAATGCAATTTGATATTGTTTTGCCAATAGATATAAATGTTTTAGCCGTGGAAATAGTTCACTCATTACGCGATCACGTTGCGCACGTACATAGCGTGGATGAATTGCTGATAATTTAACCGAAATACCCGGACCATTTTTGGCACCACGCCCAGCGTTAGCTTTACCAACGGCATGGATTGCATCAATATAACTTTGCATATATTTTTGTGCATCTTCGTCAGTTAAAGCTGCCTCGCCCAACATATCATAGGAAAACTGATAACCTTTAGCTTCTTGTGGCACAGATGCTTTGAGAGCATCTTCAATATTTTCACCCATCACAAACTGATTACCCATAAAGCGCACAGCTGTTCCCATCGCTTTACGAATTAATGGTTCACCCCATTTACCCGCTAATTTAACAATACTTGAAGTTAAACTCTCTCGACTGTCAGCATTAACCAATTTACCAGTTAGTAACAAACCCCAGCTTGAAGCATTTACAAAGAAATTATCACCCTTAGTATGGCTTTTCCAGTCGCCAGTTTTAATTTTGTCGCGGATCAGTTTATTTTGGGTGTATGAATCGGGAATCCGAAGCAGGCTCTCCGCCAGACACATTAAAGCAATACCTTCCTGAGTAGAAAGTTTAAACTCCTGCATCAGCGCATCAACACCTTTACCTTTGATTCGGTTAGTTCTTACCTTTTCAATTAACTCAGTAGCGAGTTGTTTAACCTCTGACTCTTTGGCTGCATCCCAGCCTAAAATAGCTTCTAAATTTTCAATACAGGATTGCTCATTGTGACGATAATTTTGACTAATTCGGTTCTTTAATTCAGTTTGTGATTTGAGTGCGAGATTAAACATTTGACACCTTTGATTAGATTAAAATATTAGTCTAAGATTATACTATAAAGCTAGTAATTATGCAGCGAAAAGCATCAGATGGCAAAATTTGTGGTGTTAGGAACTGGCTTATTTATCGTAGGAGTACCAACTTGAAGCCAGTAATTTTTGATAAATATATAGCTGTTTAGAATAGGTAATTTCCAGGAGCAATGGGAAGTTCTGATAAATCAAGATAAATTTGTTCACTGAGCACTAGTTGTGTCAACTTGCTGGAATGACTACAGTGGAACTCATGATATAGAGTTTGTAATTCATTCTTTACTTTTACATCTGAGATTAAGCTACCAGTAATCGTAGTTAGCGTTTGCGCAATCTCTTTACGATTGTTAATCCCAATTAATAAACAAAATAAAATTTGTTTCTGCACAGCCGTCAAGCTTGGCATAGTATTAACGTTTAATTGGTTGGACATACCTAAAAATTCACGTTGTAAAAATTTACGATGCAGGTTGGGTAGAACTCGTTCGGTGCTTACAAATATTCCAACTGTTTGGTTTGTAGCATGATTTAGTAAAACACGCTTACGTACCAGATAATTACGAATTTCAGAATTTTTTTGGTAAAAATAAAATGAAGTTTGAGGATTTCTATCCGACAACAACTTTAATTCTTGCTGACGGATATTTTCACGAATTGTTACCGAAACATCGCGTGCAGCATTAAAAGTTGAGCCGAGAATTTCTGCATCAAGATTAAACTCTTCTGCCATTAAATCAGTAAATGCAATAAATTCGCAGCGCACATTTTTTATCAATGCCATTTCATTGTGACAGATATTATTGAGATAACCTACATACTGACATAACGCTTCTTCATCGCTTAATGTTGGCATCTCATTAATTTTATTTGCATATTCTTTTATAATAAACATAATCTTCAAAAACCTTTAACTTAACTGCCACAAGCATTAATTATATTATAAACTAACTTTGTCAGTCATCTAATGTTAACGCCAAAGTATACTCAAACGGATTCGAAATACTAGTAGGCGATTTATGACGAAGCCTA
>CAZTBH010000058.1:4782-13212 GCA_964611845.1 uncultured Neisseria sp.
AAATCAACGACCTAGGATGATGAATCTGATTGAGTATAAATTATACACGCAACAATATTATAGTTATGCCAAAATACGACAAATTAATTAAGTTTCATATGAAAACACACTGAAAAATATAAAATATTGGCAAAATTTAAAAATAGCTACACCATGACAATCAAATCTAATTAATAATATAGTCTGGAATGTAATAAATTTAGAGGAACTCACATATGAAAAAATCACTTAACCTGACGTTAGCGCTTGGATTAGGCATATTACTTGCTGGTTGTGCAACTAAAATGGATCCAACGACTAAGGCTCCTGGATTTCTACCAAACTACAGCTTATTAAAGCCAGTTCCTAGCCCAGATGGAACACAAATATACAGCTATAAAAACCCAGACGCTAAGCTGAGTGATTATCATGCTGCGATTATTACACCTGTTGCTTTATACCAAACGGCAACTGAAAGTGGCGTGACGGCAGAGCAAATCGAAAAAGCGAGAACTAATATTAATATCGGGATTCAACAAATTGTTAGTAATAAATTACCGATTACCGATAAATCTGCTCCGGGTGTAGCACGTGTAAACGTTGCAATTACTGGTGCGATCTTAGAAGGCGATAGTTTCTCAGTTCGCAATTTGGTACCTATTTCAGCGGCAATAAAACTTGCATCTATGGCTACCGGATTGGATAACAAAAAACCAATCATGGTTGTGGAAATTAAAGTAGTTGATAGTCAAACTGATAAATTACTTAAAGAAACAGTTACAACCATTAGTGGTGAAAAATTTCGCATGACTAGCAATGCAGTGGAAGAATTTCAAAAACTTGCTACCGAATGGGTACAACAAGCTTTAAAATATTCTAGCAATAACTAGAGCTCCACTTTTTGCACGCTTTTTCTAGTGCCGTAAATCAGTTTGAGTATACGGCACTATACTCAAACTGATTCGAAATCCTAGTAGGCGATTTATGACGAAACCTACACGTAGTAGGTGAGAAGTAAATCAACGACCTAGGATGATGAATCGGATTGAGTATAGAAATTTTATCTATTGCATATAAATAATAAACTTGCGATAATCACATCATCTATAACAAATGGTGTATTATCAAAATGTATATTAAAAACCGCAAATTAATTATAAGTAGTCTATTAGTTGCCAATTGCGGCTTAATAGTACTACCTTGGTATTTTGCTCTGGCAGCGAGCTGCTTGGCAATCTTTAATTTATTCAGAAACCATGATTATCTGTTTAGCGCACTAATCGCAATGACTGCAGTTATCAGCGCAACAATCGGTAGCTTAATGCCGTCAATTATTGTTAACCTACATAACTTAAACATAGCAATGGTAAATGTTGAAAATTTAAAAATAGTGCTGCTAATCATGATTGTTCCACTATTTATTAATCTATTATTCATCTCATCTTTTGACGACGTACATACACAGTTAAAAGAAAGTGAAAGCTAATTATTCCTGCAACCTAAAATTATGACGAGCGCAATGATTAGTTTGATAATACCAAAATGTATTTATAAACCTTCTACATTTAAACTTCAACTAATGGATACTCCTCCATATAGACTTCACCACCGGCACCATAGTATGAGACTTTTCGAGTGACAAAATCAACATCATACCCTATTACCCCAGCTTCCCAAGCTGAATTTAGAAACTCAGGAAAAGTGCTGTGACCATTCTGATCTTTTCTAAGTGCAATAATCAATGATTCACGATCGAATTCAGGAATTTTATGGGTACCAGTAATCAGAGGCATTCCTTGTTGGACAATATTTCCACTTTCCATCAAATAAATTGACTGACATGATGGTAATGACCAACGATTCATGGTTACTCCAGCTTGCCTGAGTACCTCTGCTATTACAGGAAATCCACCAATTTCTGGACGAATTGACATCGCGTACTTTTGTGCTTTGGTAAGCTTATTAATAATATCATTCATAAAAAATCTCCTCATTTATCTAACAGGGGTTATATTAAGTTTGTGAGCTTTAGCTAACTTCATGAGAATACCTGTCAGATTACTACGTTCAAACTCTGTAAGCATTGAAAAAAAACTTTCATCATTTTCATCGGC
The DNA here is from genome assembly GCA_964611845.1 of uncultured Neisseria sp. GTDB lineage: Bacteria > Pseudomonadota > Gammaproteobacteria > Burkholderiales > UBA11063 > Aquella. The sequence continues at coordinate 6,876 of CAZTBH010000058.1, forward strand.
GATGCTCGAAAGTGCTGGAATAAGTTCAGTAGCTTTTTGAGTAATTCTTATTTCCAAATAGCGACGGTCATCCCCAGATGCCGTACTAGTTACAAGCTCTTTCTTGATCAAGCGATCAATGAGCTTAGAAACAGCACCACGAGTAAGTCCAGTAAATTCAGCTAAAGTACTAGGGGAAGTTTTCTCAGCGCCAGAATACATTTCTCTAAGTATCACCCACTCAGCAACAGTTACGCCACTTGAGAGTAATTTCCTTGCAAATGAATGAGATACTGCATTTGAGACCACTCTAAGTTTATATCCGATATGTGACCTTAGTTCACTGAGTTCTAATTCTTGGGGATTCATAGCATTATAGCTTTTACTTAAATTAATACCCATATTATAGTTTACTAGGAAACTATTGTCAACAAGTATAGTAATTATGCTTTAACACAATAATACAAAATCAACTACATAGCAAATAAATAATTATTACTCAACTTACTTTTGCTTACAGTTATAATTTGCAATGTAATCTTATATTGGATATTAAATTCTCACAGGATGATTAACTACGGGGATGAGGTAATTTGAAAACTAAAATAACAAGAAATCAGGGTGCAGCGATGATAAGTTGGTGCACCCGACAAGAGAATATCTCTTTGATTCTTAACTATAATCCATTCCATAATATGCATAAAAATCAAGAACACTTGATACATTTATAATTTTTGGTAAATTAGAAACGAGTTTAGCTGGAATATCATAGAGAAATCCATTGGTTATCGCAATGATCGCTAGTCTTGTATTAACGCTAACGTTAAACTTGGGATGTATCTGACGATTTATCATTACCTTTACAGAGGCTTCAGAAATTCTAGAACCATAAATATTAGATAAGATATCAGCAATCGCTTTATATTTGCTACCAATTATCATCAAAAAAATTATTATTCGCTCTCTCTCAGAAAAAGACGCAGGAGATATTTTAGGAATCTTGATAAAATCATAATCATTATAATGTATTATTCTGCGGATTAACTGTCCCATTAAAAGATCATTTCTCATCTGATGTATTTTTGAACAAAATGCAATTACTTCATTTTTTTGATCAAGAATTGGAAACACCATCGCTTTGTGTATGCCATAAGAGTCAGAACTTATATTTTTAATCAAATAATTACAAATATAAGGGGTTTTTTCTGATAACATTTTGTTGCGTACACTAGGGATTGACTCTTGACCCAACTCTTTGAGTATTTCCAAGTCATAGGTATCGGCACCTTCAAGGCTATTTATACCTAAAAACTTATTTACTATTTCCGAAGTATAAATACACTTGTGGTCTTTATTCCAAATTATAAGTGCTTCCAGTGAAAAATGCATTTTGTGGAAGCTAATAAAATTTGCAAGTTCTTTTGTAGTGTCGTTAATTTTATTGTCCTTTGCTCTTTTTCATATACTTTGAAACAAGAGCTCTTTAATTAAAGATAATATGCTCTGATAAATTTTTATATCAACTGCTTTCTTTGCTCTCTACAGCAGGTTAAATTGTAATAACCTATCAATTACCAGATCCTTTTCAGTACGAATTTTATATGAAATTTAGAGGTAGTACCACACTTTTATAAAGTTGTAATATAAGCTCTAAGTCTATCAGTAACACCGATAGACTTAGAGCTTATATTATGCACATTCTTTTTCATCATTGGAGACTATTCTTAACGTTCTTGAGTGACAATAATAAAGTTCACCTTCTGTTTTATTAGCATCTTTGATTAATTTCATTGTATTGCTTATAATGGTAATTATAAAACTTCTCATAACTTTCTCCTGATTAATAACTACGTATTTATCATATTTAACAACTTATTTTGTATCATCTTATTTCTTAAATATCACCATTGTAAACAATGACTATTGAGGAATTAGTCGGTATTGTAACAGCTATATTTGTAGATGATATGTTACCTTTGGTTACGTTGATGCTGTAAGGTAATAATTTAGAGTATGATGGATTTTCTATTTGCCAAAGCTTCCTTATCCCGAGTTGACATTTACAAATAAAAACGATGGTTATGTAACCAAAGGTAACACCTAGAGTCGAAATAAATTTATACAATAAGTGCTGTTGGCTAAGTTATTCTTTAAATTATTTATAGCGCTTGTTATATAAAAAGAATATTACCCTAGCTAAGCAACTGAAATGCAGTATAAATTTATGGAAAGCATATTCTTCGTTTAATTATGTTGCATATCTAATCGAAGCAATATCAGCGTCGTAATAAGCGAAATCGGTTTACTCATTATTGTAAACCGTTACTAAGCACTACGCATAAATAGCGTCAATTAAGAAACTCACACAACTAAACTATAGCGTGTCGAATTATTCGAGACTTCGCCTATATTGCATGTCATTGGTTGTCTAAGATGTTTAAAATTATTTTAAAAGGTATATAAAATGAAATATGGAAAAATAAGTTCCGTAGTTCTCTCGTGCTTAATCTTAAGCGCATGTGGGGGCAGTAGCGGAGGAAGCGGTGGTTCTAGTAGCGGCGGCGGTGGCAGCGGTATAGTATCAACAGAAACAGTTCTCATTGATGCCATGACAACGGTGCCCGTTATAAATGGTTCTTCAACTAAAGGTACGCTGTATATTCATAACTATAGCAATACAACCGCAAATAATTTTAGTTTTAGCTTGAGTAATGCGACAACAATGAGTAAGTTCAAGTCGGCATTAACAAGCCTTGGTATCCATTTAAATGGTGCAGTGAGCAATAATGCTGGCTTTACCTTGGTTAACCCTGAACTTTGTGCCTCAATTCCGGCTGGTGGCTATTGTGCCATCAACTTTACCACACCAAATTTGACAGTAGGTGGACAAGGTAACACCCTAGTAAGCTTAAACTATACTTTAAATGGTCATAGTGCAACCGCAGTACAAGTTGTAAACTACCAATATCGAGATGTTACCTCACTAAATGGCGTAAACTTTAGTGGTAGCTTAACGGTTAGCGGAGCACAATCAGAAACTCGTCACGTAGTAGGCTATTTATATGGTGCTGGAGCGGCAGGTTCAAACTACAATAACGTAAGCTTAAGCTCTAGTTCGACAGCAACTACGGTTAGTAATGGCTTTATAAATGGTCAACAAGTTGTGTCTGGTCAGGTTATTCCAGTTGAATTTGCAGTTGGTTTGCAAAATGATACGACTACTGCGGTAAATATAACACCGCATTGGGGTTCAACCGTTTCAACCAATAAATTTAAATTAAACGCTGGTGGAACAAGCGTTGGAAGCGGTAGTTCCTTAGGTTTAACGTTAACTACCCTATCAGCAGCCCATTTAATTTTTGGTGATGCACCAATATTGACTGCACCAACTACATCAGCAGCAATAATTAACGTAACAAATAACGGTAATGCTTCTTTTCCAGCAGGCTTAACGGCAACGGCATCTGGCGGTGAAGCAAGTGAATTGACCATTACCAATAATTGCGCTAGTACTGTATTAACTGCTAATGCGACTAACTCGTGTACGGTCACTCTTGCAACCAGCAGCTACATACCAGGCAGTACCACAGTAACTTTTACTGATTCTAGTGGTGCAGTGCAAGGTAGTCAAGTAATCTATTGGACTAATAGTACGCCAGTGCCAATGGTTTACGCGACCAATAATAACTCATCAATTATCTTTGGTAAGGGTACAACTCAAGCAACTGGTTCTGTAGTATTCTCTGTGTTTAACATTGGCAATGCGCCATTAACTAATGTCGTATACACTCCGGTTAATACTGGCCCAGCAACTTGGACACACGATACGAACAGCTGTGGAACAACATTGGCTCCAGCTAGCAGTTGTTCTATAACTGGTCATTTCGTTGGTACTGACGATGGTTATGGAACATTTTACTATCGAATAGCTGGTTCTTTTAACTCGGTTAACTATTCGTTCCTATCACGTACTGTTAGTTACCAAATTAGTGCCAATCCATCATTGGTAATCACGCCAACTAATGTTAACATGTCAATTGTAGCAGATGGAACTACCACGAGTACACAAACCTTTGTGGTAAGCAATAATGGTAATGATAATGCATTATTTACTGGCTTAAATTTGGTTGAATCAAATACTAGCGTATCACCGGCAATTACTGGTGGTAGTTGTGCAAGTGGCACTACACTAGCTCAAGCTGAGTCGTGTTCGGTAGTTGTGACTTATGGTCCAGCGGCAAATACAATAACGACAAGTGAGTCTGGAATTGCAGAAATAAATATTAATTATCATGGTGGTACACCAGATACTTCGTATAATGCACAACAGAGCTTTGACTATAGTTTACAAGCTAATGACAGCTACGTACTACTTAGTACACCAGTAGCGGTTGGTCTTACTGGTAGTGGTGTAGAAAGCGATCCTTTCGTTGGAACTGCAGCAGCTAGCCCGATGACAATAAGTGTAGACTATGTAAATGGTTCTACAAGCTATCCGATGACTAATTTTAATGTAAACACTAATAATTTACCTTATGGTGTTACGCTAAATGGTGCAACCACTTGTAGCACTGGTTCAACAACAGGCTCTTTGGGCGTGAATGGATCTTGTACTCTGGTATTTAACATTGACCGTGGATTGTTGGAATCTGGTCCATCTGGCGGTTCAGCAGTCTTGAATTTCACTGTACCAACCGCAAGCTGGACTACTACTCTTGGCAGTTATGAACAAGCTGGCACCAGTACTATCTACATCAATTATTTGCAACCAACTGTAGCGTTTGTACTATCGAATAACAATGGTTATTTTGAGTCAACTACACTAAGCATGACGGCGTCAAATGCTGGTGCAGGCTCAACATTGCATGCGAATGTTTCGGCGGTTAGCAATTGGTTGGGAACTACCCCGCTAGCTTTATCGAATAACTGCACTGTCAATGGTGATACTTCGGTAAACTGTGATCTGAAAACTAGTTCATTGGGTAGTGTTGCGTATTTTATGCCAACGCAAATCGAATCAAACGATACAGCAACGATTCCATTGGTGTTTAGTACTAATGCAGGTGAATATGCGTACTTGAATCCAAACTATACCTTTATTAGCTTTACGAACAATCCTTCTGGAATACTGAGCATTTTTGCTGGTAATGGTACATCAGGTGCACCAGTAGCGGGAGCAGCAATTAGCTCTCCGCTAACCACTGCTTATGGAGTAGCAGTAGACGCCTCAGGAAATGTTTACATTGCCGATACTACTAACAGTGTCGTTGAAAAAGTAAGCCCCATCGGAGTGCTGAGTATCTTTGCCGGTAATGGTACAGCAGATACGCCAGTACCGGGAGTAGCAACTAGCTCTCCGTTAATGGCTCGTGGAGTAGCGGTAGATTCTTCAGGGAATGTTTACATTGCTGATACACAGAACAGTGTTATTGAAAAAGTAACCCCTGGCGGAGTACTAAGCATCTTTGCCGGTAATGGTACAGCAGGCGTACCGATAGCAGGAGCAGCAACTAGCTCTCCGTTAAATCCTTTCGGAGTAGCGGTAGATTCTTCAGGGAATGTTTACATTGCTGATGGTGGTAACAATGTCGTTGAAAAAGTAACCCCTAGCGGAGTGCTGAGTATCTTTGCTGGTAATGGTACAGCAGGCATACCGATAGCAGGAGCAGCAACTAGTTCTCCGTTACATTATCCTATTGGAGTAGCGGTAGATTCTTCAGGAAATGTTTACATTACTGATGCACAAAATAGTGTCGTTGAAAAAGTAACTTCTGGCGGAGTAATGAGTATCTTTGCCGGTAATGGTACAGCAGGCATACCGATAGCAGGAGCAGCAACTAGTTCTCCGTTAAATCCTAGTGGAGTAGCGGTAGATTCTTCAGGAAATGTTTACATTGCTGATGGTAGTTATTTCGTTGAGAAAGTCACTGCTGCTGGAGTTTTGAGTATCTTTGCAGGTAATGGTACAGGAGCAGGTGCACCGATAGCAGGAACAGCAACTAGTTCTCCGTTAAATCCTATTGGAGTAGCGGTAGGTAATGGTAACGTTTATATCGCAGATAGTTTGTATGTAGTAAAAGTTACGCAATAGAGCATTAAGTAAATAGCTCTTAATACCATAAATCCCAGCCAAATAATCATCATGGCTGGGATTTAATATTTCCCTCATTCCTATTTAGCTGCATGAGAATTTCATGTTAACAATAGAGTTAAGTCAAGGAGCTAGACAATCAAAGGGTTTCTAAAGATATGCTGATTGAAAATTAAGGGTGTATCGATGATAAGTTGGTGCACCCGACAGGGATCGAACCTGTGACCTTCAGTTTCGGAAACTGACACTCTATCCAACTGAGCTACG
>CAZTBH010000059.1:0-12458 GCA_964611845.1 uncultured Neisseria sp.
TGTTGGCAAACTTACCATTTTCGATAGTTGAAGTAACATAACTGAAGACGGAACCTGGTCTTGTCCTAACACATCCTTCACTAAGGTATCACGATCGACTGCCATTGATAGCGCCTGACGTAATTTGATATTATCCCTAAATTTAGGCAGCGTCATATTAAGGTCATAATAGTAAAGAGCTTCCATTGTAACGGTGTGTTCTTGAGTTGGATAATCCTGACGGATGCTTTTGTATTGATCAATTGGCAAACTAAAAGAGATGTCAATTTCACCAGTTTTATAGCGGTTAAATGCCGCATTATAATCTACGATTGGCAAAATATTTACTTGCTTCACGCTGACATTTTTGGCATCATAGTAGTTAGAATTTTTATTGAGCAACATATGCCCTTTAATTACCCATTCACCTACGGTATAAGCGCCAGAAGTTACCATTGTCTTAGGATCAGCCCATGTTTGTCCATACTTGGTTACATTAGCTTTGGATACTGTTGCGGTATTTGGCATCGCGCAAATTTGTAAAAAAGCTGCATCAGGATGGATTAGGGTTATTTGCACTGTTTTAGCATCTAATGCTTTTACTCCGAGTTGATCCAATGGTGCTTTACCCGCTCTAATTGCGTTACCATTTACAATGTTGGCGGCTAAATTAATATAGGGTGAAGCAATTTTAGGGTCTGCCAGTCGTTGCCACGAAAATACTACATCAGTAGCAGTAATCGGACTACCATCGGAGAATTTAAGTCCATCACGCAGGTGGAATGTGTACACTTTACCATCGGCTGAAACGTCCCATTTCTCAGCTAGACCAGGGATAGAGTGATTACTTTGATCAAATGAGGTTAATCCTTCAAATAAATCATATAGAACTCTGGCACTTGTTGAATCTTGAGCCATTACTGGATCAATAGTTGGTGCATCTTCGCCGTTATCCACTGTAATCAGATTCTTATCTTTACTTACAGCACTGGAACTTGCGTTATCTTTAGAGCAGGCACTAAGCCCGCTGAGGCTAGCAATAAGGATTAAAGCAGTCAATCTTTTGAGGTTTAGCATATTAATTGATTCCTTTTTGATTGAAATTATACCATTTACTCATTACATGATCCAAATGATTAGTCTCAGGTGTATAGCCGCCAACATTAGGTTTGATTAGGCGAAAATAGGTATATTGATACAATGGAATGATTGCATAATCTTGCATAGCCGCTTGTAATGCTTTTCTGGTTAAATCTTCACGCTGAGTTGCATTAGGCATATTTTGTGCCTGAAGTAAAAGCTTATCAAACGCAGGAGTACATGAGTGTGAGTTATTTTGCGGATTATTGCATTGATAAAGATTGGTATAACTGTCAATACTATTATAATCGGCAATCCATGCATCTCTGGCAATATCATAATCGCCTTTATGGCGCGCCTGAAGGAAAGTTTTCCATTCTTGGTTACTTGCGGCAACGGTTATGCTTTTATCCCCAAAAGCCTGCTGCCACATGGCTGCAATTGCCAGCGCCACTTTTTTATGCATGTCGTTGGTGTTGTAACTAATTTTAATTTCCAGTGGGTGTTGTTCATTATAACCAGACTGCTTGAATAATTCACGGGCAGTTGCCAGCTGTTGCTCGCGTGGCCATTGCGACCACTCATAGTCTAGCCCAGCATACTTACCATCGTCGATGGTATCAGTTGCATAGGAATAAAGCGGAACTTGATTCTGACCTAAAATATCTTTAACCAACAAATGGCGATCAACTGCCATTGAGAGCGCTTGGCGTAGTTTCGGGTTGTTTTTGAATTTATCTGAAGTCATATTAAAATCATAGTAGTACATACCCTCCAGTGATACAGTATGTTCCTGATCGCCCAAAGTAGTTTTGATAGTTTTATATTGGTCGACAGGTAGTGAATAGGTAATATCTAAATCACCAGATTTATATTGACTTAACGATGAGTTGCTATCTTCAATCGGCATAAATTTAACTTGATCGATTGCTACATTCGCGGCATCGTAATAATGTGGATTTTTACTCTCCAAGATATAACCTTTAACTACGCGTTCATCAAGTTTATATGCGCCGGAAGTAACCATGTTTTTAGGATCTGTCCAATTAGCTGATTTACTGATATTTGCCTGTGATACTACGCCCAAATTCCACAAAGATGCAATTGCTAAGAAGGAATTATCAGGATGATTGAGTGAAATTTGTACCGTGTTTTTGTCTAGTGCTTTAACCCCTAATGCACTAAGCGGTTTTTTACCTTTCATGACATCATCTGCATTGGTTAGATTATTGATTAGAATATTGTAGGGCGAGGCAACCTTTGGATCAGCAAGTCGTTGATAAGTAAAAACCACATCATTTGCAGTAATTGGTGTGCCATCAGAAAATTTAATCTTAGGTCGTAGATGAAAAGTATAGGTTTTACCATTTTCACTAATCTCCCATTTATCCGCTAGTCCCGGGATGATTTTATTGCTTTGATCGTAAGAGGTTAATCCTTCAAAGAGATCATTCATTACCCGATGACTTTGGCTATCTTCAGACAGTTGTGGATCTAAATTAGCGGCATCTGAGCCAAGATCTACCACAATTTTGCTTTGTGATGCAGCGCTTGCACTGTTGTTGTTAGTATCTTTCTTTGATTGCTGCGAGCAGGCGGCAATTAGTGAAGCAGAGCTTAATAGTATGATTAATGATTTTAATTGCATAGTTGGGAATACTCTAAAATTTATTTAGTGATAAATTAATACAAATAAGAGAAAATATTTTGTCGACTAAACAGGCTTAACCCTCAGGATGTTAAATAACTGGCAAAAAATATGAAACGTATAACTAGCTAAAAATGTTGCCCTACATTATATCACCTGTTAAGGTTATCTATCTCTGATTGTGTTTGAAATGCTTATTGCATGTGCTAACAGAAGTATCCTGTGCGTAATAATAGTTCTTGAGATCTATTGATTTTCTCTGGATTTAGATTTACTTTGGTATATAATATCCTCTTAGTTTCTTTGCCTGTTAATTAACCTTAGCAAGGTAAATGGTGTGTTGCATAATGCTTCATATTTTATGTATACTCAACCAGATTCATCATCCTAGGTCGTTGATTTACTCCTCACTTACGGGTAGTAAGCTTCGTCGTAAATCGCCTACTAGTATTTCCACACGCGTGTGTTCGAATCAGTTTGAGTATAGAGTCAGTTTTAATATAGCAATAAAGGTGAATCATGGATAGTATTTTGGCAATCAGCCCTTTGGATGGTCGTTATCGGGATAAAGTTAGTGCGTTAAATGAAGTTGTTTCTGAATTTGGGTTGATTAAATTTCGTGTACAGGTTGAGGTAGAATGGTTTAAATTTTTGTTTAGTAAAGCAGAGTTTAATTTACCAAAATTAGGTAGCGCAGATATTAAACTATTGGATGATATTGTTGCTAATTTTGATAACGTGGCAGCAGCGCGGGTGAAAGAAATTGAAGCAACGACTAACCATGATGTTAAAGCTGTGGAATACTATATTAAAGAACAGATTGCCGATAATCAATTGCTTTTTGCGCATCGTGAATTTATCCACTTTGCTTGTACTTCCGAAGATATTAATAACACCAGTTATGCACTGATGTTAAAAGCTATAACTGAGCAAGTTTTATTGCCGCAAGTAGGAGCAATTACCGAGAAATTAACAGCTCAAGCCAATGAATATCGCGATACTGCGATGATGTGCCGGACACATGGACAACCCGCAACACCCTCAACCATGGGAAAAGAGTTTTATAATGTGGCTTATCGTTTACAACGGCAACTAACACAATTAACGAAACAAGAGTTTTTGGCAAAAATAAATGGCGCAGTAGGTAACTATAATGCGCATTTAGTTGCTTATCCTGAGATTAAATGGGATAAACTCGCTGAAGAGTTTGTGACACAAAAATTAGGTCTAACGTTTAATCCATTTACAACCCAGATTGAACCGCATGATTATCAGGCTGAATTATATGATAATTTACGCCGGATTAATATTATTTTGATTGATTTGTCACGTGATTTGTGGGGCTATATTTCGCTAAATTACTTTAAACAGAAGGTTAAAGCAGGCGAAGTTGGTAGTTCTACTATGCCACATAAAGTTAATCCGATTGATTTTGAGAATGCTGAAGGAAATTTTGGTCTGGCAAATAGCGTGCTTGGACATCTGGCAGAAAAACTTCCACTTTCGCGCTGGCAACGTGATTTGACTGATTCAACGGTGCAGCGTAATATTGGTGTTGGTGTTGGCTATATGGTTTTAGCTTTGAGCTCATTGGCTAAAGGTTTGGGTAAATTAGAAATTAATCAAGCGGTAATTAGTGCTGATCTGGATAATAATTGGGAGCTTTTGGCCGAGCCGATTCAGACAGTTATGCGTAAATGTGGTGTAGAAAATGCTTATGAAAAGCTGAAAGATCTGACACGTGGTAAAAAAGTTAATGCCGAGGGCATTAAACAATTTGTTGCGACTTTAGATTTGCCTGAAGCAGAAAAAGCAAAATTAGCTCAACTAACGCCGCATAATTATATTGGTTTGGCAGATAAATTATTCTAATTTTTTGAGGATAAAGAAGATGCAGGTAAAATCGTTAAATGGATTATCGCTGAATTATTTTTTGTAGTCAGTGTTATTTCCAGTGTGATGTTTGGAGTTTTTAGCGCTGTAATATCGCATGATTTTCATTTGTCACCAAGTACGCTGGGTTGGCTCTCTGGCATCTTCTTTATTGTTTATGAGTACAAAGTTGGTTTTCTGACGCGACAGGTCAGGATAGCTGGCACAAATATAACTTGAATTTATCTGTAATCTTTGGTTTTTTAAGCAGAAACAATAGCATCTAAATTAATCCTAGAATATTGTGAAGCTGTTTGAGTTCGGTTGCAAAATGATTGGTAATTTTGCGAAGCGTTGGCGTTTCAATCTGAGTAATTAATTCGTTTAACTCTAGATAATCTATTGTTAATGAATAGCTTTGACTTTTATCAGTAGTGTTTTGAATTATTTGTAGAAATTTAGATGAAATTTGATTGAGATACTGATCATTCAAGTTATCATTATCTAATTCATAGTAAAAAATAACGATAAGTAAGCGATAAAGTCGCCTGATCTGCAAGAGACATTTATTATAGTTTTCGATTAATCGTGGATTTTTTTTAGCTGCCAGTTCGTGCTTAGCTTCATCAATAGTTTTATTAAAATTAGTCACATCATTTAGAAATTTAGTTTCAACTGTTAGGATATGCTGTCTGACCTGTTCAATATTATTCTGATTTTGAATGTTTTTAATCAGATCAGTTATATCCTCTAACGCTTTGAAAATTAGCTGGTGAGATTTGTTTATTGCGTATTGAGGAAAGAATACTAGCATTGAGAGTAGCGCAAAGCTAATACCAATTACAATATCCATGATTCGATACATTGCATGTTGTAAACTGGTGCCGTCGCTGCTAAAAACTATAATCGCCATGGTTGCGATGCCCAAGACTCCGATATAGCTTTTTTTACTGCCCATGAATATGTAAGCATAAATGAAACAACATATACTTAAGACGCACCATATTACCAACCAATTATCATGAAAGAATAGTACACAAAGTAACGAGATTAAGGAGCCAAACAAAGTTGCGACAAAGCGTAATTTACTGCGATTAATTGTTCCACCAACGGTTTCTTGATCAAATAAAACAACGGTTGTGGTAACCGTCACCCAGCCAGACATCGGAATTTTAATCAAATAAGCCGTAAGTATTCCTGCTGCGAGCGCCAGAATTAAGCGCAGCGCTCGAATTACCCGGATTTTATCAAGCACAAAATTCATAGTATAATTGGTTCAATATTTAGCTGAATCTGATAATGCGCGTAAATTTTGGCTTGAATCTCTTTGGCAAAAGCCAATAATTCATCTTTGTTTGTGCTTGCATAATTTACTAAAACTAAAGCTTGTTTTGGGTAAACGCCTATATTACCGCTGCGAGTCCCTTTTAGTCCCAGATTATCGATCAACCATCCCGCTGAGACTTTCGTAAGTTTAGTATCAGCAGTGGGGTAGGTCGGTAAATCAGGGAAATGCTGCTTTAATTTTTGGGCTTGTATACTACTAATAATTGGATTATGAAAAAAACTTCCCGCATTACCGATTTCAGCAGGATCAGGCAACTTACTCCGCCTAGTAGCAATGATACACGCTCGTAAATCATGCGCTGTTGGATTATCAATCGCAGCCATTTGTTTGGCAATATCACCATAACTAATCATTAGTTTGGCAGTTGTCGGCAGTTTGAAAGTAACGCTAACTACTAGATATAGTGGTTTATTTTTGAGGTAACTATTGCGATAACTAAATTGACATTCGGCATTACTTAATTTAGTTAATTGACGGAGATTAAAATCATAAACAGTGACATAATCAATAAAATCCTTAACTTCAACACCATAAGCACCGATGTTTTGTACCGGTGATGCTCCAACTGTTCCTGGAATCAGGCTCAGATTTTCTAAGCCATAGGCTTGATTTGCAAGACAGTTAGCGACAAGATCATCCCAGATTTCACCAGCCGCTGCAGTTACTAATTTATACCCAGGGCTATCATCGTCGAAAGTAATACCTTTTAACTGATTATGAATTACCAGTCCATCATAATTTTCTGGAAGAATTAGATTACTTCCACCACCCAATACAAAATAGCGTGGGTAATCAGCGAGAATTGAAGCAATTTCGTCAAGCTGTTCTAAAGATGTTAGCTGTATGTAGCGATTGGCAACCGAATTAAGGCGGAGAGTGTTGAGTTGTGTTAAATCTACAGAATTCTGAATGGTTAACATGATAAAACCAGTCCTAAGTGGTGCCCCCGACAGGAATCGAACCTGTAACTGCCCCTTAGGAGGGGGCCGTTATATCCATTTAACTACGAGGACTATGTTTGTGTGGTAAATACTCATTCATAACTGCCACAATATGCTGTAAGAGTTAGGAACAAGGCGACGTAGTGCACACGAGAAGTACATGAGGAGCCTTGTGACGAAGCTATTATTGCATGGGGTGAGCAGTTTAAGTATTAATGTTTACTAAGTAACTTTAATGACTCTTTAATTCCCTGACTGAGGTCATTAAGCTCTGGCAACTGTTTAATAACTTGAGTAATTTCTTTGTTATTATAACCAAGGCTCTCTAGCGCATTAGCAATATCTTTGCGAATGTTGGTGTCTTGATTGAGCGTGTTATCTGCAAATAAACCCGTTGCCGTTAATATTCCCGCGGTATTACTTAGCTTACCTTTGAGCTCTAGTAGCATCCGCTCTGCCATTTTCTTACCTACGCCGGGAGTCAGACACAGTGTATTAGCATCATCTTCTTCAATTGCAACGTAGAGCTGTTGGCTATTCATTGTCGAAAGCAGGGCTAGGGCAATACGTGGACCGATCCCAGATATTTTTATTAATTGACGAAAGCAATTGCGCTCAGCACGATCAACAAAGCCAAAGAGCAAATGTGCATCCTCGCGAACGACCTGATGGGTAAACAAAGTAACTTCGTTGCCTAGCGGTGGTAATTGTGCCAGATGCGAGATTGGCAAGTCAAGTTCATAACCAACCCCACCAGCAAGTATGACTACTTGTGGCGGGCTTAGTTCAACTAATTTTCCAGTAATTAATGCTATCATTTTTAGAATGAAGGAACAATTGCACCGTTATATTTCTGCTCAATAAATTTCTTCATTTCAGGCGAAGTCATTGCTTTAGATAGCGCTTTCATCTTAGGTTGATTTAATTCATCGGGACGAACCGCGATAATGTTAGCAAACGGACTATCTTTACTCTCGAGAATAACTGCATCACGCGTTGGTTTTAGATTAGCAGATAATGCATAGTTTGAATTAATCACAGCTAAATCAAGTTGTTTGCCAGATAGTGAACGAGGCAACATTGCTGGATCTAATTCTACGATTTGAACATTATATGGATTACCCACAATATCACGTTTAGTTGGATAAGCAACGCCAGCTTTAAGTTTTAGAATTCCATTAGCTTGAAGGATATTAAGTGCACGTCCTTCATTGGTTGGATCATTTGGCACTCCAATTTTACTTTTTTGAGCTACATCAATAGCTTTTTTAGATTTGATGAATTTAGCTTCGCTATCAGCATTGGCATAGACACCCATTGGTTCTAGATGCACTTTAACCAAAGCCACTAAATCAGTTTGATGATCTTTATCATACTGATCTAGATATGGTTGATGTTGGAAGAAATTAGCATCAATTTGTTTTTGTGACAGAGCTAGATTAGGAGTAATATAGTCTGAAAATTCAATTACTTTTAGTGTATAGCCCTGTTTAGCTAATGCTGGTTGCACAAATTTTAACATTTCAGCATGTGGAACTGGGGATGCCCCTACAGTAATAGTTTCTGCAGCAAATGAACTAACTCCTGTAGCTAGTCCTGCCAAAATTAATAATGTTTTCTTCATCCAAATTCTCCCTTTTATAATTATTGTATATTCTATACTCATAGTGTTTGATTTTTGGACGCGAAGGATTGATAAAAAAGACGACGTAGTGTAGCTAGAACTACATAAGGAGTCTTTTTTGAAATCCGACAAAGTCCAAGATTCAAAGATGAAGAGTATGGTTATTTACGTAAGATGCGAACTAAGAAATCTCCTACTACTTGAATGACTTGTACCATAATCACCATCAATACCACAGTAATTAACATGACATCAGTTTGAAAGCGCTGATAACCGTAGCGAATTGCCAGATCACCTAATCCACCACCACCAACAGTACCAGCCATGGCTGTATAAGAAACTAATGCAATTGCTGTTACGGTAATGCTGGCAATCAGGCTAGGCATGATTTCTGGTAGTAAAATATGCCAGATAATTTGCCATGTACTTGCACCGCATGACTCTGCCATATGAAAGATTCCATCGTCAATCTCTTTAAGTGCATTTTCAACCAAACGGGCAAAGAATGGAAAAGCGCCGACTACCAATGGCGGAATTGTTCCTTTAGCGCCCAGAGAGGTTCCTACCAACATCGTAGTTGTAGGAATCATAACAATCAATAAAATGATAAAGGGAACTGAACGTAGTACATTGATAACAAACGAGAGTATATTGTAAACCCATTTATTTTGTAATAAACGTCCTTTACCGCTTAGGAATAAAATCAGACCAACAGGGATACCAATCAGTGTACTGAATAAAACTGCAAAGCCCAGCATAAACAATGTATCCAAGGTTGCCTGATTAATCTCACTCCAGTCGACGTTGGTGGTTAAATCATTAATAATTGCAAATGACATTTTGTTTTACCTATGAGAAATAAATATTTTTAGTGAACGATCTCAAAATGAACTTTCATTGAACGCATGATGGTACAGGCTTTTTCCAAGCTACCTTCGTCGCCGTCAAATTCAATTAGTAGTTGCCCAAAAGGCATATGCTTAATTCGATCCAGCTCGCCACGTAAGATACTATACTTAGCATTGGTTTCATTGCTAATTGTATTTAGAATTGGCTGGTAGGTTGCCTCACCAACAAATGACAATAATAGTATATGCTTATGAGGGTGTTTTTCAAACTGGTAGAAGTGTTTCACTTTCTCAAGGTATTTATCGGATTCTTCTTCAATGATCAATTTGCGTGTTAAAGGCTCTTTTGGATGCAATAAAATATTGAAAGCATTACCTTGCTCGATAATTTTACCTTTGTCAATTACTGCAACTTTATCACAGATTTTACGCACAACTTCCAACTCATGGGTAATCAAAACTATGGTGATACCAAGGCGTTGATTGATTTCCAGCAAAAGATCCAAAATATCGTTGGTCGTTTGTGGATCTAGGGCTGAAGTAGCCTCATCACTGAGTAGTAATTTTGGCTTGGTAATCAATGCGCGCGCAATCCCGACCCGTTGCTTTTGCCCACCTGACAAACTAGCTGGGTACTTATTGGCAAATTGGCTTAAACCAACCAAAGACAGCATTTCATCAACAGCTGCTTTAATTTCTGCTTTGTTATGATTGCCTTGTAATGTAAGTGGCAGAGCTACATTTGCAAAAATTGTCTTGGAGCTTAGCAAATTGAAATGCTGAAAAATCACTCCAATTTGTTGACGCTGTATTCTTAATTCATTAGCTGAGATTGCTGTTAGATCAACCCCATCGACAATTATTTTGCCGCTATCAGGACGTTCCAATAAATTTAAGCATTTAATCAGAGTTGACTTACCGGCACCGGACTTACCGATGATGCCGAATACTTCGCCTTTAGCAACATCAAGGTTAATATCGTCAATAACCTTGATTGAACCTTTCTTGTGTTTATAACTTTTGCTTAAATTTTGGATCGTTATCATTATATCTAGTCGCGAAAATTAATAAATTGTAATGGTAATTCTGTAATGTCTTTTTTAAGCAGGGCAATCGCATCTTGCAAATCATCACGTTTAGCACCTGTCACCCGGACGGTTTCACCTTGGATTGAAGCTTGAACTTTCAATTTACTATCTTTGATGTGCTTGGTAATTTTTTTGCCTTGTTCCTGTTCAATTCCATTCTTAACCTTGATTAATTCTTTTAGTTTGTTACCGCTAACTTTTTCAATTTTTCCTTCGCTCAGTGAACGTGTATCAACTCCCCGTTTGGTAAGTTTACCAACTAAAATATCCTTTACCTGACCTAGCTGAAAATCATTGTCAGCATAGATAGTTAGATCTAAATCTTTAAGCTCAATTTTGCAATCAGAACCTTTAAAATCGAAGCGATTAGCAATCTCTTTGTTGGATTGATCGATGGCATTAGTTAACTCAACTTTATTGACTTCAGATACTACGTCAAATGATGGCATAAGTGGCACTCCTTATAAATTTGTCGACTAGCAACGCACAGTAAGCGGCTATGATTTTTTGAATTTTTGATTATAGCATAAATACGACAAATACTATAAAAATTTTGTGCGCCGCATCAAAAAAATCAAAATTGATTTTATTTAACTCATAAGCGACGCACCAAGTGATATGCTTTTTAATGAAATACAACGTAAATTAAAAATCAGTAGTAGTCTGAATTTCTACGAATGGAATGTGAGTGCTTGCCTCTATTTTATTAAAGAAGTTGTGATATCATTTACCGGGTATTGGATTTTATCTAGTGGCATAGCAAAGGCTTTAGACTGATTATTCAATTTACTGATATCTATCTTTACAAAAGTTCCACGATGGTCATAATCGCTAAAATACCACACATTGTTGGTCAAATCTTTAATTGTTACCCATTGGGTGGTATCAGAATGTATTTTGCCATCCGCACCTTTTGATGAGACTGCGCCTTTTGGAATATCGACGGTATCTAAAATGTGAGTGGTTAAAGTTACAGCTTCTTGCTCATTTGCTGGAGTATCCGAGTAACTTTTTAAAAAAGCTGCACGGACAAATCTGGATGGTGACATATAATCTCCTGGCAAGCCAATACCACCTCCGCCTTGACTGACATTGGTAATGTCACCAAGCGTTGCAGTTGCGCGTTGGCTGACAGCTTCATTGCTTAGATTGATATAATTTCTAATGTTAGTTAAATGCCAGTCATACGTCGGAGAGTTGGTTAGAACACCGGGTGTTTTATCATAGATTTTTATTTGACCTGAAACAAATTCAACTACAATGTCATTACCAGTTTTGTCAGTAATCATAAAATGCATTGTTGCTTGTGCTGGCGAGCTGGCTAGATTTGGTAACCAGACTTTATATTGCGGTAAATTGGCTTTTGCTTCGGCCACTGAGCCGTAATTACTGAGTATAAAACGGATAAATTCTACGACAGAAACATAGTGTTTATCGTCTTTAGTTACTGTTTGGTACTGCGAGAATCCAGGCAGAAAATTACCACTGACTGCTAAGCCAGCTGAATTTTGTCCCTCAACCAGCGCATCTGCGGCTAATTGTGAACCAATCGCCAAGACTGCATATTTACTGTTCATTTTGATTTTGGGATTAGTGCTTGAATCTGGGGCAGAAAGATAATAGATTGAATTTTTCGGGTAAAACAACATCGTCCATTCCATATTGTTATAAGCCCATTCCATAGTACGCCCGGCAACGACAGAGCCATCTTTAGCCTGAATATTAATTGCGGTACACGCCATAGCGTCATGAATTATTGCAATTCCAGCCAACGTTAAAAGTAATTTTTTCATTTTTTCTCCTGTTTAGTTGTTTTATTAGTAACAGGATAATTATAGCGGAAAGATGAGTCTTCGATTAATAAATTCATGTAGGCTATCAACCAAGAATAGAAATGTCACTTAGCCGAAATAGGAGTTAATACCCTTCGTACCTTACACTTAATTCAAGATTAACTACATAACACACTGATTACTCTTGAATCAACCTCAAATAAATCTTGCAAAATTCTGCACAAAATGCATTTATTA
>CAZTBH010000060.1:0-11761 GCA_964611845.1 uncultured Neisseria sp.
GGGATTCAGCGCATAAAATAATAAGGCTTAGAGTTATTCTAAGCCTTATTTCGTTGAATTAATTAATCGCGGCTTGTGATTCAGTCTTAATTATCTTGCTGCCAAACTCTTGGCGGATGTTTTTCATCGACTTAGAGCCGCGTTTGTATTTGCTTGTGTCAATGGTTGGGCTCCAATACCATGATTTTTTTGCACCTGAGAATTTAAAGCCTAAATTACTGATTATCTCTTTATGCGGATAAGTGTTACCTGATAACCATACCCAGTAGCCACATACTTCAATAACTACACCATGTAAAGTTTTTAAAGTATCCACAAAGCTAAAATCAAAGCTGTGATTAGTTTCAGTTTCTTGATTAATGTCAAGGGTTGCATTTAACTCAAAATACTTGCATAGCTCACTAAATGCGGTATTAATTAGCTGCATGGTCTCAGTGCTGCCGCCTTTATCAGGATGATTAACGCTAGCTAATTTACGATAAACTTGTTTAACATCACTAAGGCTATATTGACCATTTTCTAGACCAAAGATAACGATTGCATTTTCTAATTTATTCATTTTATAAACTCCAGTAAAACATCATCTAATTTAGCGCGAATTACCGCGCCACCGCTATTAAATCAAGCCGAACTAAAATAATTATGGGTAAAGGGGCTTAGCTCCTTTCTGCCAGAGGCATACCCCCAACCAAACCAACATTTTTTGTTTTGCGGCTTAATGGCGATACTAAAGAGCATAGCTAAGCGTTTGCTAGTGCGAGACCAGCAAAGTTTTTGAAATTGTTTTATGGAGTTTACGACTAAAAGAATTTATAAAAGTTTTCTGCACACGTAAACTCTGATGAGCTGATTATGACTATAATCGGCAAATCAGCCAAGTTACGTAGTGTTGTTAATGAAGATTAATTGAATGAAGGAAGCAATGACTGAGTGCAATTAATTTCACACTCAGCAAATTAAGCGCAGCTATGCTTTATCGGCGTTAATAATGTTAGCCGCAAAATAAATAGTAAAACTTTCTGGTATATGCAAAATGAAGCATTCCAAATCTATTAATTTTATCTTGTATTAAATGCTATAATATTTAATATTCAAATCTTAATTTTGAGAGCTGGCTTATGTTAAATCAAACATTTTCACTTGAGACAATACAAAAAATAAATGAGCAAAAAAATGTTAATTGTGACCTGTCTGTTTTAGAACAAAAGCTTGCAAATATTTCTTCTAACTCATATGAAATTATATTAAAGCACACACGCACGCTAAAACCAATATATTTACCAGAATCTAATGAGGATTATCTTATATTAGAGAAAATGAATTTTAATATAAAAAGAATATATAAAGTAAGACAGTCAAATAGAGATAGAATCGTTCAAAATGTAATTACACTTCTAAATGAGACCAAGCCACACTATTTATATCGTTTTGACATACAAGGATTTTATGAAAATATTTGTATGGATACATTATTACAAAAAATAACAAATGATCAATTAGTTTCTAGGACGACAATTAACCTATTGAAACAATTAAAAAGTTATTCTTCTGGGCTACTCAGAGGAATATCATTGTCTTCTACGTTATCTGAGCTTGCAATGAGAAAGTCAGATTTTGAAATACGTAGAATGAGTGGTATCTATTTTTATGCTAGGTTTGTCGATGATATAATAATATTTTCTAATGAGAAAATTAAAAATATAACAAGTGAAATTAATAAAATACTTGGGCGTAATTCTAATGGAAAACTTAAAATACATATGTCTGGAGATAAATTTCAAGAATCTAGCGTTAATGATGGGAGTGCATTTAAAGCATTTAATTATTTAGGATATACGTTTAATAAATTAAAACGAAAAGAACCAGTTAAAATATCTTTAGCTGAAAATAAATTCAATAAGTATAAGAAAAGATTAAAATTAACATTTATAGATTATTATAAATATAAAGATGAAAACCTATTATTAAATAGAATAGAATTTTTAACTGCAAATTATTATTTGAGTAACAAGAAGTTATGTTCAGGTATTTACTATAATTATCGACAGATGACAGATCTTAGCATGTTGCGGCAACTAAATAATTATTTATATGCCACAATAAGAAAAAATGTTCGGAAATTTTCAACACCATTGTTTGGTAAACTTATGAAACATAACTTTATATCAGGCTTTAATTTTAAAATTACAAGACAATTTAGTACAATTAGAATGAACGAAATAAAAAAAGTTTGGAAGTATAATGAATAAAGTAAGAATAAATAAACAAGACAAGCTAAGAGTTATTCAAACAGAGGTTCTTCCATATGAATTGCCCATTTTTATTAGTAATTTTGGTTTTTATTTAGCACTAAAATCCTCAACTACGCAAAATGTTATTAAAAAAATAATAGGTATAACAGGTAAAATTGATAAACTTAATACTAAATCTTATGACTATAACGAGAAGATAAAGTACACAATACCGTTTAATTACAAAATTAGTAAGAGCCAATCAGAGTACCGTACATTATCAATTATACATCCCAGAATGCAATACTTATTCTGTGGATTTTATGACTACTACGCTGACATCATTGTTATGAATACCAATAAAAGTATTTTTTCTCTTAGACACCCTCATGAAATTGCTTCTATTTACAATAGCCCAATAGCACAAAATGATATTAATACAGAAGAAGAAATTACCCAAAATCCAATCATTAGTGATTTTTGTGATATAGAAAATAATTTTAGCTATTTTAAGAATGCTAAATACAAGCTACTATATTTATTTTATGATTCTTATGAATTTCATCGTCTTGAAAAACGCTTTTCTAAATTATTAAAACTAGATGTTGCAAAATGCTTTAATCATATTTATACACATTCTTTAAGTTGGGCTATAACAAGTAAGAGTTTTGCTAAGAAGCATGCAAATTCATTTTCTTTTGAAAATGAATTTGACATATACATGCAAAAATCTAATAATAATGAAACTAACGGCATTGTGATTGGTCCAGAACTTTCTAGGATTTTCTCTGAGATCATATTTCAAAAAATTGATAATAATGTATTGGCTAGAATAAATGAATTAACTTTAAAATTAGGAATCGATTATGAAATTAGGAGATATATTGATGATTATTTTATATTTTACCGTGACGACAAAGATAAAGAGAATATCCAAAACATAATTTCAGAGGAGTTGGAACATTATAAATTGTATATTAATGCGGTTAAAACTAGAAATATTTCAACGCCATTTATTACCGACATAACAATTGCAAAAGATAACCTTCTATTATACTTCAAAGAATTCTTTGCGGTATTAGAGTATGATAATAAATATTTTCACAGACTATCTTCTGTGTATATAAAAAAATACAAGTCAATTATTGCTCATCATGACGTTACGTATTCCGATATAAATAGATTTTTCTTTGTGATTTTTAGGAAAGAGTTGCATAAGTATTTAAAAAGTGAATTTAGTAAAAATATTAATAATTTATGTCTTATTATTGATATACTATTTTTTGCTTTATCTCAAAATATTCAGGTTAGAACAATATTTTTGGTATCAGATATTGTTATTCAGATCTGTGAGTTTTGCAAATACAATTTAATTGAAGAAGATGTTTTTTTCATTAAAAAGAAATTCGCAGATGAATTGTTACACATAGTAAATAAAAATAGTATACTTAATCTTGAAAATATTAATTTGTTGAGACTTAATAAATATCTTGGTATTGATTTTCTATTTAATACTGCGAATATTGAAAAGCTAATTGCAAACAGTACAGAATTAAATTATTTTCAGATTATTATTTTGCTCATTTATTTTGAAGAGCAAATTGAACCACAATATGAATTAAAATTAAATGGTTTTTCAGGGAAGTCAATTAAAAATGTTATCAAGAAATCTAATAAAGAGGGTAAAGATTATTATTACCTGATTTTTCCAGGCAATGATCAGGGTATCAAGTTAGAAATTAGGAATAAAGAGAAGTTAAGTAATCTAGAAAACAATGGGACGCTAACTCATGCGCAAGCTCTTGAGGTATTTAAAAAAGTTGATTATAGTGAATTTAATAGATTAATTCGAGATAACATATTAAGAATAATGAATAAAGAAACAGCCATAGACGACGCAGAATATACGATGCTGATTCTAGATTTACTCTCATGCCCTTTTAGTTTTACAATAAATAACCAAACTAAAGAAGAGTTCGTGAAATCAATGTTGAAAAAGAATCATAAGATATTAGAACTTGAAATAAATGAACTTATTTTAAGTGTAAATTCAGGGCAATATTTTTTTACGAATTGGAGCAACGTTGAGGAGGAATATAAAAAACAGCTTTCATTAAAAGATTTGCCTAGTGGGTACTAAATGACATATAATTATGATGTGTATCATCTGAGGTCTCCATTTTAAATTATTCGAATTGCTTGAGTAATATTTAAAAAGATACTTATTTATTTAAGTTACACGTTTGTTCGGCGACACGCCTTTTAAACTACACGCAATGTCTGTTGACGATGATGCACATCCCATTCTTTATGCTATTATGACACAAAGATAAAATATTTAAAGTCATGAGCTAAGCATTTCTCAGTCCTGCCTTTCCGATAGATAAATTCAACGCTTTGAAATAACTGCTTGAGCTTGTCGGCAAAACCATCATCCGTGTAGTAAATCACTTGCTTGATAATCCCACGCTCTTTGATGTCCATGTATTGCCCGATAATCTCTTGATAACGTTTTCTGGTCTTGATGGTTCTTTCGTATTCAATTGCTACTTTGTTGCCATCGGGATTAATGCAAGTATAATCGGGGATTTTAGGCGGTTTTTCTCCGCGTTTTCTGAGAATTCTGGTTAGATGCCAAGAACTCTGAAAGCTGTGATAACCTTGTTTCTCTAGCTTAAACCTAATCTGCTGCAATTTTAAATCATGGTAAATGGTTGCTGCGCCAACTTTGGCAACTTCTCGTAGCTCGGGCAATGCTTCATCATTTGCCATTACAAACATAAGCCCTGTGTTAGTCGGCTGAAATACCGATATCTTTCTGGCTAAGCCAATATCAACTTCAATTTTATTGAGATAGCTTTTATCACATAAATGCTTGGTCACACGGATAGCTGTTTGCTTGGGAACACCCATCAATAAAGCTAAGTTTTCTAAGCTTGAGTAATTTTCATCCATCAAGAACCTCAATACTTTGTTAATCCGCTGATTAAAGATTGCCATTTTAGCCGCATGCGGTAATTTAGAACAGGTAATCAGATTTGCTGGTGCTGGCTTTTTTATCTTGGTTGTTGTCACTGGTGGCACTTGCGCCGCCTGTGGTTGATTGGTTATTGCGTGCATGATGTTCTCCGTTTAAATTATGATTTACGTTAGTTGCTTTAGTTTGTTGATTTTGCTGTTGCCGCTGCTCAACAAACGAATGAGCTTGGTTACTATTATCATTGGCTTGATTGACTAGTGAATAATTCATTCCTTCCGCTTGCGTTATAGCGTTATCCTCAACCTCAATTAACTGCTTACCATTAATTTGATTAGTATCAGGTGCTTTAACTGGACTGGTCTTACACAAGCACGCAATAGTGCTGCGATATGCTAATGAAGCACAAAACACTGCTTCAAACTGTTTGAGATTTAAAATCATGTTTCTATCAAAGTAATTGCGTTCGGATTGAGTTAAACGCGTTTGTTTATCCAGCTTCTCAGAATTAAGGCTATTTCTGGTGACTAGTTTTTGCTCTTCTTCAATTTGAATTTTACCCGTCATATCGGATAGGAAATCAGCAGTATCAATATCATCAGCGCGATAAAACAACTTATTCTGGCTATTGCCAAATACTGCACCTTTGAGAAATTCAGGATCTAAATCCGCAGGTGCACCACGTAATAGCTTTAAATCTTGAACGGCACTAATAATCTTTAATCCCCAACCAAGGCTAACGGTATAACTTTCGGCTACAAATCTCGAGATATGCGCCACCAGTTCATCAGCAAATACGGTGATATTTTGCTCTTTCGCTCCACTACGATCTACAGCATTAGAATGATTGCGCACTAATTGCACCACGCGGCAGAAGATAAAACGCTGGATTTTCTTGATGGTTTCATCCAGTAAATCCCCGACAATATAAACACAACCGCCAGCACTTATTAATTCAGCTAGTGATTTGCCATTTGCTGCATTAATTGCTGGAAGATTAACCAACTTGTTTAAATCCGAAACTGAGGATTTATATTTATCAGCATAACGACTTAAATCATAATCACGGCATAATTCAGCTAAGCTTTTTATGCTTAAGTTGGTTTGTAAATTATCAGTCTGGTTTTGCTGTGTAATAAAGTTAGCCAGGTTCTCTAAAAACTCCTGCTCATTCTTACGGTAAACATCCGATTCAGAACCCATCTCACGCTGTGAGAATGACTCGACTAAACAATTTTTTAAATCTCGAGCGCTAAAATCAGCAATTAGGTTGATTTGTGGTGTATCCTGAGTTAAGTCAATAAAAGTATAAGGTACTCCTAACTTCTCGCATTGCTCTTTGAAGATATGCGGCATATACTTATCACCCTTAGGATCTAAAAATACTACCGTTTCACCTAGCATTAGGCTCTGAACCCCAAGATATTGCATTGCTACACCTTTGCCACTTCTGGTTGCGCCGACGATAAGAAAGTGGCGTTTGTACCAGTCATCTGCATTTTGCAGATAGATTGGTTTTACTTGTTCATCTAAACCAACAAATACACCTTTTTTTAGATTGATGAACTTTAACGGATTATAATTAGGAATTGCTGGCAATTCCTTAGCCATGTAACGAATATCAGTCTTAGCACCACGGCGAACACTGCTTTTAACTGTAAAGCGACTAAACAACAAACTAAATTTAGCTTGGAGTTTACGTGCGCCATAAGTAGTAAAAACAATCCCACCCATAAAGCAACAACCCCATGCAACCAGCTTTAAAGCCATTGGATATGATTCAGGCAGAATCATTGCGGCTGGAATAATGGAAACACTCGCTAAAGACATTATTCCAGCCCTTACAATATAACCGGTTTCAGATTTAAGTTTGAAGAGTTGCGGCAGGTTATAGGATAAGCCACCAGCCGCAACTAAATAGCCCATGTTATTCATCAAGTATCCAGCGGTAACTGAATACGCCATTAGGTCATTAGTTGTTTGCAACATGATCATGTTCTCCTCGAATACGTTGAATAAGGTTAGCTACCACAAAACCCAAGATACAGCCGATTACATAGTTGCCAATAAGATTGGCCACTATGTAAAACTTGGCAGAATAGAGAGCTTGGCTAAAACTCAAATCTAAAGAGTTGCTGATATAAAAAGCTGCAAGAATTGCCATAATTAGAATTACTAGATGTGGGATCTGTTTTATTACAAACGGCATTAATGAGATTACACCCGTAATAAAACCAATTAGCAAACTGTGTTGTAAAATAAAATCAACGGGCTTAGTTGTCAGCAACTTGTATAAGCCATCCATTAATTGATGATTTAGATTGTCCATAATGAACTCCAAAAAAGTAAGACAAAAAACGAAACAATAAAATAAAAGTAAGCAATAAAAAAGCCAAAAATAAAACCTATCCCCATAACTTCAACCAAACCGCGAGCCAGATTTAAGCCGAACCAGACAAACAAAAAGCAAGCGTCCAGCGCAGATTTTTGTGCGTAGCTCGGCAGAATAAGCCACCCCAGTGGCGCAAGCAAAAATTATTCCCCAGAATAATTTGCCGCGGTTCTGGTGAGAAACATCCCCAAGATGTTACGAACGAGGAACAAGTTTGCCCCAAGCAAAGTTGTGACGACCGCTAAGCAACGAAACTTCCCAAGAAGTTGAGAGCAGAACAAATTGCCCACAATTTGTGGCGCGGGTGCGCAAGCCGCCGTCATAGTGCTCGCCCCAGCGAGGCACGAGACCAACCGATTTATGATTGGCGTCCAGCCAACCGAAGGCAAGCGTTAGCGCAGTCAAGAAATAGGTTGGTCTCGTGCCGAGCGAGACGGCGGCGGGTGAATTGCTTGGTGATTGCAGCGTCCAGCGCAAGAACCAAACAAGAGGGCATCGCCCTGCATGGCAAGCTCCCTAGAGCTTGACACTGCGACCTTGCGGGGGTGTGGATGTTCAAGGAACACCCCAAGCAACTGACGATAGTCAGCCACAATATGCAGAAACGGCATATTGCTATTGCATATTAACCCGCTATTTGAGCGATATGATTGTATGTGATGCATAATGCATTACTCCTATCTAAGCAAATACGGTTAATTAGGCTGCAACTGGTTTAGTTGGAGTAACAGCACTATCTAACGGTTGATCTAACAAGCAAATACCAGTCAGCACTTCATAGCGATAGATGTAATCAGTGATGCTAATTGCCATTGATTTACATTGCTGATAATGCGCTTTAAAAAGCGATTTTTGCGAATCTGTTAGTGGTGCTCCCGTGCGTGGGTCAACCAAATCACGGATGTAACAACGTTCCAGATAATTGCGTAACTCAGTTTTCTGAGCTTGATTCTCTGGGGTGATGTATTCTTGAGCTTGGTACTTTCCTGTCGCAATAATTGGCTTAGTTGTACCATTCATAAGAAAGTCTTTGGTTGGTATCATTACCGCTTTGTAACCACTTGCGATGGAGTGCTTAATCATCCGACAGATGTCGTAACTAGCATTTTTATGCTCAATCAATCGCTCAAGGGTTAGATTGATTTGTTGACTGGTGACAGATTCACCAGCTTCTGATTTGTATTTGGCAAATTCAGAAATTGCAGAAATTTCTGGTTCAGTAAAATTGCCGTTAAGGTTTTGGATATGTTCTAACCAAATGCTTACTATCCCCAGATTGCGGTTTGAGTTATCAGTTTGGGGGATATAGGGGGTTATATTGTCTTTACTCTTTAACTCTATACTCTTATTCTCTAGCGTGACATTTTCCGTCGATTGTCCGGACAATGTCCGCCTTTTGTCCGCACGTGGTAATTTTGGAGGTAAATTTTGCTTAGATCGCGCAATGCGTTTGCGTTCTGCATCAGGTGTTTCAGAGCCAACTAGCTTTTGAACTTCTTGCATGAATAATGCGCCGTCATCAAGCAGTGTGATTAGCCCAAGTTTAGCAAAAGCATCAATTGCCACGCGTACCGTATCAATGCTGGTATTCGTGATTGAAGCCAGCATTTCAGGAGTGTAGGGGATAGTATCTTTGAATAGTAATTTACCATTATCATTAATTGATTTAAGCATAAGCTTTAAGTAAAAAATGATATAGTCTTTACCGTTTGGTTGAGATTCGATAATGCGGATTTCATCACGATTGAAAAAATCGTGATGAAGTTTTAGCCAGAAAAATTTCTTTTGAGATGTTTTGTTTGGTAACATATTATGATCCTTTATAAATGTGTTACCAAACTTAATTAAAAATGAAAGGCTAAAGAAAGGATAGTTTATTAATTTCTGCTGTGCCAAAACTTGGATCTAATTTTGCATATCGTTGAGTCATTCTGGGGGTGGAATGATTCATTAATATTTGTATCTTATAAAGAGGAGTGCCATTTATTGCAAGATGGCTGGCAAATGTATGTCTCAAAGAATGAATGACAATCCGATGTTTGCGGTCATCTAAATCAATTTCTTCATTAAATAATTGGTCTAATATAGGCTTCAAATTCTCTTGAAAGTATTTTTGTCCTAGCGGAAAATTAGTTAATTTACTTGGGAATATATACTCATTGAGTCCTTTACCTTCTATGAATGTTTTTAACTGTACGCTTATTGATTCGCTGAAATACCCACAGTATCTAGCACCGCTGCTTCCAGAAGAAGTTTTTTTGTAATTATTTAGTATAATTGTTTTTGTTTCAAAATTAATGTCTTTTACTTTAATATGCCTTATCGTATCTAGTCTACCACCAGTTGAAAGACATAATTTAACAAACATATCAAGAATAGGTTTGTCTGCAATCTTAGTTTTTAGTTTCTCAATTTCAAGTATAGTCAGGAATCTCTCCCTTGAGTTCTCAATACCTTTTATTTTCTTGATGATAGGTTTTATAGAAATTAATTTTTTCTCAATACCAAGATTTAGTATTGCACTTAATAATGTTAAAACACTATTAATAGTGCTATCTGAAAGCCTGTTAGTTCTAAGTAAATTTTTGTGTTCGTTGATTTCATCATTATCAATACTCTCTGGGTTTCGATTTAAAAAATATGACAAATGATTTTCTAATCGAGACTCATCATTTTTAATGTTTTTTTCAACTCGTTTGTTTTTTTCAATTTCTTCATCTGTTAGAGGTCGTTTTACATTAATCGGAATGAGCTTTTCTTTTCTCATATGGGCGAAATAAATCTGAGATAAATCAAAAAAAGTTATTTTTACTTTATGATTATTCTCTATTCTTTCGCCTTTTTGGATTTTATGAGCTAATTCGATACTTTTGGATTTCACTTCAGATTGAGTAATGCCTTGACTGCTGTTTCCTACTTTAAATCTCTTACGAATTGGACGACCATTTTTATCGAGACTATTGGGATCTAAATAACAAGCATAATAAGTAATATCACCATTTTTCTTGTGATACATTTGAACGTCTGCGCCATATTTTTTTGAGATTAATAGTTTTGTCATGATTTATCCTAAAAATTGTACTTTTGTACTTAATTTTACTTATACATGACAGGATTTTAATAGGAAATGTGTGGTGGTTGAAATAGTAACACACTGATATGACTTCGTTTATCGTGTTTTGTCTGACTTTGTCTTGAAATGCCGAAATGCTAAACTATAACTCATAACCCGAAGGTCGTTGGTTCAAATCCAGCCCCCGCAACCAATTAAATCAATACTTTCAATAAAACAATCAATAATCACAAATCTTTAATTGCCCTCTATTTGACACCATCTTTTAAAATTTGATGTTTTTAGTTCATTTTTTAACTATCTTTTCATGTGCAAAAATTCCAACAATAGCTCATCAAAATGACAGACTAGCATTAGAACAAAATGATGCAATAAAAATTTCTGCTTTTCTTGTTAGCATGACACACCTCACGCAGTTAATACATGGTAATTGCTTGGGATAAGTCATTGCCAAAGCAATGCCGGATATAAGCCAAAAATATAGTGTAAGGTGGTAGCTATAGCGCTTGTCTGGTAAATCTCTCTAAAATGTCGGCACATTCCTCAGACGTATCCAGTCCTCGGGGCTTAGAGGACTTTTTTAGCTTAACTAAACCCTGGTTTCTAGTTAGGGGCGTGGGGAGTTAGAAGCCCATACAAAGTTGGTCGGACGTATTCACCGGTTAAGGTTTATTAGTCGCACCCCTCACATTGATATTATCAATAGTTAAACCATTAATAAAATTAGTTTAATCCATTCCACAAAATCTAGAATTAGCCAGGTGAATCAGTTTAGTTTGTCAATATGAAATAATCTTTTAAGTGCTGTTAAATGATTACGGTTAGTATTTCCACTTTATGTTGTGGAGTTTTCAGCTCCAGTGGCGTTATTCTGGCTGATCGGGGGTGTAGTTGTCAAGTTGGTTAAGATATTTTACAATATGATGTATCTCATATATAATCATGTGTTGACTTAATATATAAAGGAATATAAAATGAATATTAATGATCCAGTTACATCAAAAAGGTTTAGTGACTATATTAAATCTCCAGATTTTCTTGCTACATGACAGAAAATAAAAAAAGCTGACCATATCTTCAAAAATAGG
>CAZTBH010000061.1:0-11253 GCA_964611845.1 uncultured Neisseria sp.
GTCAAAGTTTTGGTGTTGAAGCTGCTGGTGGCGTTGCTTACCGTGGTTCATTCTTAATTGACAAAAACGGTGTAGTTCGCCATATGGTAGTTAATGATTTACCATTAGGACGTAATATTGATGAAATGTTACGTATGGTTGATGCATTGCAATTTACTGAAGAGCACGGTGAAGTTTGTCCAGCTGGTTGGAACAAAGGTAAAGCAGGTATGAAAGCATCTACTTCAGGTGTTGCTGAGTATTTAGCTAGCCACGCTGAACAACTATAATCAAATCTTTTTGAGTATATTGGATAGGCTATAATCCCACTTTGGTGGGATTTTTTATTGGAGATTACTTATGCAACGTGATGAATTAATTAAACAACTGAATACGTTACTTCAAGCCGATAAGTTTAAGGATTATTGTCCTAATGGCTTGCAGATTGAAGGCACGTCAGAAATTAACAAAATTATTACTGGTGTATCACTTAATCAGGAGTTAATTGATCATGCGATAGCTAAAAATGCCGATGTGATTATTGTTCATCATGGAATCTTTTGGAATAAAAGTAGCTATGAGTTAACTGGTGTCAAATATCAAAGGGTTGCTAAAATAATAAAAAATGACATTAATTTACTGGCGTATCATTTACCGTTAGATAATCACTCAGAGTTAGGTAATAATGCTCAATTAGCTAAGTTATTGGGAATTAATATTTGTGGGCAAAGTGGTGATCAGGGTTTACTGTGGCAGGGTAAATTTACACAAGGTATGACATTAGGTGAATTTGTACAATTCTATCAACAACGAACAGGGCATTTGCCACTGGTTTTTGGGGATAAGGATAAGTTAATTTCAACTTTAGCTTGGTGTACTGGTGGTGCAGATAGCATGTTTGCTGATGCAATCAGTTTGGATGTTGATTGTTTTATTAGTGGAGAAATCAGCGAACCAGTAATGTATCTTGCTAAAGAAAGTGGTGTTGCATATGTTAGCGGTGGACACTATGTGACGGAACGTTATGGTATTATGGCGCTTACGGATTATCTAAATAACATAGGCTATGATGCTGAATTTATTGAATTGTATAATCCAGTCTAAAAGTATATACTCGAAGTATTTGATTCTTGGACACGAAGGATTGATGAAAAAGGCGACGCGGTGTAGCTAGAACTACATAAAGAGTCTTTTTTGAAATTTGACAAAGTCCAAGAGTATATGTCAAATGTCACAATGGTGGGCTTCTTCACCAATATAACGTTTACATAATGGTTCTACGCTGTCATCATCTTGAAATGAAGTAATTCCTATGTCAATCGGGTGACGGAACGGGCTGTCAGATTTTACTGCAAAAGCCAATTCATCATTTTCCAATATTACTGGACTGAGCATCAACTGTGGCAAATTATGTTGTCGCAGATATTCTACAGCAACTGGAGTGTCGCTAACTACGCCATTTACTTTTCCAGCATCTAATAATTTAATTGCTTCTTCGATGTTTTTTACTTTTGTCACCATTATCCCATTTTTTTCAGCAACTTCAATATTAAACTGTCCTTTAACTCCGGCTACTTTGGATGCTTGTAAACCTGCTAGTGTCGAAGTGGTTTGACTGCTTTTATAACGTGCAATGGTTAATGCTGAGGTAAAATTAGCATTAATCGCCGTGAAAATTGCTGCAGCAATAATTACCCAGAAGATTCCGATAATTCTACCTTGCGTGGTTATTGGCATATAGTCTACTTTTTTTTGAAAAAGATGTAGCCAAATACGTTGAGTCAGATTAGGATACTGATTGTTAATGGCTACTCCTTCACGGGCTTTATTCCGTTCAAAAAACCAAAGAAGTGTTAGGTAAGCAGCAAAGGATAAAATTAATATTATGATTATGTGAAGTAAGTTTTTGCTAAGAAGCATCTGTGCTATATCAAGTATTCCAAGTTCATTACGTTTGGTAATAACACCGATTGAGCTTAGATAAAACGGACGTGAGAAATCAACTTTTTCCAACCGTGCAGCAGAAACCGAAACTGGACCGATAACTACATCAAGATTATTTGAGCTTGCTAGTGTGTCAATAACACTTTCCATATGATTACTGCTTAACGGAGTATAAACGAATTGCCAATGATTTATTTTTGCAATTCTTTCCCAAATGTCAACTGCAATCCCTGAGTAATGCCCGTCGATATTTTGTGCAAAAGGCATATCCATAATTACGCCAACATGAATTAATTTTGATGTTGGTGGTGTTGAATTAGTCTCTGAGGCAAAAACATTATGGGTGCCAATAATAACTAGCCAGAGCAAGATAAATATTTTATATAGAGATCTTCCAAGTTCCAATTTTATTCCCTCGATATTTAAAATTTAAGCATACTCTTTTATTTTGTTTGGCATGAAGAGCGAAGTTAATACGTTATTATACTGGATAAACTTTGGGTTGGTTAACTTGGGTTTTTATTTTGTAATTGAAATCTACGATTAGTCTTGGGTAAGTATGGAGATGAAGTAATATATGGATTCTATGTATGGTGTAATTTGTAAGTGCTTAATGGTTATATAATTGATCCACTTTTTGCTGAAAAGCAAAAAGTGGATCTTATTTGAAAGAACATAAAAATATCATTGACAGAGCATTCTGCCCATAAATTACCAGCTTTCACTGGCAGTTAAAAAGCCAATCTGTCCATTATTTTGGTTAAACAATATCTGGTAGGTATTAAACAATAGATTTCCTGGGTTTACAACATTACTGGTAGCGCTTTCTGGCTGAGTATAATGCATCGGAATTGTTAGCGGTAATGGTAATTGACCATTATTGGTGTTAACTACTGCCGAAAGTTGATTTGTTATGCTATGACCATCCAAATTCATCCACCCAGGTATACCAGAGCCTAGATAAAAGTTGCCGATTGCTTCACCACTATCAAAAATTGTGGTATAGCTCGTGCTACCGCTACCACCTCCAGTTTGTGAGTAAGTATAAGTAACAGAGCTTTCCATAGTGTCCCAGCATTTATTTGGTACGGTTTGTGGAACATTAAGGTTATTACAAAAAGTTGGCTGCTGATTTATGGTAGAAAACTTTTGAAGCTGTGCTGTACTAAGTGCTCCAAAGGCAATGAAGCCCTCACTTCGGTTGAGAATCATCATTTGATTATATGGTGTTGGTAAATACAGGCGCGCGCTTACCTGATTATCCATGCGCATTCCCAATATGGCATTGTTTCCACCGCCTTGATTGACACTTCCACTAGTTACAACCATGATTGGAGTATTTGCTGCTGTTGTTAGTTTCTCGCCATTAGTAGTGGTAAACTGCACGCTACCATAAGCTAGATAACCTGAAACGGTATTGGTTCCTGCGCCGTAAACTATTTGCATGGATTCAGTCGTTTTAACTATATCACTCCCAACTGCACTTTCGTTTATTACTGTTATTTGTGAACCAGTATCAATTTCCGCTACAATTTGTGTTCCATTACCAATACTAACCATTACTGCGGTTTTATTTCCCGGTTGATAGTTGAAAGTTGGGACTGTAACGAGGCTATTTTGTGTTATGTTAGAACTATTGTTACTACCGGATGAGCATGCAGCAAAAACTAGTGTTATAATGATGAGGAGTAACCGTTTATTTATATTTTTCAAAGTAAAAGCTCCTAAAAACTTGTAAGAAGTTAATTTATAACTGCAGTTATGTGCAAAACTTGATTATATTTCTCTATTTTTACGTGCTGCTTTAACCCATTCTATAGTTCCGTTGAATGCAATCGCTGTTAATAATACGTATTCTAATGCCATGAAGTAAACGCCTTGCTTTGCGTAAAGTATAATACTAATCAAGTCAATTACGACCCATACAATCCAGTTCTCAACTAATTTACGCGTCATTTGTACCATAGCAACAATTGACAGTATAGTAACTGCAGCATCCATTAGCGGGTACGGGTCTGGCTGGAGAGCTGGCATTGTAATAGATGGTATAGCTAGCTGCATTAGCTTAACAGCGATTATAGTCAGGGTATTAAAAAAAGGATTAATAAAACTTGCTAAAATGCCAACTGCTATCAATGAAATTATTATTGTCAAGATCAACTGCGGCTTACTCAACCAACGAATTTTTAAACTACTATCACTGGATGTCGGTTTACCCCAAGCGTATAATCCATAGAGATTCATGGCAAAGAAAAAGATTTGCAAGAGGAGATTGGCATAAAGTTGAATTTGGTAGAAAATTATAGCAAACAAGGTGACATTAATCAGACCAAAATAGAAATTAAAAATTTTCTCTTTGCTGGCATACCAGATGCACAATAAACCAAAAACTGTTCCCACCGCTTCAATATAAGAGAGGCTATAGCCAACACCTAGATTAAAATGGTATAAAACTGTATTAATACTAAGAAAATGAGCAATCATGTCAAACATTATTAGTCTTTCTATGTTTATCGTTTTTGAAGCTTGTGCTTCGAATATGTATAAATTTATAGTTGAATTTTAGCATTTATATTAAACTTTTGTAAAGTGAATGCTGTAACCGAGGTTTAACACCGCTTGTAGTGTATAAATTCTAAAAAAATATGCTAAAATGTACTGAGATTTAAAGTAAAATTTAAAAATACATCTTACATATGGAGGCTTTGATGAACTATAGAAAATTTCTAGTAGCACTAAACTTGGGCGTGACAGCGCTCATCGTTGGATGTTCATCAGGTGCGGCACAAAGCTCTTCCACAAATAC
This sequence comes from uncultured Neisseria sp., assembly GCA_964611845.1. Taxonomy (GTDB): domain Bacteria; phylum Pseudomonadota; class Gammaproteobacteria; order Burkholderiales; family UBA11063; genus Aquella. The sequence goes on from CAZTBH010000061.1 coordinate 4,730, forward strand.
GCCTGCTTGCTCTGTGGATTATTGGGTATCTCCACACGGCAATGACCAGCCAGAAAGTGGCACTCAAGCTAACCCATTTAAGACTATTGAAAGAGCACAACTTGCGGTACGTAGCAATCCTCAACGCGGGATTTGTAGCATAAATGTAAATGTTTTTGGTGGTGTGTATACATTGACTCAACCATTAGTATTTACTAATCTGGACTCAGGGTCTGCCAAAGCACAAGTTGTTTATCAACAAGCTCCAAATACTAGTGAGTCAGTAGTTATCTCCGGTGGCTTAAATGTAACTGGATTTAATTGTAGTAACAATACCTGTACGGCAACAGTTCCAGATTTACCTAGTGGGGTAATGCCACGCCAATTTTATGTTAATGGAATTCGTGCGATTCGTGCTCGTTCTAATTATGGCGAAAGTATTAATGCCGATTATATTCGGACTTCTCTAGGCTATGATCAGTTCTTACCACAACCTTTAACTCATCCAGAACTCGTTGAAGCGGTGACCGTTACGCAATGGAAAATGATGCGCTGTCCAGTTGATAGTTTGGCTGGTAATTCCTTGATTATGAAAAATCCATGCTGGAATAATGCGAATACTTATCCCGTACCGTGGAATTTTCAGTTACTCAGCTGGCTGGAAAATGCTCCGGAGTTTTTAACTGAGCCTAATATGTGGTATTTAAGTCCAGAGAAACAGATTTCCTATATTAATCCATCATCTTCTACACCAGTTAACGCTGTGTTGCCAGTAATTGAATCACTAGTGGTTTTAAGTGGTAGTGCGGGTAATCCAGTTAGCAATATTAGCTTTAAAAATCTAACCTTTGCTTATGCTACTTGGTTGGGACCAAATTCAAGTAATGGTTATGTCGCAGATCAAAGCGGTAATTTTTTGCTTGGTAGTAATTACGAGTCAAATACGATTGGACATCAGCAAGTAGTTTATTCCACGCCTGGAAATATTAGTCTAAACTATGCAAACAATATTACTTTCTCAGGCAATACTTTTACTCATTTAGGTGGGGTTGCTCTTGCGCTGGGTACTGGAAGTCAAAATAACCATATTATTAACAATACATTTACTGATATTTCATCTGCTGCAATCCAAGTTGGTGGCGTTTCTCCAACTGATATGCGCCCTGATTCTGCAAGCCAAACCAGTAATAATTTGGTAAAGAATAACGTTATTTCTTATACTGGGCGTGATTATTATGATACTGCTGCGATTTATGTCGGATTTACCACGGGAACTAAGATTACTCATAATTCAATAAGTCATACCCCGTGGAGTTCTGTTGCTATTGGTTGGGGATGGGGACTTTTTGATCAAAGTGGTTTCCCCGGATTGCCACATGCTACGCCAAATGAGTGGGGTAGCTATAGTACGCCAACCATTGCTAGTAATAATGAAATTAGTAGTAATTACTTTAGTAATTTTCTTGAGCAGTTATGGGATGGTGGAGCTATCTACACAAATGGCTCTCAAGGCGCTGGTTATAGCAATGGTTTGTTGATTCAGTTAAATGTTGCTGAAAATAAGCGTCCTAATGCTGGAAGTAATATCTATTATACTGATGGTGGAACGGAATATGTTACGCTTAATCAAAATGTATCATTAAATGATCCCGTTGGTTTTATGGATTTTGGTCCGTGTTTTATTCCTGATACTTTAACTCCATATGGTTCTGCTATTTATCCACTTTGCATGTCAGATTACCTAAAAGTCTCTTATGGTTCAGACATGGGCGGATGTTTACCAGTGGGGCATATTCGCTATACCAGCAATTATTTTCTTAACCCGACTAATTTTTTTGGTCCGGAGTTATGTAAGAATGAAAGCTATATCCCGCCATATCCAGTTGATTTGTCGATGATTAATAATGTTGCAACCTCATCGGCTGCCCAAGTTCCTGATTGGATATTGAAACAGGCTGGAGTTCAATAACTAGCTTAATTATCTTATAAGGTATAACTGATGGCTACGATTTTATATAGTAATTATTCATCCTACTACAGCATGATTGCACGCTTATGTTTGGCTGAAAAGCAAGTTATATATGATTTGCATGATGTGGATATTCATATCAAAATGGAGCAATTTGCGCCTGAGTATGTGGCAATGCAACCGAATATGACCGTGCCGGTTTTAGATTGTGATGGAAATATTATTGCCGATAGCCGCCTGATTTTGCATTTTGTAAATAAGCACTTTGGTGGGGCTGACTTATTTCCTGCTGCAGATGCTGGGGAAATTGAAAAATCTCTGGAATTGCATTATGCATTTTCGATCGAAGATCTGACGATGGGGAATGCTTTACGTAAATCACCGATTGCGCGGATTGTATTGGGGCGTGGTTTAGCTCGAGCTTCGCGGCGTTGTTTACTCATGATGAAATCCCATCCAGAATTGACAGAGGCTTACACTAAAAAATTAGCTTTGGAAGAAGAGCGCAAACGCCTGATTTTATCCGAAGAAAATAACTATGCTCAAATGCAGCAGCGCGCAGTTGATTTGTGCGATATGCTAGAGGAGCAATTAACTCAGCATCAATATGCAGCAAGCGCGCAATATAGTCTGGCGGATGTGGTCTGGACGATATTTTTAGCTCGATTAGTGATGATTAAATTTGATCATTTGATTGCCGAGCGCAAAAATCTCAGTGACTATTGGCAGAGAATGTCTACTCGCAAGAGTTATGCTGCAGCTAATATCTGCACTAAGATCCCTGTATCTAAATTAATCCGAATAATTTTTGCGTTGTTGTTTAAGTCATAGTCATTATATGGTCGACATCATATAAGCTTAAATTTAATGAGAAGCCACGCTATGGTTATTAGTTAACAATAATACTTAATGGAATGAAGCCAATGAAGATTGATGATCAAATTAAAAACCTGTTTATTGCTCCAGATAAAAGCAATTTGCCTATAATTGAAGAAATGGTAGCGCTGTTTATTAAACAAATGCTGAGTTATTTATCTAACGCCAACAACTCTACACCACTGCCAAGATTTAGTCAGTCACCTTCATTAGAATTTGATATTCCCAGCGAAGCATTGGAGCGCTTAGCAATCCACGACAAATTAAGTGCGCTATATCAAAATAGTATGAATCCTGCGAATAGCAGATATCTTGGGCATATGGATAGTATTCCAACTGTATATTCTATTTTGGGTGAAATGATTGCTGGTGCGATTAATAATAACATGTTGAGTCTGGAAATGTCGCCATACCTAACCCAGCTTGAACATCACCTTATTCAACAGTTTGCTCTTTTATTTGGGCTGGATTCAGATACTTCTGGTGGTGTTATTGTCAGTGGTGGGAGCTTGGCAAATTTGCAGGCTCTGGTTGTAGCCAGAAATCAGACTTTAAATGTTAAAGATGCTGGCTTATGCTCCAATACGCAAATTCCGGTTATTTTTGCTTCAGAGGCTTCGCATGCCTCGGTAGTAAAATCAGCGATGATTATGGGAATCGGGATTAACAATGTTATCAAAGTCAAATATAATCATAAATATCAAATGTGTCCACAAGACTTGCAAGATAAAGTCAAGTTTCATCTAGCTCAGGCTCATGTACCAATTGCAATCGTAGCAACTGCAGGTACAACTGTGACTGGGAGCATTGATCCGCTACAGGAAATAGCAGCAATCGCACAGAAAAATAAAATCTGGCTCCATGTTGATGCAATTTATGGTGGTGCTTTAATCTTCTCACCAGAACATAAACATCGCCTAAATGGAATTGAGCTTGCCGATTCAATCTCGTTTAATCCGCAAAAATGGCTCTATGTAGCTAAAACCTGCTCAATGCTCTTGTTTAAGAATTATCCAGCAATGGTAGATAATTTTAGAGTCGCGGCACCCTATATGAAAGAGCAAACTAATTTTATTAATTTGGGTGAAATAACTATTCAGGGTAGTCGAAATGCCGAAGTATTAAAACTTTGGCTATCATTATTGAGTATCGGTAAAGATGGTTATCAACAACTAATCAATCATGGTTATGCTCTTAGCCATAAGTTTACTCAACTCGTGGCACAGTTTTCATTTATTGAACTGATAACCGAACCAGAAACGAACGTAATTTGCTTTAGGGTTAAAGCAGAAGATGAAACCAGACAAGAGCAGCTAAATATCGCATTGCAAGAATATCTTTTGCAACAGGGGGTCTTTGTTTCGCTTCCTCGGTTTAATAGTCAAATCTGGCTTAGAATGGTATTATTAAATCCGTTTACAGATGAAAGTATAATTGAGGAGTTGTGCAATTATCTGCAAACGTTTTATGATGGATGTGACATATAGAATCTGGGTAGCAATAACATATAAAAGCTTAGATCAGATTACTGATAAATCTGTAATAACATTTATTCTAATACAATTATTGCCACAATTTGTTGATCAGACTAGAGGGCATGTAGGATTGCAAATGTTGCTGCTTGGGATGTGCTTTCTAATTTCTGCAACGACAGTCAATATCTGCTACGCGTTATTATTTTATCATTTCAAACAGCGGATGCTGGGCAATTTACGTTTTACCAAATGGCTGAATAAATTAACTGGGATCGTTTTTTGTGCCATGGCATACAAGGTAATTACATCACGCCAATGATATGTATGATTAGTTAAATTAGTGTGCTTTCAATTAATCTAAAAATTTATCAACATACTCACTATATGGCTAAAGCTTATATAATACTCAAATTAAACAGTATCTTCCACGGAGTGCGGAATTAGCCGCTGCTAGTTAATTCCTTGTTACTTATCCTTCTTCATTTCTACATGTGGCAAATTATCACAAAGCTTTTACCTAGGAATTCTAGTCAATAATTTACCTTTAATTACGTTATTTTAGATAAATCTAAAATAATTCTTGACATATATATTAGAATAAACTAAAATAACTACATGGACGAATCTTAATCTTTTCTAAGGGTAGAATCATGTTAATCCGCCAATTATTTGATGCACAAACTTTTACCTTTACATATCTTGTTGCCGATGGAATCAATAGTGAAGCGATCATTATTGACCCCGTAGATACTAAAATTGAACAGTACATGAGATTATTAAAAGAACTGAATTTGAAGCTAAAGTATGTTTTTGATACGCATGTTCATGCTGATCATATTACTGCTGCTGGTAAATTACGCGAGTTAACTAACTGCATAACGTTGCTTGGTGAGGCAACAGGTGCTACATGTGTAAGTAAAACTGTAAGTGATGGTGAAAAAATACACGTTGGTGCTATAGAATTTACTGTATTGGAAACACCTGGACATACTCAAGATTCTTTTTGTCTTTATACTGATGGCATAATTTTTACAGGTGATACACTCTTTGTCAGAGGCACGGGAAGAACTGATTTTCAGGCTGGAAATCCGGTTGATCAATACAATAGCATTGTTAATAAAATATTCACACTCCCTGACGCAACTATTGTTTATCCAGGGCACGATTATAATGGTAATACATCTACTACCGTCTGGGAAGAAAAGAATTTTAATCCAAGATTAGCTGGTAAGACCGTAGAAGAATTTAAATACATTATGGATAATCTGAACCTACCAAATCCTAAATTAATGGATATTGCAGTTCCTGCCAACCTTGCTTGTGGATCATTGTGATTGAAGTTATTAATTTAGCTTTGAACTGGAATAACCATGCTAATTACTATTTTAGGCTTATTTTCTGGGTTATTGCTTGGTATTACAGGTGGTGGGGGAGCTATTGTTTCAGTTCCTGCATTGGTGTATGGTTTACATATGCCAATGCAAGTAGCAACAACGTTGTCACTATTTGTCGTTGGTGGAAGCGCAATGCTCGGTACGTATTTGAAACGTAAAGAAGTAGATTGGAAAAAAGGAATTATATTTGCTATATTAGGTGGATTAGCTTCACCAATTGGAGCATATCTAGCTGGACGAATTAGTGAGACGGTTTTAATTGGTAGTTTTGCTATATTGATGCTACTTGTATCTTTTCTTATGTTGCGTAAAAGTTTTTTTAAAGCTAAAGCTTCTGATTTAAGCCAAGCACGCGAGTATCCTGGTAATAATATCTGGCAAGTACTGCCAGTTGCGTTGTTTACTGGACTATTAACTGGTTTTTTTGGCGTCGGTGGGGGTTTTATGATAGTTCCTGCTCTGGTGATACTTAATCGCATGGACAATAAACCAGCGGCAGCCACATCATTGCTCATAATCACGTTGATTTCATTGGTTTCAATCGTGAATAAAGTACACGAAATAACTGTGGACTTCAAATTAATTGCTATTTTCATGTTTGGTAGTATTCTAGGCATGATTTTTGGTAGCATGATTTCACAAAAAATAAGTAGTCATATTTCCCAACGAATTTTTGCTATAATTGCATTTATGCTTGGTGTATACATGCTTTTTGATAGTTTCTTTCATTTTGCGATATAGGCTGGTGTATTTTTGCTGACTAGCAACGGTTTGATGTTATAGTTAACCTATAATCATTTGAGCATAATGTGTTAAACTATACAACCTCTA
>CAZTBH010000062.1:0-9684 GCA_964611845.1 uncultured Neisseria sp.
GCTTATAGTTAGTAAGTGAGGGGCTTGGCAACGACCCAGTATGATGAATCTGATTGAGTATATTGGTTTATAAACCCAAAACATCATCTCATATAAGCATTATAACTAGGGAGTGCAAACTATCGTGGAATTAGCTAGAAATTTTTATACAGTTCACAAATTTGGCGGATCAAGTGTTGCTGACGCCAGCAGATTTATTGAAGTAACCAAAATTCTAAATGGTTCAAAAGAAATTATCGTTGTGTCCGCAACTAAAGGTACAACAACTAAACTACAAAATATGCTAGATGCAGCCCGTGATGGTCAATCTTGGAAAATGGATTTAGCTAATTTAGAACAAATGCACCAATTAATTGTTAAAAACCTGTTACCGGAAAACAAGCACGGGGAACTATTCTCAATACTAAATCACGACTTTAAAACTATTGCCAATATCTTTGATACTGTAAATCAAATTGGTACTTATTCAACTGAGATTCAAGACTTCGTCTTAGGCTACGGTGAACAATGGTCAGCACGAATTTTGGCTACTTTACTGTCACTACATAGTAAGGCACTATACTTAGATGCAACTGAAGTGCTTTACTCTTACAAAAAAGGTGGCGTTGTTGGGATTGATTGGGAACGCAGTGAAAAAGCCATACAAGAGTATTTTGCCAATAAAGAATTTGATCAGTTAGTAATTACTGGTTTCATTGCCTCTACCGCCGAAGGTAAACGCACTACACTAGGACGCAATGGTAGCGATTATTCTGGAGCAATTTTTGCTCGTTTATTCCATGCTGTCGAATTAATCATCTGGACTGACGTTGATGGTATTTATACTGCGCATCCAGCTAAAGTAAAATCAGCTTTCTGCATTGATACACTTTCTTACAAAGAAGCACTGGAATTAGCTTATTTTGGTGCCAGCGTGTTACATCCAATGACAATTTCTCCGGTTGCCGAAGAAAATATCCCAATGTATATCAAAAACAGTTACAACCCGACTGCAGCCGGAACTTACATCAGTCAAAGCTCAACTAAATCTAAACACTTGATCAAAGGCTTAACTTATGTTGATGATATCGCACTTTTAAATATCGAAGGTGCTGGTATGGCTGGTGTTTCAGGAAGTGCTGCGCGTATTTTTGAAATTATGCGTCAATGCGAAGTTTCAGTAATTTTGATTTCCCAAGCCAGCTCGGAGCATTCACTATGTCTTGCGATTGCTAATAAATCAGTTAATGCTGCAATTAACGCCCTAAACACCAATCTCAAATTTGAAATCGAAAATGGACAAATTAATAAAGTAACCGCCGATACAGGCTGTGCTATTTTAGCCGCAGTTGGAGATGGAATGGTTGGTAGCCCTGGGGTTGCAGGTAAATTCTTTGAAACTTTAGCTAAAGCTAATATCAATATCCGCGCAATTGCCCAAGGTGCTTCAGAGCGTAATATTTCTGCCGTAATCAATAGCAAGGATATTAACAAAGCATTGCAAGCTGCACATTCTGGTTTCTATCTATCTGATCAGGTAATCTCTGTTGGTCTGATTGGTCCGGGTGGAATTGGTTCTACTTTCTTGGATCAAGTCGAAGAAGCACGCGCTGCGATTAAAGCTAAATACCACGTAGATATCTGTGTTCGTGGAATTATGAACAGCAAACAAATGTTACTTAGTGATGATGCACTATCAGGTAAATGGCGTGATAACTTCACCAATAACTCAATTGAACCTGATATGGATACATTCACGGCTCATTTACAAAGTGGTGATGTTCCGCACGCTGTTATTATTGACTGTACTGCAAGCACTGCTTTATCTAAGCAATACTTAAGCTTCTTTAATCAAGGTTTTAACGTTATTACTCCAAATAAACATGCCAATGCTGGTGATATTGAGTATCATAACCAAATTAAAGCAACCGCACGTAAAAATGGTAACCATTATCTATATGAAGCTACGGTTTGTGCTGGCTTACCAGTCATCAATACGCTACAAGATTTAATTAAAACTGGTGATGAAATTATCACGATTGAAGGTGTGGTATCAGGTACACTTAGCTTTATTTTCAATGAATTAGGCAAAGGACGTATTTTCTCTGAGATCGTTAAAGATGCCAAAGAATTAGGCTATACCGAACCAGATCCACGTGAAGATTTATCTGGACAAGATGTTGCGCGTAAACTCGTTTGCTTATCACGTGAAATTGGTTACAATGTTTCATTAAGTGATATTAGCGTAACTAACTTAGTTCCCGAAGAATTGCGCAATTGCTCTATCGAAGAATTTATGACGCGTCTACCACAATTTGACGATCGAATTATGGGTATGGCAAATGAAGCTGCCGCGAAAGGTGAAAAATTAACCTATGCAGGTAAAATCCATGCTGATGGTACGGTGAGTGTTGCTATTCAATCAGTAGCACAAAGCCATCCACTGGCACGCCTAAATGGTACTGATAATATCATCATTTTCCAAACGAAACGTTATGACGCAACTCGTCCAATGATTATTCAAGGACCTGGTGCTGGTGCTGCAGTTACTGCTGCTGGTATCTTTGCTGATTTATTACGTTTAACTTCGTACTTATACTAAGCGGGAAAACATTATGAGTTTATTAAAAGCAGATGTTAATCGCGTAAGTGCTTTTGCGCCAGCAACCAGTGCTAATCTGGGTGTTGGCTTTGATATTCTCGGTTTAGCGTTGGATGCTGTAGGCGATACAGTGACGCTAACTAAGCGCGATGATAATCAAATCGTTATTGAAAAAATTAACTCTGTAACTGGTTTACCTTTAGAGCCAACTAAAAACACTGCTTCATTTGCCGTGCAAAAAATGTGTGAAGATTTGGGTATTACCACCGGATTTTCACTACAAATTGACAAAGGCATTGCTATGGGTTCCGGGATGGGTGGTTCTGCTGCTTCTGCCGTTGCCGCAGTGGTTGCATTAAATGGATTCCTAAGCGCCCCAATTAGCAAAGAGCGTTTAGTTGAGTTTGCACTTTATGGCGAAGAGATTGCGTCTGGTGGACGTCATGCAGATAATGTTGCACCCTGCGTTTTTGGTGGGATTACGCTTATTCGCAGTATTGATCCAATGGAGGTCATTAATCTACCCTACCCTGAGCTGTATTGCGTAATTGTTCATCCACATTTGCAAGTTGAAACCAAAAGTGCACGTGGTATCTTGAGTCAGACTGTTGCGCTAAAAAAATACATTGAGCAATCAGCAGCTCTCGCAGCAGCAATCTGTGCTTTTTATCAAAAAGATGTTGAGTTACTACGTCGTTCAATGCAGGATTTAATCATTGAACCGCAACGCGCAGCTTTAGTAACTGGCTATTATGATGTTAAACAAGCAGCAATTGATGCTGGTGCAATTAGTGCCACCTTGTCTGGTTCTGGTCCAAGCTTACTAGCTTTCTGTGAAAGTAAAACTGGTGCCGAATCAGTTGCACAAGCTATGCTTACTGCATTTAAACAACATCAGGTTAACGCTGATCATTGGATTTCCCCGATCAATCCTAACGGTGCTTATACCCTTTGATCTTGAATTAATTTATACTGAAAACAGGAATATAATAATATGTTATTTTATAGTACTCGCGACAAAAATAATACCAAAACAGTTAGTCAAGCGATTTTGCAAGGATTAGCTGAAGATGGTGGTTTATTTGTCCCTCAACAATTCCCACAAATCGACTGGGCAAAACTTGACCCTAAACTTAGCTATCCACAATTCGCTGCCACAATTTTGGCTGATTATTTCAAAGGTGATGAGCTTGAGTCACAATTAGCTGATATTTGTAAAAATGCTTTTAACTTCCCATTGGTAGTTCGTCCACTTAATGACAATACTTCAATCATGGAATTATTTCATGGTCCAACTTTGTCATTTAAAGATTTTGGAGCACGCTTTTTGGCTGAATGCATGAGCCGTCTATCTAAAAACCGGAAGACCACGATTATAGTTGCGACCTCTGGCGATACTGGTTCAGCAGTAGCTAGTGCCTTTCATCAAAAACCCAACGTTGATGTAGTGGTGATGTTCCCTAAAGGTCAGATCTCCAAACGTCAGGAACAACAAATTACTTGTTGGGGTGACAATATTTGCGCATTAGCAGTTGAAGGTACATTTGATGATTGCCAAAAAATCGTTAAGCAAGCATTTAGCGATGAATGGTGGACATCTCAGGCACATTTAAGTAGCGCGAACAGTATCAACATCGCACGTCTATTGCCACAATTAACTTACTATGCTTATACTAGCTGGCAGTTTTATCTGGCTAACAAAGAGCAAGCTGGTTATGTAATTCCAACTGGTAATGTTGGTAATTCAACTGCCGCATACTGGGCTAAAACGATGGGTTTCCCTATTCGTGAAATCGTATTAGCGACCAATGCTAACCGCGTTATTTCTGATTATATCAGTAATGGTAAATTTGAACCCAAAGCCAGTGTTGCAACGATTGCCAATGCGATGGACGTTGGTAACCCAAGTAATTTTGAGCGTCTAAGTCATTTATATAATACTTTAGATAATTTCAAAGCAAATGTATCTGCCTTTAGCGTTAATGATGAGCAAATCCGTCAAATCATCAATGAAGTAAATCAGCAGTTTAATTATGTAGTGTGTCCACACACTGCAACTGGCTATTTTGCGCGCAAAGAATTAAGCGCTGCACCGTGGATAATTGCAGCGACCGCAGACCCATGCAAATTTGAAACCATTATTGAACCAATTACTGGCACAGTTCTTCCTGTTGCTGAGCAATTGCAAGCTATTTTGGCAAAACCAGCTCAAGTAGTTGAAGTCCCTGCCGATATCAAAGCGGTACAGCAAGCTTTTGCCCGCAAATAAAAAAGTGAGAGCATCATGCTCTCACTTTTTTATTATCCTGAATCTATCTTTTTGACATAATCCAAGACTGAGACTCCATTTCAGATACTTGTATCACAAGCGCAATATAAGCTTCAAATACTTTCACAATTGTCTGTAACATAATAAATCCTGTTTTTAAATTAAAAAGCTAAGTTAGAAATATTTACAGACCTGATTTTACAGAATTATTCATAATAATACAATCACCAATTTTGTTGATTATATTAATATAAAGCCAGCTTACATTGTGGGAGCCATAGCCAGATATTTATTTTACAGATATCTGGCTACTAAAAATAGCCAATACAATTCTTATATTAATGTATTCTAAAGCCCATCTTTCCACTCTCAACATTGTACAAAATATCATAGCTAATAAATGGAATATTACCAGTATTAACAATCAAAGGAAAGGATTCTGCAACTTTGACTGCCGAGTCAATGTAATACTCATCCCCAGTATTGAAAGACCAATCAAATCTAGTGTTGCCATTAAGTTTCTGTTTCTGCGTAATTCTCGTATGACTGGGAAACGTCCCCTGTTCTTGCTGTCCAACATTATAGATGGTATAAGCCGCAGTTCCAGTATCGTACAATACCGAACCAGTTTGGCTAAGCGCCACGGTTCCATCTTTAGATGGGTATTCTACTGTTGCTGGCAAATTAACATTCCATAACAAATAAGGCGCTGGATTAGATTCTGGTTGAGAGATTGGCTGTAAATCAACATAATCAAACCCAGATATCTTATCAGAACTCAAACCAATCGTTAATCCGGGGTGAGAGCGATTACCATCCAGATAAAAGCCATTGGCAAGTGCACCAGGCAACTGTGATAATGGATTCCACACCCCATGAGTGCTTCCACCAATATACAGACTAACGCCCATTAACCCAGCACGACCACTGGCGGTAAATGCATTCTTTGGACAATTTGGAATCTGTGGTAAACAGCTAACATTGGTAATTACCATAAATTTGATATTTTCAGTTACGCCACCAATTGTTACTGGTGCAGTTGCAACTAAGCCTGTAAGGCTTACCCCATCTTGATAACTATAACTCTCAGATTCTGAAGTGATGGTAATCCCAGCTTTATCAGTAATAGCGCTCTCTAAAACGCGCAAACCAACCGAGCCAGTATCAACTCCAGCGTAAAGTAAATTATTACCGACCATCAATGGCATATGTAAGCCCATAGACTGACCTTGTAAATTATAGACTAATGGAACGGTCGTAGTTTCAGGATTCGCAACTTTTTTCAAACCAACCTGCCCGTTAACTTGATTGTAGAGTACTTGATAAAAATTAAAGATATTATTACCAACATTTACAATTCCACCATTAGATTCATTTGCGAATGCTGAAGTAGGATCTGTTAATTGTAGCGCCATTGAACCTTGAGTTGTCATAATGGTAGCAGCAACTGGATTTTTTACTTTATTCGTGTCACTGACCACTAGCCAATCTGGGAGCGGTTTAAATTGAAAACTACTACTTGCCCCACTATCAAATAAAGAATTAAATGTGGACTCGATCTGTGTTCCATCCTTGGTCGCAGTATATTTTACTGGTAGATGCATATCATTCCAGCATAAGTTATTTGATGACGAAGATACAGTATAATGATCACATGCACTTTCTGGTGCTTGAACCATTCCAAAACCACTCATTTGCTGACTAGTGAAATTACCAAACACCAATTGGCGTTCAGGCATATTCATGATGAACATTTGATTATACGGATATGGTAAAAATAATCTTACCGAAACATTTCCATCCATCCTCATCCCCATAATCGCATGATTTTGGCTTTCAACATTACTGATTACACCATCGGGAACTACCACTACGGGTACTTGGTTGCTGGCGGTACTAATCAACGTTGCACCATTTTCAGACAAGAAGCTGACTGAAGTATAGCCAACTAAACCACTTCGTTTAATCGTTCCATGATCGTATGCCAGCGTAATACTTTCACCAGTATAGTAAATACTGCTCCCCGCGTAGCTTGACTCAATTACATACAAATCGGAACCTGTATCAATCTCAGTTAAAGTATTTTTACCATTACCTGCGCTAGTGTAAACTGCAAATTTAGACGATTTAGCATCAGCATAGGTGGTAGCTGGTACACTAATAGTAGCATAAATGGGGTTGTTAGTCTGAGATGAATTACCGCCACCGCTACTGCATGATGTAACGACAAACATACTCGCCAAAATACTAATTATAGCTATGTTATGTATCTGATTTTTAAGCATGTTAATATTACCCCTCTATTTTGCCAACTTATATATCCTTTGCCTTTGAATCTTGGACTTTGTCAGATTTCAAAAAAGACTATCATGTAGTTCTAGCTACACTGAATCGCGTTTTTCATCAGTCCTTCGCGCCCAAAAATCAAATACTATGAGTATATTATTTAATAACCATAAAACAATATTTTAACAAACTATGAGAGTATTTATAATAAAACCGCTTAGAATTCATAAGATAATACTTAAAAGGACTGATTACCTAACTATTCATTAATTGCTAGGATAAGTTAATTAGGTTATTATTTACATACAATCTAATTAGATAAGGATTTACCGATCACTCTAACGCGTATATAGTAAAATCCAGCTTACTATTTTTTTATGGTATTACTATGTTAAATTCTAATAAATTTATCCTAATTTTACTGGTATTTATGATTACAGTTATGGGTTACTATAACGCATTGGCATTTTATAAAGTCATGGATCATATATTTAGTTCAACAGAGCATAAAACTAATTTATTTTTATCAATTTCTTTTATTAATGCACTACATTTCTTTTTTCGCCCGCTTGGTGGCTGGTTATGTAACAAGTTACAGTTGAAAAGCAAAAACCTGCTTTTACCCTATTTTGTGTTATTTTATGCACTGTATAATTTCGCTATAATCAATTTGATTAATTTATTTAGCCTTAAATTTGGCATTGTAATACTGCTGTGTAATTTTATACTAGTTGGGTGTATCCTCGGTGGCGTATTCCCACAGATAATCCTTAGTCTTTTAAATCAAAAACAACCAAATACCACCCGTAAAATCATTTTAGGTAATCTCTATTTTATTGCTATTTTCACTGCCAGTATCTTAGTTAAATTTAGCCTCATTCTACATGATTCAACTAATGATTTTTGGTTTTTTCAGATTGCACCACTTGGATTTGTAATCGTAGCATTATGGTTATTTTTCACCAAGTCGCTGTGGGTGAACTTTCAATTGAATAGCTTGACAATAAATTTAGGACACTCATGGCGCAATACTTTACATCGCCATTGGTTGGTAATTTTGCGCTTTACCTGTTTTTTAACCTTTATTACCAGCTTAAACGCATTTTTCACTACCGCAATGCCTTTTTATTTGGAACACTATTTAAATTATCCAGAAAAGGAAGTTTTATTATTACAAATTTCACTTTTTGTTTGTGGGATTTTAGGATTAATTATCGGTGGAATTTATCATAGTAAACTCGGTAAAAGACTGCATTTAACTATGGGAATATTAATTAAAATAATGCTCTATTTCTTATTTAAATCATATATAAACAATAATTTTTATACAATTGCTATTTTAGAATGTCTCTGTATGCTTGGTTTAGGACTAATGATGTCCAAGATTCTCAATTTAATCTATAGCATTTTCCCAACAAGTTGTAAATTAAGTGGGATTACGATTGTTTATGACTTTTCATTTGGACTATTCTCTGGAGTTTCGGTTTATCTGTCAACTTACTTAATCCATCAATTTAATAATTTATACATTCCATCCATGATTATTGTGGTTTTTAGCTACTTGTCTTTAATTAGTCTTTGGTTCACACCAAATAGTGATTTTTTCCGCTATGATAAAGAGTAGCTATATTTTTACTTAATTAAATCAATAATGACAAAATAAAATAGTTCAAAATAGTTAGAGCGTTTAGCCGAACATAGATTAAGTAAATATGGGAAAATAGCTACATTACTAAAACGGTTAAGGAAAATACTAATGCCAAATAAATACAAACTATACGGAACGCCAATCTCTCCATTTAGTTATCTAATCCATTCAGCCTTAATTTATAAAAAAGTTGACTTTGAGTATATTTTTGTAGATCTTGGTACAAAAAAACAGAAAGAACCAGAATACTTAAAATTACACCCGTTTGGACAAGTTCCGTTGTTGATTACTGATGAAGGAGTTAATTTATATGAGTCTTTTGCAATTTTTGAATATCTTGAAGAAAAATTTCCCGACTCATCCATGTTACCAACAGACTTGAATGAAAGAGCAAAAATCAGAGCGTTATGCCAAAGTCTTGCAACCTCAATTATACCAAATGCTCGTGAACTACTCTTTATCGCATTGGGCGCAATTTCATGCACAGAAGGGGAATTAAATGCCAAACGCGAGTTAGTTATTGCCAGATTGCAAACACTTGAGAAAGAATACGCGAAACTTAGTTCGTCAAAAGAGCTTAGTCCAATAGACATAATGCTTTATCAAGTATGGAATAATCTGAACTTAGCATACCCAGACTCGATAAATTTGTTGCCACAATTAAATGATACAGTTCGTAAGACTGCACAAAATATCATCATTCAGGAAATTGAAGCATTACCTCTTATTAAATTGGTTAGGCAGGCATTTAACGCACGCTTTTCAAAATAGATTTGCCAGATAATTTTACCAGCTAATGAGTATAACAACCTAGAATACATAGCACAATAGAGGTGGTAATAAGCGGTAATCCTCCCATTTTTAAAGCAGTCTAAAAGTATAGATTCTTTACAGCTTAAA
>CAZTBH010000063.1:0-1016 GCA_964611845.1 uncultured Neisseria sp.
CGGCATCAGCAAATCCGCGTAGTAGCATCACAATCGCAATGATAATATACATAAGACCAATGCGTTTATGATCTACAGATGTAAACCACTCTTTCCACAAGTAACCCCATTTTTTAAAATAAGTTACCAATGCAACCAGAAATACAAATCCACCAATCATCATTGCACCTGCAATTATCGCAGGAGGCTCATGAATAGGAATTGCATCCCAAGTTAATCTACCTAAAAAATCAATCATTCCTGATTTCCTTGAAAACTATGTTATTTACTATTCATACCGTGCATGTCATCCATACCAGGCATCATATACTTCATTATTATATCCTCAAAGAGATTATCTGCCACTGAAGCATAAAACTTAGGTTGCACATATTCGGTAGGTATCAATAATTGCTTATACTCATCAGTAGTCAAGCTATTCGGTGAATTTTTAACTTCCTGTACCCAATCATTAAATGCATCAGGAGAAGTTACATGAGTCTTAAAGTGCATTCCATTAAAACCATTTCCGTTTATTACAAAAGCTCGTCCATCGTATACACCAACCTCATTGGCAATTAGGTTTAGATGAGTTTTCATACCAGCCATAGCATAAATCTGCCCACCAAGCTGAGGAATTATAAATGAATTCATTGGTGCATCTGCTGTTATTGAAAAATTAACAGGAACACCAACTGGAAGCTGTAAATAATTTATAGTTGCAATATGTTGCTCAGGATAAATAAACATCCACTTCCAATCCAAGGCAACAACCTGAACATTTAAAGGTTTTACCCCTTCAATTTCAATTGGCTTATATGGATCCAACGCATGCGTACTTTTCCAAATTATAACAGCAAGAATACCAATAATAATAATTGGTACACCCCAAACTACTACTTCAATTTTTGTGCTATGAGTAAAGCCTGGATCATATTTAGCATTAGGATTTGAATCGCGATATTTATACGCAAACACCAATGTTAAAATAATTACCGGAACTACTACAAGCAACATCAGAGCAACTGCAGTAAAAA
>CAZTBH010000063.1:1026-9178 GCA_964611845.1 uncultured Neisseria sp.
CTCATCTTTACCTATCGTACCTTTTGAGTGAATCAACACCAAGTCTTTACAACCAGTCAAAAGTGATGATCCAGCAAAAGCAGCAATCGCGATAATAAAATTTTTAATTTTATGCATCGTTCAAATGATCCTTTGTGAATTATTAGCATGTTAATTAAGAATCTAAACCCTAGATCTAACTATGCGTGATTATATCATATACGAAAAAAGAGCAGAATAGTAATAATACCTACTGCTCATTAAAAAATCCCCTTAATTTTCATTAAGAGGATTTTTAAAGTAATTTACTAATTACTTATCTAATCCTGAATTAGGATCGCGCTCTTGTTTTACCAAACTATCGCTAATAATGCGAACGATGATATAAGCACCAATTGACCAAGCTAAGAACATCATTTTATAAGTCCTTTTAATACATTGAATTAGAGTTTTCTTCAATTCGAGCAGTAGTTAATTTACCACGCATAATTTTATAAACCCATGACGTATACGTTAAGATAATTGGTGTAAAGATAATTGCAGCTACCAGCATTAGAAGCAATGTATGCTCCGAAGAAGTTGCATCCCATGCAGTCAGACTACTTCTTGGATCTGTGCTTGAAGGCAATATAAATGGGAACATAGACATTCCAGCGGTCAATATAATCCCAGCCATGCCCACACCACTAAATATAAACGCTATCCCTGATTTACCTTTAGTATTAAATACAATAGATAAAATCAAACCAATGAACCCAAGTATTGGAGCAAGCGCGAACCATACATACTCATGATAATTATTTAACCATGCACCTTGGACAATTTGCACACTTTTTGCCAATGGATCAGACTGAGCTATTGGGCTTAAATTGCTTGCAACATAACCATTTATATGCCCAACCCAGAAACCGCCAGCTGCAAAACAAACGATTGCAATCAGTGAGAAAAGTGTAGCTGCCTTACGAGCACGGGCTTGCATAGCGCCTTCAGTTCTTAGTGTTAAATAAACCCCACCATGCGCAGCAGTCATTGAGAACGCCACCAAACCACAAAGAATGGCAAATGGCGACAATAAAGCCAAGAAGCCCATAATCGGATTAGATGCATCGCTGACTAAGCGCATATTATCATCATAATGAAATGGAATACCTAGCAACACATTCCCAAAAGCCACACCAAACAATAAAGGAGGAACAGCAGAGCCAACAAACAGAACCCAATCCCAAGTTGAGCGCCAAGTTGGATTGGCGATCTTAGAACGATAGTCAAATGCTGGAGCACGCAAGAATAATGTCCAAAGAACAGCTAAAATGGCGATATACAACATCGAAAACGAAGCTGCATACACCAATGGCCAAGCTGCGAACACAGCACCACCAGCGGTAATAAACCAAACCTGATTACCATCCCAATGTGGCGCTACAGAATTAATTGCAGCACGACGCTCAGAATCTGTTTTCCCAACGAATGGTGACAATGTTCCAACACCCATATCATGTCCATCCATAATCATCAGACCAATGAGGAGAACACCTACCAATACCCACCAAATAACGCGTAAAATTGCATATTCCATGTTATTTACTCCGTGTTTCAAATTGATATTTGCCAGTACCTAAGCTTGATGGACCTAAGCGAGCATATTTAAACATTAGCCACAATTCAACGATTAATAACAAAGTATAAATCAAAGTGAATCCTGTTAACGAGAAGATTAATTCTCCACTTGACAAGCTCGATGTTGATAGATATGTTGGTAAAATTCCAAATATAGTCCACGGTTGACGACCATACTCAGCTACAAACCATCCTGCCCAGCAAGCGATCCAAGGAGTCGGCATCCACCACAACGCCCATTTTAACAACCAATTTTTGCGCTCGTAAGCATCGCGTGCACCAAAAGAATACCATGATGCCAATCCAAACAAAACAAAGAACGAAGCACCAAGCGCTGCCATCAAGCGGAAGCTATAGTATAGCGGCCACGAATTTGGCACAGTATCTTCGGCTGCCTGATCAATCATCTGAGGAGTTGCATTTGCTACATCTTCAGTATATTTTTTAAGCAATAACCCATAACCTAAATACTCTGAGTTAGCTTGAATTCCTGCTACGAGAGATGTATCTTGAGGGTTCTTGCGGAATTGTTCTAGCTGTAATAAAACTTGCTGACCTTTAACAATTTTGTCTTTATTTTCAGCAATAATTTCATTAGCACCTTTTACTGGATCAGTAAAGTTATGATTTAAAATCAAGCTACCCACGTATGGAACACGAACATCAAAAAGATTCTCATGTTTTTCACGATCAGGCCACGCTATTACAGACCAAGAAACTGGAGCTTGCTCAGTATTCCAGATACCTTCAATAGCAACTAATTTTGATGGTTGCGCATGATAAACATATAAGCCTGATTGGTCACCCATAATAATTACCGCAATAGAAGAGAATAAACCAAATAAAGCAGAAACTTTAAATGAACGGCGCGCAAATGGTAAATCTTGCTTACGTAGTAGGTAGAACGAAGAAATACCCAGCACAAATACTGACGCAGTCACATAACCCGCGCAAGTTGTGTGGAAGAACTTAGCTTGCGCAACTGGGCTAAACAACACTGCAAAGAAGCTAGATAACTCCATCCGCATTGTAATTGGATTAAATACGGTACCAACTGGATCTTGCATCCAGCCATTAGCAACCAAAATCCATAATGCAGATAAATTAGAACCTATTGCAACTAATACTGTAAATAGTAAATGTTGCTTTTTAGATACACGATCCCAAGCAAAGAAAAACATACCGATGAAAGTTGACTCTAAGAAGAATGCCATCAAACCTTCAATCGCCAAAGGAACTCCAAAAATATCACCCACATAGTGTGAATAATATGCCCAGTTTGTACCAAACTGGAACTCCATTGTCAAACCAGTAGTAACGCCAATTGCGAAGTTAATCCCAAAGAGCTTACCCCAAAATTTGGTCATATCTTTATAGATAGGTTTCCCAGTTATTACATAAATAGTTTCCATTATTACTAAAATCCACGTCATCCCAAGAGTCAGCGGAACAAAAATAAAATGGTACATTGCCGTTATTGCAAACTGCAACCGCGACAAATCAACTAGTGTTTCCATAGTTTTACCTCAAAAATTAACGAAAAATGTGCTCAGCGGCAGCTTTGTCATCCATAACTATAGGATTACGAAAGCATTTATACCAAATCCCAGTTAACAGAACTGCCTTAATTATCAATAAACACAAAATTTCTTTCCAATAATTCTGCATCATCGGACGATCCTCCTGTGATTTTTTCCTAGCCATTATTTTACCATACCCAACAATATTTCCACATTAATTTTATGGTTATTAACCTACTAAAACACTAGGTGATATAACCCAGTAATTTACTCGGGTTTGTAGTCTTTAATCTGTTCTTTAAGTAAATTACTCGTATGAAATGATACCACCCGGCGAGCATTGATTGGAAATTCTTCTTTGGTTTTAGGATTACGCCCGATTCGCGCACTCTTATCACGCAAAACAAAGTTGCCAAATCCTGATACTTTAACTTCATCACCCTCTTCCAAACTTTTAGTCATCACATCAAAAAAGTCCTCAACCAATCGATATGCATCGACTCTGGTTAATTCTGAATTATCCATAACAACCTGAATTAAATCATTTTTAGTTACAGTTGACATATAAAACACCTCAAAAAATTAATATTATCTTAAATTACCGTTAAATTCGTTCACTACCAAATTCTTGACTAATTCTAATGCAGGGTTAACATCTTCGTCGCTAAGTGTCTTGTCCGATTGAAATACAAATTTTAAAGCCACGCTTTTTTCATTAGCACTCAATGAACCACCGCTAAAAATATCAAACACATTAAAACTAATTAATTCATTAATTTTTAATTGTGCAACCCGTTGTAAAATTGCACCAACCTCAATTTTTTTATCCAAAACAAATGCTAAATCACGACTTACTTTCTGAAACTTACTAACTACATTCAATGAGACATCTTCGCTTAACGAAACACTTTCAATATTTAGCTCAAAAATGTATGGGAGTGATTCTAAACCAAGCTCACCAGCCAATGCGGGATGAAGTTGGCAAATATAACCAACTTGACTATTATTTAATAAAACATTCGCACTTCTACCGGGATGCATGTATTCTGTTCCACCACTGGAATCAATAGCTCTAAGCTCCACCTTACCAAAAGCAGCTAATAACTCCTGCAAAACGAGACTTAAATCATAAAAATCAACTTCTCGGGAAGCTAAAGCCCAATTTGAAGGTAAATATTTACCATATATTAATCCAGCCAAATGCAATGGTTGAGCATCAATAGCCTCACCATGAAAGACTCTCGCTAATTCAAATAAGCGCACTGAATCTTGGCCACGATTAACATTATATTGCAGGCTTTTTATCAAACCAGAAACCAAATTACTGCGCATAACATTCAAACCTGCAATAGAGTTTTGCAGGCGAACAGCCTCTACTGCGGGTGTTGAAAATAAATTGGCATATTTTTCTTCGATAAATGCATAACTAATAATTTCACTAAATCCGTACGCAACCATAGTTTGCTTCAAATTTGCAATTTTCTGCAACTTAGGATCCAAAGCTTCTAGCGAGTGTTCCAAAATTGGCATTTTGGCCTCAATACGATCATAACCATAAACGCGAATGATTTCTTCAATGATATCCTGCTTAATACGTAAGTCGAAGCGATAGCTCGGTGGAGTAACAACCAATAAATCGCCATTAACATCACAAATGCAACCTAAATTGGTTAAAATTTGTATAATAGTTACAACAGGAATGGATTGCCCAATAAAAGTATCAACCTCTTTGAAACTTAAGTTTATTTTTTGTGTTTCAGCTTCAGCAGAGTTACTTGAGAAGTGAACATATTCACCAATTGCGCCACCACAAATATCTACAACTAATTGAGCTGCAAGATTAATTGCATCATGTTGAAGCTCGGGATCAACCCCGCGCTCAAACCTAAATGCAGCATCAGAACTTACACCATAAAGTTTAGCTTTACCCTGAATAGCATCTGGAGCGAAAAAGGCACTTTCTAATAATAAAGCAGTAGTATCAGCAGAAACACCAGAATCCAAACTTCCCATAACACCGGCAATCGCAACCGGCTGATTTTTTCCATCCGCAATTATTAGTGTGTTAGTTTGTAATTTAGCTGTGCTAGCATCAATTAGTTTAAGCTCTTCACCTGATGCAGCCATTCGTACTTTAACACCTGAAGCTACTTTAGCTAGATCAAAGGTATGTAATGGCTGCCCTAAAGCTAACATTACATAATTGGCGATATCAACTAACGGAGAAATAGATCTCACTCCACTACGCTCCAGTATCCGAACTAACCAATCTGGCGAAGTAATTTTATTATCAATATCATTAATTACTAAACCAACATAATGAGGGCATTCATTTACTGCTAGCACTTCTAACTTCAATGCATCACTCAACTTATTTAGATTGTTTACTGTATTAACGCTAGGCTTAAGTACGTTGCCTGTCAGTGCAGCTACCTCTCGCGCTAAACCACGATAAGATAAGCAATCTCCACGATTTGGTGTAATTTTAAATTCAACAATGGTATCGTTTAAATCAAGGTATTCACGCACATCCTTACCAACTGGAGCATCAGCATCTAGTAATAGCAATCCGTCTACATCACTAGGACAACCAATTTCATCACCGCTACATAACATACCGTAAGAAACTATTCCACGCATTTTACGTTCAGTAATTTTGAAATCTCCGGGCAAAACTGCTCCAACTTTAGCACATGGTACTTTAACCCCAACGGCAACATTAGAAGCACCACAAATTATCTGCAAAGGCTCCGCCTCAGTAACATTCACTTTACAGAGCGAAAGTTTATCAGCATCTGGATGTTTAACACATTCCACAACCTCGCCAATTACAATTCCGCTAAAAGCTGGTGCTACAGGCGTTTCATCTTCAACTTCAAGCCCTGCCATTGTCAATCGTTCAAGCACAAATTCTTTGTCTAATTTATCCGCAAAGAAACTTTGCAAATGATTCCATGATATTTTCATCGTAAACTAACCCTTAAATTGCGTTAAAAAGTCTAAGTCGTTATCAAACATCAAACGCAGGTCTGTAATGCCATACTTAAGCATTGTCAAACGATCAACGCCAAAACCAAATGCAAAGCCACTATACTCTTCTGCCGATATATTCATATAATTTAACACTCGCGGATGCACCATTCCGCAGCCACCAACTTCTAGCCACTTGCCAGTTTTGGCAAAATAGATATCTACCTCAGCTGAAGGTTCCGTAAAAGGGAAAAATGATGCTCTAAAGCGGACTTTCAAACTATCATCTTCGAAAAACTTACGCATAAATTCACTAATCACAGCTTTAAAATTGGCAAAACTAATTCCTTTGTCAATCCATAACAGCTCCATTTGATGAAACATTGGGCTGTGTGTAGCATCCATATCAACGCGATAAACCCTCCCTGGGGCAATAACTTTAATTGGTGGGTTACGATTTTCAGCATAACGAACTTGAAGAGGCGACGTATGGGTTCGTAGCACATTACCAGATTCGGTATAAAAAGTATCCTGCATCGCGCGTGCGGGATGATTATCTGGAATATTTAGCGCTTTAAAATTATAGTAATCAGTTTCAATTTCTGGACCATCAGCAACAGCAAAACCAAGCTGGGCAAAAATCGCAATCAAACGATTAAAGCCAAGTGTTATGGGATGCAGACTACCACGGGCAATACCACGACCAGGTAAAGATACATCAATACTCTCATTAGCAAGCTTAGCTGCCAATTCAGTGGCACTTAATTCATCGCGACGGGCATTTAGTGCAATTTCAAACTGAGCTTTAATTTGATTAACTTGTGCACCGTAAGCTTTGCGATCTTCTGGTGCAATTTCTTTTAACTTTTGCATAAACAGCGTGATTTGCCCTTGTTTACCAACATAGCGTGACTTTAACTGCTCTAATTCATGTAAGGAAGTAGTTTGTTGCAGCTCCCTCAATCCATCTGATAAAACTGAGTTTAATTGTTCCATATTAATTCCATAATTATATTATTTTATAAATCTTGCTGTGCTTTGTGCTGCTTAATAATTTCTAAAGCATCTTGATAATGATCTACCAACTTTGGTATCATTAAATCACCACTATGAATAAGCTGCATATCATCTTTTAACATTTCTGTTTCGAACCACTGGATTAATCCACGCCACATGGTACCAACCAAAATTAGCTTATGATTTTCAATCTTCTTGACTTGCATTAACTGCAAAACGGTTAAGATTTCTAAGACCGTACCAATTCCACCGTAAAAAGCTACAAAACAATCTGTTACTGCCGTAAAATGCTGTAAACGCGTAAAGAATGTCTTATGTGGAAATGACTCGTCTAAATATTGATTATTTTTCTGCTCAAAAGGTAATTCAATATTAATACCTACCGATTTTACTGGTGATTGCGCCAGCTTTCCAGCTATAGCACCACGATTAGCGGCTTCCATTACCCCAGGTCCACCACCAGTCACAACATTACACTCTAGCCTGGCTAAATTGGAAGCAAAATCAAAAATATCTTTATAAACAGGTGAACCTTCAGCAATTCGTGCCGAGCCAAATACAGTTACTGTATATTCTTTATAGCGTGGATAAAATTCCACTAAATCATCTGTCAAATCCCAGAGCTTCTCCAAAGAATTCACGACACGCTGCTGAACTTGAGGATCATTGATTAAAAATTTTTCCATTGTTTCCCGTAGACAAAAAAATAGGGAGCTATTTATAGCCCCCATTATTATAAAGCAATTTGCGTAATTACGCTAGCTTGCTTTTAGCAATCTCTACAAATTTAGCAAATGCAAATTTATCATTAATCGCTAAATCAGACAATACTTTACGATCCACGACAACTTCAGCTTTAGCTAAACCGTTAATAAAACGGCTATAAGTTAAACCTAATTCACGGCAACCAGCATTAATACGCGCAATCCACAGGCTGCGGAATTGACGTTTTCTTTGACGGCGATCACGGTAAGCATATTGCCCCGCTTTCATAACCGCTTCTTTAGCAACACGGAATACGTTGTTGCGACGACCGCGATAGCCTTTAG
>CAZTBH010000064.1:0-8557 GCA_964611845.1 uncultured Neisseria sp.
TCGATATTGTAAATCTCTCTACTTATCAATAGCGCTTTTTTTAGGGGGTATTACCGTGACTGCTACTAATAGCAGTGGACAAGAAGCGGCTACACCATTGGCAATTGGGATACAGCAAGTACCATACACCGAATCAGCCAATGCCAATGGTATTGGCTTATATTTCTATCCTAAAGCACAGTACAGTGCTAACGGTGTACCATTTATTCTGGTAACTGCAGTGGTACAATCACCAAATGTTGGTAATATCAACACTCTCCAGTTGGTAGATGAAAGCGGTAACGTAATTCCAGATCAAACTGTTATCAGCAATAATTCTGGAACAGGTAAAGCAGCTTTGCAAATGGGTGATGTAGTTGAAATCTCATTGCCAATTCCACAAGGAATCAATCTAACCCAAAATTTCAAGGTTCAGACTTCCAGCCAAAGCTTGGTTACTACTACGTTAAATAGCATCGCCACTAAACTTAACCTTAAGAGCCTTGAAGCTAGTTCAAACGGTAATATCAGTAGTACTACTTATACTCTGACAACTCAAGGCAATAATATCAATCTGCAACTTACTCCAAATCAAGTTTACTTGACCCAAACAAATCCGCTTCAGTATGGCTATCTCTATAACATTGGTGATCTGACTGCCTCACAAATCACAGTAACCAGCTCAAGTCCAAATGTTAGAGTAACCGCAGCTGATACGATGTTAAATGGACAGCGTGTTATTAAAATAACTTATGAATTAATCAATACTTCAGTAGCTGCGACCAGCAACGTAGTAACCGTTACAGCAAATAACCCAGCTGGACAAACTCAGACTAGTACTGGAGGAACAAGCCAAAATGTTAATCCATTGCCAGTACCAACACCTAGCCCAACTCCGACTCCGACTCCTACGCCGAGCCCAACACCCGGACCAAACCCACCAGAACCAACTAAATTCTGGACATTAATTAGTGGCGGAACAGGACAGCCTAAATATGTTAAAGAAGTTTTTGGCTCGCCTACGCCGCAAAATATAGTTGTTTCTGCAGATAATGCTCCCGATGATTTTGATCGTTATTTATGGACTTATAATAACGGTAATTGGAGTCAATTATGTAATGGACAGAATGGAACTCCAGGAGCAGGAATGGTCTTACTGAATACATCACCAACAATTAATGATATTCTTTGGTATACAGGCAGCAATGAGTTGTGGGCGTATAAAAATGGAACTTGGTCTAAGTTATTAGATGCAAGTGCTACTGTAAATACTCCTGCTGGTGAATACTTTGGTGGTGTGGTAGGTAATTCCAACACCTCTTTCATCGTTGGTACCACTACATCTGATAATCAATTATGGATGTATAATAATGCCTCTTGGATAAAGTTAACCGGCGGCGCAAACCAACCTGCTAATGTTTACATGCTTTCTAAAGCTGGTGCAACTGCTAATTCAATTACTATTTATGATTCTCTGGGTAATATTTGGTTTTATAATGGTAGCTCGTGGATTAAGATTGGTGATGGAACAACTCCGCCAAATCCATATGCATCCACTATGGGTGGAACTTTTTATGGAGTTTCAACTAGTTCATCTATTATCTTTACGCCTGGTCCTTTAGACTCTACGCCTTTGTGGATTTATGACGGCAGTAGTTGGAGCAATGTTAGTGGATCTTCTATAACGGCAAGCCCTGTTGATGTCAGTACTATTTTTGGAACACCAGCTAATGATAGTTTAGTTATTCGTAATAATCATGATGTAGGTCCTTCTGATTATGATAATTATTCTGTTTGGACGCTTTCAGGTGGCACATGGACTAATATGACAACAGGTAATGGCAGCTCAACGCCGAAATATGGTTGGATGGTTTATGGCAGCAATGCAACACCATCACAATTTTTTATGTCTGATTTACAAGACTCTTCATCAGCTAACCTATGGGAATGGGCAAATGGCAGTTGGAGTAAAAAAACAGGAGGCTCGGGTGCTCCAAGTAATGTTGGGTTTGTTGGTGGAAACCCAACAACTAACTCTTTTGTCATGATTGATGGAAATCAACAATTATGGACAAGTATAAATGGTACTTGGGCAAACATAACTAGTCACGTCGATGAACCTGTAAATGTAGAAATGATTTATGGGTTAGTTAATCCTGATTCAATAGTTGCCACCCATTACGTTGGTAAGCTTGAAGGAAGTGAATTATGGATTGGTAAACGTTAAAATTTACTAAATTATTCACCCTTACTCAACTATCCCGGATTTTAATAATCCGGGTTTTTCGTTAAGCTATCTGCATTTTTAAGTATCAAATAGTAGTAAATACTGAAATAGCGTCATGACTATTCAAAAGAACCCAATTATGAAAAAATTACCGATTGGCATTGCAACCCTAGAAAGTATACAGTGTATAAAGACCGTAATTTCGACATCGTTTTAGCCTTATGACGCTTACAGTGGTTCACTTATCGTTCATCTTTTTAATTCATACCTGTCACTTTTATTAGTAACTTTTAAACTTAACACTCACAACCATAACTTTTGATTACAGCTGCTCAAGTTGGTTTGGTACATGCTCCTGTAAGCCGATACCGAAGGGACTTTTTTTTACCCTTCATCATTTCTATAGTTACGAGTAACTTATATATTCCTTCGTGGCACACTTATGACGAAACTTAAACATACGAAGTTTTGGCTGTTTCATAATTTACCCTTCTTCGATTGTTATACTTATCAGCTTTAGGTTTACTCTTCAACATAAAGATCAGTTATCAGCTTACTACCCGGTACACAATTATACTGTGCCAAATCAATGCCATTTTCCCGTAGAATGTCTTCATCCAGATGGAATTTTCCGCTATAGCTAGTCTCCTTTGCAACTAATAATGCAACCGCATCAGCAACAATTCGCGGATGACGTGAATGCTGAACAGCCATATCACCACCTAACAGATTTTGTACTGCAGCCGTCGCCAAAAGAGTGTGGGGCCATACTGCGTTAACTGCAATGCCATCTTTAGCAAATTCTTCTGCCAAGCCCATTACCAACATTGCTGAAGAATATTTACACAGGGTATAAACCGTGTGTCCCGCAAACCATTTCGGTTTTAAGTCAATCGGAGGCGCCAGATGAATAATCCGCGAGTTTGCTGATTTTTTGAGCCAAGGCAATGCGTATTGGGCAGCAAAAAAACTTCCACGAACGATAACTTCATGCATCAGGTTAAATTTTGAAGGAGTAATTTCTTGTGCATTAAGCAAATAAAGCGCACTGGCATTATTTACCAACAAATCAATTTTGCCAAATCGCTCTCCAGTTGTTTTAATTGCTTGCTCCAACGCTTCAAGATCGCGCACATCACAAGCTAATGCTAGCACATCGGATGCACCAGCCTGACGAATTTCTTCAGCTGCACTCTCCAAAGTGCCTGGTAATTTGGGATGCGGCGTGACAGTTTTACCGACAATAGCTACTTGCGCACCACTTGCTGCGAACTTCTTGGCAATTTCAAGTCCCACGCCACGAGTTCCACCTGTTATAAATACTGACTGAACCATAATATTACTCCTTGTTTACTCAAGCCGATTCATCATCCTAGGTCGTTGATTTACTCCTCACTTACCGAGTCGTAAGCTTCGTCGTAAATCGCCTACTAATATTTAGAATCAATTTGAGTATTTTTAGTTAGATATTGAACGACTAGCGCTTTTTTGTCAATTTTACCCACCAAGGTTTTTGGCAGTTCATCAACAATCGTAAGAAAGTGCGGAACTTTGTAGCGTGTTAAATTTTTACGGCAGTGAAGCAATATCTGTTCAACACTAAGGGTATGTTCTGCATTCAATACAATATAGGCATGCACCGCCTCACCACTTTCTTCATCAGGATAACCAACTACTGCAACTTCAGCAATTTCTGGTAATTGATCGATCACCACCTCTACTTCCGCTGGGTAAACATTAAATCCAGAGACAATTATCATTTCAGTTTCACGACCACTAATGAATAATAGACCATCCGAATTAACATAACCCAAGTCACCAGTTCTTAACCAACCATCAGCAGACAAAGCAAGTTTAGTTTGTTCTGGATTACGCCAATAGCCAGCCATCACCTGCGGGCCTCGTACCATAATGATACCAATTTCGCCTTGAGCTAAGCTTTGTGTACCTGTTGTAATATCACGAATATCAATCTCAGTTGATGGTACTGGATAACCGACCGAGCCATTAAATGGGCTACCCAGATCATTCATACTAACACAAGGCGATGTCTCTGTTAAGCCATAGCAATTAGTTGGAACTAACCCCGTATGCTGATACCAATGTTCTGCCACAGATTGACGAATTGCCATGCCACCACAGATTCCATATTTAAAGTGTGGATGTTTGGCGTTAATAAAAGGTTTATACTCTAAAAGCTTATGATAGAGTGTGTCTAAAGAATTAAACACGGTAAATGGCGTTGAATTCATGGTTTTAACTAAATCTTTAATGTTCTTGGCATTGGGAACCATAACATTTTCTGAACCATGAAAAAAGAAAGTAAAGAAATTGGCCGTTAATGAAAAAATATGATACATTGGTAGCGCGCTAATAACCACTTGTTTTGACATATCATCAACTTGCACATCTAGTAAGCTAAAAATTTGTTTAATATTTGAGGCAATATTGCGATGTAACAACATTGCACCTTTGGGATGCCCAGTAGTCGCTCCCGTATATTGAATGAATGCAATATCGTCTGCAGTTACCGCTATCGGACTAGCTAAAACTGATGACTTTTCCATCAACGTACGCCATGATAAAGGCTGATAAACCAGTTTAGGATTGACTTTCGCCACATAGCGCAACAACAGATTAATTATGCTACGTTTTACCGTTGGATAGGGATCAGCAATTTTAGTACTAATAATATGTTTAATCCCAAATTGATTATAAAACCCATTTAGCTTCTCTGAAAACATATCCAACGTCACTACAACTGTCGGCTCTGAGTTTTTCAATACATACTCAATTTCACTTGGTGTATATAGTGGATTAATATTTACCACCGTCGCACCCAATAGCAGCACGGCAAATACGGTCAGAGGATATTGTAAACAATTAGGGAGTATTAATGCTACCCGATCACCTTTCTTCACCCCTAAATCAGCAAGCGCCTGCGCCATACGTAACGAACGATCCTTGACATCAGCAAAGCTTAACGCTACTTTATGACAGCTAACCGCACGATTAGACGCGTATTGTTCGCAAGCTTGATTAAACAGGTCAACCAGCGTTGTATCATCAAGCTTGATTTCTGCAGGAATCTCAGGTTTATAATTTTTTAGCCATATTTTTTCCATGATTGACTCTCTTTAATTGTTATACCCAAACGTATAGTAGTTAGCAAACTTCAAATAAACCAGCAGCACCCATTCCTGCACCGATACACATTGAAACAACCCCATACTTTTTCTGTGTACGCCGTAGTCCATGTAATACTCGCACACTTAAAACAGCACCAGTTGCACCAAGTGGATGTCCTAACGCAATCGCACCACCATAAGGATTAACTTTACTTGGATCTAAACCAAGCTCATTAATCACCGCCAATGATTGTGCCGCAAATGCTTCGTTTAACTCAATCCAATCAATATCTTTTAGCTCTAACCCTTGTTGCTTAATTAGCTGTGGAATCGCTTTAATAGGACCAATCCCCATGATCTCTGCTGCAACCCCGCTAACCGCAAATCCATGAAATTTACCTAAAGCTTTCAAACCATGTTGCTTTAGATATTCACCGCTAACTAAGACTAATACACCAGCACCGTCTGTCATTTGTGAACTATTCCCTGGCGTAACCGAGCCAGCAGCAGCAAAAACAGGCTTTAATTTAGCCAAGCCTTCTAAAGTAGTATCCGCACGGATTCCCTCATCGCTGTCCACGATTTTGGTTGAACGAATAATTTGCCCGCTTTTTTCATCTGCTTTGTTACTACTAATTTCAATCGGTGTAATTTCCTCAGCAAAGAAACCAGCCTTTTGCGCCGCATCAGCCTTACGATTACTTGCAGTAGCAAATTCATCCTGTGCTTGACGGCTCACTTGCCATTGCTCTGCTACTTTCTCAGCGGTAATCCCCATGCCATAAGCTAGACCGACATGTTTATCGTTCTGAAAAACTGCCGGGCTCACTGAAAAATCATTGCCACCCATCGGAATCATGCTCATTGATTCGACACCACCGGCAATAGCTACTTCAATCTCACCAGCTTGAATTCGGTTTGCCGCAATCGCGATTGCATTTAGTCCTGAACTACAGTAGCGGTTTATCGTCATACCCGGTACACTATCTGGCAAACCAGCTAATTGCGCGGCTACCCGTGCTATATTCAAACCTTGTTCAGCCTCAGGAAAAGCACAGCCAATAATCACATCGCCAATATCTTCTGGCACAACGCCAGAACTCGCGACGGTTTTTTGCATTAATTGCGCCAATAAATCATCGGGACGAGTATTCGCAAAACTACCCTTTTTAGCTTTAGTTAGTGCACTGCGTTTAGCGGCAACAATATAAACTTCTCTAGTCATTTGATTTCTCCATTCTCAGTTACGCAAAGGTTTGCCAGTACTCAACATATGCTGAATCCGATCAGCCGTTTTTTCACTAATCGCCAATTCGGTAAATTTGTTTAATTCCAGATTAAGCAACCAATCCTCACTAACAACGCTGTTTTTATCAACCATACCACCACACATTACTTCAGCAATATTTTTGGCAATCCATAAGTCATGCTCAGAAATTTGTTTACCCGCGATCATATTAGCTAAAAGTGCATTTATCGTTGCAATTCCCTGTTCACCAAAAACTTTTACCTTCGGTTTAATTGGTGGTCGATAAACACTTTGCGCCATAAATCTAGCTCGTTCTTTAGCGATTAGTAAAACCTCGCGAGTATTCATTACAATAGTATCTGACTCACGCAAAAATCCCATTTCTTGGGCTTCGTAAGCTGAAGTTGCAACTTTCGCCATTGCTAAATTTTGATAACGTTTAGTTAAATCCATCCATGGATCTTGCGACGCAGCAGCTCGTACCGCCATCTCAGTTGAGCCGCCCCAACCCGGTAATAAACCAACACCAGCCTCCACTAAGCCAATATATGATTCCAAAGCAGCTACAACTGCATCACAATGGAGCATAATTTCACAGCCACCACCGAAAGCATAACCGCGCACCCCTGCAACCACTGGGATTTGACTATAGCGTAATTTATTGGCAATAATTCGATGCCCCGCAGAGATGATTTCCTCTACTGCTTCGACACCATTCATCATAATTGAAAAACCAAACTCTTCCAAATTAGCACCAACAGAGAAAACATCTTTCTCTTGCCAGATTACCAATGCTTTGCATTCTTTCTCTGCCACACTAATCGCTTCATCCAGACCAGTCAAAACGTCCATACCAATTGCGCACATTTTGGATTTAAAGCTTAAAACACCAATATTATCGCCACTATGCCAGAGCTTAACTCCTGCATTTTCATAAAGAATATATTGCTCTATTTTTATCCGTTCATTGAGTAATAACTCTGGAAATAACTGACGATTATAAACTGGTAATAAATCCAATTCAACTAGTTTATCAACACTATGGTCATAATGCTTACCATCGACATATACACCATCATTCAATTTAAACACCCACTGCGGAAGCGGAGTTTGTGAAATGGTTTTACCCGCAACAATATCATCTTTGATCCACTGCGCTACTTGTAACCAACCCGATTGCTGCCAGATTTCAAATGCGCCTTCTTTCCAACCAAAGCCCCAGCGTAATGCTAAATCCATATCACGTGGAGTGTCGGCTATCTCTCCCATCAACACTGCGCAGTAGTGAAATAAATCGCGGAAAGTTGCCCATAAGAATTGAGCCTCCTGATGCGTTGAATCATGTAACGCAGCCATTTTTTCTGCCCAAGATTTTTTTTGTAATATTGCTAACACATCTGGGTCTGCTTTCTTATCCGCAGGGCGATAATCACCAAGAGCAATATCAATTACTTTGATACCGTCTTTATCTTTACGGAATATCCCAGCCTTGGTTTTTTGTCCAAGCGCACCAGCTTTAATTAGTTTATCCAACCACTCAGGAATAAGATAACTATCTTCAAATCCGTCTTTACATTTAGCCATCATCGTTTCAACAACGTGAGCAAAGATATCCAAACCAACAACATCGGCAGTCCTGAACGTTGCAGATTTAGCACGCCCCAAATTTTTGCCAGTTAATTGATCTACAACCTCAAAAGGAATATTAAATTTCTCGGCATATTCTAAAACTGCCATCATCGAGAAAACACCAATTCGGTTTGCCACAAAATTAGGGGTATCTTTGGCTTCAATTACGCTTTTGCCAAGCCCGCTAACTAAAAATGTTTCCAATGCGGTTAAAACCGCTCTTTCAGTTTTTGAACTTGGAATCAATTGGCCAAGCTATCAAAACGTTACCAAAGAAAGTTGAATCAACAATGACGATGATTGAAAACCAAGCAGCAAAAATCGTTGAGCCGAATAAACCAGCGT
>CAZTBH010000065.1:0-5643 GCA_964611845.1 uncultured Neisseria sp.
GCTAAGGTGCTAAATCTGCCAAAACCATATCCTTTATATGAGATTTTTGTATATTCAATTCTCTTTGAAGCGGTACATTTACGTGGTGGTAAAGTAGCTCGTGGTGGTTTACGTTGGTCAGATCGTAAAGAAGATTTCCGTACCGAGGTATTGGGCTTGGTAAAAGCACAAATGGTTAAAAATTCAGTGATTGTGCCTACAGGTTCCAAAGGTGGTTTTGTTTGTAAAAAATTACCAGATGCAAAAGATCGTGAAGCGTATATGGCTGAAGGTATTAACTGTTATAAACAATTCATTTCAGGGTTGTTGGATATCACGGATAATTTAGTTAATGGGCAAGTTGTTCATCCTAAACAAGTGATTCGCCATGATGGTGAAGATCCATATTTGGTGGTGGCAGCCGATAAAGGTACTGCAACATTCTCTGATTTTGCCAATGAAATGTCACAAAATTACTCATTCTGGTTAGGTGATGCATTTGCCTCTGGTGGTTCGGTTGGCTACGATCATAAAAAAATGGGAATTACAGCTAAAGGTGCATGGGAAGCGGTTAAACGTCATTTCCGCCATTTAGGTATTGATACTCAGACACAGGATTTTACTGTGATCGGTATTGGTGATTTGATGGGGGATGTATTTGGTAATGGAATGTTATTATCTGAGCACATCAAGTTAGTTGCAGCGTTCAATCACCAGCATATTTTCCTTGATCCTAATCCAAATGTTAAGACTAGTTATCAAGAGCGGCTACGTATGTTTAATCTACCACGTTCAAGCTGGGAAGATTATGATAAATCAACTATCTCTCAAGGTGGTGGGATTTACTCTCGTTCAAGTAAAACGATTCCTCTAACCCCAGAAGTAAAAGCTTGGCTAGAAATTGAAGATGATGAATTAGCTCCCAATGATTTAATTCACCTGATTTTAAAAGCCAAAGCTGATTTACTTTACAATGGTGGTATTGGTACGTATATTAAAGCCGAGAGCCAGTCAAATGAAGAGGTAAAAGACAAAGCCAACGATGCATTACGAGTTAATGGGAATCAATTACGTGTGCGTGTAGTTGGTGAGGGTGGTAACTTGGGTGCTACTCAGCTAGGACGGATTGAATTCGCGCAAGCTGGTGGTAATATTTGTACTGATGCGATTGATAATTCTGCAGGTGTTGATTGTTCCGATCATGAAGTAAATATTAAGATTCTATTTGCTGCAATTATGCAAGCAACTGGAATGGATGTTGCAACACGTAACAAGATTCTTGAATCAATGACGGATGATGTTGGTCATTTAGTTTTACGTGATAACTATCTACAAACGTTGGTACTGCGTACAGCAGGCTATCGTGCACGTTATACTTTGCCAAATCATCAGATTTTTATGCGTAAGCTTGAAAAATCAGGTGAATTAGATCGTAAGATTGAGTTTTTACCAACTGATGCTGAGATTAATGAGCGGATGCAGGAAGATAGGGGCTTGACTTCACCAGAGATGTCAGTTTTGTTAGCATATTCTAAAATGTCTTTAGATCGTGAAATTTTAAAAAGCACATTAGTTACTGATGCTGATTTTAATGATTTACTAATTGCTTATTTCCCTAAATATCTGCAAGAGAACTATAAAGATTTTATTCTCAATCATTATTTACGTAAAGAAATTATTGCCAATCAATTAGCTAATTTGGTGGTAAATCGCGCTGGTATGACATTCGTATCACGCTTTACGGATGAATTTAGTTCTCCATTATCAGATATTCTTAAAGCATGGTGGGTTGCATATAATCTACTTGGTGCTCCACGTTTGTATGATGAAATTGAAGGCTTGGATAATAAGGTTGGCGCAGAGGTTCAATTAAAACTTTATGTTGGTGTTGAAAAGGCCGTTGAACGTTTATGTCGCTGGATTTTACGTTATGTTAAAGACTTAAGTAGTGCGAGTTCAATTATTAGTAAATATACGACACATGTTGCAACTTTAGAATCCCACATTGATAATTTAATCAAGAGCGAAGATTATCCTGAAGTCCGCGATGAAGAGAACTTGTATATATCTGCTAATGTGCCTGCGGTATTGGCTAAATTGGTATCACGTTTAGGCTATTTACCACAAGTGATGGATATTGTATTACTGGCAATGGAAAATAATTTAGCTTATGATGTAGTAGCCGATAATTATTTTGCTGCTGGTCGGTTATTGCAAATTGACTGGTTGCGTAAGAATGTATTATTATTATCGCGTGGTAATAAATGGCAAGCGTTAGCTCGTTCTGCGTTACTTGCTGATGTATTTAAGTTATATCGTGGTGCAATGCAATTAGCGATTGCAAATACAAATGCTGATACACGCGCTTGGATTGCTGCTAATCAGGATCGTATGGATAAAATTACTGCAATTTTAGAAGAGTTGCAAAGCTATAAGGTTCTCGATTTGGCAATGTTATCTGCTGCAATTCGTGAATTTGCCCATATTTTAGAGTAGTATTTGCTGAGTTTTCATTACCAAATAGCCGAGATAACCCCTCGGCTATTTTTTTACGTCTTGACAAAGATGTATGGTTGTGTTAGAATCGCGAAATATAGGAAATGGAGTTTTCCTAAACCGTCTCAAATAGACTAATGACTCCTACCAAGTTTCTGTTTAGTTAAAATAGAAATAGGTTGGGTCTACAGTTTGCTCTCATCACTCATTAAACCAAATCTTTTCTATTTTAGCTTGATGGAATATCATTAGCTAGGTTTTCTTCTAAATGCTTAATAGTTAAAAAACTAACATGATTTCTTATTAATATTACTAATTGGATTTTTTATTGGTACGAATGTTGCATTTTAAAGCACTTAACCAGCCATATATAATTTTATTAAGCGGTTTTGAACTTTTAGGCTGGAGTTGCACAGGGTGTATTTGATACTTGTGTTAAAATCTGCCTATGTAATTTATTAGCGGTTGTAACTTTATAACGAGACAGATAACTATTTTATTTTGCCACGAGTAATAATATGCCAAAAATTTTAAAACTCATGAAAAATGAGCTTCATTTACCAATCATCGTCGTGATTCTTGCGATTATAATTGGGATTTACCATATTTTTTCTTACTTGATTCCCTTTACCGATAATGCTTTTGTTGTAACTAATGTTTCGCCTGTTGCTGCAGATGTATCTGGTTTTATTACGGAAATTCATGTTAAAAATGGTCAAGCTGTCAAAAAAAATGACCCGATTTTCACAGTTTATCAATTACCATATCAATTAGCATATCAGCAAGCAAGTGCTGACTATCAGGAAGGTCTGAAAAAAATTATTGTATTGCAAAAGCAAATTGACCGTAGCAATGCATTAATTAAGTCCACCGAAGCGGAATTAAATAAAAGCAAATATGAACTAGGACTTAAACAAGATCAAGATGTGGTTGAAGCAGTATCTAAGCTTGAAGTAAAAAAACTTTCCTATGATGTAGAGACTCTAGCTAATAAACTATCCTCATTATATCAGGAAGTTGAAGTTTTAAAAGCAGAGATTGAGCAACAGAAACAAACTGTAGCAAGTCTTAAAGCCAAGATGGCACAAGCTAAAGTTAATCTGGATTTAACGATAGTTCGAGCACCCAGTGATGGTGTAGTTGATAATTTGTATGTAGCACTTAATACACCGGTGAAAATCCATGAACCGCTATTTTCTTTTATTGATACGTCCAACTACTATATTCAGGCAAATTTTAATGAAACTGATTTAAGAAACGTGCGGGTAGGGGATAAAGTTACAATTATGCTCCGAATGTATTATTTTGATCGAATTTTCCATGGCGAGATCGTTAATACGCTTTGGGCTGCAGATCGGCAAACTACCGCGCCGAAGAGCCAGCTACAAAAAGTAGTTAATGAAAATGAGTGGTTATTGCTACCACAGCGCTTTCCGCTGCAAATAAAAATTTTAGATCCAGATCCTAATTATCCACTAAATCCAGGCTCAAGTGCATATGTTTATATCTCGACTAAAAAATAGTCTGGCGAATTACGATCGCTTTGCCGAACATCGGGTTAATGGACTTAAAGCAGTATTTGTACTAGAGCTACTCTTTGGCTTTAACTATGTCTTTGGTGTGCCAAATCCGTATTTCTATTATTTTTATATTCCGTTAACCGCATTTGCTGCTGAACTGGTTGGTAATACCCTTCAAGAAAAATATCTCTTCTATTTCTTTACGGTAATGGGGAGTATTTTAGCAGTATTTTGTTTTGGCGTATTTTCCAGTTATAAAATTTTCTTTGTTTTCTTTGTCTTTTTTTATTCAATCTGGCTCTATTTTACAGCATTGTATTTTCTCAAAAGTATGCTGGTTCCGGTACCGCTAATTTTAAGTCTTGCGGTTTATTCGATGATTTATGGTGATACCAACAGTAATTTCTATATCGCGCTAAATCATGGCTTACAAACTTTTGTTGCTATGTTAGTAGTCTTTGCCGGTTTATTTTTATTTCCCAAAACATATTATCTGTCAATTTGGCGACGTGGTTTTTATAATGCGCTATCAAGCATGGAGGCTGT
Source organism: uncultured Neisseria sp. (assembly GCA_964611845.1). Classification (GTDB taxonomy): domain Bacteria; phylum Pseudomonadota; class Gammaproteobacteria; order Burkholderiales; family UBA11063; genus Aquella. The sequence continues at coordinate 4,542 of CAZTBH010000065.1, forward strand.
AACATTGGCAGTCAGTCATAATCGTGATATTGATGTACCAATTATTCCTGGTACGGTGATTATGGAACGCTATGCTAAAATGATTTCACGGCGCGATAAATATTTTAGCGTTCTGAAAATTACCTTATTAAGTCTTGATCTGGTTATGGCAATGTCATATTTAGTTTCATTTCGCAAGCAATTAAGAACGCCATACATTATCGTATTGCACAAATATCTCGTTTTACTAAAAGAGCATTGTTTTGAGCGTAAAATAGTTTTCATTGCCGAGCATGAACGCAGCGTTTTCCAAGAGACTTATGAGCTAAGAATACTCTATCAGCTAATTAATAGTTGGAATTACCTATGTTCGCAAAATTAGTTTTACCGAATCTGAGCTACAGAGCGCTGAGAGCACTGCATATATGTATTGTCTTTACCTTTACCATTTGGTTTCAGGAAATATTGCGTTTTCCACGCGCTGGTTGGACTGGCTTTGCGGTAATGATGATTTATGCTGGTTTTGATAGTGGTACAACTTTGTTCCGTGCCTACCATCGCTTTTGGGGCATGCTGTTGGGATTATTTAGTGGTTATCTGTTGTGGTTTATGGGGCATTTGGATTACCGAACACTTATTTTGATTATTCCGCTAACCGTATTTTTTGCTTACTTTTTAGTTGGGCATGCTTACAGCGTACCAACTGCATTTACGGTTAATACAGCAGTTATTGGAACGGGATATTTTTATGCACATAATTCGTTTTCAATTACCTTTTTTTTAGTTGATTATGCGATTTGTACTGTATTTGCTTTTGTGATTATCTTACTTTTTGAATACTTCTGGTTTCGTCGCCATCATATGATGCAGCGATTTATTCGAGATACTCAAAATGAGGTGCTGCAACATCTCTCTGAACTAGTTAATTTATTGAACCAAGATAAAATCCAACGCACTAAATGGTATCATAGTTGCGTGGCACTTAATCGCAGTCTGAATGAAGTTAATAACTTAGTTCGTAATGCTCAATTTTTACATAGTTCTGAACAAGCGGTTGGTGATGAATTTAATTATTTTGTAGCGTTAAGCAATCGGGTTTTTGTTGCATTGAAAGCACTCTATT
>CAZTBH010000065.1:5653-8462 GCA_964611845.1 uncultured Neisseria sp.
CCAAGCGCTATCATAAACATGATTATTTTGACCTCTATAATCAAGTTCAAGCTGATTTAGCGCAATTAACCTCTTTGCTTGAACATAAAATCAGTATTAATTCCGGAGTTATTCATGAAGCACATAATTAAGCCATTGGCATTATTACCTTTTATTTTATTGGGGTGCGCTTATAATAATACTTATCAGAAACCAGATGTTCCAGTTAAAAACCAATGGTCAGTCCCAGATCGTAATATCGAATCAGGTAATGAAAGTAATTTACCTTATATTGCGTGGTGGCAGGGATTTAATGATCCGCTTTTAAATCAGTTGATTGAAAGTGGTTTGGCTAATAATAACTCACTTAATATGTCACGTGGACATATTGAAGCTGCCGAAGGTGAGCTTAAAAAAGTTCAGTTCCAATGGATTCCAGATGTTAGTGTATTACTTGGCTATTCCAATAATCCTGCTACTGGTTTTCCGGGGCTTTTGGCTTTAATTGCGCCTAATTATACGATGAATGTTTTTAGCCAGATTAAGCAACAGAAAAAGGCTAAGTATGAACTAGCCGAGGCTAAGGCTAAAGACGATGCGGTTAAACTTACGGTGATTAGTCAAATTACGGCGAGTTATTTTACTTATTTGGCGGAAATCGAAAGAAGAGCGTTGCTTCAGCAACTAGCGGATGATATCACTCATCAAGCTGATATTGCCAGTAAAGTTTATCGGGGTGGTTTAAGTGCGGATATCAATGTTGAAGAGCTACGTTCACAGGTAAATTTAATCCGTGGTGAACAGCAAGTAATTGAACAAAATATAGTTGTCAGTCGCAATGCTCTGCAATATTTGATTAATCATAATCCTGGTAGTTTAAAAACCACTAAACAGTTTGCTGATTTTAATAATAAGAAATTAATTCCCGGAGCATTGCCGCTGACTGTGTTGGAAAATCGTCCTGATATGCAAATGGCAGAAAATCGTCTGCGAGCGTCTAATGAAGGAATTGGTTTAGCTGCCAGTGAATTATTGCCTACCGTGCAATTAGACTTTATTGGCGGTCCAGTGGCGGGAAACAATAACTATTATTTTCCAACGCCAATAACGACTAATGTAGTTGACTTTAACGATCAATTATTAAAGATTCCAGTGTTTAAAATGTCAGCCTTTGGTGAGATAGCAAAAGCGCGTGGTTTGGACAAGGTATCTTATTTTAATTACGTTGATACCTTGCAAAAGGCTCTGCGTGATACGACCAATGCTCTTTCAGCTAATCAGCGCTTAACTGAGAAACTTACGCAGACTGAATCAGCAACTGCACATTTAGCAAAAGCTTATAATTTGAACCAGCGTTTATATCAAAAAGGTATTCAAAGTTATTTGTCCACTTTAAGTAGTAAGATTGCTTGGGATAGAATTCAGATTAATTTAAATCAAGATAAATTGCAGCAGCTATTGACGATAGTTAATCTTTATCAAGAAGTGGCTGGAGGCTATAAATCAGGTGAGAAAGCAGAGTCAAGTAATAATATCAAATAGAAACAGGAGTCAATTTGAGTATAATAAAAATAGCCGGTATAAAACCGGCTATTGCGACAATTAAAGTTATTAACCTAATAAGTGTTTAATTGCTGCGCGTTCTTCACATAATTCATTGTAGGTTGCGTCAATGTATTTACGACTGAAATCATTAATTGCAAAACCTTGAACTACAGTATATTCACCATCTTTACAAGTACATGGATATCCAAACATCACGCCCTCAGGAATCCCGTAGCTGCCATCAGATGGAACACCCATAGTAACGATTTCACCATCAGCAGTACCAAGCACCCAGCTACGGATATGATCAATAGCCGCATTAGCAGCAGACGCTGCAGATGACAATCCACGAGCTTCAATAATTGCAGCGCCACGTTTTTGTACTGTTGGAATAAAGTCAGTTACCAACCAGTTTTCATCAACTAGTTCACTTGCTTTTTTACCTTTAGCGGTAGCGTTGAAAATGTCTGGGTATTGAGTTGAAGAGTGATTACCCCAAGCAACAACATGGCTTACATCAGTAGTATGACAACCAACTTTAGCCGCAAGCTGGCTCATCGCACGATTGTGATCTAAGCGCATCATTGCTGTGATATTGCGTGGGTTTAGACCAGCTGCATTTTTTGATAAAATTAATGCATTGGTATTAGCTGGATTTCCAACAACTAAAACCTTAACATTTTTGTTGGCAACCGCAGCCAAGGCTTTACCTTGGACAGTAAAGATTGCGCCATTAGCTTCCAATAAATCCTTACGTTCCATTCCTTTTGAACGTGGACGCGCACCTACTAGTAATGCAATATCGGCATCTTTGAATGCTACCATTGGATCACTACTAGCCACAATTCCATGTACTAAAGGAAATGCACAATCGTCTAATTCCATAATCACACCTTTTAGGGCATTCATGGCTGGTTCAATTTCCAATAATTGCAAAATAACAGGCTGGTCTTTACCTAGCATGTCACCGCTGGCAATACGGAATAATAAGCTATAACTGATTTGACCGGCAGCTCCGGTTACCGCAACACGTACAGGTGCTTTCATAAATGAACTCCATATATAAAGATTATTTAACAGGAGCATATTGTAGCAAAAAAGCCAACGATAGGTTCGAATAACTGGTTTGCTATATAAATAAATTTATGAATGCAGAATTTAATCTAATTATAAGGCTTGTTTATGTTAATGTATCCGCATATTGATCCGGTGGCACTAAGCTTTGGTCCCATTAAATTACACTGGTATGGTGTGATGTATCTTTTAGGTTTTTTATTTTTCCTTT
>CAZTBH010000066.1:0-7558 GCA_964611845.1 uncultured Neisseria sp.
AGCGGATAACCAACTGGACCAATACCACCTTGATTAACTGGTGTATTGCGCCATGCTGCATGCGTAAAGTGTGAATCAATAGAAACACCAATTACTTCAACATTTTTTGCTTTAAAATCAGCTAAACGGTGATCAAATGCGATTAATTCTGAAGGACAAACAAAAGTAAAATCTAATGGATAGAAAAATACTACAGCATATTTACCTTTAGTTGCTTCTTTAAAATTAAAGTTATCAACGATTTCGCCAGAACCCAATACCGCAGCGGCAGTGAAATCAGGCGCTTCTTGACCAACTAATACTTGAGGGTAAAAATAATTTGTATCACAACAACTCATAACATTGCTCCTAAATAATTTAGTAAAAAACTCGGACATTATTTTAACATCAAACCAAACCAGCAATTTGGAATAATTTGACTAGAGGATTAAATTTATTTTCAGGCTATAAAACCTATATAAGACTAGTGTATCCTAATTTCAAGAGATAACCTTTGCTGCACCGCACAAAATAATTGTAAAAAAATATTGCATAATCTTCAGTTATGGTGTAGAATATCGCCAAATGTATTGTCATTTACACTATACAAATAACGATACTTTATATATAAATTGTTGTACTTTTAAGGAAACTTACATGAAAAAATTATTAGCTGTTCTTATCGCTGGTGCTTTCGCTACTTCTGCTTTTGCTGCTGAGGCTTCTGCGCCTGAAGCTGCTGCTGCAAAACCTGCTGCTTCTAAAGCTCACAAAAAATCTCATAAAAAATCTCATAAAAAAGCTGCATCACACACTGCTGCTGCACCTAAAGCTGAAGCTTCTAAATAATTACCCACACCCTTCGAGGTGTATAATTATTAAAAACCGAGCGTCAAACCTCGGTTTTTTTATTTTGAATAAAATATTTACTATTTAACTTAAATCGGATTTCATTGACATGCAAAAATTTCCTATGACTCAAACTGGTGCTAAACAACTTGAAGAAGAATTGCGCAATCTCAAAAGTGTTGAGCGTCCAAGCGTTATTCAAGCCATTTCTGAAGCGAGAAGCCACGGTGATCTTTCAGAAAATGCCGAGTATGATGCAGCTAAGGAACGTCAGGCATTTGTTGAAGGACGTATTGCAGAAATTGAATCCAAGTTATCTCATGCCCAAATCATAGACCTGAGCAAAGTCGACAGTGAAGGTAAAATCGTATTTGGCGCAAGTATTGAATTACTAGACCTGGAAAGTGATGAAACAATTCGTTATCAAATAGTTGGTGATGATGAGGCGGACGTTAAGCTTCGCAAGATCTCAGTTAACACCCCAGTTGCTAGAAGCTTAATCGGTAGACGCAGCGGCGACATTGTTGAAGTAAAAGTACCAAGTGGTATTAAAGAATACGAAATTCTAGATGTTTCATTCGAATAACTAAAAAATATAAGCCCGTATCTGAATAATAAGAATCGCTTACAACCCTTACACCCAAATAACGAGCTTACAATATCTATCATTTACTACGGAGAATTAATCTCCATGAAATTTATATATTTTATTAATTTCGTCGGATTTATCGGTAATAATTTGATTAGCCAATTCATCAGAAACTAAAAATGCTTCATTTACCGTTGCCTGAGTAAACTGATCCAACATTTGTTTGGCTTTAAGCGGATCTTTTTTATACTCTTTACGATACAACTCTTCAAACTCTTTTTGTTTCAAACTAATTTGCTGATTTAGTTCTGCGTAACGCGCTTGAACTAACGGTGCATATTTAGGAAAATTCAGCATCGCTAATGCTTGAACCTTGCGGAACTTCCAGTAAGCTGAATCACTATCTGCTTTACCTGTGGCTAATTTATAGCTATCTGGAATTGCAGCACCCTGATAAAACGGCAAATAGATTCCCAACGCGGTCATCCCCAACTCCAAATGCTCAACATTTGCAATTGGCGCTGGCAAATCAGGGCGTACTTGCAGAACGTGAGATTGTTGAGTCCGGTAAACAGCAATTGGACGAGCTGTAGCTTTGGGATTTTGTGAAGTATACGGATCAGATTTTGTTCCTTGGAAATAATTTTGTAACCCGCTTTCAACATCTGCCACACTTAGTTTATGATCTGGTTTCAAAAACACCGGAAAATCACCATCATTTACTGGATGTTTAAGCGTTTTAGCTGTATATTTACCTTGCAAATAGCTAACACGAGGATAATTGTATGCTACATCAGTTGCATTGTTTTCGCCATAAACTTTATGGAAATTAAATTCACCATCCTGCTTCGGATTGTATAAACCACTTTTTTCGGCAAAAGTAATCAAATCTGGTGATGCAAGGTAATTTTTGCTATCTTTAAGATTAACCTTGCCCAAACGTGATTGATTAGCACTGACAAAATAAGCATTATCTGGCACACGAACCGCTAACCATTGGTGACCGCCAGCATTTTCCAGATACCAAACTTCATTTTTATCAACAAATGCCACGCCAAAGCCCTCACCAGAACCCTGAGTTTCAATAATTTTACCCAGCAACATAACTCCCTCACGAGCTGATTTCATTTGCGGCAGCAACACTGTAGGGATTGCTTCTTCAATAATTCCATTACTGGTCACATAGGGATCAACTTTTAGTGTTTGCGGATTACTTTGAATAGTTTCAGTTGCCGATATTCCTACCCCTGCATCATTAAATCCTACTTCTTCAAAACCGCTATAATTGGTCTGCCAGTCAGGTACACCACTATAACCCATTAGATTATTTGGTAATTGATAGGTAAAGGTATTATCAGATTCTTCGGTATTTTTATAAACATAACCATCTTTACGCGGAGGATGATATAAAAAATTAACTGCAGAATTCCCACTGCCTGCATCTACATTACGCCCTACCAAAATAGACCCATCACTCGTGGCATTTTTACCAACAATAATAGTTGTACATGCAAAACTGCCCGTAAACCCACTGCAAACCAACGCTAGAAAGTAATTTAGTTTTCTCATAGTTTATTCCTCTTGCTATGTCAAATCAGTATGATTAAAAACTGCCAATCCAGATTATTATAACATAGCATTACTTTTAATAATCACATTATGATTAACAAAGTAAATAAAACCGACAAAAAAAGGCTGCATCGCTGAAACTCAGCTTTGCAACCTATTGAGGAAGAAATCAGATATATAATTAGTTTACTTTTGTCCATGCGGTAGCTGTGTACGCACCACTAACCGGATCATAGTATTTACCATTATTGTAATTACAGCCAGATTTATCCTTGCAACGATATTGTTTGCCATCACTACCAATAACAACATTACCAACATAATAAGTACCAATTCCAGCTGGATATATTTGTGCCGTGTTAGTCACTGGACTCCATGCCGTATCGCCATATGAAGCTGCTGGAGCATAACCGCTATAACTAGAGCTACACGCAGCAGTATTTATACAACGATATTGCTTGCTATTAACTGTAACAATATCACCTTCAAGATACTTACTTTTTCCCTCTGGATAAACTAAAAATACCGTATCAGAAGAATATGATTTATAGTTTACCAGCTCCCAAGCACTTGTTGCATATGTTCCAGTTGCTGGAGCATAAAAAGAAGCACTAGCTGCGTTATTACAATAGTCTGCTACTAGACAGCGATACTGATTGCCATTTCTGCTAACCATGGTTCCTTTGATATAATTACCTGCACTGGCATTATACTCAGGATATTGCGTAGTTACAGCAGGAATCGGAGTCGGTGTTGGCGCTGGAGTCGGCGTTGGAGTTGGTTTGGGTTCCAGATCAGCCGCAGATATTTTCTGCCAAGTCATATTATTTGGGAATTTATCTAGCGGAGCATCAGAGGCATCACCTAAATTACAAAACTGTTTATCTAAACATTTGTAATATTCACCATTGGTGTTAATCACGACAGTACCATTTACATAACTACCAATCCCATTTGGAAAATATGGATACTTGGATGGTGTTGCATCACTAGTTTGCCAAGCAAAGCTCGCCCACTGCCCAATTACCGGATCATAATATACATCAGAATATGCATAATTACACGCAGCTTCAACCAAACAGGTATACTGTTTGTTATCTCGCCCTAATACTACGCTACCCACTGTATAACTACCAATACCAGCAGGATATTTCTGTAGTTGACTCGGCGTTGGAGTTGGCGTAGTTATTGCTAATGGCTTACCTTCTTTTACCTTAGTCGAAGTTACTGGAAATACATTTAGCATATTACTCTGAATACCAAAAGTAAACTCTCCATCACTATTCATATACCACACGCGACCTGGAAAACCTGGCGAAACAGTCTCTGCCACAATGCTGCCAGTCCAGAAACTATTCCAGTAGTTACCAGCTTTATGCATGTTAAATCCTTGACTATTTAACCACGCGGCAAAATCTGGTTTATTGTAATTTACTACCGTAGCAAGTTCTTTCACAGATGGCAAATGCCAGTCTTTAACTCCGCAATATCCAGTTGCATTCATGCGCTCAACAGTAGCCTTGGCATCTTTATATAACGCCAGTACATTTGAGGCACCAATAGTTTGTAAGTTAGCCTGATCTTTGACCCAGGTTAGTCCTGTTAATTTATCTACCATACATTGCCCGCTAGCATCAGGCACAAAGCGAGTAGTTGGCCAAGCCTTACCATTTGTTGCTTTATCACTGGTAGCTAAAATCGGTGTAATCGCATTGCTTGTTGCAGATGTATTACGCACTGGCCAGACATATAATGCGGAAGGCTGTTTTACCTCAGTGCTATATGTTCCTACAGCAAAAGAAGTTCTTCCTTTACCTGTTTCCGACATCATTGATATCCAATTATACCCTGCCCATGGAGCTTCCTGATTTGGCGCAAAATTGGTACTTGTCCAATAATCTCCATCACCAGGTGCAAGATTGGCAAAACCTTTAGTTGTCAGATAGGTTTGCGGATTTTTGGCAGTATAGTTAATCATACTTGATATTTCATTAATTGAAGGTAATCGCCAGTCATTATGTCCACAATAGCCAGTTTTGTTCATTTCTGCTATCGTAGCAATGGCATTTTGATATGAGGTTGCAGGAATATTTCCAGCAACAGAGCCAGCTTGAGACCCAATAACTGGCACTGTTTTTAGATCTTTAACCCACATTAAACCAGTATTATTATCAAGCATGCAAGCAGCATCCGATCCCCCACCTGAACTAAAAGATAATGTATCCTGTTCAGACACTTGCTGATTCATTAGATTTTTATCCTGACTCAAATTCCCGGATAAAGTAATAGTAATAGCAGAAGATTTGTTCAAGTCGCAGGTAAATTGACTATAATTATCATTAACTAATGTTTTACTCACAGATTTACCCAGACTGTCAGTACAACTAACCGTTGTTTTACTACTAGCAAGCCCATAACCGATAAATGTCAGTGTATTACTCTCAGAATTATGGGTAATATAATATGCACCTTCTTCACTATTTGGGCCTAGTGGACCCCAGCCAAGATTATATGAACAAACTGAAGTCTTGGTGCTAGAAGTAAATGATTTACCGTTTTGATAATCATCAATTGTATCAATATAATTCCAAGTAACAGTACTAGCTGGAACAATGTTTTTTGCTTGTTTATTTATGGTCTGACCGTAAGGCTCACCATCTGGTCTGGTTATAAAATATGCACAATTTGCACTAGTTTGACTATTATTAATCATAGTAATAACCGGGGTAACTGTTACAGCGGCAGTAGCAGACTTAGTTGAAGCTGCTCCTGAAGTTGTGCCTGCTGTTTCAGCACTCTGACCAGAGTTACAGCCAGCCAGAAAGAATGGCACTATCACCGTAAAGCTTAGCGCTTGTACAAGCGGGTTAAATTTAAATTTTTCCATAGAATGACCTTTCTTATCTTCTAAATATTAATTAATTTTTTAAATTATCCCAAGACACCTTGTAGGATAACTCATGACTGAACAACGAAATTTTACTCTAGAGATGAAGCAGAATTACTTGCATAGCTGCAATCTTCACTTGCACTAATGCAGCAACCTGAAAATGATGAATTTTTTAATTCTCTTTAGTATTTATCGGCTATAATCTTAATATCAACTTAATAAGTGGTTAATTAATGATGAAAAGGACTAGAGGAAATACCTTTCGCGATTTGCAGATTTTTGCTGCAATTGCCGAATTTGGAAACTATGTGGATGCCGCAGTTAAATTAGGAATTGATGCTACCAGTGTCAGACGGCGTATTAGTGCTCTGGAGGAGAAATTAAACCATTTGCTGGTAATTAAAGAAGGTAAAAGCATCAGAATAACACCTGAAGGAATATCACTTTATCAAGAATTTATCCAGCAGGAACGTTTATTTAAAGAAATGCTTACAGAATTTCAGTCCACCAAGCAGGTGGAAAATAATAACACGATTGACATTATCATTCCTAATGGGATAATTGAATATATACTAGCCGCAAAATTACCACAGTACCTGCAAAATAACTCGGATATAAGATTAAATCTAACTTGCGATAATTTAAATACAAATATACTCGCTGAAAAGTATGATTTTGTAATACTACGGACTATTCCGTCACAAAATCAGCTTGTTATTAAAAAGCTATATAATCCCAAATTCTATCTTTATTGCACCCCTGAATATATACAACGCTATGGAATTCCCCAAACAATTGATGAACTGTCATCTCATATGCTGATCCACCGTACTTATGCGAATATCGAGGAACAAAAATATTTTTATGCCAGCAATGGGGTTGAAACCATGACATTTGTCAATAATTCACGTTTTGGTACTAGTAGCTCGACAACGGATAAAAATATTGTTATGGGTAATCATGCTATAGTAAGCGGAACAGATGCATTATATGAAATGGAACTGAAACTGGGAACTATCATTAAAATTTTTCCGGAATATTATTTTTCTGATGACTCTAATGGCTTCTATTTGATCTATGATAAAAATCGCCCCCCAAACAAAACGGTGCAAGACTTAATTGATTTTATTATAGCAATCTTTGATGGAAATAATAATTAATAGAACTTTAGCTTATCGCATAAAGATTTACTAAAAAACTGTTCAGGAATTATATTTATGAGTGCTTTTAATGACATAATGTTCCATGATCTGCAAATTTTCTCTGCCGTTGTGGGAGTTAGGAGTTACAAGAATGCAGCTCAGAAACTAGGAATTGACTTATCCAATATCGGGCGAAGAATTAAAATACTGGAAGAGCAGCTTGCTTGCCAACTAGTTGTTAGAAATAAACAAAGTATCGCAATTACTCCGAATGGAATGCATCTATATCACGCATTTATAAAACACGATACCGCATTTAATGCAATGCTGGACAAATTTCAGAATAATTTAGGAAACGAAGGTGGTGATATTGACATTGCCATTCCCAGTGGGATTATTGAGTATATTCTCGCAAGAAAAATACCTCAATACCTTAAACAAAACCCTAAAATTAATATCAATTTAATAAGTCAAACCAGAGAAATGGTAATACCCCCTAAAAAAAGCGCTATTGATAAGTAGAGAGATTTACAATATCGA
>CAZTBH010000067.1:0-241 GCA_964611845.1 uncultured Neisseria sp.
ATGAGGCGTGTGGCAGATTAAATCCTTGTTCAATTGCAACAAAAAGCATATATGCAACACTGATCTGCAGATATCCTCGCGTATCGACGTCTAAATTTTTAAACATTGTCTATTCCACTCACTTATTAAGCATTTCATATTTTGATTGATCGAATTGAAGCTAACGTTTATATTAACCATAAATTCAGGATAATCAAGAGTTATTCCTTGATTGATTACCAAGGACAGCTCTTGACAAGCA
>CAZTBH010000067.1:251-1600 GCA_964611845.1 uncultured Neisseria sp.
GCTTCGCTAAAATGTGCCAACTCTAGAATATGGACATACAGTAGTGCCATCCGTAACCCTACCCTGCGCGCCGCAAAACCGTGTTCTTGGTAACCAAGGCTCATCGTATAATCATACATCTGAAAAAAACGTACAAACACCAGCTCCGAAGCGCCATTGGACTTAACAGCAAGGAGTTCCAAATTTGCGGAAAACTCCAAAAGTGCAAAGCTGAAGCTTCGGAGCCAAACCCGATAAAAGTATATCCGGGGATATAGATACATTACTGAAATACCAACAGCCATTGCAAGTAGAAAACTGGTACCGTAATTTATCCAAATATTCCAGTTACCGCCCAAGTTAATTCTCAGTTGGGTATAAACGACAACTTGCATTAAAGTAATCATCCCCAAGATATATGGAAATTTGCGCTGGCAAAGTATAAACAGCCCAAAAATCACCACTCCAACTACCAAGACAGTAAGCCAGCGGTATTCAATAATACTACTTAAAATAAATGAATATAATGTACACATACAACAATAAATGGCAACATTGCGGATTCGTAAATTAAAGTTTTTCTCAAGTGCCGTGGTAAAAATCCCAATTATAGGTAATTGCAAAGCCTGACCAAAGGCAAATGGCGCAAAACAAAAATTAACTGCAAATAAAACAAGTGTTACTGTAACAGCCTGCATTGCGCTTACTTGCATAAAGCCATAAGGATCATAGGCATGAATGGTAGCAGATATTTTCTTTAGCATTTGCAACTTGGCTTAATTGGTATGGATATAGACAAATGCACTCGCTCCTGGATTAAGAGGAAATTCCGACTCAGGATCAAGAATTTTAATTTGTAAAGGAAACCGTTGTGGGAGTTTGAGCCATTCATTTTCATTCTGAACAACCTGCTGTTGAGTCCTTTGTACTGTAGTTTGTCGATCACTAACCCATAACTTATTAACCACCACCCCATGAAAAATTTTATTAAAATAATACATTCGTAAAATAAATGTAACTTTGTCACCAGGACGAACATTTCTTAGATCAGTTTCATTAAAATTTGCTTGTACATACCATGCATTGGTATTGATAAAAGAGAAAAGTGGTTGATGTTGTACAACTGGAGTACCTACAGATAAATACATATTATCTACAATACCATCACTCCCAGCTCTGACAATGGTTAAGTCTAAATTAATCTTAGCTATATCCAGCGCTGCTTTGGCGGCCACAACAATTTGCTCCTGTTGTTTTAGTTGCTTGTCATCGATCTCAATTTGCTTATTTAATGCTCGCACTTGATCGTTTTGTGTTTTAACATCAAAAGCCAAATTTTGTAAATCAAGCTGAGATCGGAAGAGCACACG
>CAZTBH010000067.1:1610-6890 GCA_964611845.1 uncultured Neisseria sp.
TCAAGCTGCGCAATAGAGCGATTAACCGATGGATCACTTTTTAATGTGTATTGATATTGTAATTTTGCTAACTGCTGAGTCATAGCAGAATACAAGACCTTATTCTTGGCAGTTTGTTGCTGAATGACTTCAATATTCGCTTCCGCAGCCAAAAAATCTGCCTGTGCTTTCTGATAAGCTAACTTATATGGTACATCATATACTCTAAATAGCGGACTTCCTTTTTTTACTGCCTCACCATTTTGCACATATATCTCTTCGATAAAGCCTGCAGTATCAGCGGCAACAACCTGTGAATTAGTAGTTACGAAAGCATCATCAGTAAAAGGAAGCAGATACGAAAATAGATGAAATAGCCCTGCAAAAATGGCAATTACTACAATTAATGTTGGTATATTTAATTTGTCTTTAGCTATGTCAAAAATACGAATCATGTTAAGTTCTAAAAAATATTCATTAAAATCCCAATAATCTAAATCATGATCACTGGTAAGTGAGCGCTCAATTATAACAGATGATCGCAAAAAATGTAAATAATCAGTCCATAAATCAACTTATAATAACTGATGATCCATTCTAAATTTTAAATTAACCAAAATAGTTTATGATATAATTGAGCACTCACTTACCATTATGTTGCTATTGAAAATAACTTAAGGCTAACTACAGTTAATAAAGACTTAATTATTAAACTTAGAGAATTAAAATGCAAATTAAATACTCGCAACTTACACGGATGTCTTTTAATACATTAATTGGAGCGTTAGCTCTATTTAGTCTGACAATTACACCACGAAGTTACGCCGCTGATCTGGTGGAATCACAGGCACTACAAAGTAATCCAGAAAGCTCTCCCCTAGCTCCAATTAATAAGATTGATATTCTTGGTAGCCCGAATAATCAATATCAAAGCGTCAATAATTTACAAGGTGGCAAATACCCAGCATCTCCAGCAGCTATTGCACCAGATAACTCTGCGGCGGTTGAAGCAGAACAATTAGAAATAGATAAGCTTAAAGGTGAGTATATCTCATCATATAATTATACCCAAGATCCAATTGCCTATAATATGGGAACAACCTCTGTTGCAGGTCCAAATGGAACTTATCACGGAGGAATTAGCTCAATTAGTTCGGCAAATATAAATCTTGCAGGGCAAAATAAAGGAGTATTTTCAGATACAGCAGAAGTATGGGGACAAAGTCAGCGCTGGGGCGGCTTTGCGCTAGGTGGCGGTCTAACAGGATCAGTCTCACCTGTTCAAACGGGGCAGCCCAATACTTTTGGCACAACAGGATTAATCATTCCGAGTCAGGCATATGTTGACTGGGAATATAAAGATATTTTTGAATTTACTGCCGGTAATGTAATTTTAACCAACCCATGGGTAAACTCAATTAGCAGCTACCCTGGAGCAACTTATGCTAATAGTAACAATCCATTTCAAGCAGTACAAGCCAATGTTCAAGTAAATGATAGTTTGTTACTGACCGGGTTTCAGGCGTTTACTTACCAGCAATACCCCAATAATTGGTTTAACTACCAAACTTTGTATAATTCTAATGCAGGCTTTTTAAATGGATTGGCACAGACATCTGGTGCAACCGGAGTTGGGGCGACTTGGAATCCAACTAATAATTATAATTTCAATCTATGGTACTATAATTTTATTGGTCAAGCCAATATGTATTATTTTGATAATCATTTACACACGGCAATTGCAACAAATATAAGCATGGATTTTGGAATTCAATATTTAAATCAAAGCAGTAGCGGCGATGTTTTTACGTCATCAACTTATACAAACCTGCAGGGACAAACTGTTCAAACCCAAGGCATTCAAAGCAACGCGGTTGGTGCAGAATGGGCGATTAACACCGGAGATAATACGCTATTAGTTGCATATAACAACGTATTTGGTAACTCTAATTCATATGTGAACGGCGCGATGATAACACCTTATACCTATGGGTTAGAAACTGATCCCTTATACACAACACCAGCACTATCGTCACTTGCCGAACTAGGTTCGGGAAGTGCCTACTTAATAAAAGATACCATGCATTTTTTAAATTCAAGTTTGAAAGCTAGTTTAGCTTTCTCACAATTTTTTATTAATCAAGTTTATGCAACGCAAACTGGGATGCAAACTGAATATGACGCAGCACTGCAATACTCGGTACCGCACACCCATCTGAACCTCTGGGGGCGAGTTGTGTATGTGCAGCAAGCTGACAATGCTGGTGGTGATTTTATTCAACCACGTTTTATCATGAACTGGACATTCTAAATAATAAAGCTTAATAAAACAACTTACTCGCAATCATTAAAAACAACGAGGAAGCCCTGCTCTGTCCATCTGGAGTGGTTTTAATTTTGATCTGCTGATGGTGTTAAGACTATAGTACCATGTCCAATGCCATAATCAACTGTCACCATAATAGCACCGCTTTCACCAATGCTCATACTTTCAACATATTTTCCAGATAATGAAGATTCACTTACCTGAGATAATGAGGTTGGATAAGTCTGATTTTGATAATAGTAGTCTGCAATCGAAGGTTTAACAAAACCAGCAAATACAATCGCTTCGGATACTTTTGATCGAGCCACAAAATTTTGGTAAGCTGGTATAGCTATTGCCGCAAGTATTCCAATAATTGCAACGACAATCATTAATTCAATTAGAGTGAAACCCTTGTTTTTATTCAATTTTAATTCTTTCTGTAGACAGAATAAAGTGCGCCATTTCATAAGTGCCTATAGAAATAAATGTCCAACTTTATTCATTAAACGCAATAGCTCCAGATAATGCGCAATAATATAGCCTAATTAATTCACTGCAATATTACGCTGTAATCACATCTTAAAATACAATATTATTTACTTAGCAAACCTGAGAGTAATAATCTCAACTCTCCTAACTAGCCATATGCTTTATTGTTGTTTTTGTAGGTTTTTTAATCCCTCCATGAACTTTGGTAATTCAATAGCATAATTAGCATTACGGCAGTTTTGATCTTTCTGTAGCGCTTTTACAAAGTCTTTATCCTGAGATTTACAATAATCTATAACTTTTTGCGCTTCTGCAATATGAGATTCATAATATACCGCATTCTGATATTTCGGCTTTGAAGAGCATCCTAACAATAATACACTTAAAAGAGATGTAATAGTAAACTTGTTAATTATTTTCATGTTAATACCTTTATCTTATTGAACTAACAATAATTGATCAGGATTACCAGATGAATCAGTAGTCGTTCGATAGGTTCCTGATGGGCAAATGGGGACTGCTCCAGAGGTTGCAGTCATAGAATCATCAAAACAGATAATCGCATCACTTGGCAAGCTGGAATAGTTAGAAAACGAGGTTAAAAACGGATTAACCAAGGGATCGCTCACGGCGCGAAGGCTAGTGCTATTACTCATATTAATACTTGGATAGTAATTATTACCTTGAGCTATAGCAAAATAAAAATTTACCGACACTCCATTTGTATTAAATTGAGAAGATATACCATTAAGACAACTGACAGTGGCTCTATTTGTCGCAGATATACAGCCTGTAAAAGCGGCACTAAGAGCCAAAGTACTTGCGTTCGGTACCACACTACTACTTGTGCTTGAACTAGCATTTGCAGCGCTAGTGCAAGTACTTGGTAGATAAGACGCAGGTATATCAGGTGATGTACACGCCCATTGAATCGCTGCTTGTGATTGGATTATCACTGCAGATAAGATAAAGATTAGTCTCTTTTTCATAATAATATTCCTTAGTTCTTCGCGAACAAATCCATTATGCCCCATAGTACCTTACAAAAATTTTAAGTTTTAGTTGCAATATTCTGTTATCATCATATTTTTACACTCTCAAATAATGAAAAGTATTGCAACTAAATTAGCTCAAGTAATTGACTCATATCTTTTAAACGTTAACCAAGCAGTAAAAAAACATCACTGTCTGCGTTAGCGCTCTATTCAAACAAGACAAACCCACACTACATAATCTGAATGCGCTTAAAGACACTAAACAAACCATAGCTCGCAGTTTGCATGCACAAAATACCAGAAGACTACTAGATAATAATCCAATATCAAATGGTTCTTACGCTTTGGCAATCATAGCTTTATTTGATATTACACACTGTACACTAGTTATCGATAGAACTAACTGGCAACATGGTTTTATTGATTACAATTTGTTTGTATTATCCGTGGTATGGAATGATATTTCCATACCACTATATTGGGTAAATATTGATAATCATGGAGGCTACTCTAATTCTCTGCAAAGAATTGATTGAATCAAATGGTTTATTACAAACTGTCCAAATATTAGCAAAATGATTTAATTTAGTGCTGAATTTATATCTCTCCAGTTTGGTATAAGATACTATTGCAGCAAATATGTGCGTACCTTGAGTTTTAACAGTCTTGGTAGGTGATTTAGTTATCGATGTATTCTGTTTGAAACTGACTGTTGAATACAATAGTTTAAGCTAAATCAGAAATAGAGCAATGTTACTTTTGGTTACACATCTTCTAAATATGAAATAATATATCGAATTTAGAACGCTTAATGAATGAAATAGTTGAAGCTGAAGCTAAAGGTTACGCTAAACTGGGGTGATGTGGATTAAAAAGGCAGATCATTTGATCCGCCTTGATTTAAGCCAACATTAGGACTAACGTATTAGAGCATTGGCTTGTAAGTGGTACAATTCGATAATGTTTCTGTACTAGGATTTACTGCGTACTGAGTGTATATGAGGCGTCATTCCAGTAATCAAGTTATCATATCTAAATTACCTATATTTCAATATATCATATTATCAGGCTGGTTTTGACATGAGGTTTGCCGCTGTTGATGGTCAGAAATTTAGCGTAGAAACACCAACTACCAAAGCCAGATATTCAAAAAAATACTTTGGTAGAGGGTGTAGCGTAGTGGCATACACGTTATTATGTTTTTGATATGACTAACAATAATAAATCAACTATTTACCCGGAGGTTGTAACTGGTGATATGCACAGCATTAACAAGGCTAATTTTGCAACACTGTACTGGTTTGATATAGTTGTCAACCCAAGATTCACTAATTTAGTCGCAGAAATTAAAAAAGTAAGCTACACCAAAGATAGCGGTGAATACACCAATTTCTTAATAAAACCAAAGGATAAGATAGATATTGCCTTGATTAAAGCCGAATGGAATAATATTAGAGTCTGTCATAAATTTTGTGCTTTTGTCTGATTTTAGTTAAACTAACGTTAATT
>CAZTBH010000068.1:0-6877 GCA_964611845.1 uncultured Neisseria sp.
AGAGGTTGTATAGTTTAACACATTATGCTCAAATGATTATAGGTTAACTATATCAAAACCTCGAATAAATTACTCACTATCAGCAACTGATTCTATAATAGAACCTACACAATAGAGCTAATGCACCCTTTTTTAATAAAACTGATATGTTATAATCACCCAAAATCATTGAAATAGACTGTGGTTGAGTTATTATAAAAATAATTAGTTAATTTTATTAAAAAGGCTCTAAAGATGAAATCAAATACCGAATATCTTGAATTGATTATCAGCAATTATCGCAATCTTGATGAACTAACACTTCTGTCACCAATTGCCATTTATGATTTAAACCAAGTGATTCTTTTTAGCAGCCAACAATACCGGCAAGTTCGCGGTGAGCAAGCACAAGAAGGTAATCGAGGATTGCCTGATGAGTTGGGGCAATATTTTCAGTCACAATCATTAAAAGAGCAGGAAGAAATAATCCAAACCAGAACACCAAACTATTCAATTAATTTTAATCATTATGAAGGTATTGTTCAACCTTATACGACCAATAAAAAACCGCTAATAAATCCAGATAACAATGAAGTGGCTGGATTATATGTAGAATTACGCAAAATCCTGTACACTAATCTGAAATTTAGCATTCTTAAAGCGCTTAAGGTTTATGATTTCTCGGTTAATACCAATTTTAAAAAATTTAATTTGAGTAAACGTGAAAAGCAAGTTATTTTTTTATTTATTCATGGTTTAACTAGCCAAGAAATTGCTAGTGTCATATCAACGGCAGAAAATAAAACTATTTCTAAAAGTGCTATTGATGCAGTATTTGCCAATCAATTACGGATAAAATTTGATGTTTATACTCGCGATGGACTTTATGATAAATTAATCAGCTTGGGTTTTTATCAGGTTGTTCCACAGGATTTAATGGTGAATGTGAAATTACCAGCTGGTCATATTGATGTTTATTGATGGAGTTCTATTGGTGATGATTGAGTAGTTTAATTTTTGATTGAATTACAAAAGAACTGATTTCTAGTGTTGCGTGATGTTATAGATTTTTAAGTTAATAAATCTACACTCACATTGAAATCAGTTCTTTTTTAATAATAACTATAACTAAAATTTATTGTGCTGGCACTTGATATGGATATCCTTGATCAAAAATTGCCTGCCAATCTTGTTGATAAAGTTGCGCTAATGCTTGATTGTTGTGATAAATTTGATAATTTTCAGCATTTTTGGTTTGTGCTGAGGCAGTATAATTATAGCTACCAGTTTCAACAGTATTACCATCAACAATCATGTATTTATCGTGTAATAATTCGTATGATTTATTAATTCGAACTTCAATTCCATTCTGAATTAATTTTTCAAAACCCACAGTACTATAAGATTGTGTACCTTGCGAATAATCAGCAACAACCTGCACTTTTACTCCACGATTTTTGGCAGCAATTAAATCATCCACCAGAGCTTTATCGGTAAAAGTAAAGATGGCAATTTGAATTGACTGTTGAGCATCATTTATTGCTTGATAAAACGGTGAATTTTGAGAATATGAACCCTGAGAGTAGTAACTATAATTTGGCAAACAGCTTGCTCCTAAAGCTGTCATTGAAATTGGACAAATTACTGCGCTTTCGGTATTTACCAAATTATGTACACTGTCAATATCAGTATTGTCCATTGCTATACTATAGATCTGTTTACCATTTTCTTCAGTTTTCTTACTGGCAACTACATTTACCCCAGAGTCAAATGGTTGGGTAGAATATTGTGATTGGCTAGTCTGGTAAGCAGTAGTTTCCTGATTCGCACGAATTTCATTCCAACGCTCATTGTAGCTTGCAGCAATATTACTGTTATTAATCCATATTGCATTATTCGCTTGTCTAGTTGCCGCGGTAGTTGAATAGTTAAAGCTACCATACTCCACTGATTGGCTATCAATTACCATAAATTTATTATGCATAATCGCATAAGCCGACGCAATATAGACCGGAATATTATTTTGCGCTAAGACGGCAATCATTGAATTAGTGTCAGTGAGATTAGCCTTATCAGCAATTACCTGAATATCAAGTTGTGGATTATTACGTTTTGCTTGAATCAGAGCATAGGTAATATCAGGATTATTAAAATCATATACGGCAGCACGAATTGACAGTTTAGCACTAGTTATTGAAGCAACAACTAACTTGGTTATCCCCGCATTGCAGTTAAAATATTCATCGCTATTCCAAAGACTATTCAAAGTAGAGCTTTCGCTGACTTTCATTATTGGCGCGATTGTAGTAGCATAAATATCCTGGGCATTGGAACACTCTCCCGCACTATGTTGACTATCTGATTCATAATATGGTGCAAAAGCAATTTGTAAATCTGCATGCTGAGCAGCAAAATTTGCGGCAAAGCCAATTGTAGTTGGGTCAATTGCGGTATTTATATTAGCTAGTGTACCGCTATTGAGAGTAGAATTATTAGTTGGATTTTGGTTGTTATTTGATCCGACACAGGCAGTTAGAACAAACAATGGTAGAAGAGCGCTAAGTAGTTTTTTCATAATAGTTCCTGATAGTTAGTTTTGTTTAAGTACAGACTAGATTATAAGTGACAGCAAAAAATATTAAAACTGGGTTTTTGCACAGGGCTGTCTATAATTTCACTTATTAAATTAATTCATATCAATAAGATATAAATAAAATTGAGATAGCTACGCTATCTCAATTTTCATAATTTCCTTGTCGATAGTAGTATTTAGCTTTAGCAATCATGTGCTAAGCGCTTACACTAGATTAATTAACTGAGGACCACAAGTATAGATACTCAGTATTGTTTTCCAAATTATCGCTTAAGCTTCCATCTGAATTGATAATTTTGGTCCATCCACCTTCGGTCATTTGCTGATTGGCTATATGTACCCAATGAATCCCATTGGATACAACACCAGTTTGTGGAGATTTATCGGCATACGTAATTCCACATAATTCAACTGTTGTGCCAGGTACTAGATTACTTAAGGGTGCTGGTACGGATTTATTCGGCTGAGCCTGATCATAGCCGGAAGCAAATACATTATCAGCTGCCACATCATAGTAATTTTGCGGGTTACTTTCACCTAATGGTAAGACAGAAAAATGAGTGTGAGACAATTCAACGTTTTTTTGATTCATACCGTCTTTGTATATAGGGCTATTGACAACCGTTCCAACGAGAAGGTAGAATTTACCAGAATCAACCATATCAGTTCTTGCCTGACACAGACTATTATCATTATCAAAACCAGACGGAACATTTGGCACTGGTTGCGGCAAAGACTGACTAGCTATTGCAGCTGTGTTATTAGAATGAGTATTTGGGGTATACTGTTGTCCAGCACCGCTGTTACATGCACTCAAAGTTACTAAAGTTGACATTATCATAAGTAGTTTTTTCATAATTTATTCTTTCAGAAAAGGTTATTTTGCTTCAGACAGAATTATATGATTTTGCCAAAAATATTAAAACTGGGTTTTTGCACAGGTGATCGCATAGATAGATGATGACTAATGGAATTATAATGATTAGGGAGTATAATCTTGCTTGATTAATTACTTTTATTAATATAATGACTGTATTTGGCTAAAGCTAGTTATAAAGAAATACCCTACCAGATTTAACCACGATGTGCAGGTGATATAGCAAAGTGCTTTGCCAATCCGGCTAAAGCCAAGCAGCTGCTAAATTAGAGCACAGAGGGTGATTTAACCAAGATATGTGAAGATAGCTGACATTGGCAGGATTCTACCCCTAAAAGATATCAGTAAATAAGCATAGGGTACTACATATTTAGGGTGCTAAAACTGTTAGTAGTTTTGACAGAATTTGTAACTATAAAATAATAACAATAATAGTTATTCACAATGTACGTCTAAAATCATTAAGAAGGGAATTTGTATGAGAAAAATAGTCTTAGCTTTATGTTCAGCAACAGCTTTAATCGCTTGTGGTGGTGGTAGTAGTGGCGGCTCGACTCCTCCGACGACTGATAATTACACACAACAATCAACTGTAGTTGCCCCTAGTGGCACCTACACGTCAACTGGTAGTAATAGCAATGGCGCTTATGTTGCTACAACTGGCGGTTTTTACTCGGTAAGTGGCAATAATACCACCCCAGTTTCTGGTGCACCAGCTGGAATAACGGTTATTTCTGGCAATGGTAGCGACGTTTATTATGTTCCTGCAAATTCAAACAGTATCTACAGCAACAATGGTACTTTACTTTGGGATATTGGTAATGGAAATGGATTTATTTCTGCTCTGTCTCCAGCATCTAACAATGGCTCAACATTTTATGGTACTACGAATGGTTCAGTTGGCTTAATAAATAATCCTGCTGGTAAAATAATTAGCCAAATTAGTAATCTAGATCCTTCTTCAGCTATTTTAGCTATTGGATGTATTGCTAACGGTAGTTGTAACTCTGGAAAACAAGGTGTTATGGCATTAACTGGTTCAATTAATGGATATACACCATTTGAATCTACTACCTATGCTAGTACCCCTTCTCTATGGACATATCCAACTGCGTTCTATTATTATGATGGAGTAGGAAATGCACCAGGTTGGTATCAGATTAATAATTACAATGGTTCAATGACAGCTCAATCTTTTGATACAGTTGCATATTATTCTATTGAAAGTAACCCTGGAACCATGAGTAATCCTCCTGTTCTTGGTACAGCAACATTACCAGAATTTGTGACAGCGGTAACATTTAACAATGGCAATATTTACGTTGGTACCAACCTATTTAATATTTATTCAGTTGTTGGATACACTTGCAACAATGGTCAGCTTAAGACAGGTAATTGTCCACTAGTATTTACTGGTCCGTTAAACGTTAATTCTAGCGGCTCGGTAGTTCCATTAGGCTGGATTCAGAATGGTTCTGTTGGGATTGTTAATGTAACGGTTCAACAAAACGGTACCCTAATGGCAATCGCACAAGAATCATCTACATATTCAACAGTTTATGTATCAGACTCATCTTCATACTAAATTGGATACGATCGCCCTCACGGGCGAAATTTCATAATTATCCGATACACATAAAAAAAGTCATTTTGAATCTATTCAAAATGACTTTTTTTATGATGACGAACTACCAGATAAAAGAGATTATTGGCAGCTTTCACACTCTGGATTATCTATCGAACAGAATTTCGCATCCGTTGCTGGCGTATTATCCATATTAACCCGCGAGCTAAATTGCCCCGCAGAACCATCTGCAGATACTGCATTAAGTTCACCACCACGCCCAGTTGATTTCTCAGCTGCAGTTGCAGCTAATGTGCGTAAGTAGTAGGTAGTTTTTAAACCACGTACCCATGCTAAACGATATAATTCATCCAGCTTACGCCCTGATGGCTGTGACACATACAGATTTAGCGACTGCGCTTGATCAATCCATTTTTGGCGACGACTCGCTGCTTCAACTAACCAGCTAGGATCCATTTCAAAGGCAGTTGCATACAGTTTACGCAAATCAGCAGGAATACGTTCAATCCGCTCTAAGCTACCATCAAAATATTTGATATCACCGAGCATAACTTCATCCCATAAGCCCTGTTGTTTCAAATCACGTACTAAGAATTCATTAACAACGGTAAACTCACCAGATAGATTTGATTTAACAAAGATATTTTGATAGGTTGGTTCGATTGAAGCTGCAACGCCAATAATATTGGAAATCGTTGCTGTTGGCGCAATTGCCAAACAATTTGAATTACGCATACCGTAAGTTTTAATTTGTTCGCGTAAAGCGTCCCAATCCAGTGTAATTGAATTATCTACTTTAAGATAATCACTATTACCGCGAGCTTCTGCCAATAATTTCATTGAGTCATAAGGTAAAACTCCTTGTGACCATAAACTGCCATCATAGGAAGCATAACGACCGCGCTCACGCGCTAATTCACTAGATGCCCAATATGCATTATACGCGATCATTTCCATTGAGCGATCAGCAAACTCAACCGCTTCAACTGAAGCATACGGAATACGTAGCTGATGCAAGCAATCCTGAAAGCCCATGAAACCTAAGCCAACCGGACGATGACGAAGATTAGAATTACGTGCTTTAGTTACTGGATAGAAATTGATATCAATCACATTGTCCAGCATGCGCATTGCGGTAGTTACCGTTTGTTTTAATTTAACAAAGTCTAAACCTTTATCCGTCAAATGATTAAGCAAATTCACCGAACCTAAATTACATACTGCAATTTCATTTTCATTGGTATTTAACGTAATTTCGGTACATAAATTAGAACTATGCACTACCCCAACATGTTGTTGTGGTGAACGAATATTACATGGATCTTTGAAAGTAACCCATGGATGTCCTGTTTCAAAAAGCATCGTTAAAATCTTCCGCCATAATTGTAAGGCAGGTATTTTCTTAGTTACCCGAATTTTACCTTCTGCAGCTAATTGCTCATAGCCAAGGTAAGCCTGTTCAAATTCAAGGCCAAATTTATCATGCAAATCTGGTACTTCATTTGGTGAAAATAATGTCCACTCACCTTGCTCATGCACCCGTTTCATAAACAAATCAGGAATCCAGTTAGCAGTATTGATATCGTGACAACGGCGACGATCGTCACCTGTATTTTTACGTAAATCTAAAAATTCTTCAATATCTGCATGCCAAGTTTCAAGATAAACGCAAGCAGCACCTTTACGTTTGCCACCTTGGTTTACTGCCACACAAGTATCATTAACCACTTTTAGAAATGGAATTACCCCTTGTGATTTACCATTAGTACCTTTGATATGTGCGCCCATTGCACGAATCGGAGTCCAGTCATTACCCAGACCACCCGTGAATTTAGATAGCAAG
>CAZTBH010000069.1:0-6577 GCA_964611845.1 uncultured Neisseria sp.
AAGTGAGCGAATTGACAGCTTAATGCAATCATTGACAGAAAAATCAAAAAAATATGAAGATAGTTCGGCAGATATTTGCGCTGTTAAGCTAGATGAATGTATTAATCCACTTATTGTTGAAATTGAGCGTTTGGAGCAGCTCAAAGAAATGTTCACACACAGTTATAGTGATCAGAAAAAACCTCTGTTACTAATCGAGTCATACCTAGAAAAGCTTAACTCATTATATGAACAACTAACATTGGAACTATACAGTTCACTGAGATAGCGTAAAACGGTTAACACCTATTCTCTGCGCCAAAAATAAGATGATTGCAGCTCACAACAAAAACAAGATTTTGTAGCATCAATAATTATAAGATAATATTGTTTGCATAAAAAAGAAATCTCCTCCATTAACCAAATCTGAGCTGGGCGCAATTCCGTAATCAGCCTCCCAATGAATGATTAAACCACGCGGAGCGCCTTCGGGCACCCATTTGATATCAAGATCCCACTCTTGCATTGGGCTTACAGTATTAAATTGCTCATATGCAATTTCAATTTTAGTATGACTATCCTCAGGTATCGGTCGGAAAGTAGTTGCTGCGCGCCATGAATTACCAGCTCCCTGCTCAATCAATCCTGCACCAAGCCCAGAAGTATATAAGGGATCATTAACGATTGTAAAAGTATATGGCGAAATAAAGCCACCACCATAAAATGAACTCTGTTGACCATACATACCATCATAAGATAACTCAGCTTTAAACCATTCATCATAACTATAGGCAATTTTGGCACCACCCAAATAACTATTTACACCACCGTAACCAACTAACTCTGGAACAGTATTTGCCATACCCCAAGTATTCTGATTTCCGACTTGAACTCCAAAATTAAATTTGTTATTACTATTAAGATGTACCTGATAATTCGAGTCAGCGTATAGAGTATTGGCATATTCGGAAAAACTGTAACCCCACAGATTTAGATTATAATCTGCCGATGGTTTATAAATCGCACCAAAAGCTAAGCTTCCATCACTCCCATAACCATTTGGTATTACCTGCTGTAGTCCGGTAGAAGGACTACGGGTAACAAAGTTCCCATAGCTGGAATTATACATTGTGTCCTGATTAAAGCTATTTGAACCCATTTCCTGATAAGCATTGGTACCAATCGCAGTCAGGCGCCAGTTATCCGTCATTTGATAATTAACCAGCACCCCCTGAAAAGTTCCTGATACCAACATTGCATCATCATAAGAATTCATCCACGGTGTTTCAAGAAAAATCCAGCCACCATCAACCTGAACATGATTAGGTAATTGATATTCCAGATAAAGCTCGGATGGTGTAACAACTTGTTGGTTCGGTAATAATGCATAAGAAATATCACCCGACAAATAACGATAACCAGGTTGTAAAAATGGATTAACTACTTCCAACATTCCACCGAGTGCAAAGCCATCAACATGCCCAGATTGCATAAATAAATTCGCACCGTAGGCATAATTATTATTTGGTACATTAAGCACTGCCCAACTCGCTAACCCAACAGCATTATACGTACCATTAGTGAAAAACTGTTCCCATAAACCTTTGTTTTGAATATCGCTCTCAGTAACAAAATTTCGTCCACCTGCGCTGATTTGATTATTGTATGGATTTTGAATATAATTATTTACCGAAATATAATCATCAGCCACAGCAGCAACGGAAGAATTCAAAAGCAAGATAAATAGTAACCACAAATTTTTCATAAACAGCCCGGTTAATTAGAGTAATTGTAAAGTAGTTATCGTAGCCTACAACAACTCAATTTGTCTAGCAAAACCTATACATCCAAAATAAAATCGTTGCTATTTGCTGCACTTTATCATTCTAGCCAGTTTATTGCTTTATCTGTAGAACCTGAATTTAATCACCGACACTAACAAATCTAGTAAAATAGGCGTTTAACTAACACAATTACAGAAATATCATGAAAATCAAATCAACAACTATAATCACGATCGCCTTATTAAACTTAATTGGAATAGGACAATCTGCATTCGCAACAGAATCAATCAAAATAAAAAATATTATCGTCGGACCACAAGCTGGAGATAGTAGCAGTAACTTCTCAATCAGAATAACCTTCGTTAACCGTAGCAATAACCTGCATAATTGGCAATTTGGCTTTTATATGCCGCGCAATTTCCGCCAAACTAGTACTAGCAATCGCAAACTAAAAATGCAAGTGTGCGAAACCTCGACTAAAAACTGCAGCACTCTCAAATATCAAAAAGCAGCTTTTACCGATAATGATTTAAGTACGGTATTTACGACAATAGTCGCACCGGAAACTGATTTTATTTTACACAAAGGTAAAAGCTATACAATCAGCTTATTGCATAATAGTTCACGCGGTCCACTAAACTATTCTTCACTACCGCAAAACTTATTTCTACGCACCCCAGACAAATTAATTAAGTTCGCTACCACGCCACAAAGCTATCAAATAACTAATTTTAACGCTGGCATCGCAGAATCACAAACTCAGAAACGTATCCAAGACAACTGGGATAATTCAGCGCCTGACACTGAAACCTCTTCAATTATTATCCCAACGCCAACCCAAGTTACCATCAATGATGAATCGGGTAAATTTATATTGAATCAGCAACTAGTAATTCATGATTTAAGCAATAACTCGGCTGCTCAGACGACACTTTGGTTGCAGGCATTGCAGCAGGACTTAAAAATTGATGCTAAAATAGATAAAAAAAGTTCCAGTCGTGGAATAACCTTACAAACAATTAGCAACGACTCAACGCTAAGTCCTGAAACATATCGCTTACAAATTACACCTACACAAATTATTGTTCAGGCAAGTAATCCCGCGGGTTTCTTCTATGCGCTACAAAGTTTACGTCAACTATGGTTTAAACAGAACAGTTTACCCTTGCTAACTATAGAAGATACACCACGCTTTAAATACCGCGGAATTTTGCTCGATGTTGCCCGCCATTACTTCACCCCCGATCAGATCAAGAATTTTATCGACATCATGGCAACAGCTAAACTAAATACCTTACATTTGCATTTATCGGATGATGAGGCATTTAGGCTTGAATTAGCAGACTATCCAGAGCTTACAAAAACGGGTGCCAGCCGAGGACTTGGTTTACCGATTGGGCCACTATCTTGGCCACAAAAAAACCTCTCACAAGCCAGCGACAAATTACCCGATGCGGGCAGTGTTTACTCTGGCAGCTATTCAAAAGAACAAATTCAAGACTTGATTAGCTACGCTAACTTACGTCAAATTACGATTATTCCCGAAATTGATATACCGGGACATTCACGCGCACTAATGAAAGCACTACCAGATAGCTTTCATGAGGCTAGAGATAACTCTGAATATGCTGGTTATGGTAATAACAGCATCCCAGTTTGTGAATTTAATAGCGACTCCGCATTAGGACAAAAATTCACTGCAGATTTAACCAATATCCTCACCCAGACAGCCCAATTATTTAACCAGCAGACTACTCTTTATGCGATAAATAATGAACTAAGTATTGGTGGAGATGAGGTATTTAAAGGAACATGGGATGATGCACCTTCTTGTCAAACTGCGCCATGGAACAAAATGAGTTCGTTACAAAAAGAACACTACTTCTTGGATACACTTAATAACAATCCACCGATTAACCAACTTAAACTCTCAGG
This sequence comes from uncultured Neisseria sp., assembly GCA_964611845.1. Lineage (GTDB taxonomy): Bacteria > Pseudomonadota > Gammaproteobacteria > Burkholderiales > UBA11063 > Aquella. The sequence continues at coordinate 3,699 of CAZTBH010000069.1, forward strand.
TTGGCATGAGTTTATTTTAACCCACGACGGGCAAATTAATTCTAAACACAGCATTAAACCTAATGAAACTGGACATGTCTGGGTTTGGGGTAAACGTGGTGAGGTGCAAAGTAAAGCAGTCACATTAGCAAATAATGACTATCCCGTAGTTTTGGAATACGCTGATTATTCATATTTTGATATGACTTATACCCCACAGTTAAAAGAACCAGGGTTTTACTGGGCAACTAAACTTGGTGATACCGATGCTAGCCTGAATGTTGCGATTGCAGCAACTAATACGCAGCAACAAAGCAGTAAACCAAATAATATTATCGGCTTAGAAGGTGCACTCTGGACAGATGTAATACCAGATTATACCCAACTCCAATATATGGCATTGCCTAAACTTGCAGGTTTAGCCGAGGCTAGCTGGAGTGCAGAATCAGTAACAGATATTCAAGGCAAACCTAATTGGCAATCATTAAGCCGGAGACTGGGATGCGGAGAACAAGGGTTTTTAGCTTATTTAAATACTGTTTACCAAGCTAATTATCGTGGCTACCCAGATGGAATAAAAATAGAAGCACCTTTAGCATGTCAAAAATTTCATAACGAATAAATTAACTAAAATAACAGTTGGTATTACTAACATTATGATGATTAAAAAAGTACAGATGCTATTGACGGCATTTTATCACGACAATTCAAACTGCTTGGCTCTGGATCTTTATGACGTGGTAATTTTTGTTGGACAAAATCGCTTGGCTGAGTTAGGTGCTAGTTCGGCAGAAGAGTTGATTGGACGCAAAATGCATGATATTTTATCAGCTATGGATCGCGCTGAAGATATTGGTTATTTTGTAGATATGGAGCGCCTCAAACAAAATGCGTTGAAGGATCCATCAAGACCAGTCCTAGTTATAGTTTCTGCACCATTCGAAAATGGGCGTATTTTGCATTTTACTGAGATACGCTCAATCTGCGATGAAAATAAATCGGTAATTGGTTGTATTATTGAAGCCCGAAATTTTTCTCTTTCTAAACATGTAACGCCGTGTAAAACTATAAAATTAACGCAACGTCAAGAAGAAATAATGTTTTTGTTAGCACTAGGCTTTAGCCAGAAAGAGATTGCTGAAATTTATGATGTTCAGCGTGGTACCATAATTAAAAACATGGGCGTTATCTGTGATAAATTTGAAATTAAAGGAGCAGCAACAGATAAGTTAGTTAACTTAGTTTACGAACACGGCTATGGAATCCCTCCTTATCATTTATTAAAAACTGGAATCTTTGAAATTCCAGCGCCTTTCATTACAACGAATTTTTTTCGAAGCTTGCTGATTAAGTCAAAATAAACGCCCCACAATTACCTATTCTAATTACTAGCAAAACCCTGAATAACAATGGTATATTTAACCTATAATCATTTGATCATAATGTGTTAAACTATACTATCTTTAATTTTAGTTGAGAATAAAATGCGTGGATACACACAAGATCTTAGAAATAAAGCAATAAAGTTATATTTAACAGGAAATTATACCAAGAAGTCATTGTCGGAATTATTGATTGTTGACTATAAAACCTTGCGTAGTTGGATTATTGCAAATTTCCTCAATCTGAGAAGGTTGGTCGTAAAAGACTATTTAATGATAAGGCTGGAATACTAGCTTATCTGAAACTACATCCTGATGCAGATAGCAAGGAATTACGTAATGCGTTAGCACCACATGTTGTACAGAGCTGTTTTTATAATACGCTAAATCGCCTAGGGATAACATATAAAAAAAGAGGTAAAGTATAAAAAGTGATGTGAACTAAAACGAAAAGAGTTTACAGAGTAATTGGCAGATATTAATATCAACAATTTGCTTTATATTGATGAAACAGGAGTAGACAATAATCTGTCTAAACTTCGTGGCTGGGCAGAGAAAGGCTGTAAGTCTTTTACTGAGGCATTGGGCTTTAGAACTAAACGAATCACTCTTATCGGTGGTTATTGCTATGGAACCAAGGAGCTCATTGCTCCAATGGAATATAACGGTTATGCCAATACCGAGGTATTTTTATCTTGGGTTAAGCATTGTTTATGTAAAGAATTAAAACCAAATCAGGTCGTAATTATGGATAATGCCAGCTTTTACAAATCAAATAAAGTAAAAGAGTTGATTGAGAAGGCTAATTGTAGGCTGATATATTTAAACCGGGTTGACAAGCAACCCGGACGACATTAAGAGATTATAGTATTATAAACGTACCAATTCTATGAACCAACTGCAGGTTGTTCTACGCACAGTAAATGCCACGTTGTTTTATTTGAGGCACAATAATCTCGTGAAGCTTGAATCCAGTATGGAGGCTGATACCAGTTACCCGTAAATCCATAGTACGCACCATTTGTTCCAGCATTAGTTGTGGTGTCGGTCCAATTGCTACAATTAAGACCACCCGTCCAGGTTTGATTAGTAGTATCTACAACTATTCCTGCCAAGAAACCAGATCCCCCACCTGTTGGATTAATTTGGTACGCTAACGAATATAAGACTCCATTTGCGTCACTAGTCCCTAAAAGAAGCGGTGATGCACCATTTTGAGTAGTTTGATACTTAGTACTTGCTTTAATTGGCCAATCAGTTCCTAATTGACGTAAACTATTTGACCATAACAACGCCTTATATGTCATACTTCCAATTGAAACACTAGCTGATGGTTTGTTAGCATCACTGTTACAAATACTATCTGCATTAGTTATTGCGCCTGCAGCAGTTACGCTGCCAGTTTGGTTAACAGAAGTATCAACACCAGTACTAGTTACATAAATATTCAGATAGAGTTGGTTTACATTAAAACTACCACTACTAGCTGGAGTAGGCGTTATCGCTGGGCTCACTGGA
>CAZTBH010000070.1:0-6518 GCA_964611845.1 uncultured Neisseria sp.
CAATTGTTCCATTTACTAAATCACCAACTAGTGATTCAAATTTAGCACGAGTAATTTTCATAACCAAATGCTTAGGACCACCAGCATCCATAGTCACATATGGCAAATTAATTTCAGTTTGTGCACTTGAAGATAATTCAATTTTAGCTTTCTCAGCAGCTTCTTTCAAACGTTGTAAAGCCATAATATCTTTTTTCAAATCAACGCCTTGGTCTTTTTGGAATTCAGATACAATGTATTCAATCAAGCGCTGATCAAAATCTTCACCACCAAGGAAAGTATCACCATTAGTTGCTAATACTTCAAACTGGCTTTCACCATCAACGTCGGCAATTTCAATAATTGATACGTCAAATGTACCACCACCTAAATCATAAACCGCAATTTTACGATCTTTACCTTCTTTTTTTGCTAAACCAAAAGCTAATGCAGCAGCAGTTGGCTCATTGATAATCCGTTTAACATCTAAACCAGCAATACGGCCAGCATCTTTAGTTGCTTGACGTTGGCTATCATTGAAATAAGCTGGTACAGTAATAACGGCTTCAGTAACTTCTTCACCTAAATAATCTTCAGCAGTTTTTTTCATTTTTTTCAAAATTTCAGCTGAAATTTGTGGAGGAGCTAACTCTTTATCATTAACTTTGATCCATGCATCGCCATTAGCTGCTTTTACAATTTCAAAAGGCATCAAGCTAATATCTTTTTGCACTTCTTTTTCTTCAAACTTACGACCAATCAGACGTTTTGAAGCATAAATTGTATTTTTTGGATTAGTCACAGCTTGACGTTTTGCAGGTGCACCAACTAAAGTTTCACCATCTGTATAAGCAATAATCGATGGCGTTGTACGCGCACCTTCAGCATTTTCAATTACTTTTTGTTGACCATTTTCAATTACTGATACACATGAATTAGTTGTACCTAAATCGATTCCGATAATTCTTCCCATAATTACTTCCTTTAAAAATTAGATTGTGCGGTGATTACTCACTGCTTTTATTTGTTTCTTAATACTTATTTAAGGATAGATAAACTTATTTCAAGCATAAATTTTAATTTTTTTAATTATTTAGCAACAGTTACCATTGCAGCACGTAGCACACGTCCATTTAACATATACCCCTTTTGCATAACCGCAACTACCGTATTAGAATCTTGTTCATGTTCTTCAACGGTGCTCATCGCCTGATGTAGATTCGCATCTAATTTTTCTTTAGCTTGCGGGTTAATTTCTTTAATTTGCTGTGCATCAAAAATTTTGATTAATTGTTGCAAAGTCAAATCCACACCCATTTTTAGCATATCAAAATTACCTGATTGATCTTTCAGCGCCATTTCTAGATAATCACGCACAGTCACGATTTCGCGAGCAAAGCTGCTAATCGCATAATCACGAGCTTTTTTAATTTCTTCTTGCGAACGGCGTTGAATATTTTGCATTTCAGCCAATGTACGTAATTTATCATCTTTTAACTCAGCAACTTCTTGCTCAAGTTTTTCAATTGGACTTAACTCTTCCACAATGGTTTCTGCCTGCTCATTAGCAGCATCATTAATCACTTCAGCTTCGTTGTGCGCCATATTTTCAGCAGTTTGGTTGTTATTTTCCATAATTGACTTCCCATAAAAAATAATATTAATTTACTTGCATGTAAGGCAACTATATAGTTTTTCAAGTTCTTACCGACAAATTTAAACAAAATATCGTTAGTTCAAGATAAATTTGTTTCTTAAATTCCAAAATATAGCAATTATCTTAATCTAGTATATTACCCAAAGCATGTGCCATAGCACCCTAGCAATCTTGACTGTTTGACAAAATTAATAAATCGCATTTAATCAAATATGATCAAGCCTGAAATAGCAAAGAATTTCAAAATTAGATCACATTATATTCATGGATACAGTGCATCCCAAAGATCAATCACAGTCAGTTTATAAATAGGTATCCAAATATGAAACCAAAATATTCGCAATAAATTTGCTAAATTATTACTGCTGTCTGTAAATTTTTTACTGAAACCATAATCAATATTCAGGATATACCCTACTCTAAAATTAATGATAACTTTGAAGTAATCCAACATAATCCAGCTTAATTTTTCAGCTGCTTAAATGTATCGCGTAATAAAATATGATACAATTATAGTTACTAATAATTAACAACTGTGTGCTTATGAAGTCTGAAGTTGAAAAAGAGGAAGCATGAATAAAAAATTACTGACTAGTGATAAAAAGACATTTAAACACGGTCGACTAGCAAGCTCAATCACCTTAGGCAGTATTTTATTTTTATCAATTTCTGCCTGCAGTAATAGTTGTGGAAATAATGCTGGTGGTAATGGCAATATAAACACCCTACAAATAATCACCCCCAGGACAATTTATAGTAATCCCACAGTAGCTAATGTTGGCTATGTGGTAATTAACAATCCGACAAATACAGCAATAAAAAATCTACATTATAGTCTGAACAATATAATTGGTGGTGCACAAGGTACAGTGATAGATCCAGCAAGCGCGGCAAATTGTAGCGTGATAGAGTCTTATGGACAATGTAATTTGAAAGTCACTGTACCAATAGGAGCAGTTGCTGGAAGTCTAGGTATAAGTCTAAATAATGAGAATGGCTTTTTAAGTAAATTAAATACTTCATCCCAATCGGCCGCGACTCCAACAATTGGGATCCAGCAATCGGCATATAACGACCTGAATGGTGCGGACGGAATTACGCTAAACTACTACCATACCGTAATTAATGGTACAGCATATATACTGGTAAGCGGACTGGTAGCATCAGCCAATGCAGGTAACTTCAATAATGTAGTTTTGGTAGATAGTAATAATATCCCTATTCCGAATCAACAGCTAATTGCCGGATCTAGTGCATATACCCAAGGCAAAACCTTTAGTATATTATTACCAGTGTCATCAGGTAATAACCTTACACAGGTTATTAAAGCACAAACGCAGCTGATCACATCACCAGAGACGAAAACCAGCCAGAAAAAACTTTTAACAACAGAAGTAGTGTCAACCGCGACTATTAGTAGTACATTAACTACTGTTAGTGATATTGGTATAGTGGAAATGCTCCCTTCAGCAATTTACTTAAATCAAAATAACCCTGAGCAATTGGTAACCTTTAGTAATACAGGTAGTATAACAGCACAGCTACAAAGCCTTACTGCAAGTAATCCAAATATTGAGGTAATCTTTAGTTCAATAGGTTTAATTAGTGGCGGTACAACCACTGCAATACTAAAACTCAAGGACCCAACTCAATCAGCCTCAAGTGGTGAAATAGTATTGACTTATTATAATGGACAAAGAGAGGTTACTGTTGCTGCGGCGGCTGATCAAAATGTGAACCCAACGCCAAGCCCTGCCCCTACTCCCACGCCAACACCAAGTCCGACGCCTACGCCAGTTCCAACTGCAGGATTAACTGCCGTATTAAATCCAAATGATGATTTTTTTGTAACGACGGCAAACGGTACTACCTCAAGGCAACTGACAATCAGCAATACAGGCAATACCAATGAGAATAATTTTGTTCTGACTCTACCAAATAACTTCACGATTGGTGCTGGTAGTAGCAACAGCTGTACTGTGACCAATGTAACAAGCCCAGCATCGATTAATAATACACTTACAGCAAGTGGAGGGAATTGTACCGTAATGGTAACTTATACCAATTCGACGGTAACCACACAAACGGCTGGTAGTATAAGTATTGCTTACGGCTATAATAATGGCATAGCTGCAACACCAGTAACAGTTGGCGTAAATTATAAAGTTACCCGGTCAACAGCAAATCTAAGTTTATCGCCAAGTACAATGAACTATGCCTCAATTCCGAATAATGACACATCTACCAGCGCTGCAGGATCATTATTCACATTATCAAATAGTGGGGAAGTTGCAGCAAGTAATCTGGCATTTAATATAACTGGTACGAATAGTAGTTTATTCAGCGTTGTAGCTGGTGGAAATTGCCTATCTGGCGGAACATTAGGGACAAGTCCAGCCACATGTACGATAGCAACCATGTTTGGTCCGGCAGCTAATGGTGTAGTAACTGGTACAAAAACAGCTAGCTTTGCCGTAAGTTATACACCTTATACAGGTGGAGCAACTCAAAGTAGCAATACAGCTACTTTAAGTGGTGCAGTAACCGCAGCTCCATCAGCAACATATACTTCATCAATAAATGGAGCCAGTTTCATTAGTGGCGGAGGTACTTCAGATAATCAATATACGGGATATATCAATACCAATTATACACTGGGTATAACCTATACTAATGATTCTGCAATAGATGCCAGTGGCTTTACGACTAGCTATACACCACCAGCAGGCTGGACATTAAGTACTCATGGTTGTGATAATGTAGCAATGGCGGCAACCAATGGTACTTGTACTGATATTTATACTTTAAATTCGGCAGATGCTGGTAGCCATAATCTTCTATTACAGAATTTAACCGCCAGCTGGACTGATAGTTCTGGAACATATAATAGTCAGCCAATGGATTTGTCAGAAGAGTATGTTACTCTTACTCCTCCGCCAGCGCCACCAACAATTACCATTAATAATCTTCAAGGGGTTGCAGCAAGTGTAATGGGAACATCACCAATAACATTTACTGCGACAATAAGTGGTAGTGGTACATCCACTGTAAGTGCTACACTTACAAATTTTGTAACTGGAGTAATAGTATCAGATCCAAGCCCATGTGCTTTAGATACAGCAGGAGTTACCAGCTGTGGTTTTAACATCATTCCATGGTACACTGGCTTTGATAATAGCACAGTAGGACTACCTAGTTATGATCCATATACACCTAACGAAACGGAAATCCTATTATCAACAACTGCTGGAGCCACAATAAGCGGAAGTGGGGTAAGCAATAACTCAATCAGCTATATCATAACTACACCGTATGTTTATTTACCTGCACCGATGGAAGGAGCTGCATCAGAGAGCAACACTGGTATAACCTGGGGTAGTGGCGGTTCAGTTAGCACACGTTTTGAAGCTGGAACCGCAGATGGTGGTGGTGATTGTCCGAGTGGGCAGGAAGTAGTGAATGATAATTTGACAGGCTTGATGTGGGTTAAAGCACCAAGCTCCAATACTTATACATGGGCAAATGCACAAACTTCTCCAGCCATTCCCGCTACATATTGTGGCTATACTGGCTGGCGACTACCAACAGAAACGGAGTTGTTAAGTTTAGTAAATTACGCAGCACCGGATGGAAATCTAGCTTCTTGGTTAATTACTCAAGGATTTACTAATATTCAGGGTGACAATTATTGGTCAGCCACGCCGACTGGTAATAATAATCTTGTCTGGATTCTTAGTCTGGCAGATGGTTCTAATGGTACTATGACCAAAAGCTCTATTGATGGTGCCTATGTTTGGCCAGTGCGAAGTAGATAGTTGCTTTTTTATCTCAGCGGCCAATTAAATTAAAAGGGATTAACTTATGAAATATAAAATAGTTAAATTTTTGTTACTAAGTAACTTTTTTATTATCGCCAATGCGGCAAATATTGCCTATGCCCCAAAAGCTGCACCAGGTGATACTGCTGCGGCTGGGGTTGGTAAAGAATGGCCAACTACCCGCTTTGTGGTAAATCCAAGTGAAGAGTGTGCTACTGACAATCTAATGGGATTGATGTGGCCAAGAAATGGCAATCTACTTGGAACAGGTAGCTGGGGGAATAATTCTACAATAGGTACAGCACAGAATCTGGTAGCACAAATGAACAGCAACCCTAGTGCAACTGGTTACCATTTATGTGGCTATAACGATTGGCGCTTACCCAATATTAATGAGCTATTAAGTTTATTTAATTATGCAGCGTCAAATGGCAATCAGGCAGAATGGCTAAATGGTACGGAAATATTTAGTGACGTGCAAAGTAGTAGCTATTGGTCATCTACTCCATATAGCGGTGGTATTGGAGCCTGGTATGTTAATATGGCCACTGGATTAAGTACCTGGTATGGTGACTTGTCGGGTTCATTCTCTGTTTGGCCTGTGCGCGGCGGTCAATAAGATCAAAAGAGACAACTAAATAGACTAAACAACAATCTATCAACTATTATCAAGTTTGAATTGCAAAGACCGGAGTTAGACCGCATCCATCGTATTCATGGATGCAGTAACCTCGAATATCAACTCCCAATACGTTTTTGAATAAATACCAAAGGAAAAGCCAAAATAATCTCAAAAACTAATCATCCGAATTAACTACATTTAGATGTAAATTCATCTAATCTGTGTATTAATGGTCCCAACAAAAACAAATAGCTCACACAACATCTTAAAAAGGCTAGAATAAATTTACTATTTGCAAACATATTCGCTGCTTCATCTCAAACAGATAGGTGGACTCTAGAAAATCATTCATAAGTGAATATGTTAGATATAATTTTACTCTAAATTAATTATAGTTAACCTATAATCATTTGAGCATAATATGTTAAACTATACAACCTCT
>CAZTBH010000071.1:0-5799 GCA_964611845.1 uncultured Neisseria sp.
ATGGAACTTTGCCCACCAATAGGTTTGTTCCAAACATTGGGTTTTTACTCATATTCCCTCTCCTCTTTACTACTTTTTTATTAATTTAAATTAAATAACTCAACTACATTTTTGGCTATCATTAATTCTTCATCGGTTGGGATCATATAGACCGCAACTTTAGAGTTCTGACTACTGATCTTATGCATCTGATTACCACCAACTGCATTATCATTTGCAGTGTAATCGAGTTCAACTCCTAACCATACCAATTTTGCGCTGATTCGCGCCCTAAAACTAGCATCATGCTCGCCAATCCCAGCAGTAAATACCAAAGCATCCAAACCACCAAGTGCTGCAGTATAGGCACCAATATACTTTAATACCGAATACTCAAAATACTCTAATGCTTTTTTAGCATTTACATCAGTACTTTGTTCTAATTTTTGCATACTCTCCGAAATACCTAGAGAAGCCCCAAGTAATCCGCTATGTTTCTCAAGATCGGCCTCCAGAGACTCAACACTGTAGCCACATTGCTTTAATAAATAAAATGCAGCATCTACAGGGAAATCACCCGAACGAGTTGCCATCGGAACTCCAGTTATTGCACCAAACTGCATACTGGTATCAATGCTCTTACCGTCTAACATTGCACACAGACTCGCACCGCCACCCAAATGAGCGATAATTACCCGCTGTGCTGTTGGAGCTTTTTGTGCCAAAACTCGGCTAATATAATCATATGAAATTCCGTGAAATCCCCAATGACGCACACCTTTAGCCGTAATCTCTGGTGGAACAGGATAAAACTCTGCAACCCTAGGCATTGTACGATGAAATGAAGTATCAAATGTTGCACTTTGCTTAATTTCTGGAAATATCTTAGCTAGAGCTCTTGCGCCCATCACCTCATAATATTGATGTGTCGGTTCAATTTTACTTAATCCTTCCAGATAATCCAAGCTGTCATTATCAAGTTTGATTGCCTGAGTATAACGCTCTCCACCCAAAACAATGCGATGCCCCGCGTAAGCAATATTTAATCGGGGAAATTTTTGCCGCAAAATTGCTAATAATTTATCCAAAGCAAGCTCATGGTTTACCTGCTCATCAGGAAATTGCAAATCAACTAATTTCACATCATTAGAATTATTTACGACTAGCGTTGCTGCATTTGGCATCGCGACAAAACCACCTTGGGCAACTACACTAAGTTCGCCTTGCTGTAACTGATAAAGTGCAAATTTAAGGCTGGTTGATCCAGAATTTAAGACTAAAATACCATTACCCTGCATTTCATTAACCTTTTTTCAATTTACTGTGTGCGATCAAAGCAGCGGCGGCAGTAGAGTGGAGTCTAGTTTGTTCATCATCAGAACGACTAGTCACAATAATTGGCACCGCAGCCCCCAATATAACGTCGGCAGCATCAGCTTTACCCATAAAAATCATTTCTTTATACAGTGCATTTGCTGATTGCAAATCCGGCATAATCAAGATATCGGCATCGCCCATAATCGGCGATTTAAAGTGTTTAATTTTAGCTGACTCAGTTGAAATTGCAATGTCTAAGTCAATCGGACCATCAACAATACAATTCTCAATTTGTCCCCGATCTGCCATTTTGGAAATAATTGCAGCATCAATAGTTGCTTGCATTTTTAAATTTACTACTTCGACCGCAGCAATGATTGCTACTTTGGGTAATTCCCAGCCTAAAGCGCGCGCCATATCTACCGCATTTTCGAGTATTTGGACTTTCTGTTCCAATGTTGGTGCAATATTCATCACCATATCCGCCAGAAATACCAAACGATCATACGTTGGTAAATGCATTAAACAACAGCTACTAATTAGACGTTTAGTACGCAGGTTATACTCTGGCTGTAGCACTGCATGCATCATTACATCAGTATGCAAACTACCTTTAACCAGACAATGTACCACACCGCTACTTGCCATTTGTGCAGACTTGGCGGCAGCTGCAACATCATCGGCTACATCGACGATTTTTAGTCGACTAATATCTAGTTTATTATCAGCCGCTATTTGCTCTATTTCAACTTTAGGTCCAACCAAAATCGGATCTAAAATACCTTTTTCATAAGCTTCCAAGGCTCCATTTAAAGCCACCACAGAACGTGGGTCTACAATTGCAGCAGCAATCGCACCTAAAGATTGGCATTTTTCAATTAAAAAATCTAAGTTTGACATTCCCATTCTCCACTTTCTTACAATTACTATAAAAAAACTCCAGAAATATTCTGGAGCTTTAGTTTAAACACGGTTAGTCAACATATCAGTAAATTTAGACCATAAATCGGGGTTTAACATATCCATTTTACCGCTCTGACGGAATTTTAGAATTGCGTCTTGAATTTGTTGAGGAAATAAAAACATTATATTATTTTGTGCCATCAGTTTTTTACTTAGCTCATCAAACAAGCTATAACGTTTACTCAATAAGCGCTGGAAACGTGATGAAGACTCTTGAACATATTTACGATTGATATTAAAATAGTCCATCGGATTTTTAGAACTCATCAACGCCTGCATATGCTCTCCATAAGCTTTATAACTCTCTGTCGCATAATCTTGGTTTGAGGAAATTATCTTTTGGTTAATCTCATTGATATTACTGACCAAGTTGCGAATATCGGATACATATTTTTGATAGGATTCTGGGCTAAATGAAACTTGTTTTGACATACTGACTCCATAAATAGATTTGAGGATAACCACAATTTATATACCATCATTTTAACACAATTGCACCACTAATGAATACTCAAACTGATTTGAAATACTAGTAGGCGATTTACGACAAAACTTACACTAAGTAAGTGAGAAGTGAATCAACGACCTAAAATGATGAATCTGATTGAGTAAACATTACATAGTTGGCAATACAATTGGGGCAGGTGCTGATTGATGAGTTTGCTGATCAATTTGCTTAATATACTGCTGATCCATACTCTCACCAATAGCCTGTTCCTGAAAATATGCTTTACGGGCATCTTTGGAACTTTGCTCCATTAATTGTTCTTGTCCCTGTATGTATTGAAATTGTTGCTCAGGAGCACCCGATTGCCCTTGATATTCTCCCATACCTTCACCGTTAGGCATAACAAAATCATCACCCATCATATCGTCACCCATGTCATATGGATTACCCATATACACACCCATCGGCGTTTCACCATAGACATAATTTGGCTGATAAACTGCTGGCGGTCCATTGTCAGCAAAGACAAAAACAATTGCAAAGACAATTACCAAACTTAGAATTAATTTATTTTTCATCTGCTTAATTATTAAAAATTGGGGTTGGATTAACTGGTTTACCATTTTTACGTAACTCAAAATGCAAAATTGGTTTGTCACTTTCTGTTTTACCTAATTCAGCAATTTTCTGTCCACGTTTAACAGTGTCACCTTCTTTTACCAAATTAACTTTATTGTGTGAATATGCAGTTAAATAATTGTCAGCGTGCTTAAGGATAATCAAATTACCATAGCCTTTGAGACCATTACCACTGTAGACAACCTTTCCAGCGGAAGAAGCAAGTACAGCTTGACCCTCGGCTCCTGCAACGTCAACTCCTTTAGTTGTAGTACTATAAGCCTGTACAATTTTACCATCAGCTATCGGGGCTAACCAATTAACGCCACCTAAAGTAGCAGCACCTGCTGCTGCCGTAGTAGCTGCTGTTTTAGCGCCCACAGCACCAGATGCATTAGATTTAGCCTTAGCCTTAGGCGCGGGAGTAGCACTAACAACGGTACCGTCATCATCTTCATCAACTTTTTGTATTTTAGTACCAGGTGCGGTAGCATCCGCAGTAGTAGCAACAGCTGCAGCACCCGTTGATACAGCAGCAGTTGGCTGTTGCGTCACTGGTGGAGTAGTACCATTCACAATTGGTGCAGGGGTTGCCCTAGTAAACGAACACGCCCCCAATACAATAGTTGTGGATAATAACAATAATATCTTCTTCATCTTAGTTCCTCTTAGCTAGTTAATGCATCAACAATCGGCATTTGTTCATAATTGGTCGGCAACACCTCAATTGGTGTTATTGAAACTTTTTCCTGTTTCATAAAAACATCTAAATCAGTTCCAATTTCATATTCTTCAGGCTCACTAGAGTGCCCTTGCCAATAAATTATATTACCACGTGGAGTTGATTGCTCTATCAACGGCTGATGAATTGGGCGTAACCCGAGCTTGGTAGTTTCATAACCTTTTATTTCGTCGTATGGACGATTGGGAATATTAATATTCCAGATAAACACATCTGGTAAGTACTTATAATTGCGCTCCAGCTTAGCCACTAATTCACTGACAATGCGTGCAGCAGACTCTAAATGATTAAATTTATTATGCGTTTCTTTACTAACTCCATTAGTCGAAAATGCCAATGCTGGAATCCCATGTAGTGTTCCCTCACGTGCAGCACCAACTGTACCAGAATAAAGCACATCTTCACCAACATTTTCACCCATATTAACCCCTGATACGACTAGATCAGGATAATTATCCACACTACCATAAACGCATTGTAATCCTAAACGGACACTATCTGCCGGAGTGCTGGTAACAAAATAAACTCGTTCTTCAACTTGAGTGATGCTGATTGGATTATAGACAGCAATTGATTGCCCTGCACCACTTGAATTGCGTTCAGGAGCTATCATAATTACATCGTGCCCAGCTGCCAACAATCCCGCAAACACCGCTTTTATACCAGCAGCAAGATAACCATCATCATTCGTCAATAAAATTCGCATATAGTTCCTACTTGTAATAACGCTGACTAAATTCTAACATCCGATCAATTGGTTTACGAGCATGCTCAATTAACTCGGGAGTCAGATAGTTAATTTCTACTCCGCCAGTACCAGCTTGTGCTGCACGCACTGCATCTAAAGAATTAAGCTTCATGTACGGACATGAGTTACATTGACAACCACTATAAATTGGTGCTTGACGTAAATCCAAATCTGGACGAGCTTTTTTCATATTATATAAGATACCATCTTCAGTCGCAACAAAGATAACTGCTGAGGCTTCACCATCGAAGTCACGTACCCAATTAAGCATCTGGCTGGTTGAGCCAATATAATCCGCACCATGTAATACTGGCAATGGACTCTCAGGATGCGCAATTAAAAATTTAGCGCCACTAACCGAAGCATAAGCTTCATCCAATGCCTGTTGGTTAAACTTATCATGAACCTCACAAACTGCTTCCCATAGCGGCATATCGTAACCATATTCAAAATTAAGGTATGCACCCATATTCCGATCTGGTGAATAGATTACCTTTTTACCCTCAGCATAGAGATGAGCGATAATATCATCAACATTGCGCGAAGTAACAATCCAATCAGCTAGCGCTTTATGTTCTGCTGATGAGTTAACATACGCTACATGCACGTAATCCGCATGCTCCTCGCGCCACTTTTGAAGTTTAGTGATATCAGTCATCGTTACCAATGAACAGGTTGAGCCAGTATCTGGTAACACCACCTTAGTCTCTGGGTTAAGAATTTTTGCAGTCTCTGCCATAAAACGCACACCAGCAAAAACAATTACATCTGCTTGTGCATCTCTGGCGTACAGAGACAACTCGAGACTATCGCCAACTTTATCTGCCAACTCTTGAATTTCAGGAGTGGTGTAATAGTGAGCTAAAGTCACTACTTTAGTCATAATTTAAATCCAATAATATAATCGTTTACATTATACTCGAAGTATTTGACTCTTGGACGCGAAGGATTGATAAAAAAGACGACGCAGTGTAGTTAGAACTA
>CAZTBH010000072.1:0-5307 GCA_964611845.1 uncultured Neisseria sp.
TACTTACCGATGGAGGTAAAATGCAAAAAATTAATTTCTGTCATGTAGCAAGAATAAAATTAGGAAAAACTTTAGAATATAGGTATAGTTGCTTTTCAATGAGTTATGATATTCTGCTTTTAAACGATTAAGTTGCACGACAATAAATCGATCTGCGCCAACTCCTAATACATTAGCTAAGAATAGAATTGTAGCAAATGCAGCATAAAAATCGCCTACAACATCTGTATGTCTTTCATAGTGCGACAAAAGTAAACCAATAAATAAAGGTTGACCAATAAAAAGAACTGTAAATATTATCAGTTGCAGAAAAGTTGGTTTTTTAACGGTATCTACCATCATGAGTTTTGCCGATCGCATTGATAAAATTGAATAATTATGTCTTTTAATAAGCTTTGTATCTTATGCCTTCGTGTTGAAGTGGCATACCTTATAGAATAAAGAAAGTTCATATACGTAATTATACTAAAAAGTTGAAGGATAATTAATATCATGTTTTCAGTTGCTAAATAGCCAAGTATACATACTCTAAAATTTATAACTGCTGAACATGAAATAACGACTCGGAAAGCATCATTTTTCTTGTTTCGATAAGTGTAGTGAAAGATTCTCACATATAAAATTATGTGCATATATCAGTATTAATCATTGACAGAATTTTGGATGATATCTTCATTAAGTTACAAGTGCCAAAAATGACACTTGTAAAAAAAGAAAATTTTTGATAGAATGGGAAGTCAAGCAAATTATTATTGGCATGCTGTAAGTGTAAATTATCGTTTCATATTAACCTAATATCTAGGTTTAATTCGCGTTTTAACTGAGAAAAGGCACAATTAAAATGAATAAAAATATTTTTTATAAGGGTATCTGTGGCGTAATTGCTGTAATTGTTTTATTTGGTTGTAGTAGTTTATCAGCACCTGATAAAGTATCTTCTGCAAACACTGAAATAATGCAATTTGACAATCAAATTAAAAATAATTCTCTTGCCATTGATCCTTCTGAAAACTTGGCAGTGGCGCTATATAGTGATGATTCTGTGGTTAGGATATACAATCTTAAAAATCATTCGTTGATTACTACCTTAAATTATGTAACACCAAGGAACGTCGAGTTTGCAGCAGATGGCAAGAGCTTTTATATTAGTGATAGCTCACTGGGGGTTATTCGTCAGATATCGGTTGGAGATTTTTCTACTCTTCGAGAGATTAATATTGGTAAGGGTGCTTTTGGCTTTGCTATTGATGGTAAGTATATGTTTGTAAATAATGAAGCAGAAAATACGGTTAGTGTAATTAATATTAGTACTTGGCAAGTTGAGCATGTTATTGATGGATTTGCTAACCCGCGCCAAGGAATCAAAGTTGGTCCAAGCGGGAAATATGTTTACGTTACAAATTTTAAAGGTGATGATGTTCGTATAGTTAATACTGAAACGTGGAGAATTGAAAGAACCCTTAGCGGAATTCCTGGTGTGCGTGCAATTGCTATTTCTCCGGATGAAACTAAACTTTATGGAGCGTCATCACAAAGTAATTCATTAAGAGTTGTTTCAATTCAAAGTAACAGGCTAATCAAAACGATGCCAACAGAGAAAGATCCATATGGAGCATCACTTTCTAAGGATGGTAAGACTTTGATTACTGGTAATAAAGAAGATAATAGTGTGCAGGTTTTTGATGCTTCAAATTACAAACTAATTAAGACTATTCGTGGGTTTATCGAGCCGCGACAAGCAATAGTTTATAGTAAAACTCAGGGACAGATATATGTATTGCAAAAGGATTTATCAATTGCGGTAGTAAATTACAATAGTAATTTGAATAACTTAACAATTATTAAATAAAGGTGAGTTCTATGAAAAAATTATTCTTGGGTGTATTCAATGTAAAGACTGTGTTGGAGTGGTAATGATGCGCTATCATCAGAAAGTGGTGAACCTAAACTTATTGCTATGGCTCTGAATGTATCGCAGAAAATCTTGATTTATATGAAATTGGTATACATAAACTAAAGCAGGCACATATGTGCCTGCTTTAGTTTATGTATTTTTTTTTGCTGTGTTTTTTTTGGTTTTGTGTTTAGAGCTCTGTTTTTTATTGGTTTTAGTTTTGGACTTGTGCTTATTAGTAGAGTGGTGCGCCTTTGGTGTTTTAGCACTACTAGTCTTTTTGTTGTGGGGATTTGAACTAGTTGTTGCTGCTGTAGACCCTTTTACCATGATAACTTTTGGTTGTTGAGTGGTAGTTGGTTTAGCGTTAGTATTATCATTTTCTGCAACACTATCTAAAGCAGGATCTGCAATTGCGATAGAACAACACACTGATAAAGCCACTAATAATTTCTTCATATATTTTCCTTTTGCTAACGTATATTAAATTAAAATAAATCACAGTCTATTTGTTTACTAAGTAAATCTTCAGCTTCCTCACGTTTACGAATTAGATGTGTTTGTCCTTGGTGGAATAATACTTCGGCTGGGCGACAGCGTGAGTTGAAGCTACTGCTCATTTCAAAACCATAAGCACCAGCATTGTGAAATACCAAATAATCACCTTCGTGGACTTCATTGATTTTGCGGTCCCAGGCAAAAGTATCTGTTTCACATAAATTACCGACAACCGTATAGATTCGCTCAGTTCCTTCTGGCGCTGAAATATTACTAATGCGATGATACGAATCGTAGAACATTGGACGAATAAGGTGATTAAATCCACTATTCACACCAACGAAAGTAGTCGCAGTAGTTTGTTTAATCACATTGGCTTTAGTAATGAAATAACCTGATTCACTAACTAAAAACTTACCAGGCTCAAACCATATTTCAAAATGACGTTTCTCCGCATTTTCAAAAGCTTCAAAGGTTTCTTGGATCCTGTTTGCTAAAGTATTTAAGTCGGTCGTGTAGTCACCTTCTTGATACGGAACTTTAAATCCACTGCCTAAATCAAGAAAGGTTAAATCGGGAAAATCATGGGCTATATCCAGCAAAATTTCCAGGCTACGGATAAATACATCGATGTCTTTAATTTCACTACCTGTGTGCATATGCAAGCCATTAATCACTAGCCCAGTGCTTTTTACTACTCGCTGGATATGGCGTAATTGATGAATACTAATCCCAAATTTACTGTCAATATGTCCGGTTGAGATTTTCATGTTACCACCAGCCATAATGTGTGGATTAATGCGGATACATACTGGATAGGTGTTACCAAATTTATTACCAAACTGTTCTAATATTGAAATATTATCAATATTGATATGAACGCCTAAATCTTTACAAGCTTCAATTTCGCTAAAGTCAACACAGTTTGGTGTGTAAATAATTTGTTCAGCAGAGAACCCTGCCATCAGCCCAAGTTTAACTTCATTAATGCTAACACAGTCAAGATTGCTTCCAAGACTGTGTAGAAATTTCAGGATATTTATATTGCTGAGTGCTTTGCATGCGTAAAAGAATTTTGCGTCAACATTTTGAAAAGCAGTAGTTAATTTTTTATATTGACTTTCGATACTTTGTGTATCATATACATATAGCGGGCTACCATACTCATTAGCAATTTCGACCAGTTGTTGTGGTGTTAGACTCATCTAGCAATACCTTTTTAAAACAGCGAACATTATTTTAGCGAATTTTACCATAAATTGGTTGGCTATTAGGTTATAGAAAGATGTAATATTGCGCTGCACCATACATAATTCCCGAGTAATACGCTAAAACATTTAAAATACCTGCTTGTGTTTTTATGTATTCATCTATTGGTTATAAGGGTGAGTGTAGATGCATAACAAAATTTTATAGGAAATAATATTAATGGTAAAAGCAAAAAAATCGCGTTTGAGTTTCTATATCTTTGCTGCACTGGTCCTAGGTGTGATTGTTGGGCATTTTGCCCATGTCGGAATTGCTAATCCGGTAGAAATTAAATCTATCTCTGGTTATCTTGATTTGGTATCATCTGCATTTTTGCGCTTGATCAAAATGATTATTGCTCCGCTAGTGTTTACCACGTTGGTGACTGGTATTGCTAAGATGAACGACAGTAAAGTTTTGGGAAGATTATTTCTCAAGTCTATGTTTATATTTGTTGTTGGCGGTTTCTTCTCTTTAGCTTTGGGAATGTTGTTAGTTGAGTTTTTTCAACCAGGTAAGGCTCTACATGATGTATTGCTAAACTCTACAACGGCAGATCTTTCTGCGGCGAGTAATAGTGTTTGTACTACTTGTGGTGCAACATTGAAATCATTTGTTGAATCCGTAATTCCGGCTTCAGCGATGCAGGGATTTGTTGAAAATCATATTTTACAAGTGATCGTTTTAGCAATATTCATTGGTGTGGCTGGCGTATCAATTGGCGAATCAGTAGCACCAGTTTTTGAGTTCTTTGATATGATGTCGCAATTAATGTTCAAAATAATTGGCTATATTATGTACATAGCTCCGATTGCAGTATTTGCTGCGATTACTAAATTAGTCATGGGGAGTGGTGTTAGTGTTTTATCTTTATATTTAGTCTATGCATTAGAGTTTTATTTAGGTTTAGCAATAATTTGGGGGGTGTTGCTTACAATTGGGTTTATTGTAATAGGGAAGCCACTTTTTGCAGTTATTAAGTCTATGTTACCATTGTATAGTACTTCATTTGCAGCTTCATCATCAGAGGTTGCTTTGCCTGGGATTTTATCTAATTTAGAACGTTTTGGGGTGTCTAAAAAGGTAAGTGGATTTGTAATCCCAATGGGCTATTCATTTAACCTTGAGGCTTCAATGCTAAATTGTACCTTTGCCACGATTTTTATTATTCAGCTATATGGCTACCATATTACATTATCAACGGAAATTTTAATGTTATTTATGCTAATGCTAACTTCTAAGGGAATCGCAGGTGTTCCACGCGTATCTTTGGTTGTAGTCGCTGCTACTTTAACGGCTTTTGGCTACCCTGAAGTTGGTGTTTTGATTTTATTACCAATAGATAGTTTTATGGACATGGGGCGCAGTGCGACTAATGCTTTTGCCAACACTATGTCTGCACTTTTTGTTGATAAGTGGGAAAAAAAGCATAATCATGATTAATTAATAGTATTATTCACGAATAAAAAAGCAGTTTAAGTAGCGTACTTAACTGCTTTTTTATTATGCTGAATCCTGATAACAGCATCTTTAAGCTGGTTTTATATTATAATAGCGGTTTGTTAAGTCAATATTTAAGAAAGGTTCTCTATGTCTTTAATTCCTAGTGCGTTTGCTGATGGTGCTGCAGCTGCTGCTCAAGCTAGCGGTGGTGGTGGAAGCAACAA
>CAZTBH010000073.1:0-336 GCA_964611845.1 uncultured Neisseria sp.
TAACGGCATATAACGTGGTGGATTAAAAAAATGAATACCGCAAAAATGAGAATGAAGTGACTCTGGAACGCTATTGGCTAATTCTTCAACACTGAGTCCAGAAGTATTGGTTGCAACAATTGCATGCGGATTTAGATAGGGGGCAATTTTATGAAATAAGTCAACTTTCCAGTCCATGCGTTCAGCAATCGCTTCGATAATCAAGTCACATTCCGTTAATAAATCCAAATTATCATCATAATTAGCTACACTCAAATATGCAAATGATCTAGCAGAAGCGACTGGATTTGGTTTTAATTTAGTATCAGAATTAGAATTTGTTTTTGCTTTTTCCTT
>CAZTBH010000073.1:346-5122 GCA_964611845.1 uncultured Neisseria sp.
AATATTTTTTAAATCAAATAATATTACAGGGACTCCGGCATTAGCAAAATGCGCCCCAATTTGTGCTCCCATCACTCCAGCACCGAGAATTGCCACCTTGCGTATAAATAAATTTTCACTCATAATAGAACCTCCATTTTGAAATACTCTAACTCTCACAACGACATATTGCTTTGTCATTCAATGAAGAAAGTGTACAACTGGATTGTAGCAGATAACACTGGTAGTTACATCATGCGATGCAGCAGAATAGCAAGCTTAAAAAATGGCTAAATAGTTGATAATTTCTGCCATGTCCATTAAGCTCAAAATTGACAGATTAAAAGTTAATTTATTTAATTGTAGCAACATGATACGCAATCTGCATAATTGCAGATATCAGCCAAACAAATTTTATGCGATAATGCTGACTTTGTATGATCTATTTTAGCCAATAAGAAATATTCAACCTATAAAATAGTGCTCCTTCAAGGTAATGATCTAAAACCTAAATTATTTACTGATAGAGAAAGTCATAACAATAGAGTGAAGAGTCATGCCTAAACCTAAAATTTTTAGTGAAGTTGAAATGGTAAACGAGATTGACAATAAAGAAAACAAAATTTCTCATGAATATGAAGAATTTTTAGAACATATCATAAAAATATTTTTTTCCAGCTATAAGGATAAAAAAATATTTCTCAGCATATTCAATCTTGACAAAAAATGTTTATTTGCTACAGATAGAACGAAACTAGAATTTGGCTTTCTAAAACATATCAATAAAACTGACTATTTTGTATTATCCCAAAATGAAAAGCTTAAGATTGATTATTACCATAATGCAACCAAAGAAATTTTAGATATGTGCATGAATAGCCACTCCATAGTTTCATGTATTGTTTTTGATAAATTAAGTAATCGTCACGGGGCGTTACATATAATGTATACCCCCATATACGCACCAAACGGTAATGTTTGTGGAGTACTCAGCCAAGGCTATGATTACACTAGAATGTTTTGGGGGTGTAACAACTTTAATAACGCGGACTTCAATATCAGCCTATTGAAATCCCTAACACAAAGACAGCGAAATATTCTATACCTGCTAGCTATAGGTTACAGTCAAAAAAGAGTATCTGATGCTCTTAACATAAAAAGAGGAACGGTTAGTAACGTTTGTTACCAAATCTCTATTCGTCTTGGATTTGAGTCTTATTCCGTCGAAAAATTACTCGAACGAATTGGTCGCTACAACATAATAAAAACACTAGATGTTCCCGATATAAATATAAAGTCAATGATAATGTATTTTGTGCATTCTAAATCACTTGAATACAATGATGAAATTGTAAAGATCATTGAGAACCCTTTTGATAATTAAACACGATACTTTAAGATAAGATATAAACCAAAACAGTAAAATAATATTTGAGGGATTTAAAAATTAAGAATATGCGTAAAATATTTTACTTGATATCTGGTGTTAGTGTATGCGGCTGTAGTTATTTTTCACCCAGCTATACTAAGCCAAATATGGATATTCCTGCTACATGGAACTCAAAAACTACATTGATGGGTCCAGTAAGCGAGAGCTTACCTTATTTGGCATGGTGGCAAAAATTCAATGATCAAGACTTGAACAACTATATTGAATCTGGTCTAAAAAATAATATGAGCATTAGCGTTGCCAAAGCAAACTTAGAAGCAGCGCAAGGACAGTTGCTATCTGCAAAATTAAACTGGGTACCCTTTTTAAGCGTCTTTGGTGGTGACATTAGTGGTAATTCGCAAAATAGCGTCACCCCAATTGGCAATTTAGGAACCATCGCAAATAGCGGAGCATTTTATGCCATCTTACCAGCTTACACCTTGAATGTATTTACTAATTACACCTTACAAAAGCAAGCAAACTATAATGTTGAAGCAGCTGAAAATGCACAACTAAGTATTCGTTTAGCTGTAATTGGGCAAGTCAGCGCTGCATATTTTTCTTTTTTGGCTCAGGAGCAAATGCTTGACCAATACAAAAAGCTTAATGCCACATTGGAAGAGCTGGTAAGTGTCACTGCTGCAATGGATAAGAGAGGTTTGGTTAATAGTTTATCAGTTCAGGAATTAAGCAGCAAACAGCAGCTAATAGAAGGTCAAATCGCTTTAGCTGAGCATAATTTACAACTCGCGAAGAATGCCTTACGGATGCTAATCAATCAAACACCAGGTAACCTTACTGCTAAAAATAAATTTGCGAAAATAAATCCTAACCAAGTCATACCAAGCAATATGCCGGTCTCTGTGATTGCAGCAAGACCCGATATCATGCGTGCTGAAGCACAGCTTAAGGCAGCAAATGAAGGAATTAGTGTGGCTTCCAGCGCACTATTACCGAGCATTAATCTGAATTATTTTTACGCACAAGGAGCTGGTCAGCAAACGTTTAATAATGCAGTACCAAATGTTCCGGATCCAACCATTCAAAATGGAAATACGCAAAGCTACTACGCGGCGTATGCTAATTGGGTTATTCTCCCAAGTGTATTTGGTCAAATAAATACCAATACTGCGCTATTTAAAGCCTCATTAGCGAACTATAAATATGTTGTTAATACTTCATTGCATGAAGTAGACAACTCTTTATCCGCAAATAATGGCTGGAATAAAAAAATGTTGGCGGATACAAACGCAGTGAACCAATTAGAAAGCGTCGTACAAACAAAACAAGCTATGTTTCAACGCGGATTATTGCCCTACAGCTTGGTACTGATAGCAAAATCAGAACAACAACTATTGGCAATTGATGCTACTCAGACCAAGTTACAACAAATGATATCTTTGGTCAACGTTTACCAAAACCTAGGTGGTGGATATAAATACTCAACTGAATCAGAAGGTAATGACAATAAATGGAATTAGTAAAAAAATTTAATTTTGCAACTTTAATCTTTGGTACAGGCAGTATAATTGCATTGTCCTACTCCTTAACTTATTTATTTCCAGTTACAGATGAAGCTTTTGTAATAAAAAACATGACCGCGATTTCTTCTGCTGTCACAGGGCATGTTGAAGAAATCTATGTAAAAAATGGACAAGAGCTAAAAAAAGGAGATCCTATTTTATTAGTTAAACCGGAAAAATACGACCTTGAATACAAAGGAATTAAAGCGCAGTATGATCAGGCAAAAGTTGGTCTAAGCGCGATTAGTCAACAAATTCAGATCACAAGAGCCAATATGCAGGCAGCAGAGGAACAACTAAATCGAATGAAGTATGAGTACTCACAAAAAAGTGCGCCCGATGTAGGCAATGGTGTACCGCAGATAGAATTGAAAACGCTTGAATTTAATATAAAATCACAACAAAATGTTGTATTAGGTTTACAACGCCAGATTGATTTAGAAAAAATCGAGCTAAAAAAAGCTCAGACAGGAATTGCAACACTAGCTGCCTCAGTTGATAAAGCAGCAATCGACGTTTCTGATACCGTGGTTAGGGCTCCTGCAGATGGTTACATCCAAAACATGTATATGGGGGTAGGAAGTTCTGCTCTTGCACATGTAGGACTTTTAAACTACGTTGATACCAGTGAAACTTTCATTCAAGCAAATATGAATGAAACCGACCTTAGCAACGTGCAAGCTGGTGATGAAGTTCTAATTTTTCCACGCGCATATCTGGGTCGGAAAATATTTCATGGCGTAGTAATGTCTAATAACTGGTCAGTGGATCGCCAGCATATTCTTCCTGCCAAAGAAACTCAACTTATCTTGAGTCAAAATCACTGGGTTAATCTACCACAGAGATTGCCAGTTCAAATCAAAGTACTAGATAATGACCCGAAGCATCGGCTCTTGCCGGGCATGAGTGCTTATGCTTATATTCGGACTAAGTAGTAAATGTTCCTCTATAGTCTGAGTAGTCGATTGGATCGCATAGATCCTTACTGGTATGCTCGTCTGATAGGCCTCAAAGCAGCGTATCTGGCAACAGGACTATTCATAGCAAACTTAATTTTAAAGCCAGCATCACCTAGCGTAACCATGCTGATGAGCGCCGTTGGGATTCTGATTGCTGAAATGCCAGCTATAAATACACCTGATAAGAAAGATAAGGTGTATTTGGGATGGGTAATCTTAGTCTGCTTAACCATTGCAATTTTTTCAACCACTGGATTTTTAAAATTACCATTTATTCTAACTGTTGGAGCGTGGGCGTATTTTCTTTATTATTCCTTACGTAACAAACCAGAAGTATTTGCTCTTGTTAGTGCTCTTTTAATGATGGGAACTATTTCTCAGGAAGGACTTAAAATTGGTAATTTTTTCCAGATTTGGAACAATACTCTGTTTATTCTTGAATTTTCATTGATCACATTTTGGTTACACAAATCATTTCCATTTTTATATCATAAAATATGGCTTAGTAGCTTACTACGTGGTCTGGAAGTCCTGATCAAAATGCTAAAGGAAGAAAACGTTACCACGAGCAAAATGCTACGTAAGCACAGCATGATTAGCCTCTCCAGTATGAATCTGTTAGCTAAGCGTAGCTATATCGACTATGTAAAGATAATACATGAAAATATGTCTGGTTTACATTTGTATGTTTATCATCAAATCCATAGTATACGCAGTGGGACAGACAATTTAGAATTACAAATTGATGGCTTGGAACAGCTGTACAACGCAATTTTGCATGGCAAAAGGTGTGAAACAAAGCCAGATCTAAACAAGAGTACAGGCGATGGATTTTATCAAGAAAAACTCGCAGAACTAATCATTAGCTGGAATCGGTTATGCT
>CAZTBH010000074.1:0-5048 GCA_964611845.1 uncultured Neisseria sp.
GAGCAGCGGACTTTTAATCCGTTGGTCGCGAGTTCGAATCTCGCCCGCTCCACCAATTCTTGATTTCATCACTCAATTCCCTTACAATACCTGACCTAATTATGATATTATTTGTTCTCTTATTTAATAACTATTTGGGAATGATTAATATGAATAAAAAATTTCTAAAGCTCTCAATTTTTGCTATCAGCACGACATGTATCAATCTGGCATATGCCGATCAAGTCACAATTCCAATGCATTTAACTAATGAGTCACAAACATTAGTTGGGACAATAACTGCCAGCGATACTCCATATGGTCTATTACTAACACCCAACTTAAATAAGTTAGTTCCTGATTTAACAGCCGGGATTCATGGATTTCATGTACATACCAATCCTAGTTGCGCTAAAAATGGCATGGCTGCTGGTGGACACCTTGATCCACAAAAAACAGAACATCATTTAGGTCCATATAATGATAAAGGGCATTTGGGTGACTTACCCGCACTTTATATCAATGCTGATGGAAGTGTAACTACACCAGTGCTTGCGCCAAAACTAAAAGTAAGCGACATTGCAGGACATAGTTTAATGATACATAATGGCGGCGATAATTATTCGGATACCCCTCAGCTTGGTGGTGGCGGAGCACGCATGGTCTGTGGAGTGATAACAAAAGAAAGCGCAGAAACTACAAAATAATTTTTGCAATAATTAATAAATTGTCACACTTTATGGTATAAATAACAAAAAAGCTACCTTAATTATTTGGTAGCTTTTTTTTATTAATTTATTTGCATTTATGCTTTACGGTTTGAACCGCTTACCATTTCAAATTTAAACAAACGACATTCTAATGCACCATTAAATAATAGTGTTTTACGACTTGGTTTTAAACGCATTAATTTTGGCAAACGTAAATCTGCAGTAAGGAAGTAGCAATCCCATCCAGCAAATTCTTTTTTAAGCGTGCTACCTAGCAATGGATAAAATTCAGCCAAATGATCTAACTCATCCAGGCGCACACCATATGGTGGATTAGTTACCAATACCCCACCCTCGGCTGGCGCAGTTTTTTTAACAAAATCGCCATGACTAAACTGAACATAATGATCTAATTTAATTTGCTGAAAGTTCTGCTGTGCAATTTCTACCGCAGTACGATTAATATCACTGGCAAAGATTTGTAATTTTTGCTCATAGTTAATTGCTGCTTTCGCTTGTGTCTTCATTTCATCGAATTTAGCTCTGTCAAAATCTATAAATTTCTCAAAAGCAAAATTACGATTAAGACCAGGCGCAATATTTAAACCATAGCTAATAGCTTCAACCACTAAAGTTCCACTACCACACATTGGGTCGTAAAATGGCCTATCTGGCGTCCAGCCACTTAGTTTAATCAGACCAAAAGCCAGATTTTCACGAATCGGAGCTTCTAGTTTTAATTTACGATAACCACGCTTAAATAAAGTATCACCAGAAGTGTCTAAATAGATAGTTGCCGTATCTCTGGTTAAAAAAGTATAGATTCGCATATCTGGTTCGGCTTTGTCAACATTTGGCCGAGCATCAACCTTTTCAACAAAATAATCACAAATCGCGTCCTTAACCTTTAAGGTAACAAAATCTAAGCTTTTTAAGGGGCAGGCAATCGCATTGGTAGCAACTTTGATGCTATTACCGGTATGAAACCATTTATCCCATTTTACTTTCATCGCTAATGCATAAATATCTTCTTCGAAGCGATAGCCACTAAATGCCAAGCGTATCATGACTCGACTTGCCAAACGCGAGTGAAGGTTAATTCGCATCACGCTCTCTAAATCAGCTTTAAACTCCAAACCTGCATTGACTGCAACAATATCAATTGCACCTAAAGCAGTAATCTCGTCTGCCAGTAATTGCTCTAATCCACGCACTGTAGTTACAAAACATGCTAACACTATATATCCAATTTAAAACAAATAATTAGGCGAATTGTAACACAGTAAGCCTATTTTTTTGACAAATATCTTTAAAAAATTTGCGCAAAGCTTATTATTTAGAGCTATAATAGCCCTATAAGTTAACGGCAATGTTGACTTAATCGTTTTTTTATCTGTTTTGTGTATCAAAGACGAAAGGAACGTCCATGAAAAATTTATCAATTTTATGCAAAGATTTTGACTTAACTGACGCAATCAAACTTTATGCTACAGAAAAATTATCAGCACTAAATAAGTACTTTCCAAATAGTGGAGCAGAAGCAAGTTTTAACTTACGCTTAGGTAAAGTTACGCAAAGCCAGCATAGCGGCAAAATATATTACGCAGAAGTAAGTATTAAATCACCGGAGAAGAACTTTGGAGCATTGGTTGAATCTGATGACATTTACTCGGCATTAGACATGCTAAAAGATGATTTGGCGCATAATATTGCGCATTATAAAGATAAAGAACATAGCAAAAACATTCGTAGTGCGCGTAAATTTAAAGAGGAACTCCACACAACGGCAGAGTAAATTTATCGTATTAAGTAAAAACTCAGATTTTTAATGATCTGAGTTTTTTTTATTATACTTAGAAGCAGCAAGCAACCATAAAATTTTGTGCAGTAAAGCTTGACCCTTGATCTATATTAAATATCTTAGAACCTGTTCAAGATTAATCGATGTAGGATAAAATAACTCCAAATAAATTGGAGTCATAAAATGTTAGACTATCCAAGTAATATTACACGAGAACAATTTGAACAGTAAAAAAATCTAGTAACTTATCAGCGTATATCAAATGGTAAAAATGAAATGACGAGCTGTTGTATCGTTGATGCTCAGAGTGTAAAAAATACCAGTATACATATGATGAAACCTCTGCACATTCATTCTAATCAATTATATTACTGTTATGATTGTGTATTATTCGTATTTTGAGGTTTTCAATGAGCTTTCTGTTTGAATCACTACGCTATATGATGGATAAAGATAGTCTTCTTATAAAATTAGAAGCTATAGTTAATTGGCAACCAATAATAGAGAATGAAGTACCGAAATTTCTACAAACGGATAAAGGCTGCGCATCAGGGTCGAATCGTCAATTTCTTAAAGAAAACAAGATTGGTAACGGTATTATGGACAAAGCTAAACGTAATACCAAACTCACACTAAAACAAACTAAGCGCAATAAGCATATATCAAAAACTTGATACATTGTTGAACGAACAAATGCCATAACTAAAAACATCTTTGGTTTTAGCAGAAGTAAATATATTGGCATCGCTAAAGTTAAAACCCAAGCACTACTAGTCGCTATTACGCATAATTTGCTAAAAGCGGCGAATAAGATTAGCCTACTACAGAATAAAAGTGTCCAAATTTTACGATATAGACAAATTAGTTGGATATTTTAGGCAAAATGAAGATAAATGGGTAGCTCTACCCATGAAAAAGAAGCCAAAATAGAAAAAATACAATCCTTAAAAAATCAAAATCTGACATGGAAACTCTATCAACTTACTTTTAGCTAATTTACAGAGGTTTCTAATATTAAATTTAGCAGAGTAATCGTTAATTTCTTTAATTGTAACAACATGATTGATAACTAGCCTGCACAATTGCAGATATCAGCCAAACAAATTTTATGCGACAATGCTGACTTTGTATGATCTATTTTAGCCAGTAAGAGACATTTAACCTCTAAAATAGTGCTCCGATAGTCTAAAACTTAAATTATTTAGTTATAGAGAAAGTGATAACAACGGACCGAAAAGTTGTGCCTAAACCTAAAATTTTTCGTGAAGTTGAAATGGTAAACGAGATTGACAATAAAGAAAACAAAATTTCTCATGAATATGAAGAATTTATTCATAGTGGTGTAACACTAGAGTCTCTTGCTAAATTAAAACCAATATTTAAAAAAGAAAATGGCACTGTAAGCGCTGGAAGTTCATCAGGAATTAATGATGGTGCAGCCGCAGTTATGCTAATGAGCCGTGATATGGCGGATAAATTAGGCTTAAAACCATTGGTTTCTATAAAAGCGTATGCCTCGGTTGGCTTGGAGCCAGAGCTTATGGGAATGGGACCAGTGTATGCAACGAAAAAAACTTTAGCAATAGCACAATGGAATATTGAAGACTTGGATTTAATTGAATCAAATGAAGCCTATGCGGTACAAGCTATTGCCGTCAGTCGAGAATTAGGGTTAGATATTTCAAAAGTAAATGTTAACGGTGGTGCAATTGCAATTGGTCATCCGATTGGAGCTTCTGGCTGCAGAATCCTAGTTACTCTTATACATGAAATGAAACGACGTGATGCAAAAAAAGGTCTTGCTACGCTATGTATTGGCGGTGGAATGGGCGTCGCGTTAGCCGTTGAACGAGAGTAGTTTTTAGAGAGAAATTATATATACTATTCGGACGAAGGTACATCTGGTATTGGGATTGAACTGGCTTCTTAACTCTTAGAACCAGTTCAAGATTAATCGAAGTAGGCTAAGAAGTACAAAATGTTCTGGTAAATGGTGGGTATAGGGGAGAAAATTTGCCACCACAGTAAATGAAATATGAGGAACAACAGTTGAGGTTGTAAAAAGAAATGAGCTGCATCAATTTACTAGCATTTATTAGTTTGATATTAAAAAGATTATGGACGGTTCTCAGGAGCTGGATATTTATTCAGCACCTCCTGTATGCCTCTACACAAAAAACTGCAGTGCGTATCGTTAAAACTTTCCAACTCAATATTAAGATGAGTAAGCCGATTAAAAGATACTGGTAAAAATTAAATTAAGCTCGTTCTACTCAGTAAAAACGTAGTATCCACAACAACAATACTGTTGTAAAATTTAGTATTAGCTGACCTTTGGGGGATGAATGAAATGAAGCCTAATTTCTTAGAGCTATGGTTTGAATTGATAATCATTATTTCGTGGGGATTTGCGATGTGTTATTTCTTGTACTAAGACTACTTTGCTAAGCAATATCACGAATACCTTCATAAGTTACGAAATAAATATGATAACAAAAGAGGAAATATGAGTAAAAACCCAATGTTTGGAACAAACCTATTGGTGGGCAAAGTTCCAT
>CAZTBH010000075.1:0-4830 GCA_964611845.1 uncultured Neisseria sp.
TACAATACTAAAATTGGTTAGAAATAATCCGCTTTGATTGTCTAGCCCCTTAATTAAAAAAGGTGCCGTAGTGACACCTTTTTACAATAATATTATTCATAACGTTTAATAGAGTCTTCAACCTCTTTAATCGCAGCGGATTTATCTTCAATTCCTGATAGTTTAACCCATTTACCTTTTTCAAGCTTTTTGTAATTTTCGAAGAAATGTACAATTTGCTGGATTTGTAATTCAGGTAAGTCCTCAACTTTTTCTACATCATTATAGAATGGACATACTTTTTTAGTTGGAACTGCGATAATTTTAGCATCGATTCCGCTTTCATCTTCCATTCTTAATACTCCTAATGGACGACATTTTACGATTGCACCATGTGCAATTGGGTATGGAGTAATTACAACTACATCTGCAGGATCGCTATCTTCAGACAAAGTATTAGGAATAAAGCCATAGTTTGCAGGGTATGCCATTGCAGTACTGATAAAACGATCAACGAATAGCGCACCAGCTTCTTTATCCATTTCGTACTTTACAGGAACCGCACCAGCAGGGATTTCAATTACAACATTAAATTCTTCGCCAGTTCCAACACTAATTTTTTTTAAATCCATTCTAAACTCCTAATAATTAAGACACATTTAAATAATTTTAAGATGTATAATTATACATTGTAATGACCATTTAAAGCAAATAAAGAGTTGAGGATAGATAGTATGTTAGATCGTATAGTTGTTGAATTTGATAAAGTGCTTAAGAATTTGTTTCATAAACCAGTATCAACTCGAGATCATCCAGATCAACAAATTAAAGATGGTGAATTTAGTAATGACGAGCGTAAGCATATTATTGGTTTAATGCGTATAAATCATTGCGGTGAGATTTGTGCACAAGGTTTGTACCAAGGTCAAGCAATTACAGCACGTGAAGATACATATAAGCAGGCATTTGAGCACGCTGCATACGAAGAAATTGAGCATTTAGCTTGGACCGAGCATCGTATTCATGAGTTAGGTGGTAAAACTAGTTTGTTAAATCCACTATTTTATGCAGGTAGTTTGGCGATTGGTATTACCGCAGGAATTTTGGGTGATAAATGGAGCCTAGGTTTTTTAGAAGAAACTGAAAAGCAGGTGGAAAATCATTTAAGCGAGCATTTGGAACAGTTACCACCGCATGATAATAAGAGCCAAGCTATTTTACAGCAAATGAAAGAAGATGAAATTAAGCATGCGCATATGGCTCATGATTTCGGTGCCGCAGAGTTGCCTGCTTTGGTTACTCAAACTATGCGTGCAACGTCTAAAGTTATGACGAGTATTGCCTATAAAATTTAATTAAAATCTATGGATATAATAAAATTTGCGTACCAATAATTTATATATTGGGTTTTAATTTTTGAAAGGATTTTTTAGATGTCTAAGGCACTAATTTTAATTGATTATATTAATGACATATGTCATTCAGAGGGTAAAATTTCTGGTTGTGCAGCAATGGTTAATGAGCAACAAATTGTTACTAAGGTGAATAATTTACTAATTCGTGCAAGAAAAGAGCGATGCTTAGTAATCTGGGTTATAGTTGCTTTTGAAGCTAATTATATTAATGCCAATCTAAATTCACCAATTTTCTCGCGTGCAAAACAGCATAATGCATTAGAGCTTGGTAGTTGGGGGGCTGAATTATTATCAGATTTACATTATCATGATGGAGAGTTAATTGTTGTAAAAAATGCAGTTAATCCATTTCATGCGACTAATCTTGATCACGTATTGCGTTGTAACAATGTATCCGAAATCTATTTGGCTGGCGTGTCCACTGAGGTAGCTATTCAATCATGTACTCGTGATGCTCATGATCGTGGATATCAAGTAAATATCGTTGGTGATTGCTGTGCTAGTAGTAATTCAAGCTTTCATCATTCATCGTTAGAAATGTTGAAGTTAATGGCTAATGTGGTAAATTCTGCAGATGTTTTGTTTTAATAACAGGATCAAATAAAATATGGATTGTTTAATTTGGCTAACCTATGATTCGTATTTGATTGTGACATCGCGTTAATAACGTTTTAGCGCTTCTCATATTTGAGTTGTCCACTATGAATTAAATTGTGTTGTCAATAGTGGATAATTTCATTTTCACGATAGTTGAAACTTGATTAGTTTTAGGGATAGTCTGACGGTCTCTATTACGATGCATGCATCATTTTTATATTGGTGTTTCTGCCTTGGTATAATTTTGAATTAATTCATTATATAAATCATTCTTGATTCTAAAGAATAAGTGGTTCTCACTATAACAATTTCCAGCAAAGCAATTTAGACGTACATATTCATTGTATTGGTGACCATTTTTACGGGTAATTGGAACTATATTCTTTTTAATTAATAGGACAAAATCATACGCAAAGCTATAACGAATGGTGTTCCCATAGATATAGCAACCCTGATCGTTAGGTAAATCACGATAGTATTGGATATTATTGAAGATTAAGTTAGCGCTTTCAACCTTTTCTGAGTTATCCAAGTTACGCAATAGCGTGCAATTTGCTGCGCTTAAGTAGACCTGTGGATTTATTGTTGTAAAGTTTAATGCTTCATTAGTATGTATAAATACCATAATTAATGGACGTGTCATTAAAACTGAGACAATAAATAGAAAGAATATTTTTACTTTGGTTAATTTGAAAATAGTTTTATGGTGTTTGTGAGTTAAGTATAAGTTAATTGTGACATAGTATAGTCCAACCCATATTAGTATAATTTGAATGCGTTCAAAGTGTGTTACATTGTGTCCAGCAAAATTCGTAGCACCAAAGATAAAACTACCAAGTAGTGCAACCAATTTTAAGACGAATTTAAATGTGGAGTTGTCTTTAATGTAGCCAGTACAAAAATTCACAATTATAATAATAAAAATTGGGTAAATAATTAAGGTGATGACGCTGACGATTAATGTAAATATAAAAAAAGAGGCATAAGCACCGACGCTGGTTTGAGGAATAAATACAAATTGTGAGACTTGCAATACCATGCTAAAGCCTATTACACATAAGGCTATGATGAATGGAAGAATGTTTTCGGTTTTAAATAAGTGAAAAATTAAGTGTTTAAAAATAAATTTATTAAAATCAATTAAATCCATGTTATGAATTTGAGTGAAGTAGTTGCGTAATCGAGGTTTCAAATTTCTGATCATTGTAATGAGCTTTCTGGGCACATATTAATTTGTTTATCTAATTGCTATGCATAAAAATCCGTCAGTAAGCACAGACGGATTGGGAATAAATTTGTAACTTTATAAAATTAAGCTGCGTAACATCCAAACTGTTTTTTCATGGATTTGCAGTCGCTGGGTTAGTAGGTCTAGGCTAACTTGATCGTTAGCTTCATCTGCGGCAGGTAAAATTCCACGAGCGGTATTAATTACCACTTCATGAGCTTCAATTAAATATTTAATCATATCGGTTGCCGCTGTATCACCAGCGTGTTCTTTAACTTTGGTTAATTGCGCAAATTCTGAGTAACTGCCAGGTGCAACAAAACCTAGTGCTCGGATTCTCTCGGCGATTAAATCTACTGCAAGAGATAGTTCAGTATAATGTGTTTCAAACATTAAGTGTAAGGTATTAAACATTGGACCAGTTACGTTCCAGTGGAAATTATGTGTTTGTAAATATAGTGAGTAGCTATCAGCAAGTAAATGAGCTAAACCATTAGCGATGGTTACGCGGTTTTCTTGATTTAAGCCATCATTAATATTAAAAAATTGTTGTTTTAACATGTTATTACTCCATCATGATATTTAGAACTTGTATTATACATGGTTTATAATTTTATTTGCTGATTTCGATAACTTGTACACACGCCAAACTATGTACAATAGAGGCTATTTTTGCTAATAATTGTACGGTTTCTTTAGTTATTCCATGTTTGATTAATTGTTGCTCATGGGAGCTCACGCACTTATGGCAACCGCCAATTACTGATACAACTAGTGACCACATTTCAAAATCAATTTTATTAACCCCTGGGTCACGTAAAATATTCATGCGAAGTCCAGCAGGCATGGTTGTGTAACTTGTATCATCCACGAGATCTGTAAAGCGGTAATAAATATTGGTCATTCCCATGATAGCAACTGCAGAGTGAACTGCATTCATTTCGTTTGGTTCTAGTTGAGTAATTACGGCTTGAGTTACATATTTGGCTAATGCTGTATTTTTGCAAGCGAGGGCTGCTGCTAGTACACTACCAGCAAATTGACTATCATTAAGTGGGCTATGATTGTTAATTGAACTGCTGAAGTTTAATTTAATATCTTTGGCATAATCAGGAATATTGGTTAGGATTGTTTCAAAGTTCATGATAGCTCTTTCTTTTTGAAAATGTGGTCAGTTGGTGTAAGGCACACAATGTATGTTATGTGCCACTAATGTTATTAAATTTAATTATAAAGTTGCGTCGCCTTTGTTCCAGTTACATGGACACAATTCATCAGTTTGTAATGCATCTAAAATCCGCAAAGTTTCAGCTGGGTTACGCCCAACACTCATATCAGTCATTTCAGCATAACGAATAATATTTTGTGGGTCAACGATAAAAGTTGCACGATTGGCTACGCCTGCTTCATTATTTAAAATTCCCAATGCAGAACTTAATTCTTTTTTAATGTCCGCTAACCATGGAAAGGTCAATGGTTTTAAATCTGCGTGGTTACCACGCCAAGCTGCATGAACGAAATCGCTATCGGTTGATGCGCCTATTAGAACGGCATCGCGATCTTTAAATTCGCCCTCAAGTTTACCAAAGCCTGCAATTTCAGTTGGACATA
>CAZTBH010000076.1:0-4825 GCA_964611845.1 uncultured Neisseria sp.
AATTAACGTTAGTTTAACTAAAATCAGACAAAAGCACAAAATTTATGACAGACTCAAATGTAGTGCCATTAGTTTACCAATTCCCGAACTTGTGCCTATAATTATAATTAATTTTGTTATTATATTTTGCTTTAAATATTAAATAGTATAATTTTTACTATTAATATCCTAAATTGATAATGTTATTGCTGTTAAGCAATGTGAAAACTCCTGACTAATTGATTATTTCATCTTTTACTTTCATTGAACTTTCACTGTCATATCCTCCAGCAACAGCTTGGTATACCTGAACAATACTGTCAAGTTGCTGCATTTTGCTCTGGTTAACATTTAGCTTTGATAAATCAGAATTTATTTTAGCTCCCAGAAGATTTTGATAATCCTGCGAACCATACTTATACTGAACCAATGTCAAATTATAAAAAGTTTGGGCATTATTCAGTGATGATAACATTTTGGCATAGCTTTGGTTTTGTTTTTGATTATTGCTAAGAGTATTATCAACATTGGCAAATGCTGATTTAACTGTTTGCATGTAGTTATAATAACTAACATAGTATCCACCCTTTGCCGCTTTAATTTGCTCAAAGCTAGCAGCATTCAAAATTGGCATATTTGCTGCTGCCATCGCTGTCCAATAACCAGTCCCCACCGAAAATAAATTAGTTAATGCCATCGAAGCGCCACCAATGTTACCAGTTAATGAAATAGTTGGAAAAAATACTGAATATGCTAAATCAATGTTAGCATCTGCCATTTTTAGATTATTTTCAGCAATAATTATATCTGGTCGGTTTCGCAAAACTGCAGAAGGTAAATTAACAGGTATGATTTTTTCTGTTGGTAAGCGATCAATATCAATTATGTTTTTAACAACTGTTCCTGGGTTCTTGTTTAGAAGTACCGCAAGAGCATTATTGGTTTGAGTAATACTATTTTCAATTACTGGAATCTTTGATTGGTAACTATTAATTTGCTGATCAACCAACGTGATTTCTGAATAGTCAATGCCACCATTTTGATGCTTAACCAACATAGCTTGCCTTAGACTTTCTAGGTCTTTAACCAATATTTTTTGTAGTAAAAGCTGTTTATTCTGCCCAAGTAACATAAAGTATGAACCAGCAACTTGTCCAATTATACTTAATTTCATATTATTATAATTAGCTTTTTGTGCATCAACAGTTGCCTGTGCCAGCTTAGACTGACTAATATTCTGAACAATATTAAATGAGTAACTAGGCATAAATCCGCCCATAAATCCAGAAAAGTCGCTATTGGCAACCGCGCCAGAGGGAAGTGTATTGTTGGCAGCCAAACTCCCTTGCGGAGTTAGGTTTGTTGCCCAACTGTTCCCAGCAAAACCAGTTGCAGATCCATTTAACGTTGGAATCCATGCATATTGTGCTGCTTTTAATTTGGCTTGAGCCTCGATAATTCGCCCAACGCTAATTTGAATTTCATTATTGCTAGCCAAAGCTTCCTGAATTAAACTATCTAAAACTGGATCATTAAACTTTTTCCACCACTGCAATTGACTAAAATCCGATTCAGATGATTCAAATTGTGAACCATTACTTGCGGAAGTTGGATAATCAATTTTTGGTGGTTGATTCTGACCATGAAATATAGCGCAACCACCTAGCAAACTGACCAAGAGAAGCAAATTTAATGTTGAAATATTTTTCATCTTACCTATCCTGTTATTTAGTAGTATTAATTTTAGTGTACGCACTGGCACCTACTCGTAGCGGAAACTCATCATTGTTCTGTACTTTTACCCGGACAGTGAATCGTTGCGTTACCTTAACCCAATTTCCGGTAGCATTTTGCGCAGGCATTAGTGAAAAAGTTGAACCACTGGCATAACTGATGCTTTGAACAATCCCTTTGTAATGTGCATGCTTATATATGTCAAGAGTAACATCAACTGGTTGACCAATTTTAACTCTTTCGATTTCAGTTTCCTTATAATTAGCATCAATCCACCAATTGTTGCTATCAATCAAGCCAAACAATTGTTGTCCTGATGAAACATATTGACCTCTCACTAATGAAAGGTTGCTGACATATCCATCGGCAGGAGCAATAATGTCAGTATATCCGACATGATTTTTGGCATTTTGAACACTTGCTTGTGCTTGCAAAACTTTGGCAGTAGCAGCAGCAACCTGAATTTTTGCCGCTGCTAGATCATTTTTATTTTGTTCCAGAGTGGCTTTTGCTTGAGCAAATTGGGTTTGATATTTTTGTAATGTATCCAAGGATGCGGCATTTGCTGCTTGCATCTTAGTATAGCGATTTAACTGTTCTGATAATGTATTATAATTAACTTTAGCATTCTCCAAATTAGCATTAGCTGTGCTGATTTGAGTTTTTGCATTAGCTAATTGTTCCTCAGAATATTTTTGTGCTTGTTGTTCTTGAGACAGTTGAACGCTGTAGTCATTAGTTTCGATTTTAAACAATGTATCACCTTTATGAACAAACTGATTATTGGTTACCGACACATCTTTTACATAGCCATTTACCTTAGGTGCAACATACAATAAATCAGCATTCACATACGCATCATCAGTTGTAGGATATTTTTTGCTATAACTCATATAAAGATAAGTACTACCAGCAACGACTGTAATGAGTAAACCACCTTTGATTATGGTTGAAATTGTTTTGTTATTCATATTATCTTTTTCCTGAAGTAATTAATGTAAATGGACTACGGTTGAACTTTTCCCTGGCTTAAAGAAAAAGGTTAACAAAATTAATATAACAGTGCCGTATGTTGCAAAATAAAATAAATCAATATTGGCTATAATATAAGCCTGTTGTTGAATCAACTGTCCCGCGTTCATAACAAGAGTATTGGTGCTAGCCATCTGCGTTAATTGCTGTAAATTAGGATTAAAACTACTAATGTGACCGCTTAGTTCATTCCACGAGACTTGCTGTTGGCGAGTAATGATAATTGATGAAATAGATGTTCCAACTGACGATCCAATGTTTCTAAAAAAATTAAATATTCCAGCTGCGTCACTACTTTGTTCAGATGATATTCCAACAAAAGCTATTTGTAAAGTAATCACAAATATAATTGTCATGCTGGTTCCAAGCAAAATACCTGATATTATCTGCGATGAGTAATTCCATGACATCCCAAAATTAGATTTCATAAGACCACTCAAAATAAATAGAACTATTCCGATAAATAGTATTTTGCGACTTTCCAAGAACTTTGTTAACACAGTTGCAATGCCTGCACCAATTAAAGCTGAAATTCCCTGTGGTAGACAAAGGTAACCAGCTAAATCGACAGGCATTCCATAACCAGTTTGCAACATAGTTGCATAGAATGCGATGGAACCAGTCATTAAAACAACAAAGGTAAAAATATAAACGGTTCCTATAGCAAAATTTTTATTGGAGAAAACACTTAAGTTTACAATTGATTTACCTAATTTTGCTCGCCATAAGAAAAACATTAACCCCAGTATCCCGATTTCAAGAATTATTAACATTTCATGTGAGGATAACCAATCTTTGCTATTACCTTCATCTAAAAAGTATTCAAGAAAACCAAAACCGACTACCATGAAAAAGAAACTCAAAAAATCAAAGTTT
This sequence comes from uncultured Neisseria sp., assembly GCA_964611845.1. Taxonomy (GTDB): domain Bacteria; phylum Pseudomonadota; class Gammaproteobacteria; order Burkholderiales; family UBA11063; genus Aquella. The sequence goes on from CAZTBH010000076.1 coordinate 3,622, forward strand.
ACTTTTTTGGTAGTAGTTTCAACCATCTTAAGAGAAATGATAACAAATGCAATTGCACATAATGGAACGTTGACATAAAAGATCCAGCGCCAACTATATGATTGAACTAAAAAACCACCTAAAACAGGACCAATTATTGGTCCCAGCACCATCGTTAAAGTCATAATTAGCATCATCCGTTCTTGTTCTTTACCTTCAAAATTAGCAACAATATAGCCTTGCGCCATTGAAGGCAGGAATGCACCTCCAATACCTTGCAATATTCTAAAAAAGATCATTAATGGTAAACTGCTTGCCATACCACAAAGAATCGATGAACCACCAAAGAGAACTGTTGAAATTAGTATCAACTTTTTACTACCAAAGCGTTGCGACATGAATCCAGTCATCATGATAACTACTGCAGCTGAGACGATATAGCTGGTGGTAACCATTGAAACTTCCTGAATATTACAACCTAAGCTACTCATGATGTGGGGAACGGCAACCCCAACTATCGTTAAGTCAATAATTTCTGCTAGAGCTAGCATACAAACTGCCAGTGCAATAATAGATTTATCTTGAAGCCAGAAATTTTTCATAAATAAACTCTTAACTGTTAAACGAGAGCTGAATTATATGAAAAGTTTATTCTATTGTATACTCCGTTTTTACGTACGTTATTAAAAAATATTTCGTGCTACAATGGGGGTATATATTTTAATTTATTAGGGGTTATTAAAAATGAAATCAGATGATTATGATTTTATTGTGTCCTATGCGGAAAAGTGGCTGGCAGTATTTAGTTTGACCTTAGGGTTTGGAGGCGCATTAATTGATGTTAATAATAGGATTATCAAACGAACTGTACCACCGGAGGAAATATTAGGACAATTATCAGGCGATGATCTTTCAAAAAAGCTAATCCTTTTTGATGAATATATTGAGAAAAAATCGGTGGCGCCGGATATGGTTGCCAGCAATATGCAATCGATTGACGAACGACGAGCGGTTAGACGCCTGGAGGTCCATAATTTATTTGAAATCGAACCAAAGGTTTATATGATTTTTCGTCATCCAATAATAAATCCAGATACTGGGAATGTTGCCGGTTTATTAGTGTTTGGCTACCCAGTTGAAGTTAGTAATGTTTCAGGTCTAGTTTCTGATTTTTATCTTGCTACATGACAGAAATTAATTTTTTGCATTTTACCTCCATCGGTAA
>CAZTBH010000077.1:0-4773 GCA_964611845.1 uncultured Neisseria sp.
AGGACAGTTCGCTAATGCAGGAGATTTACTCTTGTAACGAACACTCACGCGAGGTTTTCTTACTAATTGGTTAATAGTAGGCATTATCTTCCTTCTTTTATCAAAAATACTGAAGCCATAAGCCCCATGCTCATAGCCTCCAAGCATAAAGCCACTCTCTTACGAAATACTCAAAAGTAGATCGTAGTAAAATGCTTCACCTTGCCCTATTATAGAACCGCGTATTTTATCATACCTCGGATAGATTATGCAATAAAGTTAAGTCATTGCAGTAGAATATATATAATTATTTGCAGCATCACAGATTACATTTATAACTAACAACGCTAGGCTAGCTTCCCAGCTTGATACCAATCAAAAGATCTACCCTAAATCTATCATAAATCACCGCCAAGTAAAATCAGAGTGTTAAAATACAACATATTAACTAAATTGGAGATACTACAAATGGCACACATCTGGTCCGGGCATCCATCAAGCCTAAAACGACTATTTTTTACCGAAATGTGGGAACGCTTTAGCTTTTATGGGTTAAACGCGGTTTTGGTTTTATTTCTGACCAAAGAAGCACATATCCAAGAAGATCTGGCACTAATCATCTTCGGCAGTTATGTAACCTATGTTTATCTTTCAACGACTATCGCTGGATTTTTAGCTGATCGTCTGTACGGCTATGCCAAAGTTGCCTTTATGGGAGGAGTCTTAATCCTGCTGGGTCACATTACTATGGCGCTGTCTGGGCTTGAATTTAACTTATTTTACTTTGGCTTAGGTTGCATCGCAACAGGAACAGGTTTATTAAAACCCAATGTTTCAGTTATGGTCGGCAAACTCTATTCTGATGAACAAGAAGATATGCGCGTTCAAGGATTTAACATCTACTATATGGGAATTAATATCGGAGCAGTTATCGCGCCAATTGCGGTTGGTTTCGTTGCCGAAAAAGTCTCATGGCATGCTGGATTTGGTCTTGCAGCAATTGGGATGGCATTAGGTTTATATATTTTTAAACGTGGCGAAAAAAATTTCCCGGCAAATTGCAAAATTAGTAATCAAGCACTGATTAATTCACGCGTAGCTGGAATAAGACTACATTATCTGATCTATATAATGCTCTTAGCGCTAGCAGCTATCTTTGCTACATTATTAGCTAACCCAATTCAATCAACTGTTGTTTCAGGGATTTGTCTAGTGATTCTTGGTGGCTATATCATATCCTTATGGCGCAAATTAACTAGCGAAGAACGCAGCAAAGTATGGATAATTCTAGTTCTGTCCCTTTTTTCAGTAAGCTACTGGACACTATCTAATCAAACCATTGCCAGCTTACCAATTTTCATTGACCGAGTAGTGAAATTACATTACTTTGGAATTGACCTACCCGCTTCAAGCATCTCTAGCTTTTATTCACTAATTCTAATAATTTTAGCGCCGATTATTGCTTGGTTCTGGAATTTCACCAAAACCATTAATCATGAACCCGGTTATGCTGGTAAATTCACCATTGGATTAACCATCGCCACACTTGCCTTTGTTTTCATCATCTTCGGAATAATGCAAGCTGAGCACGCTGGCAAAATGAGCTTATTATGGATATTAGCCTGCTATAGCTTACTAGGTTTTGGTGAATTGTGTATCTCACCAAATGGATTAGCTTTAGTTACCAAATACGCCCCACAAAATCTATCTGGTATCATGATGGGCTTATGGTGGATGATTAATGCTTTTGCTGGTTTAACCGCTGGTTTAGTTGCTCAACTGATTGGCTTTCAATCCACTGCTCAGTTAGAAGTTGACCAACAGCTGCCAATTTATCAAAGTGGCTTTATAAAAGTTACAATTCTCGGTATAATAATCACCTCAATATTATTCTTAATCCGTAAAAAAATTGACGAAAGAAGCTAAGATGTTATTAATCGCTAATTACGAAGGTCGTTCAGGAACTGAACTTTCCGCAAAACTTCTGGCACAGGGTGAAAATGGGCTCCGCGCGATTATCGAAGGTATCAAAATAGTTGAAGCTAATCCCGAAATTCACACGGTTGGTCTAAGCTCATGGCCTAATATTTTAGGTGAATTGCAGCTTGATGCTTCGGTAATGGATGGCAACACCAGACGAACAGGATCGGTAGGCGCATTACGCGGATTTAAGCATCCAGTAGAAGTCGCCTATCGAATAATGACGGATATTAATCACGAAATTTTGGTTGGCGAAGGAGCAGAACGCTTTGCCCGGGAAATTAATGCGCTTAGTAATCAAAATGAAACCGAGTTATCATTGAGTACTTGGCGCAAACATCTGGATGATGTATTAAGCGCTCAACAGAAATCTGAATTTCCTAACACTCGCTTACTTGATATTAAAAGTGAAGCAGTTGATCCTGAAAAAATGTTCGATACTACCGTTTATTTAAGTATCGACCACGAGCAGCGCATTTCATCTGCCACCAGCACATCAGGCTGGGCATGGAAATACCCTGGAAGGCTTGGTGACAGTCCTATTATTGGCGCGGGTAGCTATGCTGATAGTCGCTTTGGCGCTTGTGCCTGTACTCATACTGGTGAAATGACCGTTCGCGCGGGAACTGCCAGAAGCGTAGTTCTTTACTTAAAAATGGGATTAAGTGTTGCTGATGCTGTCTATGAAGCCGCACGCGATCTTGCTGATTTAAAAACTGGCTATTTGGATGAAGTAACTATTCATGCTGTTGATAAAAATGGGAATTATAAGGTAATTGGCTTAAATTCCAGCGAAGAAATCCGCTACGTTGTGTGGCAACCAGGAATGGAATCGCCAGAAATTAAATCCGCAGAAATTATCCGCCTTTAATTTTTTAATAAAAGGATAAATCATGATAAAAAAAATAGGTGCTCTTATTAGTATGAGCGCTATCATTTCAGCATGCAGCACTCCAGCAGATCGCCCGATAAACCTCACAGGATCATTTAAGGTACGCATGAATATTACTGCCGAGTACGACAAAAACGTCAAGCAATATCCTGTATCAGCTAAATTAGTTGATGATGTACCATACTTTAATAATCAAGTTATTCCTGCTGGCTCAGGGTTAATTGGGATGTATAACAACAATGGTTTTTTTAAATGTTCAATCGTTTGGACTGCAATAATTTTACCTGACAACACACCAATTAGCAGCGCCAAAGGAGTCGCTATATCGGGATGTCATTCACGTGCTGAAATTGCCGAATCACAAATCATCACTGCAAAATGGAATTGAGAAATACTGGCTATAAATTGTAACAATCTAAACTTTATTTAAGCTCCGCAACTTGACCTGACAGTTTTTTAATAAACACTTGAAACTGTCAGGTTCATATACAAATATACCACATGTTTAATCGTAAAATTAACATTTAGCAGATACTACCGCCACCTGACAAAACCTTAATTTTCTAATGATCTAAATATAACTCTGAAAAATCCCCAATAACTTTAACTCTAAGACTTGCTAAATGAGACGATACCGTCTTTGGTGCAACTAACATCTGTTCAGCAACTGCTTTTACCGTATGATAGCGCTGCCTGTATAGCAAAGTTTTTATTTCTGCATCGGTTGGTAATTCATAAAATAAATCTTCTGCTTTAACATAGCTAATGAATTTCTGAATTGATAATTTGCTGTGTTTATATAAATGTTGATATAAGCGATATAATTCAATTAAGTTAAGCCGGTTAGTAACCTGCTCACTCATCGTTAATACCCATGTTACTTTATTTAAGGCATTACGTAATGGTAATTTTTTCATATTATGAATTGCCACAAAGCCATTAGGCAGCAAAGATATTTGCCGATCATTAATAATTTCAGCTTGTTGAAATTTAAGCTGCTCATCAAACATCACTATTTTACTAGCTAAGCTTCCCCAGTTTAGACGCATGTGTTGGTCAATATCCAGAACTGTCAAGCCGATTAATTCTTGAACACTCGAAACACCTATATTTGTAGCATTAGTTTGATTACTAAAGAAGTATTTGCCTGAACTTAACTCTTTTAAATGCGCAGAACCATTAAAGCTATTGATTAAGCGCTCAGCAAAATCTAAGGTAATGAGATGATTTCCTCTTTGCATTATATTCTTCTTGAAACATAGTGTTTTTTAATTGAACTAAGATTTGTCTAGGTCATTTTAACGGAGGTAATATTTTCCTCTATTGTATACAATGATGTCAAATTAAACCGTTACTGACAATTAAAATTTTAAAAGGTTATAAAATTATGATAAAGATAGAACACATTGCAATCTGGGCAAAAGATATTGAGTTAATGAAGAATTTCTACTGCAAATATTTTAATGGTACTTATAATAATAAGTATGAGAATAAAGCTAAGGAGTTTACATCCTACTTCATTGATTTTGGCTCAGGTTGTCGACTAGAATTAATGCATTCGAACAGTTTAATCAATGACAAAATAAGCGATCGTAAGGCACGGTTAGGAATCAGTCACCTAGCAATTTCTCTTGGAAGTAAACAACTTGTTGATGATTTAACTTACACGCTAGAATTAGATGGATATAAAATAGCTAGTTATCCGCGAACTACAGGAGATGGATATTATGAAAGTTGTATTTTTGATCCTGAAAATAATCAAATTGAACTTACTGAATAATACTATCTTTGGTATTAATACTGTTACAAAAAAAGCACCGTTTATATTGACGGTGCTTTTTTATAAGTATGCAATAAAAGCTTACGCTTCTGATACCACGCTAATTTTAACTTTAGAGTGAACATCGTGATGTAACAATACA
>CAZTBH010000078.1:0-4553 GCA_964611845.1 uncultured Neisseria sp.
ACGGTATTATCACACAACTCAATCCAAATCGTCAAATCTTTTTTGCGATTTTTTGGAGATCTGATAAAAATTAATGCTGTAATATTTAATTAATTCATAGTATTACATCTCAAATTTTTATTTAATAAAACATAAACTAATTTAATATCGTTCCCTAAACTTCTGGATTAAAGCTAGTTACTCGGTTGATATTCATGGACTAACTCACGCAAAAGGATTATTGCCTGAGTAACTTCACCACTACGTACGCAATCTTTCAATAACTCAAGTCGTGGCTTTAATTCATTTAGCATAATAAACTTCTCATTAGCTTTCATGATACGTTGATGCTCAGTCGGAACAGGATTATCCCCAATTAATAATTCCTCATATAACTTCTCACCTGGACGCAAGCCAGTAAACTTAATTTCGATGTCACCATTTGGATTTTCGCTATTTTTTAAAGTGAAGCCACTTAGATAAATCATTTTCTGTGCCAAATCTGTGATTTTTACTGGATCGCCCATATCTAAAACAAATACCTCTCCACCCTTCGCCATATTCCCAGCCTGAATAACCAACTCCACAGCTTCTGGAATCGTCATAAAGTAACGAATAATATCAGGATGAGTGACGGTGATTGGCCCGCCCAACTTAATCTGACGTTTAAATAGAGGTACAACAGAACCAGAAGAGCCTAGTACATTGCCAAAACGTACCATATTAAAGATCGTATGCCCTGAAATTTCAGCAAATGCTTGTAAGGTTAGCTCAGCAAGACGCTTGCTTGCACCCATTACATTGGTCGGACGCACGGCTTTATCGGTTGAAATTAATACCATATTATCCACTTGTGCTTTTAACGCAGCATTAGCAACGGTATATGTTCCCAAAACATTATTTTCCAGACCAGATAGAGGATTAGCTTCAACCATTGGCACATGCTTATAAGCCGCAGCATGATAAATAGTATTTACTCGTTCCTTAGTTAATAATTGTTCAACTAATTTCTGATTAGTGACACTACCAAGTACGACTCTTAGGTTTAGATAACCAAAGCGGGCACGAAGTTCTTGCTCAATAGAATAAAGTGCAAACTCGGAAGAATCCAAAATAATTAATTTCTTAGGTTTTAAATTCGCAATTTGACGGGTTAGCTCACTACCAATTGAACCACCCGCACCAGTAACTAAAACTACTTTATTAACAATATTTTTAGTTAGTAGCTCTTGATTAGCTGGAACCGGTAGACGCCCAAGCAAATCTTCAATATCAACCTCTTTAATATCAGAGAATTTCACTTCACCACTGACAATCGAAGCAATACCAGGTAGAGTTTTAACATACAATCCACTTTGTTCAATATTCTGTATAATCTCGCGGCGGCGACTTAACGCAACAGATGGAATAGCCAATAGCACAGATTCAATATGATAAATATTGCTTATTCTTTGTAACTCGTGCGGTGCATAGACTTTAATTCCGCGGATAGTGGTGTGCCATTTACTTTTGTTATCGTCAATAAAGAACATCGGAGCATATTCGCGCCCATGAATTAAAGAATTAGCCAGCTGAACCCCTGCACTACCTGCGCCATAAATAGCTACAGGTGACGCATCGCTGTTATAACCAATTTTACGCAAAACTCCGCGCAACATAAAACGACTGCCACCAATATAGACTAATGCAAATAACCAATAGATAATAATTGCAGTACGTGGAAAAGCTAAAGCGTTGGTAAAGTGAATTATCAGAGTTAGGAATAAGACCGAAGCAGTTACACCGATGAATACGATATAAACAACGGTATCATCCAGAAATTTGATTATTGCCCGATACAATCCCATTTGGACAAATAAAGGAACTGTCCATAGCGGCACACTAAAAAATATCCAGATAAATGGATTTATTTTTGGGTCCCATTCCGCACCCAAGCGCAACCACACCGCAGTAAATAATGCCAAGGGTAACAATATACAGTCAACAATCAATAACGCTAAGATTTCCCATTTGAATAAGTAGGCTATTTTATCTTTAAGCATTTGTAACATATTTCAACTCTCAATTAACGGGTAAAAATTTTAGCCACAGTCAGAAGAATCAGATAAATATCCAAACCAAGTGAGCGTGTTTGCGCATAACGTACAGCAAAAGCTAATTTTTCTGGTAAAATTTTGTGGATGTATTCATGTTCGGGATTCTCTGCTCTAGCTAAAATAGCGTTTTCATCGATCATTTTAATTGAAGCCCAATCGGTAATCCCTGGTTTCAGCTTAAATATCTGAGCTTTGATTTCTGCCGGATAGTACTTAACATATTCAGGAACCTCAGGACGAGGACCAACCAAGGACATCTTACCGATAAGTACGTCAATTAATTGAGGCAATTCATCCAGCTTAGTTTTACGCAAAAACCGCCCGATTGAAGTAATCCGTGCATCTTGCCCAACAGTTATTTTTAGCCCACGCGCTTCGGCGTTAACTATCATCGTGCGAAATTTATGAATCTGAAATAATTGCTCATACTGCCCAACTCGAGTTTGACGAAAAAATATCGGTCCAGCTGAAGTTAGTTTGATTAGCAACATTATAACTATAAGTATAGGTGATAAAATTACCAAACCACCAGCAGCGCAAAGAAAATCAAATAAGCGTTTCAGAAGCACGTCTTCGCCCTATGCTAAAATTTGGCGAATAACAGTTATCACCCGCGTTTGCTCTTCATCACTCATTTTGGTATAAAGTGGCAAGCTCACTGCATTTTGATAATAATTACTTGCATGTGGAAACTGCTCGTTAGTTAGCGAATAATGTTCTTTCCAGTATGGTTGGGTATGGAGTGGAATAAAATGCACCGATGTACCGATACCAGCCTCACTCATTTTTTGGATAAATTGATCACGATTAACTTTAGTGCTAACAATCTGACAGCAGAATAAATGCCACGAATGAAGATCGGTTTCTTGATTTTTAACTTGTGGTGGCAAAATGATTGGTAAATTAGCTAATTCAGTTAAATAGCGCTCCGCCATTTTTTGCCGTCTAGCTTGAAAACGATCAGCTTTAGCTAATTGACAAACACCCAGTGAACTCGCAATATCAGTTAGATTATATTTATAGCCTGGTGCAACAATTTCGTAAAACCATGCAGGTTTGGTTGAAGTATAGCGATCAAAAGCATCACGATTCATCCCATGCAGGCGCATTACTTTGCAGCGTTTGGCGATTTCTGGTTTATTAGTAACTATCATGCCTCCTTCACCCGTAGTAATGGTTTTGGTTGCATAAAAACTATAAACTATTGCATCCGAATCATGTTGTCCGATATAAACATTGTTAATCTTGCTCGGACAAGTATGTGCGGCATCTTCAATAACCCGAAGGTTGTGGAGTTTTGCAATAGTTAAAATAGCTTCCATATCACAAGGCAGCCCTGCCATATGCACCGGAATTATCGCTTTAGTCTTGGCGGTAATTTTACTTTCAATCTGCCCAATATCAATACACAGGGTCGTAGGATCACAATCAACAAATACCGGATCAGCGCCCAAATAACGCACGATCTCTGCAGTTGCCGTGAATGTCAGAGTCGGAACAATTACTTCATCGCCGTAACTAACCCCACACGCCTCTAGAGCCAGATGTAAACCAGCCGTTGCAGAATTAACCGCAATTGCTTCTACACCAGCGCCAATGTATTCGGCAAATTTTTGCTCAAACTCACGGGTTTGGGGACCGGTCGTTACCCAGCCTGAGCGTAAACTTTTTACAACTTCTTCAATTTCTTCCTCACCAATATCAGGTAAAGCAAACGGTATAAATTTTTGTTCCATAGTTTTTTTATATATCTCGCAAAGATGGTTGTTTAAGCCTGAAATTATACCAGTCTGAGAGAATATACAATGAATAAAAATTTTGCCACCACATAGGCATCCCTGAGTTCAAGTGCGAAATACAAAAAGTAATATTGTACATTCAACTCGCTTGCTATAGCCATGTGAAGCGCAAATTTAATACCGAATTAGCAATTGCAATATACTTACATCATATTTATGGGATATTTTTAATAAGAAAAAAGGATCAACTTGGTAGATATTATGTTTAAAGGTCTTTAGTCTAAAGACCTCAAGAGTTGAGAGCAAAAAATACTCGTTGAAACTATAATAAAGCAATTGGCAACCAACAATTTGCAAATTACCACTAAGTATCCCTGAAAGGTAAAGTCGAAAATACCCGAACACTTAAGGCAATTACAATAAACAATAGACAGATGCTAAAATAGCAGCAAAATCGCTAGGACAGTCAGCATTGTTTACAGAGCCCATTTTTTATTATTACAGCCATTGATATATTTTTTGTCTCTTCTTGAAGTGTCAGAGGTTATCTGACAATTAGCTAAAGATACCAGCAGTTACCAGAGTTTGGTAGTGCTGTGGCTCGATAGTTAATTTAGTTTGAACATTACGTTCAAGTAGTTCATCGCTTAATTCACGAATATTTGAGTCTGTCATAAATTTTGCGCTTTTGTCTGATTTTAGTTAAACTAACGTTAATTAAAAGGACTTACAAAATGGC
>CAZTBH010000079.1:0-3437 GCA_964611845.1 uncultured Neisseria sp.
AACCTATTTTTGAAGATATGGTCAGCTTTTTTTATTTTCTGTCATGTAGCAAGGATTTTTATGCACATGATTCAAAATATCGTAAGAACATGAAAAAAGAAAATATTCGGCTAACCAAGAGAGAACAACAGGTGATATTCTTTTTCATGTTGAATTTCAAAAGCGAACAGATAGGTAGCTTGATTAGCAAGATTGAAAAGAAAACCGTATCCAAAGATGCTGTCGATCAATTATTTAGGAGACAGCTTTTTCCCAAATTTGATGTGGTAAATAGAAAAGCACTCTATGATAAATTGAATAAAATGGGCTTTGCTCAGGTTATTCCCTATAATGTCTTAGATGAAGGTTTCTCAATAGAAATCACCAATAATAATGTTTTTATTTAATTCTATCAGATTATCCGTAATATGAATTATGAGTTATTTAATGATTTAGTTCTGGATTAGAAATAATGCTGCAACATATTGAAAACACCTTGATTTTGTGCTCGGTATTAATATTCTGCTTAGTCGTAAGCAAAAAAACAAAGTGGCAATTATCAATTTTATTATTGGTTGCTGGTGCTTTGATTAGTTTTACTTCACATCAAGTTTTATTTGTATTACAGCCCGAATTGGTCTTTTTTATATTTTTGCCCCCGATATTATTTAGTGCGGCTTTAAACGTTTCTTTACATGAGATGCATACTTGGAAATTACCTATTTTAGGATTATCTGTTGGCTTAGTTGTTTTTACGGTATTGATTGTTGGCGCGTCATGTCATTACCTCGCGCCTAGCTTCGGCTGGCAATTTGGTTTGCTATTAGGCGCAATTATTGCACCTCCAGATGCGATTGCTGCGATTGGTGTTACGAAAGAACTAAATATTTCATCTGATATTACGACCGTCATTGAAGGTGAAAGTATGATTAATGATGCTTCAGCTTTGGTTGTCTATCAATATGCGCTGATGAATATTATTACCGCTGGGAACGGTTCACAAAATTTGTTATTTCATTTTTTAGTCTTAAGTTTGGGTGGCGCCATTTTTGGAGTTTTAACTGGATATATTTTACGTAAAACAGTCGGTTATATCAACGATACAAATAGTGTTGTCTTATTATTTATCATTACACCAATTGGCGTCTATATTGTTGCTGAACATTTACATTTGTCTGGTGTCATAGCGGTAGTAGCCTGTGGGTTATTTATTTCAATGAGTGTTTCAAAAATAACTTCTTTTCAAGAGCGCATGCGAGGGCGCGAATTTGGTGCTATAATTGACTTTCTTCTTAATGGCTTCGTTTTTTTACTGATAGGCATTCAGCTGCGCAGTATTATTCAATTTTTCGAGTGGCGGACGATAATTTATTTAACTATCTATAGTATCGGACTTTGCCTGCTTATCTTTATTGTTCGATTATTATGGATTTATCTTTTTGGCTGTATTAGCTTAATATTAAATCGAGTGACCAAAAAACATGATAAGTTTTTTAGTAAGGGATTTTCTGCTAAATTTATGATCGTGGCATGGGCAAACGTTCGTGGCGTAGTTTCCTTGGCTGCTGCTTTGGCAATACCATTAACGCTTCATGATAAACCGTTTCCCTATCGCAATGAGATATTATTTATAACCTTTGCAGTAATCTTATTGACTTTGATTATTCATGGATTAACGTTGCCAATTATTGTGAAAAAATTTAACATGATCAAGACTGCAGAGATGAATATTGACAAAGCACAATTATACTCAGAATTATTATCTCATACCTCGAGATATATTGATATTGTTTTGCGTCAGGAGTTTCCATCTCAGTTGGTTGATAAAATATTAAATGAATATAGTTATATGAAAGATTTTGTCTTTGATACATCGCAAAATGGTGAGCAAATTTTACAGCTCACTCTGGAAATCGAAATAATTAGCTACCAGTACCAGATTTTACAGCAGATGCATCAAAGTAACCGTTATTCAAAGGAAATATTGCTAATTGCTGAACAAAGTTTAGATATGATCAATTTATCATTAGATACAAAATTGAAACGCATAAGCGAAATCGGTAAATGTCAGACTATTCATGGTAGTTAGTTACAAATAGATATACTAAAATAATATACCAAACTTGATTCCAAATGAACTAGTTAAGTCATCATTATTAATAATGCTTGATGAATTTACATTAATCTGGGAATAATAAACATTCTGTGGTGTTGAAGAACCTGAAAACTTACTATTTAGCGCGTAAAATCCGATTACAGTTAATCGGGAGTTAATGTTGTATTGTAATGACGGGCTTAAGCTTAATAAATAATCAGAATAATTTATGTGACCTAATGTACTGCTACTATTTGGAATAACCGCCTTATGACTAGAATAATTAAGGTTGGTATCAAGTCCCACTTTTAGAGCCCTAGGAATTATGATGTATTCGACATTTGCACCACCCATTATTGAGTATGCTGGATTTTCAAAGATAAATTGTTGGGCACTATCGTAATTGTAAGCGATAAGTAAATTGCTATAAGCTACTCCCATATAAGGGATAACGTTTAATCTATCGTTGGTAAACGCATAACCTGCTTTTATACTAAGCAAACTACCAGATTTATTTTGGTATAGGTTTGACAAGCCTCGATTGTTATTTGACAAGTCATAGGTGAGTAATGTGGCTGCATTTCCAGACAACCATATATTATTATCGAATAAGGCGCTAGCTCCCAAGCCAACTGTTGAAAACTCTGAAGTATTTTGAGTTGCTGAATAATTATAATTCAAAGTGACATTATTATCAAAATATTGAAATTCATTTCTAGATGGACTTAAATTAAAGTCGCTTTCATTAGAGGCATAGCTTAATGGTAGATTTAATAAAGCTACGCAAATTAGTAAAATAGTTTTTAGGTAATGCATTTTGACCTTAGAATAAAATATTTGTTGCATTAAGAACATGTAGGACAGCACGGAAAAAATTTAGCCAGCTGTCATTTATACTTTGTGTATTGATTTTGGATTTTAAGATTGACTAATTACTTTTCGGCATATAGCAATAAGAACTTAGATGGCTGAAAATCTATAATTATGACGTTTGGCAACAACCCAAATTGCGTCCATCTCATATGGTGATCTTATGATATGTACCGGAATAGGTTGCTTTATTTTTTTGCAATAATTTTATTTTCGACCTGCACAATATTAGTACATAGAATTGTAAGATTCAATCGACAAATATCAACTCGACTGTAATCAGTGTCCTGGTAGATATATTTTTCGCCTATTTATCCATAAAACAGTATTGTCGCAAGGCTTCTTATGTACCACTCGTTACATTATGATCGCCTTGCGTCAAGTTCCTATCTTAGATGAATCTATAATTAATTTTTATTAGCCATCTTATCCATAAGTTTAGCAGCAATGCCTTGCGCAATATCCGTAACTTCAGCTGGTAAACCACCGATTT
>CAZTBH010000080.1:0-2773 GCA_964611845.1 uncultured Neisseria sp.
TAATCTAACAAAGGTAAACTAAGCTCTAAACGAATCTCATTATCCTTCTTAAGTGCTAAATAAGGTTGTTGCTTATTTGTGCAATAATCAACAATAAATTCTTTTTCCATAAAACTACAAATTTTAATTTGTGAAATTTGAAAAACTGAGCTATCAGCACGTTTTAATGTGATATTAAGAAATTTATCTTCATTTATACCGCTAAAAAATAAATTTAAAGCTTGTAAACTCATTTTTTTAATATGCCGTGTATATTCAGATGTGAATTTTCTATTATCTAAGCGCCACTTACTATATTTTTCAATATTAGGAGAACCTAGAAATTGTGCTTGAGCATGCGTATAATTTGAAGGGTATAAATTATAAATAAAAATTAAACGTCTTAGAGCAGCTTTAAATTGATGTGTCTGACAGTCCTGATCTTTTTGAATAAAATTATTAATAATTTTATATAATAATGGATCGACTTTTTTAAAATTTTCAAGATTAGTGATCATCTTTTCAATTTCTAAACTACAGTAGCCTGCAAAATTTAAATGATGTAATGAGTTAATTACAGGAATTTTAAATGCTTTTTCCCAAGGTATATTGTTTTGATAACCGAAAAATAAATCACTGAAAATGATAGGTTGTGTAGGAGTCTCATCAAGTTGATAGCCTCCAGTTAATGATGCACAAAAATGTGCAAGCATTTGTCTCAGTGTTAAGCGTTTTTCATAGTTAAGAAGATATAAATAGAGTAAACGTATACTATGAATAACATGTTCTAGGTTATTTCTAATTGTACTATAATTTTGAATAATTGCATGCTGTGGGTAATCTTGCACTAATTTATCCCATGCACTATGTTGAATAATTTTTCTAAAAATTGATAGCGCAACCTCAATATTGTCTAACTTTGCAATATTAATAATAAAAAGATTTTTATTTTTAATATTAATACTTAAATTTAAATGCTTGAGACTTTCTAATTGATTAGAAACATTGATTTCTTTATCTAGTAGTTTGAATATTTCAGACTCAATATCTTGTGTTAATTCGATTGATTTCAAATACTCAGTTATAGATGTTAGAAGAGGACCTGTATTACTGACAATTAACCAGTTATTATTTTCATTAAATGCTTGAGTAAGCCATTTTTTTCGTTCTGAGAGACTTAACTCACTCATATCTTTTAATATATTTAAATTATATTTTTCAGAATACTCATGTTGTTGAAAAGTGTGATTTTGAAAATTATCATCTAAACGTTTAATTAAATCAAATGCAATGGTTGATTTACCATCACCAGCATGCCCAGTAATAATAATTATATTATTTTTATCTGTAGTTAGTAAGTTATGAATATGTTGAACAATCGAAAATTCAGAATAAATTTCATTAAAATATACTGTATTGACTTGTGATTCAGCAAGAGCATTTGCCCCTGCAGGTGTTAAATTGTGTAAGGTGTTTAAGTAACTTATAAAGTCCTGTATCATTGTTTTATATCATCCTAAATTTATTTAAAAATATTCTGGCAATGTATTAATTGATTTAAAAGCTCATCAATATCCGCTTTTAGTGTGGTTAAACCTAAACTAATGCGTATAGTCGATAAGCCTTCTTTTGTAGATAATCCAATTTCTTGTAGCACATAAGATATTTCTACATTAAGAGATGAGCAGGCTGATCCATTTGAGCAAAGAATTTTAGAGTTAGCAATAAATAATTGACTGTCTAAATGGGGGACTGTAAAGTTAATAATATGTGGAATTGCATTTTCGACAGGTGTATTTAATTTCCATCCTAAGTTTAAAATTTTTTCTTTTAGATAATTTGATAAATCTTCAAAATACCCTTGATGTTGAGATAACATCTCGTCCGTTGCTGCTGTAGCAAAAGCAAGAATTAAAGGAGTTGCAAGGGTGCCTCCACGTAATCCAAATTCTTGACCTGCACCATGAATAATAGGCTGGAGTTTAGTTTCTCGTATATCTCTAATATACAAAGCTCCAATTCCCTTAGGACCATAAATTTTATGTGCAGAAAGGGAAAGAAAATCAATATTTAAGTCATCTACATCAATTTTTAATTTCCGATAGGATTGCGCTGCATCAACATGAAATTTAATATTTTTTTTAAAGCAAGCATCACCAATTTGTTTGATTGGTTGAATAGATCCTAGTTCATTATTTACATGCATAATGCTGACAAGCACCGTATCTTCACGCATGTGTGAAATAATATCTTGTGCTTTTACAATACCATTTACTTGTGGTGCAATATAAGTAATTTCATAACCAAATTCTTTTTTTAGAAAATTACAAATAGACAAGATACATTTATGTTCGATAGTGCTTGTTATAATATGCTTGCCTTTTTTTGTGTTAGCAAGTAGATAACCTTTGATTGCTAAATTATTTGATTCGGATGCTCCGCTCGTAAAAATTATTTCACTTGTATATGCTCCGATCGACTCCGCAATTTTTTCACGAGCAATTTCTATTTTATCAGAAGAAGATCGACCCATTTGATGAGCTGAAGAAGGGTTTGAGTAATCTTCCTGAAAAGAACGAAATAATTCGGTTTCAACAGAAGGGAGTAAAGGGGTCGAAGCAGCAAAGTCTAAATAAACCATCTTCTACTTAAATCTACGATTGTATTTTGATGATACATCTGAAAGTATTAGTTTTCAAAAAAATAAGCACTAAATACGTCAAATTATGTCGTTGAATGGCTTGTACTTTATTTTTATAATTTAGCCTTTATGTAGTAATTATATTAATAAAGG
>CAZTBH010000081.1:0-2473 GCA_964611845.1 uncultured Neisseria sp.
CTGTACCAAATTCTCAACATCAGTAGTTTCATCAGTGATGTTGGATAAATAATTAGATACTTTTAAATTTGACCCACTAAGCGCTGTGTTGTCAATATCCTGAATAATAGTATTTAGTTTGGCATTTTGGACATTTAGTTGTGCTTCAATTTGCTGGATATTTTGCTGAATTGAAATCAAGGCTTGCTTATCCCATTCGGCAGCGGTTTGTGGAAATGCCTGACCTTTAGTTATCAAATTCCACAATGCAGAGCCAACTTGCTCGGTAATTGCTTCTTCAATATTGCCACCTATGATACTCAATAATCCACCTTCTGCACCAATAGACTGCTGAGAGTCAGTTTGAGTAGCAGTTTGTGCCGTATTACTATTAGTGTTAGAATTGTTAGCGCTTCCTTCTCCAGAATTACAACCAGCAAGAGTACTAGCTACCAAAACTGAGGCCAATAGAACATTTAGTAATTTCTTTTTCATGATAGACTCCATCATATATTAACAGGATGTTTGGAACGTATTAGGAAGCTTCCCTCAACTTCATGACGGTATAGTATCATTGCTAAACTTTAAGTGGTTTCCCATATATAGATAGTTAATTCCCATTTTTGCAAGATAAAAACACCGTACTTACTTAAGCCTATCAAATCATTAATTCAGATCAAAAATTCTTTACCTTGCCCTCACCTGTTTGTGCAAACAATTCTATTTCCTCCAAAATTAGTTTGAATAAATAACTCATTTCATAGCATCCGCAATGTCAATACAACAGATGTGAAATTTTATTTATAGAATTTTATTTATGGAATATAGCGCTGATAATGTTCCTAGCTGCTATAGAAATGATCTTATAGAACCTTGTTGAATCTTATATAAAACAATGCACTAATAAATATTGGAATAATTGAGATTATCATCAAATTAGTCAGTGGTGCAAATTTTAATAATGTTACGCCATAAGTTGCTAAGCTATTACAGATAAATCCGATGCACATATTAAGTCCAAGAGCTTGTGCACTATGTGGCGCAAAGTTACTCATAACTCTAATCTGGGTTGGAGGAATAATGATCGCATTAGCTGAGCGCATAAATATTACACCAAGTGTAACCATTATAATCAAGCAAATACCCCCCAATAAATTAGCACATGCAATTATAACAATACCAATAAATGCAGAATAAACGCCAATGCCGATAATTCTAGCAGGAGACAAACCATTTTTATTTAATGCTCGCATTACATAATTGCCCGCAAAATATGCAGCTGCCAATAACACATAAACATATGAAAAGTTAATCGGGGATAAATGCCAAAAATCAATATATAAATAACTCGAGATTCCAAGAAAGGCAAAATAAGCACCAACAGTTGTGGCATAAATTACCGTCAAGGCAATAAACGAGGTATTTGAAAATAACTGCTGATAAATCGTGAGGTATTGCTTTATGCTAGCTAAATTTTTTAGCGGAGATAAATTAGTTTCTGGTAAACACTTATAGACAATACAGGTCATTATAATGCCAATAACCGAACTAAAAACGAAGCAATAACGCCACCCTAGGTATTGGCTGATATAAGCACCGATAACTGGAGCGATTGCGGGAGAAATAATCATTCCGAGTAATAGCGTTCCATTGGCATTAATTTGCTCTTTTTCATTCATCGTATCCCTGATTATCATCCGTGGAATAATTATAAAACTGGAACAGCCAAGTGCTTGAGTTAGCCGCAGTAAAACAATACAATAAATTGAAGAACAAAGAGCAATTAGAAACGAACTAATGCTAAAACAAATTATGCCACTTAAAATTATCTTTCGACGTCCAAAGCGATTGCTAAGTTCTCCAATAAAGAGCACTCCAATTGCAATACCTAAGGTATAAGCAGAAATAGTTAAATTTACCGTATCTGGCAAAGTATTAAACTCACGAACCATTTGCGGAAGCGACGCAATATAAATATCAATAGCAGAAACACCCAGAATGACTAGCGTCGCCATCAACATTATAATCTGCAATTTATTAAAATGAGTTTTTTGCATTAGATTATGTTTATAAAGAGGTATAGTTGTAGTAATAAGTTTATAAAAATCACCACCACAACCATAATATTTATTGGTTGACTATACTCTCATTATAATTTGGAGATAGTACAAAATTTAAAAATCGACCAGTACCCGATACATATTCATAACTATGATAAATATTGGCAGGAATATAAACCGATGCCGGACTTTCAAAAGTTTGTGTGGTTGCTTGTTCACCTTCGCCAAACGTTACACGAACAGTCAATCCAGTTCCATCTGCAGAATTACCCATAAAAGCAAAAACGCTATCACAATTATGTGCATGTGAATCAACATGAGGTTGTGCTTGACCTGCATAGTCTTTATCAAAAGTTCTTTCAATAATATACACATGACTACGTTCATCAACCCGGCTATCCATAAAAACCCATCTAAAACCAACACCATCGCGA
>CAZTBH010000082.1:0-2360 GCA_964611845.1 uncultured Neisseria sp.
CACACGCTTGATAAGCGTGGGGTCGGAGGTTCAAGTCCTCCCAGACCCACCAGAAATGTAGAGTGGTGTAAATAACTACAAAGCATGAAATACGAGTGATTCTAGGCGTTTTGCGAGGAAGTTTACGAATAGTAAACGACGAACAAAACAACGACGAAGCAAGAAGTATTATGGGGGTTTAGCTCATCTGGTAGAGCACCTGCTTTGCAAGCAGGGGGTGAACGGTTCGATCCCGTTAACCTCCACCAATCCTGAGGTCTTAACCGTAATCTGAGAGAATAAGCAGATTAGAGTTAAGTACTTAGGTACTAAGATCTTTAACAAGATGGATAGAGTTAGATATTATAAATTTACCAACGCGTATATGTGCTGGTTCTTAATAGAACTGCACAGTTTATAGAGATATAAACAAAACTAATATTTGAATAAAAGAGTTAATGAAAGTTAATGATTGGAAGCAAGTAAAGGATATGCGGGTAGATTGCATATTGAATAAAACTTAAGTTATGGAAAGAAACGAAGTAGTGAGCAATCATGAAAAGGAGTAAAGAAGTAACGACAAGTTCGACTTAAGCGCAAAAAGAAACTCAAGAAAGCTCAAAGTGATTTGAGCGAACAAATACAATCCAGTATTTGTAGTTAGATGTCTTTATTCAGCATAAAGATAAGCTAGCAAATTCAAAAAGACTTTTAAAATAATAGAGTCAAGTGAATAAGTGCATGTGGTGGATGCCTAGGCGATTACAGGCGATGAAGGACGTAGTAGCTTGCGATAAGCATGGGGGAGTCGGCAAACAGACATCGATCCCATGATTTCCGAATGGGGAAACCCGACCAGCAATGGTCACTCTGAAAAGAGAGCGAACGCGGAGAACTGAAACATCTAAGTACCCGTAGGAAAAGAAATCAACCGAGATTCCGAAAGTAGTGGCGAGCGAAATCGGAGGAGCCATGTAGTGTTATAGTGACGAGAGAGTAGAACAAGCTGGGAAGCTTGACCGTAGAGGGTGATAGTCCCGTATACGAATTCCGACATTAAGAACTAAGCTACAAAGAAGTAGGGCGGGACACGTGGAATCCTGTCTGAACATGGGGGGACCATCCTCCAAGGCTAAATACTCGTAATCGACCGATAGTGAACCAGTACCGTGAGGGAAAGGCGAAAAGAACCCCGGGAGGGGAGTGAAATAGAACCTGAAACCGTGTGCATACAAACAGTGGGAGCGGACTTGTTCCGTGACTGCGTACCTTTTGTATAATGGGTCAGCGACTTACATTCTGTAGCGAGCTTAACCGAATAGGGGAGGCGTAGGGAAACCGAGTCTGAATAGGGCGATAGTTGCTGGGTGTAGACCCGAAACCGGATGATCTATCCATGGCCAGGATGAAGGTGCAGTAACATGCACTGGAGGTCCGAACCGACTAATGTTGCAAAATTAGCGGATGAGCTGTGGATAGGGGTGAAAGGCTAAACAAATCCGGAGATAGCTGGTTCTCCTCGAAAACTATTTAGGTAGTGCCTCGTGGTTGACACTTCTTGGGGTAGAGCACTGTTATGGCTAGGGGGTTATTGCAACTTACCAAACCATGGCAAACTCCGAATACGAGAAAGTGATACACGGGAGACAGACATCTGGTGCTAACGTCAGGTGTCGAAAGGGAAACAACCCAGACCGCCAGCTAAGGTCCCAAATGATCAATTAAGTGGTAAACGATGTGGGAAGGCATAGACAGCTAGGATGTTGGCTTAGAAGCAGCCATCATTTAAAGAAAGCGTAATAGCTCACTAGTCAAGTCGTCCTGCGCGGAAGATGTAACGGGGCTAAATTGATAACCGAAGCTGCGGATAGAACTTAGGTTCTATGGTAGAGGAGCGTTCTGTAGGCCAATGAAGGTGTCTTGAGAAGGATGCTGGAGGTATCAGAAGTGCGAATGCTGACATGAGTAGCGTTAAAGCGGGTGAAAAGCCCGCTCGCCGAAAGTCCAAGGTTTCCTACGCAACGTTAATCGGCGTAGGGTGAGTCGGCCCCTAAGGTGAGGCAGAGATGCGTAGCTGATGGGAAACAGGTTAATATTCCTGTACCGATGTATAGTGCGATGTGGGGACGGAGAAAGTTAGGTTAGCCAACTGTTGGAAATGTTGGTTTAAGCGTGAAGGTGTGTATCTTAGGCAAATCCGGGATACTTTAACACTGAGGCGTGATGACGAGGTGCTACGGCACTGAAGTAATTGATACTATGCTTCCAGGAAAAGCCACTAAGCTTCAGCTATATATTGACCGTACCGCAAACCGACACTGGTGGACGAGATGAGTATTCTAAGGCGCTTGAGAGAACTCTGGAGAAGGAACTCGGCAAAT
>CAZTBH010000083.1:0-2354 GCA_964611845.1 uncultured Neisseria sp.
TGCATTTCCTTATAACCAAATGACTTTAATTCACGCTTCAAATAAGTGATTTCATGTAAACTATTATTGGCTTCAAGCAATTTCTCTAGCTTTTTGTGTATATCTTGTTTGACTAATTTATTTAAGAGCAGTGTTAATCTTTTTTCTTCAGCAGTAATTGCTTTACCAATAATATCCTGCAAAACCGTATAACCTGGGAGGATAACTCTATTTTTATGTAAATATCGAACCACTTCTTTAAAAATGAATACTGGGTCATTATCAATACTGACCATCTCTGCTACAAATACTTCAATTTGTTTCTTAATGCTTAAATCACATACTTTATAATCAAATAGTTTTAAGATTTTATATTCTAATTCAAGTCTAGTTGGGCGACTAATGTTTAATTTGATTTTTTTCTTATAAGAAGGGAAGTACTTAGATTTTACAAATAGAAAATTAGCACTGATATTTTTGACTGTTTCTAAATTAAATAACTGTCTACTGGCTTTGAAATAACCAAGAAGTAAAATGAAATATACTTTGCTCGTTGTTGAGCCAATACCATTAACTATATTTTCCTCATGATTATCCAACGTAAAGTAATGCTGTTGCTCATCCGAGTCAAAGTTTTTTGGTTCGTAATAAAATTTAATCTCAGCATTATTTAGGATTATTAAGCGTTTTGTAGTCATTTATTCTTATTTTTTATGTATGATCCAACAATAATATTACGGTGACGAAGATAATTATAAAATGTGGATTTAGCTATACCCAATTGGCTAATAATCTGACTAACTGTTAATTTGCCTTCTTTGTACAGAGTTTCAGCAGCACATGCAATAGATTCATTTTTCTGTGACAATCCTTTGGGTTTGCCACCAAGTCTACCCCTAGCACGTGCAGCAGCTAATCCAGCAGTAGTTCTTTCCTGAATTAAATCACGCTCAAACTCAGCCAAGGATGCAAATATATTAAAAATTAGTCTACCTTGTGGTGTAGTGGTATCAATATGGTCATGCAAGCTCCTAAGTCCAACATCTTGTTCTATAAATTTGTTGACTAATTCCACCAAATGTTTTAGAGACCTACCAAGACGGTCTAGTTTCCAAATTACAACAATATCTCCCGGTCGCAAATTATTGACTAATTCCTGTAATTTTGGTCTGTCGGCTTTAGTACCACTCATTACCTCAGTATAAATTTTTTCGCAACCATCTTGTTTTAGAGCATCGGTTTGTAAATCTAAATTCTGTTCTTTAGTTGATATCCTTGCATAGCCAATTTTCATAAAGCAAATTCCAATAAAGAGTCCATTTTAATCAGCAAATATGATTTGCTAAAACTTTGATATAGAAGACTGGTATTATAGACTTGTTTTAGGGTATAATGGAGCATATTTTAAGTTTATCCAACAGTCTTTAATAACGGACGTTATTTTGGACTTTATTTTTCTATTAAAGTGAAAAAGCATGACACCATACCAAGACATTAATAAGATTCTATCTTCTATGGCAAATAGCATTCAAGACATTTTAGGTAAGAATCTGGTTGGCTTATATTTATTCGGCTCTTTATCTTATGGTGATTTTAATCCGAATAGTAGTGATATTGATTTAACTACAGTCTTAACTCAACCGCTTAATAATTGTGAAATTGAATTAATAAAACAGCTACATGTACAGATTGGAGATCTATCTAAAAATGGAAAGATCGATTAGAGTGTTCATATACGCCAATTTATATGTTTGAAAATATTTTACCACCTAAAGAACCTCGGCCATATTATGGCGGTGCAATTTTTTATGAAAAAGCCCCATATGGAAATGAATGGATTATAAATAACTGATGTTACGCACGGAGATGTGCAAATTGTGTAAAATAGTGATGTTCATTTATCGGAGATAGCCATGAACAACATCTTTGATCTTTACACCGATTATTTACAAATATCACTTGGTTTAGCAACAGCTACAGGATTATCCAGACTGATGGATAATTCAGTATCACATGACCAAGTGACACGAATGTTATCAAACACCGAGTTTGACAACAAAGAATTATGGATTAATGTAAAAGCAATAGTTCGACAACATGAAACAGATGATGCTTGCCTTATTTTTGATGACAGCATAGCGCATAAGCCATACACTGATGAGAATGAAATCATCTGCTGGCATTATGATCACTGTAGTGGTACATCTGTAAAAGGGATGAATATCCTTACGATGTTTTACCATACCCAGAAATATGAGCAAGCTCTGAAAGTTCCATTGGCTATAGAGATTGTACATAAATACCTTATGTGTGATCTCAATACTAAAAAAGAACATCGAAAAAGTGCAGTTAATAAGAATGAACTTTTGCGAAAA
>CAZTBH010000084.1:0-2297 GCA_964611845.1 uncultured Neisseria sp.
AACCTATTTTTGAAGATATGGTCAGCTTTTTTTATTTTCTGTCATGTAGCAAGATAATTTCTAATAATGTCTCATCATGAAACTCATATCCGTCTTTAGTATGCCTTTCAATATCAATTAGATAAGCACTATTGCTTTCAATACGAATAAATAAAATGTATTGTGTAGGTTTTACAGATTGTTGCGTATCTTGCAGAACATTTAGGTGTAAATGACGTATATTCCAATGTGTAAAGATATAATTAATTTTGGTTTGGAGCTTTTCATTTAAATGTCTTTGATATGGCTGGACTGTCACGCCTGTTTTTAGCTTGTTTTTTATTTCATAATACGCATTTTTATGATTTTCAGATAGATTTGATAAGCTTATTACAATTTCAGAGCTCTCAAATACATTATATTTTTGCACTGGTATGAATACGGATAACCAATCCCAAAAAACAAACAAAGCATCCCTAACGTCATTTTGATAGGCTGTGTTATTTTTTCTTCGTTGTTTATAAACAGATTCTTCGGAGAATTTATTTTGAATCATTCGCTGACGCTCATGATTGATCCAACCATCATAGAGATCAGAGAAGTTTACAAATTGCATATAGGTCTCATCGCAATTAAAACCAGCTACTAATTTTTTGCCCTAGGGTTTTAGCACCATTACCAACTGCTTTTCCGGTATTACCGATTGATGAGCCAAGATTGCCTGCAATTTGGCTATTGACGCTATTCCAGTCAATAGTATGACTTTGTCCTTTATAGCCACTTAAGGTTATTGGATAAACTACCTTACCAGTCAAACTGCTTGGATCAGCGACAAAACGAGCATTAATTTTGGCGTTCAGATTTTTAGATTGAAGATTGTAGCTACCACTACCATTGGCAATAAGATCAGGTCCAGCTAGATTTAATCCAGAGAAAGAGATAATATCCAATTTGTAATTCATTGCACTGCTTAAACTACCCAAATTACTTTGCTGATGGTGGTTTTTATTACCATCACTGGAAGCCGACCTAACACTAGCCTTAATTTGGGCAATTGTGTTACTAAGCGTAATAAGTTTAATTGGATTACTCAGAATACCAGAAATTTGGCTTGAAAGCTCATGCAGATTATATCCCTGAAGAGTTAATTGCTTGATATGTAGATTTTGCTGAAAAGCTAACTCTTTTTGATTGCTAATTATCCCCGAGCTTTGTAGATTTGAGATCAATAAGTGATAACCATTAAGTGGTACAAATTCTGATGCTTCAAACTGATCAACTTGGAATTGAGAGTAAGCTTTGAAGGGAGAAAGCGAGGTAGCATTCAACTCCAAATAAGCGGTACTTGATCCAAATTTAAAAATAGTATCGGTTAAATTTAAACTATGTCCTGTTCCTGTAAAATTAGTTTTGAAGTTTGCATTTTGTAAGGGCTGAGCTTTAAAGAGTCTCGTCGGATTTAGCCCAATTCCGCGTAAAAATGGATACAGCGCAAAATTGTGAGTATCAACTTTACCTGAATAATTGAGATCAGCATAATTAAAATCCAATTTGCCAGAAATTTGATCATTTAGCTCATAATCAACCTGATTAATATTGATAATATTACCGTTAGTATAGTAACGCATTGATCCATTTTGTCCACTTTTCAACATAAGATTAATTGGACTTAGAATGAAATGCTGGTCTTGACTTAGGTCTTGGTATTCAATGCTGGCATTTTTTAATTTTATACTACTTAATTGCATAATCATGGATGTGTTATGAGCAGTTGGTGGAATAGCAAAATCCCAATTGTTATTGATACCATCAGTAATTAAGCTTAGTTTGGGATTATGTAATATTATTTTATCAATATGAATCTGACCATGAAGGATCGGTTTGAGCTGTAAAATAACTTCACAAGTGCTAGCACTAGCAAGTGGGGTTGTTAGGATTTGGTTATTATTACTCAAGCTAACGTTATGGGCGGTCAAGGCGAGAGAAGGCCATAAATCCCAATTAATTGAACCTATTGTCAACTTGGCGCCAATTTCTTGAGCTACTAACTGTGAAATTAAAGGTTTATAACGTTCTGGGCTGATTAGCTGGGTGAGCGCAAAGAGACTAAGTGATATTATAACAATTAAACTAATTAGTAAGTAGCGAAAATATTTTAGTAATTTACGATTAAGCATAAGTATTAATTGGCTAAATTTTGAATTAGTTGATTATAGCATGAAACGATATTTTTGAAAGTTGTAATTTGGCTTAGAAAAGAATGTGGTCGGGGCGGTGGGATTCGAACTCACGACCCCTTGATCCCAAATCAAGTGCGC
>CAZTBH010000085.1:0-2244 GCA_964611845.1 uncultured Neisseria sp.
TGCTAATCTTACGGTTGCTTATCATGGTGGAACACCAGATACGCCGCGGAGTGCAACTACTACATTTAATTATAACCTGGTGGGTAATGACAGTACAGTACAAGTTAGTGCGCCAGCAGTAGTTGGTCTTACTGGTAGTGGTACCTCTGCTAGTCCCTATCTAGGATATGCTTCAGCAACTCCAATGACGATTACACTTACTTATACTAATCCATCGGTAAATTATAATCTTAGTTATTTTAACTTGAATACCAATAATCTGCCATATGGTGTTACGGTTAATAGTGGTTCAACTTGTAAGACCGGTGATGTAACTGGAACTCTTGCTATGGGAGCTAGTTGTACTTTGATATTAAAGGTTGATCGTGATCTTTTAGAAGACTCACCTCAAGGTGGTTCCAGTGTGCTTAATATTACCGAGCCGGTTGCTAGCTGGTCAACGCCACTGGGTTTTTATAGAAGTCAAGGTATCTCAATCATTTATCTGACGTATTTGCAGCCAACGATTTCTTTCACGTTGTCTAATAATAATAGTAAATTTGAATCGACCATACTCACAATGACAGCAGTAAATGAGAGTGCGATAACGACTCTGACAGCTAAAGTGTCTGGCGTTAAGAATTGGCTGGAAAGTTCTCCGGTAAGTCCGAGTGCTAATTGTACTATAGAAAGTAGCGATTATTCAGTAAGCTGTAATTTGAAATCTACTACTACTGGTACGGTAACTTATCTGATGCCAACTGATTTGAATGCAGCTGAAAGCATGACTATACCGTTATTGTTTAATGTTGGCGGCAGTGAGTATGCTTATCTGAGTCCAGCTTATACTTTCATTAATCTGAAGGGGCAGTAACATCAACGGTAGGTTACTTTACCTCTGATTTGTGTTCAGCAGTAATGTTGTGAATGATTAATTATTGAGTCCAGGGTATTGGCAGGTAGTTATCTTAACTGTCAGTACCCTGCTCTTAGGGATTAAGTATGAATTTATTACTGATGTTACGCAGCATGTTTAAATTTTTCAAATTCAGCATGCTGTAACTTAATTAATTCAAGTTCCCGATATGCTGCTTTGGTTGCTTGAATAAAAAGTTTTGCTTTTAATGCAAAATGGTTTAACTTTGTACTGAATTTATAACGTTCCAATTTTGTATAGGAAACTATTGCAGCAAAAATATGAGTACATTGAGTTTTAATTGTTTTAGTTGGTGATTTGGTAATTGCCGTATTTTGCTTAAAACTCTTATGGTATTCCTCGATACTCCAGCGTTTTTTATAGATGTTGGTAAAATCGTCACTGGTTAAATCCAGATTGTTAGTCGCAAGATATCTAACGCCGGTTGAGTTGTCTTTGTTTATAAAAACTTGTTTGATTAGAAGTATCGGTAATTCCACATCTTTTAGCCAAACACGAACTGGCTTAAATGATGGCAAATCTAATTGGCTGATATTTGTCTAGTTAGCTTTGTTTCGATCGCCGAGCGTTGCTAAGCGATTGGATTTTAAATCAAAAATGAAATACTTCTTCCTCGGATGAATAAATTTCATATTTTCGCCAGAGGAAAACCATGAGTCAGCTAGGATGTAGCTGAATTTAATCTGGTTTTTGATTGTCTGTAATAATTAATTACGCATCAGCTCGTTTTTTAGTAACTGGGCTTTTGCAAAGTTCATTTTTGTCTTTGATATTGCAGTAACTGTATTTACGTACAATATCAAAATCTACAGACAGCTTTAATGGTTGTTCTCCATTTTGGCTATAGTAGAAAGTTGTCAATAGATTGACACCTTTGACACTTCTACCAATAGCGTGATCATGATGCCAACATATGACTTCGTTTTCGTCTGTGTATGGCTTATGCAGAATAGTATCATCAAAAATGAGGCAACTATCAATATGTTCATGCTCTCTAACTAGAGGTTTGACAATTTTCCATAAGGATTTACTGTCAAATTCATGGTTCGCCAGTATGCGGGTCACCTGATCATGTGATACTGCTTTGTCTAACATTTCGGATAATCCGGTTGCAGTAGCCAGATTGGGTGTAATTTGTAAATAATCTGTGTATAGGTCAAAAATATTTATTATGGCGATTCATCTTATTGTTGAATTAAGACCTAATTTTACATAAGTTACACGGATTAGTGCGTAACATCAGTTTATTATATGATTGTAATTAAGTTAGTAATGATGAAAAAATCAAAATTTAACCCAGTTAAAGGTTTGGTGGCGATTGTAGCTGT
>CAZTBH010000086.1:0-2217 GCA_964611845.1 uncultured Neisseria sp.
CAATTGGAAATCCATTTGGCTTTAAGGTAACTTTGCGTTGTTTATCTGGATTTTGCATCATATAAATGTATATGACGTCACCAAAACAACAATTAGCTGGTTTGCTCGGGAAAACTAAAGTAGTGTTATTGGCATTGATAAAATTAAAAGAATTGGGGACTAAATTTATCGTGCTATCATCCTGCCACGTTTGATAATTATCAAATCCATTAAAATTCATAAAGCTTTTAGCATTAGCATCAACATACGCTTTTGTAGCCGCATCTTGAGCGTCAGTTGGATCAGCTAAATTTGTAATTTTAGTGTTATTAGCACTATTGTTTTTAGCCAATACGCTTGCTAAATTAGGAATCACAGCGCTACCAGAGTTGGTAGCATATAAAGCATAGGGTACGCTCAATAATTGAGTAGTTCCCATAGCTACAAAATCATTACCAGTATTGAGTTCAATCCCTAAATAATAAGTCCCCGTTGCCCAATCAATAGTTGCAAATGTCCCTGTTGTTGCGGTTCCTTTTCCAATCACTAAGTTGACAGCACCCAAATCATCGGTTGGCACATAATGCGTTTCCGAAAAAACGGGAACACTAGTTGGAGTGTCTTTCATAACGTTGAACTTAAACGTCACGTTTTTGTTGATCATTAAAGCACCCGCGTTGTTTCTAACCGTTGCTTGATAATTAAAGCCTTGTGGAGCTTGAGCTGAAATGGTTAGTGTAACAATAAATACTAAAAGGATATATAGGTTTTTCATAATTATTTTTAATAAGCTCCTTGTAATAATATTGGATCATTACCATTATTATCTGAAATTAATAATCTTACATTTGATCCGTTAGCATCGCATGAAAACAAACTATTAAAACCTGACGGTGCATGTGCATTAAAAAATATTTTTAATCCATCTGGAGACATTTTTGGATTTGCATCCCGATCAAGTTCAAATCCAGACGGTAATACAATATTTAACTTTGTTTGATTACTTCCTTCATAATTAGCTGTCCAAATTTCATATACTCCCATAGGATATTTTAAATAAATCAACTTACCTATTAATGCATTACCAGCTGTATTGCTTACTGAACCATCCGCCATAAGGTATTGACTTGAAGTTCCGTTAGGGGTTTTGAATCCAGAAGCGGTCACTTTTCCTGCTGTTTTAACATCGGTAATATTGGCATCTCCTAATTGAATTGTATTTGATGAATTGACAACTGCTCTGACACCAATAGCTGTCGCGTTGTATAAACCTCCAGTTGCAACATCAGCAAATGTTCCAATTACGGTATTGTCTACTCCATTAGTATTATTTCGAAAAGAAAAAGCACCTAAGCTGGTGTTATTTAATCCAGTAGTGTTGTTTATTGAAGAATCGGCACCTACAGCGGTATTACTCACACCAGTTGTGTTTGATAGTAAGGCATTAAAACCTAGGCCACTATTGTTCATTCCTAAGGTGTTATTACGCAATGCAAATGCACCAACACCTGTGTTATGAGTCGCTTCGAAACTTCCATTTGTTGATGAGTTACTGTTTAATCCTACACCATTAAACATTAATGCTTCTATACCTACAGCGGTATTTTGATCTCCATACTGACCATTTCGTAAGGCATCACCACCTATTGCGGTATTGCTATTTCTATCTAAAGAAAGTTGCATAGCACCATTGCCCATAGCTACATTCATCCATCCAAAAACATGTCCTGTTAATGCATTATGACCAACTGCGGTATTTGCCCAATCTGTATTTTTCATTAAGGCATAGCTACCAAAAGCGGTATTTAATCCGTTAGTAACATTTTCACTTAACGCATGATAACCCACTGCTGTATTTTCAGAAGCCGCTGTATTTTCTTTCAAACTTCCAGTTCCTATCGCAACATTACCTCGTCCAGTAGTTAATTTTTTCAAACCATCAACTGAAATACTTAAATTGTCTTTTGCGTAGCCAGATGATACAGGGGTATGAGTCCAAGGAATAAATTCGCCAAAAGAACCAGCAGCAGGAATAGTAGTTCTATCCAAGGCGTCAAGAGTTGTTGCAATGGCAATATTTCGATTAGAATCAGCACTTGCATTTCCTCCAATAAAGCTGTCTACATAGCTCTTTGTTGCTGCATCCTGATTGTCTGTTGGGTTTAGTAAGTTTTTGATAGGCTTATTTGATAAATCAAGATTTCCATCGATTTTTACATTAAAAAACATTTTTATCAA
>CAZTBH010000087.1:0-2187 GCA_964611845.1 uncultured Neisseria sp.
CCCTCCATATGCCAATGAGCGTTTGCTCAATGGCTCATATGGAGCAATTTATTCTTCCTGGCAAATGCTAGAGAGCATTTTTGACCATGGAGATATCTCATTGATAGACGTCTCAGTTAAGAATCATTTTACTAAAGATGTTGGCTGTAGCCATGCTACTTTTTGTAAACTTTCATGTTCTTGACCAATTATATTTCGATAAAGATCAGGTCTTCGTGCATTTTTATAACGGTATCCACCAGAGTTAGCTAACTTGCTATGAGTACAGTTAGCAATTGCTAATTCATTCTCAAATGAGTTACACTCGGCTAAGATATCGCCAAACGGATCAATAATCATGGATTTACCATTCCTTAATTGGTCATCATCTATTCCAATTGGATTTGAAAAAACCACATAAATGCCATTATCATATGCTCGAGCAGGTAGCCATTTCATCAACCAAGATTTACCTTTTAAGCCATCAAACTCTATTCTTAATGAAGTAGGATCAGAGTTGCGATTATTCCATAACTCTTTATCAACAAATCCTGCACCAGGTCTGGTTGACGGAGTGCACATAGTAGCATGTGGCATAAAAATAATTTCAGCACCCAATAACGTGGTCGCCCGGACATTTTCAATGATATTATTATCATAACAAATTAATATTCCACATTTCCAACCATGAAGATCAAAAACAACATACTCACTCCCGGCCTTTAAATAAGGGTTAATAAAAGGATGTAGTTTGCGATATTTGGCAATTACACCGCTACTATCCACACATATGTAAGCCTTATACAGATCATCGTTAGCAGTTTTTTCAAATAACCCGGCTAAAAGAGTGATATTATTTTCCGATGCAATTTGAATTAACGACTTAACACTTTCGCCGTCCGGAATTATTTCAGCTAACTCAAGCATTTCTGCATGAGAAAGCCTGGCTGCAAAAGTATGGCCAGTAATAGAACTTTCATGAAAGGCACACACAGCAGCTCCAGACTTGGCTGCTTTACTAGCAATTTTAGCAATTATAGATAAATTATATTTTTTGTCACCACTTTTATGCTCAAATTGTGCACTCGCAATTTTAAGATCCTGCATAGTTAAACTCCTTATAAATTATGTAAAATTTTTAAGCACCCCAAATTGTATGATAAGGATCATTTAGCAGAAAACTGCTAGATTTAGCACTTGACAAGTCTTTGCGTATTGTAGTATTGTAAATGTCTTACTATTTGATTTATGGAGATTGAAATTGAGCTTAAACCGTTTGGATCAAGAGTATTTAAACAATTATTTGGGCTGTCTTAAAATAGTAGGAGCTAGTTCTTCAGAGATTGGCTATGTAGTAAATAGTTTAGATTTAGAACTAATTGCTCAAGCGCAACCTAAGCAATTTGGTACTCGCGCTTGCAAATATTCGTTAATGAAATCTGTTTCTACTGATAAATTTGATATTTATCGTCAAAAGTCTATTACTCAACAACGTGTAATTAAAGTCTTAACTGTTAGTAATATTACAGATGGTGGAACCTTTATGGAAGTGATTAGTTGGAGACCAATTTATAATCCTGAGACTAAAAACATGATTGCACTCTTATGCTTATCTCATAATTTAGAATTATTTAATCTTGTTGATATTTTTCGAAGAGTTTATAAAACAGGTAATTTAATTTCACCACGTCCAGTGACTCTACAACTCACTCAACGCGAGCAACAAGTAATTTTCTTTTTTATTCTTAACTTAGACAGTCATTCTATAGCTGAAATTTTAACCCAAATTGAAAAAAAGAACATTTCTGAAAATTCTATTAATAATATGTTCACGCAACAATTGTTTCCTAAGTTTAAAGTTTTTAATCGTAAAGCGCTCTATGACAAATTGATTGAAAGCGGATTTTCCCGTCTGATGCCAAGTAATATATTAGGTGAAAGTATAGTATTTGAAATAACTGATTATATTGAATTTAATTAGGCTTTCAATCTAGCTTTTAGAAGGAAGCATATAACTCTAATTGACAGTTATTGCTATGGAGCTAAAGGTTAATAGGATATTTTGCTTAAGCCAATGCAGTGCTTGCTCTTAGGTTGAGTATTGTTTATGAGTTAACTATAGAGTAAAAATATTGCTACAGGAAAGCTACTAAATAAAATTTCTTGCTACATGACAGAAAATAAAAAAAGCTGACCATATCTTCAAAA
>CAZTBH010000088.1:0-2076 GCA_964611845.1 uncultured Neisseria sp.
ATTCCAGCAGGAGCTTTATAAATAACCGGGTGAGAAAAACCTAAAGTAAGATTTAAATCGCTACCTTGCACTTGAGCACGGTAACCAACACCTAGGATAGTTAACTTTTTCTCAAAGCCTTTAGTAACACCAACAATCATGTTGTTCATAACTGCTTTAACTGTACCAGATAATGCTTTAGCAAATTTAGTTTCATCTTTAGTAGAAAGTACAATTGCGTTATCTACATTAGAAATAACAACTGCATCAGCAAAAGTGAATTCCAATTGACCCAATGGACCTTTAACTTTTACGTTAGAACCATTTAAAGCAACTTCAACACCAGCAGGGATAGCTAAAGGAGTTTTAGCGATACGTGATAACATATTCTACGCTCCTATTACGCTACTAAACATAAAACTTCGCCGCCAACTTTTAGGCTACGAGCTTTACGATCTGTAATTACACCACGTGAAGTTGACACAATTGCCACACCCAAACCATTCATAACAGTTGGTAATTCTTCACAACCACGATAAATACGTAAACCAGGACGTGATACACGTTCGATTTTAGCAATTACAGCTTTACCAGCGTAATAACGTAAATTGATCGATAAAACAGGTTTTACAGTACCTTCAACTTTATAATCTTCAATATAACCTTCTTCTTGTAAAACCTTAGCGATTGACGCTTTAATTTTAGATGAAGGCATTGATACAGTAACATGATTCGCTGCTTGCGCATTACGAATACGAGTTAACATATCAGCAATAGTATCTTGCATCATTTTTGAATAACTCCTTCTTACCAGCTAGCTTTAGTCATGCCAGGAATTTCGCCCTTAAGAGCTAATTGACGCAATTTATTGCGGGCAAGACCAAATTTACTGAATGTACCTCTAGGGCGACCAGTTAACGCACAACGGTTACGTTGACGTGATGGCGCAGAGTTACGCGGCAATTGTTGTAAAGCTAATCTAGCTTCAAATTTTTCTTCATCTGACTTAGATGAATCGTTAATGATAGCATGCAACGCTTTACGTTTAGGTGCATATTGTGCAACCAATCTGGCGCGTTTTGCTTCTCTTTCGATTAATGCTAATCTAGCCATTATATCTTTCCTTACTTGATTGGGAAACTGAACGATTTTAACAAAGCGCGAGCTTCATCACTATTTTTAGCTGAAGTGGTGATTGTAATATTCATACCACGTAGCGTATCAATTTTATCGTATTCAATTTCAGGGAAAATAATTTGTTCTTTAACACCAAAATTATAATTACCGTTTTTGTCGAATGATTTACCACTCAAACCACGGAAATCACGTACACGCGGCAATGCTACGTTTACTAAACGATCCAAGAACTCATACATCTTGTCTTTACGTAAAGTAACCATGCAACCAACTGGATAACCCTCACGGATTTTGAAACCAGCGATAGATTTACGCGCTTTAGTTACAACTGGCTTTTGACCAGCAATTTTAGTTAAATCCGCTAAAGCAAATTCCATAACTTTTTTGTCAGCTACAGCTTCACCCAAACCAATATTTAATGTAATTTTTTCAATACGTGGCACTTCCATAATTGAAGCATAGTTAAATTGCTCCATTAAACTTGGAACAACCGTAGTATTATAAAAATCTTTTAATCTTGCCATTTTTTACTCCGATTAACCAACCACTTTGCCAGTTGATTTGAATACTCGAACTTTTTTACCATCTACATCACTGAAACCAACGCGATCTGCTTTTTTAGTTTCTGAATTATAAATAGCTACGTTCGAAATATCTATCGGCATAGTTTTATCTAAGATCCCGCCTTGAGTCCCTTTCATAGGATTTGGACGAACGTGTTTTTTTACTGTATTAACGCCTTCGACGATAACTTTAGCACCATCTGCAACAACTTGTTGCACTTGAGCTACTTTACCCTTGTCTTTACCAGCGATAACGATGATTTCATCACCTTTGCTAATTTTTCTCATTGTTGACTACCTTAAATTACTTCAGGAGCTAATGAAACGATCTTCATGAATCTCTCTGTACGTAATTCACGAGTAACCGGTCCAAAAATACGCGTACCAATTGGCTCTA
>CAZTBH010000089.1:0-1988 GCA_964611845.1 uncultured Neisseria sp.
TGCAGTTCTTTCTGGTATTTTGATTGCTGCTGCTTTTAAGATGATGAATTTACGTCAAGTTATTGATTTATGGAGAAGTGATCGCTTAGATTTCTTGGTTTACTGTATTACGTTCTTTGCAATTATCATGAGTGATTTAATTGATGGTATTCAAACTGGACTGTTGGCGGCATTTATTATTGTCGGAATGCGGATGTTGCGTACTAAGACCGAAATTAAATTATGGACTAATAATAATGTATTACGTGTTGGTTTGGTTGGTAGCATTACTTTTATGTCATTTGAGAAATTAGCAAAAATTAAAGATTACGCTTTGAGTGAGAAGGGTATTCATTTTGTTATTTTTGAGTTTGGTATGTTACAAAATATTGATAGTAGTGGTGCGAAGCATTTGATTAGTATTGCGCAAGATTTGCTTGATTCAAATGTTAAATCTATTTTTCATGGTATGTCAGATGAACAACATAAGACTATTACGGCAAATACTTTTGAGACGCAGCCATATACTTCAACGATTGCCGAGCATCAAATTAAAGCAATTTTGGAACAATCTGGTTTTTCACATTCAGCAAATGATGTGTTACGTCATGGAATTACTAAATACATCAGTCACTATGTTAAAGACAATCAACATTTATTAACTACTTTGGCACAAGGTCAAAGTCCACATACTTTATTGATTACCTGCTCTGATAGTCGCTTAAATCCGAATGCATTTTTATCGGCTAATGTTGGTGAGATTTTCATTGTACGTAATGTTGGTAACGTTGTGCCACCATACATGCCAGATAATATTTATAGTGAAATTGCTGCAATTGAGTACGCCGTATCAGAATTAGGCGTGCGCAATATCGTGGTGTGTGGACATACTGAATGTGGCGCAGTTAAAGCTTCAATTGCAAGTGGTGATAATTCTTTAGGCTATGTTGGCCTAGATAATTGGTTAAGTTTAATTAAAACTGGTTTTAGGTTAAATAAACCTAAAGACGCTCAAGATGGGGTAACAATTAATTTGTTACATCAAGTTGAGAATCTGAAAACTTATCCTAAGGTTGGCGCGATGATTGCAAGTAAGCAAATTACGGTTAATGCTTGGGTTTATGATGTTCATTCTGGTCATGTCTTGGAGTGGTCAGATAGTGCTGGTAAATTTGCGCAAATAGTTTAATTTTGACATGGTTTACCAGAAATAGGTTTATTTTATATTGAAAAGCGCACTTGTGTTGAAAATACAAGTGCGCTTTTTTAATAAGTATGTAGATTTACATATTCGCTAATATTTTGTAGTGGAATATAAAGCGATATAATTAGTTTCATTTATACCTTTTTGACAAATTCAGATTTAAGCTTCATTGGGCCTATTCCATCAATTTTACAATCAATATTGTGGTCACCTTCAATTAAACGAATGTTTTTAACCTTGGTTCCGACTTTAACTACTAATGAGCTTCCCTTTACCTTCAAGTCTTTAATTACTGAGACGCTATCGCCATCCTGTAAAAGGTTACCACTTGAGTCTTTGACGATTAAACCCTCCTTTATGGTTTCTTCGGTTGTGTTTGCCGCATCCCATTCATGTCCACACTCGGAGCATATTAACATATTACGATCTTCATAGGTATATTCAGAAGTGCATTGTGGACAATTAGCTAGTTTAGTCATAGTAATCCTTTATAAAATATCACGGATTGTAAGTCATTATGCCGAAAGTTGCAATTAATCTGAGTGAATTGAAATTAACTCTTCCTGAGATAGCTTAGTAATTGCAGACAATTACCATGACTTACCAACAATTATGATTTTTACTTGTAAGTTACCGTCAGATAATAATCTTATTATTTTATATGTTGTATTAGGTATGTCGCAATAAGCAATTTTGCTTATTCATGAATTTTAGTTGTGTATTTGATATAAGCAATAGTGATTCAGGTTGTTATAGTTAACCTATAAATAATTGAGCAATTGACTGTTCGATCGCTAAACTTAAA
>CAZTBH010000090.1:0-1968 GCA_964611845.1 uncultured Neisseria sp.
ACTGCTTCAGGTGGCTTTCGTTTGATGGGCTCGACCAGCGCAAGGTGGAACCAACTGAAGGCGCTATTGAATGATGCCATCGATGAACGTGATAAGGAAATTTTAACCGATGATCTCCAGTATAAAATTTCGAAGGTTTTCCGTGGTGTGGTCTGTTTATGGTACATGCATAGCCAATCTAACGGCAAACAATTACCTGAGAAACTACAATTATTGAACCAACGAATTGTTGATGATTTAAATAATACATACAAGGAATTATGTGGTGAAAATAATTAAAGCCTGGCTATTGATATTTTTCTCTCTTATCTTGATTATTCTGGATATGTGAAACCTAATGTTGAAGTAGCTGATAATTGGGCATACATAAATGAATCAATTACATATGAGAGTAATTTTCCTTATTTGGCATGGTGGGAACAATTTAATGATCCACAACTAAACCACCTGATAAAACAAGGCTTACAAGTTAATAATAGTGTACAGAAAGCTTTTGCTCATCTCGAAATTGCACAGGGACAGCTTCGCGCTGTAAATTTAAGTTGGATTCCAGGAATTAATCTCGATGCCGGATACTCAACTAATCCTGCACTAGGATATCCTAATTATTTTTATGGTGCGTGGCCTTCATATTCTGCACTGAATATTTTTAATCTTATCTCACAGCATAAAGCTGCAACCCTCAATGTCGAAGCACAGCAATATGCAGTTTCGGCAGCTAGGCTCACCTTTATTGCTCAATTTACTACAGGCTATTTTACTTACCTAGCAGAATCTGAACGCTTGGAGTTAGTAGACAATTATCTTGCTGATTTGAGCGAATGGGAAAGTATTAAAAATGCTGATTTTCAACGTGGGCTTGTACCAGCGCAAAATGTCGATGAGATTCAGCAACGCCTTTGGGAACTAAGAGCACAGCGCGAGCTGATTGTGGTTAATATTCAAAAAGCACAGAACGCGTTGCAATACTTACTGAACCAGAATCCGGGTCCATTGATGATTAATGTCCACTTTGAGAGTTTTTGCACTCAGTTTCCCGATGTAGGAGCTCAGCCAGTAACTGTTTTAAATAATCGGCCAGATGTTGAATTGGCGGAGACTGAGCTCCGCTTGGCAACCCAAAATAGCGGAGTGATTGCCTCACAATTGTTGCCTGCGGTTCAGCTTGATTATTTTGCTGGCCAATCAGATGTAGACGCAAAAGGCCCTGATGGGATCTATACACCAACAACAGATGCTTATTTAACTTGGTCAGTTAATCCAGCTATTTTTGGCGAGATTAAAAGTTTTAGTGGTGCAAAAAAATTTGCTTATGCCAATTATCTTGAAGTTGTAAGAGGTGCACTACGCGATGTTGATAATGATTTAGTTAAGCATCGTGATTCCAATCATCGCTACGAGCTTATCAATAAAGCATATCTTACTGCTCTTGATAAATATCAGCTGAATAATGCACTGTATAAAAAAGGAATTATTGCTTATAATGATATTATGGCAGATAAACTTAATGTTGATCAGGCGAAAATTGCTCTAAACCAGATTAAGCTATTGCAAATGACGACATTAATTAGTCTCTATCAGGATTTAGGTGGTGGTTATAATTCTATTTCACTTAGAAGTAATTAAATTTTAATCTGGGGTTGATTGAGGCATTATGATTTATCGAGAAATAATAACTGTTTTAAAATCAAATTTAAGCTCTGCAGAGCGGCGTAGTATATTGCTAGCTTCTCTGGGTAGTTTATACGAGTATTATGATTTTGTAATTTTTGGTTTTATGACAGTATATTTTGCAACTAATTGTATTCCTGATTATTTTAATGGTAAATTTAAAATATGTATTGTATTAGCACTCTTTCTTGGTGGGTATTTATTCCGCCCGCTTGGAATGTACTGTTATAGTAAAATCTATTATCTTTATCCACGGATTTATATCATTAATTGGTTGATTGCGGGGCACTTGGTTAC
>CAZTBH010000091.1:0-1948 GCA_964611845.1 uncultured Neisseria sp.
TTGTTTTCTATTGTAAAATCACGTGCTTTATTGTTTAATTTTTATAGGGAAATAACACAATGGTCGTTATTCGTTTAGCTCGTGGTGGTAATAAGCACCGCCCTTACTACAGTGTTGTAGTTGCCGATTCTCGTGCACGTCGTGATGGTCGTTTCATCGAAAAAGTTGGTTTTTACAACCCAGTTGCTGCTGCAACTGTTGAGGCAGTACGTATTGATACTACTCGTGTTGATTATTGGGCTTCAGTTGGTGCACAAGTATCTCCTGCTGTTCAAAAATTAATTAAAAACTTAGCAGCCTAAATTATGACACCTAACAACTTGATTGACATGGGTTATATTACTAGTCCGTTCGGCATTCAAGGTTGGGTAAAAATAAAAGTAACTACTGAATATGATGACTCACTGGATGATTATGAAAATATTTATCTTAAGTTTCCAGATGGTAAAGTAGTTAGCCAAACAATTGAAAAAAGCTTCGCTCGCGATGGCTTATTTCATGCCAAATTAGCTGGGGTTACTGATCGAGATGCGGCTTTTGCACTAAAAGGTGCTACTGTTGCAGTAAGTCGGGAACAACTTCCAGATTTAGACGAAGATGAATTTTATTGGGTTGATTTAATCGGCTTAAACGCAGTTAATGTGCAAGGTGAAGCATTGGGGGTTGTCAAAGATCTCATGCAAACTGGAGCAAATGACGTCTTGGTAATTCGAGACGCGACTGAAGAACGTTTGGTGCCATTTGTTGCACAATATGTTATCGATGTTGATATGGCAAATAAGCAAATTACCTTGGATTGGGGTTTGGACTATTGATCTTTAGTGTCATTTCCATTTTTCCAGAAATGTTTGCCGCGGTGAGCCAAAATGGTATCGTTGCGCGGGCGTTGGCCAAAAATTTGTTTAAGTTAGATACGCTGAATCCACGTGATTTTACCACTGATAATTATCGTCGTATTGATGATAAAACTTTTGGTGGTGGACCTGGAATGGTCATGAAAATCGTGCCTTTGGAATTAACTTTAGCTAAGGCTAAAGAAAATCAAGCGCAGCATGGAGTTAAGCAGCCTTTAGTGGTGTATTTATCACCGCAGGGTAAGCGTGTTGATCAAGCATTGATTAATCAATTAGCTGCAGATCAAGGCGTGATTTTTGTTTGTGGCCGCTATGAAGGAATTGACGAAAGATTTATTGAACGTAATGTTGATTTAGAAATTTCGTTGGGTGACTTTGTGGTATCAGGTGGAGAATTACCTGCAATGCTCTTAATTGATGCAATTGTTCGGCAAATCCCAGGAGCTATGAATAGTCAGGAATCAGTAACTAATGATTCATTTATGGATGGGTTATTAGATTGTCCGCATTATACTGTTCCACGTGATTATTGTGGTGCTGAGGTCCCTGAAGTATTATGTTCAGGTAATCATGAACAAATTAGAAAATGGCGTTTGCAACAAAGTTTATGGCGAACCTATCAACGGCGTCCAGAACTTTTAGATGGCAAACAGTTAACAAAAGAACAATCTCGGCTACTTGATGAAATGTTAAGTAGGAACAAGATTATAGGAAAAAAATAATGAATATCATTCAAATGTTAGAGCAAGAAGAAATTGCACGTTTAAATAAAACTATCCCTGAGTTTGCACCTGGTGATACAGTTGTAGTTCAAGTTAAAGTAAAAGAGGGCACTCGTGAGCGTTTACAGGCCTTTGAAGGTGTGGTAATTGCTAAACGTAACCGTGGTTTAAATTCTGCTTTCATCGTACGTAAAGTATCGGCTGGTGAAGGTGTTGAAAGAACATTCCAAACTTATTCTCCATTGGTTGACTCAATTGAAGTTAAACGCCGTGGTGATGTACGTCGCGCTAAATTATATTATTTACGTGACCGTTCAGGTAAATCTGCACGTATTAAAGAAAAATTGGTTAGAAAAGTTAAATAATAACTTT
>CAZTBH010000092.1:0-1920 GCA_964611845.1 uncultured Neisseria sp.
GATGCAATGACAAATGCACAATGTTTAAACGCGCTAAACCAAGTGATGCAAAATCCACCAACAGCTGCAGTGGCGTTTGATGCCAGTTTGTCGCTGTATATTCGAGTTGATGCCAACAATGATTGTGTGTTCCACTCGACCGCAGGTTTGTCTGCAGCGCCAACCGCGACGGCAGGCAATAACAGCTTCACGTATGATCCAGAGGCTGGCTCAGTGATTTTAAATCTGAATAAACCTTAATACCGCTAATCTTAGCGCGTGAAAAAGAGAGTAGTTATGAAGAAGAATCAGGGTTTTACCTTAGTTGAGTTGGTTATTGTTATTGTTATTTTGGGTATTTTAGCGATCACCGCTGCCCCGAAATTCTTAAATTTGGCAGGTGATGCTAAAGGCGGCACATTAAATGCTGTGAAAGCATCTCTGCAATCAGCGAATGCTGTTGTGTATAGCAAAGCGGTGTTGGCTGGCAAACAAGCTGCAGCAACGGCGACAGTGAATGAAACTGGAACCAATATCAACGTGGTTTATGGTTATGTCAGTGCCACGACTGCTGATGTCGGTGCGGTGTTAGATCTTGATGGTAATTTTGTGGTTGCAACCGCGGTAGCAAATGCTGCACTGGGAATGACCACCACTGATGTCATGATTTATCCAACCGGGACTACAGCGCCGACAACATCAACAACTGCAGCTCAAGGTTGTGTGTTGGTGTATAAAGCGGCTGCAGCTGCAGGTAGCAAACCGACTTACACTGCAACCATCACAGGCTGTTAATGGCGACCCACCGAACCCGTGACCAACTTGGCTTTACCATGGTCGAGTTGGTGTTGGTGTTGGTGGTTGCTAGTATTGTTGCGATCAGTGCTGGCAGTCGTTTTTTTCGTGCTGATAATGCCAGTATATATAGCGCCAGCGATCATACGCTGGCGTTGTTGCATCAAGTGCAGCTCATTAGCATGCAAGATACCGCAAACTTAGCGACCAGGTGTCCGACGCTCGTCCTTTCTGCATCTGTCATCGGAGTCGCAACCAGCGCGCAATGCACCGCGGCAGCAAGTCTTGTGCTGAATGCCGCAAATCCAGAACAGACCGTGCTGAATAGCATCCAGCTCCAAGTCATTCAACAAGGGAGCGACTTAACTTTGCCTGTGTTGATCCGTTTTGATAGTTGGGGACGTCCACAAGGTAGCTGTGCCAATGGTTGCACCATCAAATTTACTCACAGTGCTGGCGTTCGGCAGCTTTGTCTGACTAGCCAAGGGTACTTATCTTCATGCTAAAGCTCGGTCGATTGTTGGCAAAAAGCCGTGGCTTTACCTTAGTCGAATTGGTGATTGGCATGTTGGTACTTGCCATTGCGTTGACACTCATCACCAGTGTGCTTGGGCCTATGATGCGCTCCAGCAGTGAAACTTGGCATCAAGTGCGGGCTGCTGAGCTTGGCCATAGTTTAATGAATGAAATCACCAGTCGAGCCTTTGACGAAAACAGTCCTCGAGGTACTTCGGGGTTGCGCTGCAATCAAAGCGGGGCATCGGCCTGTATTGCCAGTATTCCTGCCTGTCCAGCCAGCGGAATGTCGGTGGCGACCGAAGAGGCAAGCCGGGAACTTTATGATGATCTCGACGATTATCATTGCCTAAGGTTAAGTGGCGCTCAACTCAGTAATACGCTCAATGAAAGTCTGGCTGATAGTTATGCTGGGTATCAGCTCAGTGTGACTA
This sequence comes from uncultured Neisseria sp., assembly GCA_964611845.1. Taxonomy (GTDB): domain Bacteria; phylum Pseudomonadota; class Gammaproteobacteria; order Burkholderiales; family UBA11063; genus Aquella. The sequence goes on from CAZTBH010000092.1 coordinate 1,725, forward strand.
TCAGTTACGCTGGCAGCGATCTTGCGCTTGCTAACGCATTGATGAAACGTATCGATCTTCAGGTCACTACACCCACTGGTGATGTGTTAGCGTTTCGCAGCTACAAAGGGAATTGGTAATGCTAAGGCGTCTCGGGTTTACCTTAGTCGAGTTAATGCTAGTGATTGTGCTGCTGGGGATCATGGCTATTAGTGTG
>CAZTBH010000093.1:0-232 GCA_964611845.1 uncultured Neisseria sp.
CTTGGCTGGCGGATTATGGCATATCTTTGTGGTCTCATTATGATTCCGCTTATATACTACTTTGCTAAAAGGATTTTTAAAAGTAACCGAGCTGCTATTTTTGCAGCATTATTATTAATGTTTGATTTTATGCATTTTACGATTAATCGCTATGCACTGATTGATTCAATGGTGACATTATTTAGTCGACACTGAATAAGCCCATTTCATAAAATAAATCACCAGCTAAATT
>CAZTBH010000093.1:242-1891 GCA_964611845.1 uncultured Neisseria sp.
ACGTTTACAGTAAAACCATACTTGGGCTAGGTGGTGACGATGCCCGTAAGTATGTTCGTGCGTATAATTAGTCGACACTGAATAAGCCCATTTCATAAAATAAATCACCAGCTAAATTGTGAATCTGGTGATTTTTTTATTCTTATCGTAAATTTTATCAACATAAATAATAGGTAAAAAATAACCCGTAGGATTATTCTTAGGTTATACGCAATGGCTGAGAGCAATGCATTGATTGCATCGCCTGTTATTCCTTTTAATTTGTTTCTTGCTAGTCCGCATTTGGCTTTGGCTAAGCCAATTACTGGTTCAACTTTACTTCGTTTCTTGAGTTTCTTTTTCATTGCCTTGCTAAGGTTGCGGTCGCGAGTCAACATTACGTTTTTCTCAGGGAACTGTCTCTTACAACCTTTGTAACCATCATCAAGAACTATGGTTTTGGTAGTTACATTTGTATTAGCTTCGGCTATTTCTATCAGTGGTTTTAAGGTGTGCCCATCATATGGATTATTCTGAAATGCTTTTGCAGCAATAATGAAGCTATTCTTCAAGGTACTAACAATCCCTACTTTACAACCAAACTCATATTTCTTATGGATTTTACCTTTGGCGATACAAGAGACATCAGGCTCATGGATGGAATACACTTTATTGCTACTATCGCGGCGTTGTTCATAGATGCGTTTAGCTATAGCTAGTTTTTGCAGTAATCTTTTATGTTCACTATCATTAATGGTGAGCTTTGGTAGTTGGCGTTCAATGTCGCGAATAATACGACCCAAACGACTGCGGAGTTGTTTAATGCAGGCTGCCGCCTGCATTGGCTTTCTACCATGAGATAAGCGTGCGGCTTTGTTTCTTAACTTAACCGCGGTTCTTGTGTAGGTTTGGCGAAATTTCACTTGCGATGCTATGCCAACTTTTACTAAATGTTCGACTGCGCGGCAAAGTAGTTTCCCGTCGGTGGGATAGGTGATATTCTTTTCTTGCACCGTGGTATCTGAAACTACTTCGCTACACTCCTTTGGGCTTATGATATCATCCTCTAAAGCCATCTCTACCGTTTGACTCAGGATTTTAGCAAAAACTTCTTCGCCCAAACGATTACGCCATTTGGTTAAACTTGAAGGATTGAATTTAAGTTTATGTTCAAAGTGACTGAAACCGCATAAGTATTGATAGTAAGGATTCTGCACAAACTGTTGACAGACTTCTAAATCAGATAAGCTATGCAATTGTTTCAACAACAGCAAGCCAATTACTAAACGGCTAGAATGACCAATCCGACCATTATCATTACAGAAATAGGCAGAACATATTTCATCTATTTTATTCCAATTGAATTTATTAGCAAGTATAACCAATTCATGTTCTGGATCAACTAAATCAATCAGTTCAATCTTAAATAGTTGGCTTTGATATTTGTTAGATTTCTTCTTTGGTGGCATGATATTTCCCATAGTAAACTGCAAGGTTTAGGACATTATTTTATCACTTTCTTGCAATTTACGCATGAGAGATATGCATAAATATTAATTTAATTCAGCTTGTTAAATAGTTTTTCAGTGCCAACTATTTATTGTAGTAAATCTTTTATATTTCCTATTCTATCCTGCAAATAAATAATATATCTAGTGACAACTTTGCAC
>CAZTBH010000094.1:0-1808 GCA_964611845.1 uncultured Neisseria sp.
AGTTTAGCGATCGAACAGTCAATTGCTCAATTATTTATAGGTTAACTATATCAATTATATATGTTGTTGTAATATTTTGCTTGGACTTGAACATATTCTGACACATACTTATTGATGTTGTACGGTGGTTTTCTTTGGCTTGGTTAAAATTACTCAATCTAATTATAATTATTGGTGAATTTTATGTAGTATTCATCCAAGCCTCAAATTGTGTTATAATTAAAGGTTAAATACTATTTTTTGGAAGTAAAATATGGCCATCCAAATCAAGCAAAATGATTTTATACAATCAATTGCTGACAGTTTACAGTACATTTCTTATTACCATCCGCAAGATTTTATTCAAGCTATGGCAAAGGCTTATGAGCGTGAAGAATCTCCTGCGGCTAAAGATGCTATTGCACAAATTTTGGTTAATTCACGCATGAGTGCTGAAGGGCATCGCCCGATTTGTCAAGATACTGGAATTGTTTGTGTATTTATTAAAGTTGGTATGAATGTACAATTTGCTGATGCGACAATGTCAATTCAAGAAATGGTTAATCATGGAGTTGCCTTAGCTTACGATTTTCCTGCTAATAAATTACGCGCTTCTGTTTTAGCGGATCCAGCTTTTGGGCGTAAAAATACTAAAAATAATGCTCCTGCTGTAGTTCATTTTGATTTAGTTCCTGGTGATACAGTTGAGGTTGAGATTGCTGCTAAAGGTGGTGGTTCCGAAAATAAAGCCAAATTTGCGATGTTAAACCCATCGGATTCAATTGTAGATTGGATTTTAAAAACCGTACCAACGATGGGAGCTGGTTGGTGTCCACCAGGAATGCTTGGAATTGGGATTGGCGGAACTGCTGAACAAGCAATGTTGCTTGCTAAAAAATCTTTAATGGCACCAATTGACATGACTGAACTGTTGGCTCGTGGTGCTGAAAATCAACTTGAAGAGTTACGCATTGAACTATATAATAAAGTTAATGCTTTGGGAATTGGAGCACAAGGTTTAGGTGGATTAACGACGGTGCTTGATGTTAAAATTTTAGATTATCCAACCCATGCCGCGAGTAAACCAATTGCTTTGATTCCAAATTGTGCTGCGACTCGTCATATTCATTTTAGCCTAGATGGTAGCGGTCCTGCCGTTTTCACGCCGCCTAAGTTGGAAGATTACCCAGCAGTTGCTTTGGGTGGGGTTAATTCACGTCGTGTAAACATCAACAATATTACTAAAGAAGATCTAGCGACTTGGAAAACTGGTGAAACTTTATTGTTGTCTGGTAAGATTTTGACTGGTCGCGATGCTGCGCATAAAAAAATTACTGAAATGTTAAATAATGGCGAAAGTCTGCCAGTTGATTTTAATGGACGTTTCATTTATTACGTTGGGCCAGTTGATCCAGTTGGCAATGAAGTAGTTGGCCCGGCTGGTCCGACAACTTCAACACGGATGGATAAATTTACCCGCCAAATGCTTGAGCAAACTGGGTTGGTTGGCATGATTGGTAAATCTGAGCGTGGTCAAGTTGCAATTGATGCGATTAAAGACAATCAAGCTGTATATTTAATTGCAGTTGGTGGTGCAGCATATTTAGTGTCAAAAGCTATCAAGGCTTCTCGAGTGGTGGCTTTTGCTGAGCTTGGTATGGAAGCGGTGTATGAATTTGAAGTTGAAGACATGCCAGTTACGGTTGCCGTTGATAGTAGTGGTGATTCAGTGCACAATAGTGCCCCTGCAGTATGGGCAAAAAAAATTGCTATGAAAAATATATAATTTAAAGGAATATCATGAGCTGGTTAAGTAAATTACTCCCACC
>CAZTBH010000095.1:0-1734 GCA_964611845.1 uncultured Neisseria sp.
GTAAAACCGATATCTCACCCCGAGTACGCTATTTTGGCGAACTGGAAGCGAATTTGATCACAAGCCCAGATCCTGACTTTAAATTCCACTCAGGCAGTCCTGATAGCGAAATTAACCGCTAAATCGGCAGAAATTGCGCCAGATTACGTTGACTTGTTGGCAAAGCGTTATCTAATTAAGTTAACAACTTGACTATTGCTTAATTTTTAGCCATACCTTTTACCATGAGCACGCTGTTCAGCTCTTCAATACAACTATAAAAAGAGCGAATAGGAATAACATGAGTATTAGTAACCTCTGGGGTTTTTATTTTAACCCACGCCAGCAATGGCTCAACCTTCAACAAAAACATTCATCGCTCGTCGAAAGTCTTAGCCACCTCGGCTTTTTCTCGGCAATTGCACCCTGCTGTTTAGCCTTGAGTATGTGGTTCTTCGGCATCGAATGGGCGGAAAAAACTCGGTTTATTCAACCCTTACAAATTCTCGGTATTGCCACTTGCATGTATCTCAGCATCGTAACAGCCGTATTGCTTTTGGCATTTTTAGCAAGAGCCATGACGCATGACTACGGCAGGCCGGCAAGCTTTGATTTAGCACTGGAGCTAGCCTGCTATACGGTTACGCCGCTACTTTGCACGGGCTTTGCTTGGTTATTCCCAGAAGGGTGGTTTTTACTGCTGGTGGGCTTACTGGGCTTAATATATAGCATTTATCTGCTATTTTTAGGGACATCGATTTTATTAGAAATTCCTGACGAGCGCGGATTTATGTTTTCAACTACCTTGGTCACCGCGGGTTTGGTGTTACTCGCTTTGCTGTTTTTTGCCAATGCATTTATCTGGATGTGGGTTCTGCGGTAAAGCAGCGAAATTTTGTGTATGCAACTTTCTGGTACAAAGTGGCTGCAAAGTTGAATCCTTGGGTAAGCTAAAATATATGTTCAGAGTACAGCCAATAAAAAAGGAGCCGAGGCTCCTTTTTTATTGGCTAACATTTAGCGTTGGCAACGAGGTTATGAGCCTTCGTTATAAGTTTCTAAATTACCTGCCATTAGTGCAGCTTTTGTTGACTTCCCTGCTTCATTACGCGCTGCGTCCAGTTTATTTAAGTATTCTTGAGTGATGTCATTGGTGACGTAAACACCATCAAACACTGAGGTTTCGAACTTTTTAATTTCTGGATTTTCCGAACGAACAGCAGCAATTAAATCTTCCAATGATTGGAAAATCAAACCATCGGCACCGATGATTTTGCAAATGCTTTCAACATCATGGCCGTGCGCAATCAGCTCATTGGCTGATGGCATGTCAATTCCATAAACGTTCGGGAAACGAATTTCTGGAGCTGCTGAGGCAAAATAAACTTTGTTCGCACCAGCTTCACGCGCCATATCAATAATTTGACCTGAAGTAGTTCCACGAACGATAGAGTCATCAACCAGCAAAACATTCTTGCCTTTAAACTCCTGCCATATTGCATTGAGTTTACGTTTTACCGATTTCTTCCGTTCGCCTTGACCTGGCATAATAAAAGTACGACCGATGTAACGGTTCTTCACGTAGCCTTGGCGATATGGTAGACCAAGTTCGTGAGCAATTTGCAACGCTGCATCATTACTAGTTTCAGGAATTGGGATCACCACATCAATGTCAAGGTGAGCCCATTCTCGTTTAATTTTCTCGCCAAGCTTTTTCCCCATCGCCACGCGGCTGGCATAGACCGACACGTTATC
>CAZTBH010000096.1:0-593 GCA_964611845.1 uncultured Neisseria sp.
AGCCGATGCATTCAAGCAGCTGCGGACTCACATCCCTCAAGCCAGGCTTCTTATGATCGGGGCGGGGGAGGAGGAAGGGAAGCTTCGTGAAGCCTTGAAGGAGGAATTGGCGAAAGGCTTTGTCCGGATCGAGGCCGACGTTCCGCATGAGCGATTGGGAGAGTGGTACCGAGCTATGGATGTGTTTGTCATGCCGAGCCGGTACGAGAATTACTCCAATGCTGTCCTCGAGGCACTCGCCTGCGGCGTGCCGTTTCTTGGATCCAACGTGGGTGGAAATCCTCGTCTGGCTGAGAATTACGGGGGCAGCTTATTTGAGGCCGGATCAGTTGCGAAGCTGAGTGAATCACTTCGTTGCATGGCCGAGACCTTTCGGCAAGGACAGAGACAAGAGACGGCCGAGAGGAGCAATTCGCAACAAGTGATCGGGTGGGATGAAACCGCATCAAGATTGGAAAACATCATTCAGATGAACCTCACCTCTCCCGTCGTATCCGTCTCGACGTGCGCGAGTTGCGAGTAATGAACGACTAGGTGAACCAGTGTTTTCAGCGAGTAAGAGTGTGTCAGGCAAGGAAAGTCTCGTTTACGGC
>CAZTBH010000096.1:603-1723 GCA_964611845.1 uncultured Neisseria sp.
GTGCGCCACCGGCGGGAAGCCGATGCCGTCTGCTTTATGTAGTTGGCCAACTTGGACTGGGCGGGTTGGAACGTCAGCTCTACTATCTGTTGGCAACGTTGGAACGTAGCCGCTATAAACCGGCTCTGGTGGCCTGGAACGATAATCCCAACGAGAAATACTATCGTGATATTGCTGCGCTGAAGATTCCGATCTACGGATTGCCTACACCTGCATCGCCGATAGTTAAACTTCGGGCCTTTAGGAAATTGGTACGAACCCTTCTGCCGGAAGTCATCCACTCATATGGATTTCACACAAATTTTGCGGCTCACTATGCGGCGTTAGGTACAGGAGCTGTGGCTGTGGGTTCATTGCGCAGCGATTTTGCTACTGTCAGAAAAGCAGGCGGACGGTTGAGGGGCGGTTTGAATGCACGATGGCCTTCGCTTCACATTTCAAATAGTCACTTTTGTGCGGAATTAGCCCATAAAACGTCGAGATTCTTCTCGCCCAAAGAATTCGCAGTGGTACGAAATGGTCTCGACCTCAAGGCTTTTCAACAGGCGGAGCAGGATGCAGGTGACAATGTTTCGGTCGTAGGGGTGGGTTCTCTTTTACCCGTCAAACGCTGGGATCGATTTCTTCAGGCGATTCGACAGGTCAACCGACTCAAGACACGGCCCATCCAGTTTAGTATTGCAGGAGACGGTCCCCTCAGGCCCATGCTTCATCGCGAGGCTGTCTCTTGGGGGGTCGCTGAAAGTGTAGTGTTTCTAGGCCCGGTTCACGATGTGCCTGCCTTCTACACGGCGCAAGTTTTTTGGTTCATACCTCGGAAAGTGAAGGTTGTCCGAATGTCGTGATGGAAGCGATGGCTTGCGGCTTGCCGGTGGTGGCCATGGCCGCTGGGGATATTCCATCGCTAATCGAACACGGTAAAACGGGGTTTGTTGTTGGCCAAGATGATCAAGTTGGTCTTGCGAACCGTATCCTTGAGTTGAGCAATAATACGTCGCTCCGCCGCGAAATGGGACAAGCCGCACGCGCCAAAGCTGAGCGGGATTTTGGTCTTGATCGGTTAATGTTGGAAACACTGGCTGCCTATCGCTCGGCAGGCTGGGTAGATCCAGAATCCCTA
>CAZTBH010000097.1:0-1630 GCA_964611845.1 uncultured Neisseria sp.
GCTGGCAGCGTTGACCGAATGGAATGCCGAGACTGTGCATGCGGCGATTAATTCTGCAGCTGAAAGCTTAGGGCTTGGCATGGGGAAAGTGGGGATGCCACTTCGTGTTGCTGTGACTGGCGGCGGTAACTCGCCATCGCTCGATGTGACAGTTGCGTTGATCGGTCGTGATCGCGCCATTGCTCGTATTGATTTGGCTTTGAGCTATATCGAAAAACGCGGCGAAGCGGCTTAAGTTGTCAAAGGTGATGACGGTATAAAAGCCAAAATCCGTGTGGATTGTGCCGAAGTCTTGTAAAAAGCCAGTCTGGTAACAGTCTGGCTTTTTTTATCGGAATATTTGCGCCGATAAGGTTATTGCTGATCTTTTTTTGCGGCAAAAGGAATTTCGCCGCAGTTTGGTCCACCTGGGACCCATTCCCAGCGGGTTTCCATCCGACAGTTTTCGCGAACAATAGTCCGAACTTGCTTGGTGGTATGTTCAACTTCATTCAGGTAGTAGCCGTTCATTCGGCCGCATTGCGCATAAGAAATGTGACCATCGACTGTTTTGGTATATTGCCGGTTTTCAATGGGTAAGCTGATATAACGGCAATGCGTAATCGGCTTTTCGGTTAATACTTCCCGTTCATCACATACTTCAACTTGATAAGAAATCCATTCACCACAATCGGTTGGGACGGCATAAGCCATATGTGCGACAAAAAATGAGCTAATTACAAAAGCAATTTTTTTCATGTTGTTCATCCTGAAATGTCAGCGTGATTAAGATTTATCAATCTAACAACGTGCCAGGGGCACTTGGATAAACTATCGAGACTTACCGAACAAAGGCTTTTTAAAACATGATTTTGTAGTTATAAAAACGTGATAAAAACTTGATTTAGCACGTCTGCAACTAAGGTTTGGCGGGCTGATTGACTTGTGAAGTCGGGATTAAACGATGATTTTTCAGTCATTTGGAGACGAGAGTAAGCGGATTTCGGCACAACAAATGGCTTGTTGTGCCGATTTTTCTCTATTAGTGCAATACTCGCGCTTTTAAAGTGCCAGGGATAGCTTTTAGCTCATTTAATGCCAATTCTTGGTCAAGGCTATCGATATCAATGACCACGTAACCAATTTCAGCATTCGTTTGCAGGTACTGACCCGAAATGTTGATGCCATGGCGAGCGAAAGCTTCGTTGATTTTGGTTAGCATGCCTGGTTGGTTTTTATGGATATGCAGCAGGCGAGAACGACCTTTATGCTCTGGCAATGAAACTTCAGGGAAATTCACTGCAGACAAGGTTGAACCGTTATCGGAATATTTCACTAATTTCCCGGCAACTTCATAACCGATATTTTCTTGGGCTTCTTGCGTTGAACCGCCGATATGTGGCGTCAGGATCACGTTGTCAAACGCGCGTAATGGCGATTCGAAAACTTCGTCATTGCCGGTTGGTTCTACCGGGAATACGTCAATTGCGGCGCCGGCCAATTTGTTGGCAGCCAAAGCACCGGCTAAGGCATCGATATCGACTACAGTACCGCGTGAGGCATTGATGAGAATGGCCCCGTTTTTCATCAAGTCCAGTTCAGCTTCACCAATCATATTTTGAGTCTGAGGTGTTTCAGGAACATGAAGGGT
>CAZTBH010000098.1:0-1157 GCA_964611845.1 uncultured Neisseria sp.
CAAACTGTCCCCCACTTTAGTTACCGATTTAGCCAGACCACTCTTGTTATGCTCACCGCCAAAACCATCTGCCCCGCCAGCGGAGATCAGTGTGGGCATTGAGCGAATAATAAGTCCGTGGTGGCAGCCAAATCTGGAACAAAGGGACTATGTCATTGCGCGAAATGCCGAGGGTCAATGGTGTTGGTATTTTCGAAACCAACAGCGGCAATGGTTTATTCATGGATTTTTTAGCTGATGTCCTACGCCGAACTTTTTTGCCAGAGCCATTTCAGCTTTTTAACCGGTGCGGCAAGTCCAGAACAACTAGTCACTGAGGCCGCAAGCCATTGCTATCACCGACGAATGCTCAGTCGCTGGGGTTGTGCGAGCTCATCGTCAGATCCAAGAGCAACAATTGCCCCTCAAACTTATTATCGGATCTTTATTTCGAATTGAAGATTTGACTGTGGTGCTGTTATGTCCAAGTCGACAGGCCTATGCCGAACTTTGTCGTATTATAAGCAACAGTCGACGACGGGCAGAAAAAGGTGATTACCAGCTGGAACTTTGGGATCTCAAAAGCTGCCGTCACTGTTTATTATTATGGCTCCCAAGCCGAACCGCAGAACGTGATAGTCATTGGAGCCTTTGGTTGCAGCGTTATTTTAGCAAACGCTGTTATATTGCCGCACATCGAGGATTAGATAGCCAAGACGGCAGCTTCGTAAGCTATCACCATTGGCTTAGGCAACAATCCGGTTTTCCGCTGACTGCGGTTGGCGCAGTCTTAATGGCAACTCCCGAGCAAAAACCACTATTAGATGTCGTTACGGCCATTCGACTGGGTACCACGGTGGCAGGTGCCGGCACCTCAATCAGCGCAAATGCCGAACGCTGCTTGCGAACTTTACGCAAACTTCAGCAACTTTATAGTTCAGACTGGCTAGTAACCTCGTTAGAAATTGCTAGTTTATGCCAATTCTCACTGGCCAGCCTTCGCTACGAATACCCAAGTGAATTAGTGCCTGCAGGGCAAACCCCAATGCATCACCTCACTGAGTTAGTGATGGCAGGTGCTCAAGTCCGCTTTGGCGAAACCATCCCTACCGCAGTTGCAGATACTTTGGCACGCGAACTAAAACTTATCGATGAACTTGATTATGCCTATTACTTTT
>CAZTBH010000098.1:1167-1604 GCA_964611845.1 uncultured Neisseria sp.
GATTTGCTCGGGATAGACAAATATTGCATCAAGGTCGCGGCTCGGCGGCTAACTCAGTTGTTTGTTATTGCCTACAGATCACAGCGGTAGATCCTAGACAATTTTCCTTGTTATTTGAGAGATTTATCTCCAAGGAACGCGCAGAACCGCCAGATATTGATGTCGACTTCGAACACGAACGCCGGGAAGAAGTTATCCAATATATTTATCAAAAATACGGCAGACAAAGGGCCGCCTTGGCTGCAACTGTGATCTGTTATCGTTTTCGTAGTAGCTTACGTGATGTCGGCAAAGCACTAGGTTATCCCATTTCCCAATTAGAATATTTACAAAAGCAGATCAATCGACGGCATCCCACATTAAAATGGCAGCAGCAACTAGCCGACTTGGGCTTAGATCCAGACGCGCAACAAACCAAGTTATTAATCAGTTTAGTG
>CAZTBH010000099.1:0-1517 GCA_964611845.1 uncultured Neisseria sp.
ATTTAACGCCCTGCAACAAGACATCTTAGCGCGGACGCCAAATCAAGCACTGTTCCTGTACCATCTTGCAAAGAACGCATTGTCACATCAGCCGCCGCTTGGTTTTTTTAAACATTTTCTGTTGGAACATGACGGCCAACATCGGCGTGGCTTAGATTTGAAAAAACGCGGGTCAAGTTTAATTAACGACTTAATGCGAGTACATGCCTTAGCTCATGGCGTCACCGCCGTTAGCACACGCGAACGATTGGAGATGCTAAAGCAGCAGCAGGTATTAAGCCCGTCACAGGCACAAGATCTACTGGCCGCTTACGAGATTTTGGCAGAACTGCGCTGGCAGATCCAAGGCGAAGCATTAACCCAACAGGCGACAGTTTCGAATTTACTCGACCCTGCCGGCCTTGATTTAATGCGGCGTCATCAGCTGAAAGACGCTTTCGCTGTGATAGGCCAAGAGCAGAAAGTGCTGCAACTGCGTTATTGCCGGGAAGTTTAATATGTGGAAATGGTTCACCCGCCCAACGCCATTGCAACAGCCGGTATTGCGCTATGAGCAAGGCAAAAGACCATCTCGCCAAACCGCGCTAGATGATTGCCTATTTATGCTCGTAGACATCGAAACGACTGGACTTGATCCACAGCGCCACCAAATGATTAGCATTGGTTGGTTGTTGATGCAAAAGCGCACCCTCGACTTGGGCAGCGCGCACTATCAAGTGATTAAAGCACCGATTGGTGATAATGGGGTTGGCCAAAGTGCGACAATCCACGGCATTCACAACCAACAGTTAGCAACAGGCGAGGAACTTTCAGAGGTATTAGTTACTTTTCTGCTGGCTGCGGAAAATGCAGTGTTGGTAGCGCATCATAGTGTCATCGAACAACAGTTTTTGCGAAAGGCTTGTCAAAATTGTTTTGGCCGAGCACCCAATTTTCGCTTCGTAGATACCTTGAAAATTGAAGGTCGGCAATTGCAACGACGAAACATCACAGTCCGCCAGGACGAATATCGATTAGCGGCTTGCTTAAAACGCCATCAATTGCCGATGTTACAAGAACATAATGCGCTTGAGGACGCCTTTGGCTGCGGTTTATTGCTGCAAAAGCAAATGGCAGCACTTGGTGTTGATGCCGAACTTGGTGATCTGTTAACTTAACCCACGGGCAAAATCTTTTTAAGGCTATTGGTGATACCCCCACAACAAGCACAGTCGCGCCTTTGCTAATTAAAGGCTGATAGTGCTTCTCTGATCCCCGCGTATAACTCAGCACGCCAAGAAGGCTTGTTCCCGGCAATCGTCTCTTCTATTAAAGCATTCTTTCGAAAATCAGTTGGGCTTATCACTATAATAACGCCAAGACTCGCGGTGTGCGCGGCTAACACAAATAGGTCTTCTGCGGCTTCATTCCCCATTGCCAAACAGCCCACAGAGGAGCTACTGCCATGGATCATAATATCGCCGCCAAGATTGGCGCGACTCTCGGCTTTAGCCATCCGCCGGTCAAAATCATTCGGG
>CAZTBH010000100.1:0-1507 GCA_964611845.1 uncultured Neisseria sp.
TCAGCAGATACAGAAGAACTTGCCTTAGAAAATCTCGATGAATTTGCTCAAAAATAAAATGAAGTAGAAATCAGATTGACACAAAATTTAGGACACACTCTTAGTTAGTTAAACCCCAGAGTTAGTCTCTGGGTTTTTTGCATGTTTAAATGAAACTTATGCAACACTCTTGTCATAGAGATACTTTTGTCTCAGAGCAGCTATTTGAATTACCGCAGGAATAGTTACTCGATAAGCTGTTCCAGCAATACCAATTGCAGTCCAAAGCCCAGTAACTACCCATCCAATTGGTCCGACCAATAATCCAACAGTTTCAGTAAGAGCCATGTTTGCACCAAAGCTTAAACCTCTTCCAATTAAAGCTTTTAAAACAGCATTTACAATTATTACCGTTAATTGATATGATTTAAATCCACCAGCTCTAAATATTGCTTGAAAGCTCCCAACCATAAATCCTGAGGTGAGATTGCTTGTATTTTTTATGCCCACAGTATCGGCTAATTCTTTTAATTCTGCGGGACTCATTTTTTCAAGCGCATCAGCTAATATTTTCATTAAGAGATTTTCTTCGATTTTGCTGGTACTTGAATCTTTGTTATAATTAACTTTTAGCTTATCACAAACATCAATCAATACTTCCTTATACTCTACACCTTTTCCACCACGAAAAAGCGTAGCAAAGGTATTTGCACCAAAACATTGAATTTCTGCGGCAATTAACCGCCAATATTTTTGATGATCTGGATTATATTGTTTGTATTCCTGCGCAGAAGTTAACTCTTCAGTAAATCTGATTTCACCATCTTTATCATAAATTAAACAGTATACTAAATCGTTAAGGTCTGCTGATTTGATATTTGCAAGAAACTCAAGATCTTCATCGTAGCGGTATGCCATGTTATTTTTCCTCAATTAAATATATTGTGTTATAGTAAATTTTGACAGGTTATTTGGTAAGTATTAATTAAATGCATTTTAAATTTTTGCTTTTGAGGATAATTGGTGTATTCAAATCTCAAAACCCATCAAAATTGTGTAACATTGCTTAACTGTCAAGAGCATGATTTTAGCAAGATATTTACAACTCCAATAACAGCACGAATTATTTACTTAGTACTGTATATTTAGACTGATTTAATTTGAGAATTAATAAAACATACTGTAGTCCAAGTTCTAATTTATATAATTATCAATAAAAAAAGAACACATAAAGTGTTCTTTTGCAATATAGAATAATTTACTTACTAACTTCGACCCATGCAGTAGCAGTTTTACAAGCTTTGTCTTTATCACGGATTAAGGTAGTGGTATTAGTGTAGTTTACTGATACCAGACGAGTAGCATTTGGTAGTGCATTAATTTCTTTTTGCAGTTTTTTATTTAGTTCTTCTTGCGTATCAGAACTGTCAGTATTGGTAAATACCAATGATGGACAAACAGTCTCGGTAATGGGGTAATACCCCCTAAAAAAAGCGCTATTGATAAGTAGAGAGATTTACAATATCGA